>NZ_BAAAZN010000029.1:50996-102302 GCF_039536925.1 Amycolatopsis ultiminotia | reverse complement strand
GCCACCAGCTCACCAAACCGCCACCGCACCGAATCAGCCAACGCAACCGGCCGATCCCACGACAACTCCCCCGACACGAACTCCTCCGCCGCCACCGCCCGCCGCGGCGTCGGAGCAGCCGAACCGAGCGCGGCACGCACCGTCCGGTGCTCAGGGCTCAGCACCAAGGCGAAGGAGCACACGGCGATCACCATCGCATTACGCGTACCGACCTTGCTGAACTGCTGCGGTCCGGCGTCCGCGGGCAGGTACACCGCGGTGATCAATTCCCCCGGCTCCAACGCGTTCCGCTTCACCCCGAGGTAGAACTCCTCCGCCGGAACGACCCGGGTGCCCCGCGTCGAGGCCACCTCCACCCGGCCGCCGAGTGCCAGCAGCACCGGATGCATGTCCCCGGCCGGCGAGGCGGCACCCAGGTTCCCGCCGACCGTGCCCCGGTTGCGGATCTGCGGCGAACCGACCGTGCGCGAAGCCATCGCCAGCCCCGGCAGCCGGTCCCCCAGCTCGGTGATGACCCGTGCGTAGGGCACTGCCGCGCCGAGCCGGACCTCGCCGCCGGAAATGGACCACTCCGCCAGCTCCGGCACCCTGGTCAGGTCGAGCAGCTCACCGGGCCGTCGATGGTCGAAGTTCAGCTCGACCATCACGTCCGTGCCCCCGGCGATCGGCACCGCCGCCGGGTGGGCGGCCAGCTCGCCGAGTGCTCCGGCGAGCGAATCGGGACGCAGGAACTCCACGTGCGGGCTCCTCCTCTCGGGGGGAGAACCCAGTACACGCCGAACGCGCGGCACTCGGCAACGGCGGCGCGCCATGAAAGCGGGCGCAGCGCGAGACCACCCGTTTGTGCTTTCCTACAAGCCTGATGACGACCGTGCGAACTCTGCTGGGCCTGCCCGGCCTGCGGCGGCACCCGAGCACCGGGGAAGAGCTGCTCGACCGGCCGGTGACCCGGCTCTACGTGACCGAGCTGCCCGACCCCGGCCGCTACCTGAGCGCGGGTGAGCTGGTGCTGTCCGGACTGCTGTGGTGGCGGGAGCCGGGGGACGCGGAGCCGTTCGTGGCCGCACTCGCCGAAGCCGGGGCCGCCGCGCTGGCCGCCTCCGGCGCGGATTCGGGCGGTATCCCGGACGATCTCGTCGCCGCCTGCGGCAGGCACCGGGTCCCGCTGCTGGAAGTGCCGCCGGACCTGTCGTTCGCGGTCGTCACCGAACGGGTGGTGCTCGCCCTCGCCACCGCTGCGGACGGGGCACGCAAACGCTTGCTCACCGCCGCTGCCGAAGGCACGCCGGTGCCCGGCCTGCTCGATCGCGCCGCCGCGGAACTGGGCACCGCATGCTGGGTGCTCTCCGCGGTGCCCAGGGTGGTCGCCGGGACCGCCCCGCTGCCGATCGACCCGGCCGAACCGGCCCGCCGTTTCGCCACCGCGCACGGCCGGCCCACCGCGGCCGGCGGGCTCAGCGTGCTCCCGGTCGAAGGCAGACACGCGGTGCCGTGGCTGCTCGCCGTGGCGGGCCCGCTGAGCGGTGCGCACGCCGAGCTTGCCGAAGAACTGGCCGGGTTGATCGGCCTCGCCCGAGCCCGCACGAGGCACGAACCGGCCGCCGTCACCGAAGGTCCGGTCCGCGCGATCGCCCTGCGCACCGAAGGCTCGGACGAGGCCGCCGATGTTCTGTCCGAGCTGCTCGCCCCCGGCCCGTTCGCCTTCGCCAGGACGGACGCGAGCGAGGCCTTCGCACTGGTCCCCGGCCCGGTCTGGCCCGACGGCTGGGCGGCCGCCGCGGCCGCCGCACTGTCCACAGTGGAACCTTTGCTGCGTGCTTCGCGCGTCGTGGCGGGCTTCGCCGACGCGATGCCCGCCGCCGAAGCGGACGGCGCACTGGAAGTCGCCCGGCACGCGCTGACCCTCGCCGCCGCACGGCCCGGCCCCGCCGTCGTGGTCCCCGCCGACGAGGTGGGTGTGCACCAGCTGCTGCTGGCCGGCGCGTCCGCGGAACTGCGGGGCGCGTTACGGCGCCGGTTGCTCGGCCCGCTGCTGGACTACGACGCCGAGCAGCATTCGGACCTCGTGCGGACCGTGCGGGTGTTCCTGGAGTGCTCCGGCTCGCCGACCCGTGCCGCGAAAGCACTGCACATCCACGTGAACACGCTGCGCTACCGGATCGGCCGAGCCGCCGAACTGCTCGGCGCCGACCTGGGCGAGTTCACCACCCAGGTCGAGGTCTACCTCGCGTTGACCGCGCAATAGCGGACCGAGCAGAGGACGGCGAGTGAAAACCACCGCCGCGTCCGGCAGCAGCGGGCGGATTACGCGGACAAGGCCGGCGCAGCGGCGGATCGCATCGCCGATCCCGGCCTGTCCCTCGCCGAGCGCCATCTCCCTGCCCGTCCCGGGTACCCGGAGCATGCGGCGGCTGCCACCGGAACGCATCCGGTCTTCGCCCGGGTCGGACTCCCCGGCCTGCGCCGACCCTCCGGTGGTGACGACCGCGCCACCACCGGAGGGGATCTCAGAGCGCCTTCGCCGCGCGGTCGGCCACCAGGTTGAGGAACCGGCTCGGCTCGCTCAGCTCGCCGCCCTCGGCCAGCAGTGCCATACCGTGCAGCAGTTCCGCCGTCTCCGCCAGCGCGCCCTCGGCCGGGTTCTCCGCGTACGCCTTGCGCAGACCTGCCACCAGCGGGTGTTCCGGGTTCAGCTCCAGGATCCGCTTCACCGGCGGGAGTTCCTGGCCCATCGCGCGGTACATCTTCTCCAGCGTCGGCGTGAGGTCGCCGGCGTCGCCGACCACGCAGGAGGGCGAGGTGGTCAGCCGCGACGACAGGCGGACCTCCTTGACCGTCTCCGACAGCGTCGCCGACATCCACTTCAGCAGGTCGGCGTACTCCGCCTTCTGCTCGTCGGAGGTCTTGTCGTCGCCGAGGTCGACCTCGCCCTTGGCCACCGACTGGAAGCTCTTGCCGTCGAAGCCGGTGACCGCATCGACCCACATCTCGTCGACCGGGTCGGTGAGGATCAGCACCTCGTAGCCCTTGGCGGCGAACGCCTCCAGATGCGGCGAGTTCTCGATCGTGGTGCGCGATTCACCGGTCGCGTAGTAGATGTGCTCCTGGCCGTCCTTCATCCGCGAGAGGTAGTCGCGCAGCGAGGTCTCCTTGGTCGCGTGGTTCGTCGAGGCGAACGACGAGATCTCCAGGATCTGCTCGCGGTTCTCCGGATCGTCGAGCAGCCCTTCCTTGACCGCACGGCCGAACTCGCGCCAGAACGTCTCGTACTTCTCCGCGTCCTCGGTCATCATCGTCTTCAGCGTGGAGAGGATCTTCTTCTCCAGCCGCCGCCGGATGGCGCGGATCTGGCGGTCCTGCTGCAGGATCTCGCGCGAGACGTTCAGCGAAAGGTCCTGCGCGTCCACGACACCCTTGACGAAGCGCAGGTAGTTCGGCATCAGCGCTTCGCAGTCGTCCATGATGAACACGCGCTTGACGTAGAGCTGCACGCCGCGCTTCGCGTCCCGCATGAACAGGTCCACCGGCGCCCGCGACGGCAGGAACAGCAGCGCCTGGTACTCGAAGGTACCCTCGGCCTGCATCCGCACGGTCTCCAGCGGATCGCTCCAGTCGTGGCTGATGTGCTTGTAGAACTCGTGGTACTCCTCGTCGGAGACCTCGTCCTTCGACCGCGCCCAGAGCGCCTTCATCGAGTTGACGGTCTCGAGTTCGGTGGCGGCCGCCTCGGCGCCTTCCGCATCCGCGTCGGCCGAGTCGCCCGAGCCGGTCTTGGCCATCCGGACCGGCCAGGTGATGAAGTCGGAGTAGCGCTTGACGATCTCGCGGACCTTCCACGGCGACGTGTAGTCGTAGAGGTGGTCCTCGTCGTCGGCGGGCTTGAGGTGCAGCGTGACGGCGGTGCCCTGCGGCGCGTCGGCCACCGGCTCGATGGTGTAGGTGCCCTCACCGGAGGACTCCCAGCGCACGCCTTCGTCGGTGCCCGCGCGCCTGCTCACCAGGGTGACCTTGTCCGCGACCATGAAGCTGGAGTAGAACCCGACGCCGAACTGGCCGATCAGATCCTGGCCGACGGTGCCCTTCGACTCTTCCTTCGACTCCTTGAGCTTGCGCAGGAACTCCGCGGTGCCGGATTTGGCGATGGTGCCGATCAGTGCCACCACGTCGTCCCGGCTCATGCCGATGCCGTTGTCGCGCACGGTGACCGTGCGCGCCTGTTCGTCCAGCTGGATCTCGACGTGCAGATCGTCGGTGTCCGCCTGTAGTTCCTTGTCGCGGAATGCCTCCAGCCGCAGCTTGTCGAGTGCGTCGGAGGCATTGGACACCAGCTCGCGCAGGAAGATGTCCTTGTTCGAGTAGATCGAATGGATCATCAGCTGCAGCAGCTGGCGTGCCTCGGACTGGAACTCGAGAGTCTCGACCGATCCGGTTTCCTCAACCATCGTGTTGCGTTTCCTTCCGCCCCTGAAAGACCGGCCGGAAGTCTACCCGCGTACCGCACGGCGGGCGTAGGCATCCAGGGTTGCCACCTCGAACGGCAACTCCCGCTCCGCGAGCGCGCCGCAGTGGAAACCGCCGAGGAGGTACCGGGCGAGTGCCTCGGCCGTGGCCGGTTCGTCCAGCACCCCGCCCGCGGTCCGGGACGCGTAGTCCCGCAGCCGCTGGGCCGCGGACGGCAGCCCTTCGCGGTAGAAGGCGTAGGTCGCGGCGAACCGGGTCGGCAGCTGGTGCGGGTGCAGGTCCCAGCCCTGGTAGAAGCCGTTCTCCAGGGAACGGCGCACCAGCCGCAGGTGCTCCGCCCACGCGCCGGCCAGATCCTCGCCCACCGGCAGCCGGTTGGTCGAACCGTCGGACAGCCGCACCCCGGTGCCTGCCGCCGCGACCTGCATGAACTGCTTCGCGAAGTCGGCAGCCGGATGCGCCATGCTCTGGTGCGCCGCGCTGATGCCGAGGCCGGCGCTGTAGTCGTAGGTGCCGTAGTGCAGTCCGGAACAGCGTCCGGCCGCGGCCTGGATGATCCGCGCCACCGAAACCGTGCCGTCCGTGGCGAGGATCGACTGCGCGGTCTCGATCTGCACCTCGAACCGCAGCGCGCCCTCGGTCAGTCCGTACGCCGATTCCAGCCCGGCGAGCACGTCCGCGGCCGCCTCGACCTGCTCCACCGCGGTGACCTTCGGCAGCGTCACCACGAACCCGGCGGGCAGCGGCCCCGCCTCCAGCAGGCCGGACAGGAACAGGTCGAGGGTGCGGATGCCCCGGCGCCGCGTCGCGGCCTCGAAGCTCTTGAAACGGATGCCGACGAACGGAGTGCCGCCGGTGGTCGCGAGCGTGCGCCCGGCGGCCAGCGCGGCGGCGTCCTCGACGTCGTCATCCGGACGGCCGTAACCGTCCTCGAAATCGATCCGCAGATCTTCGATCGGTTCGGTGAGCAGCTTCGCACGCACGCGCTCGGCCACATCCGGATCGAGGTTCAGCAGGTCCTCGTGCTCCACGAACACCCGCATCGCCTGCTTGCCCCAGTCGGCGACCAGGCGCGTGCGGTACTGCGACGCCGGCACGTACACCGTGTGCACGGGCCGGCGCCCCGGCGGCTCACCGGGGTAGCGGGCCGCGACGCGCGCGTCGGCCTCGGCCAGGCGCGCGTCGGCTGCGGTGTAGACGTCCTCGGTGAGCCGTCCTGCCATTACTGGATGTGCTCGTAGGCAGGCAGGGTCAGGAAGTCCGGGAACTCGTCGGCAAGCGCGACCTGCTCGAACAGCTCGACGGCCGGCTTCAGCAGCTCTTCGGGAACCTCCGCGGACAGCTCACCGCGCACCTCGGCGACGACCCCGCGCACCAGCTCCGCGGTGACCTTCTCGCCGTTGTCCAGCTGCGTGCCGTTCTTCACCCACTGCCACACCTGCGACCGCGAGATCTCCGCCGTGGCGGCGTCTTCCATCAGGTTGTGGATGGCCGCCGCACCGTTGCCGCCCAGCCAGGAGGCGATGTAGCGGACACCGACGTCGACGGCGGCCCGCAGCCCGGCGGCGGTGGCGCTGCCGGGCGTCGACGCGACGTCGAGCAGCTGGTCGGCGGTCACGCTCACCTCGTCGCGGGTGCGCTCCAGCTGGTTCGGCTGGTCACCGAGCACCTTGTCGAACTCTTCCTTGCACAGCTCGACCATGCCCGGGTGCGCGACCCAGGATCCGTCGAAGCCGTCGGTCGCCTCGCGCGACTTGTCCGCATGCACCTTGTCGAAGGCGCCCTTGTTCGTCTCCGGGTCCTTGCTCGGGATGAACGCGGCCATCCCGCCGATCGCGAACGCGCCGCGTTTGTGGCAGGTGCGCACCAGCAGTTCGGTGTAGGCCCGCATGAACGGCGCGGTCATGGTGACCGAGTTGCGGTCCGGCAGCACGAACTTCTCACCTGCGTCGCGGAAGTACTTGATCACGCTGAACAGGTAGTCCCAGCGGCCCGCGTTGAGGCCCGACGCGTGCTCGCGCAGTTCGTAGAGGATCTCCTCCATCTCGAACGCCGCCGGGATGGTCTCGATCAGCACGGTGGCGCGGATGGTGCCGTGCTCGATGCCGAGCTCCTTCTCCGCGTGGCTGAACACGTCGTTCCACAGCCGCGCTTCGAGGTGGCTCTCCATCTTGGGCAGGTAGAAGTACGGACCCTTGTCGGCGGCCAGCAGCGCACGCACGTTGTGGAAGAAGTAGAACCCGAAGTCGACCAGCGCGCCGACCGCCTTGCGCCCGCCGAAGCCGAGGTTGCGCTCGTCGAGGTGCCAGCCCCGCGGACGGACCACGATGGTGGCGTGCTCGACGTCGTCGCGCAGTGCGTAGTGCTTGCCGTTCTGCTCGAGCGTGATCGCGCCGCGGACCGCGTCGCGCAGGTTGACCTGGCCGCCGACGACGTTGGCCCAGTGCGGCGTGTTCGCGTCCTCGAAGTCGGCGAGCCACACCTTGGCACCGGAGTTCAGTGCGTTGATGGTCATCTTGCGATCGGTCGGGCCGGTGATCTCGGTCCGGCGGTCGCGCAGTGCGGCGGGAGCCTCGGCGACCTGCCAGTCACCTTCGCGGATCTCCTTGGTCTCCGGCAGGAAATCGAGCCTGCCGGTGGTCCTGGCTTCCTCCCGGCGCTTGCCGCGGGCGGCGAGCAGCTCGTCCCGGCGCGCGGCGAAGGCGTCGTGCAGCCCCGCCACGAAGGCGAGCGCCTCCGGCGTCAGGATCTCGTCCCCGCGCTCGACCGATCCGCCGAGAACCTGGGCTTCAGACATGCGAAACACCCCGAGTCGTGCGTTGGATAACGTCCCTACGGTTTTTACATCACGGACTATAGTTTCTGCATAGCGGAAGCTCAAACGATCGTAGGCAGTGCAGCTGTGAGGAGGACCACCGGTGGCGGAGAAGAGCGGACGGGACGGCGGCGTGCAGTCCCTGCAGCGTGCGTTCGAGCTGCTGGAGCACCTGGCGGACACGGGCGGCGAGGCCAGCCTGTCGGAACTGGCCACCCTGTCCGGGCTGCCGATGCCGACCATCCACCGGCTGATCCGCACACTGGTCGACCTCGGGTACGTCCGGCAGAACAGCAACCGGCACTACGCACTGGGCGCCCGGCTGATCCGGCTCGGCGAGAACGCCAGCATGCAGTTCGGGTCGTGGGCGCGGCCGCTGCTGGCGGAGCTGGTCGAGGAGGTCGGCGAGACGGCGAACCTGGCCGTGCTGGAACGCGACGAAGTGGTGTACGTGGCGCAGGTGCCGTCGAAGCATTCGATGCGGATGTTCACCGAGGTGGGCCGCCGGCTGCTGCCGCACGGCACCGGCGTCGGCAAGGCGATGCTGGCGCAGCTTCCCGCCGCCGACGTCGCCGCGCTGCTGGCCCGCACCGGCATGCCCGCCTACACCGAGCACACCTTCACCGATCCGGACGCGCTGGCAGCCGAGCTGAAGAAGATCACCGGCCAGGGCTACGCCCTCGACGAGGCCGAGCAGGAACTGGGCGTCCGCTGCATCGCGGTCGCGGTGCCCGGCGCACCGGTACCGGCCGCGGTGTCGGTGTCCGGCCCGTCCGGCAGGCTCACCGCGGAGGCGGTCGCGCACCTCGCGCCGGTGGTGCAGAAGATCGCGGACCGGCTTTCGCAGCAGCTGCCGGTCAGCTGACCGCGCTCGCGGCGTCACGACAGCGGCTTGTCGTCCACTTTGACGCCGTACCGCACGTCGCTGCCGTCGACCGACCGGATGGTGGCTGTGAGGCCGAACTTCACGGACCCGCTCACCAGCTGACACCGCATCTGCTTGTTCGGCACGGCATCGATCGGCCCCGGGCACACGATCGCATCCGGCCGCTGCCCGATCGACTGCTCGAGCGCGTCGGAAATCCCCTTCTCGAATTCGGCCTTCGCCACCTGCCGCTTGACCTCGACCTGCGCCGAACACCCGGCCAGCACCACCGCGGCCATACCCACAGCCAGCACCGCACGACGGAACACAGCAAGCCTCCTCAGGCCAAGACGGAACGGGGAATCAGATCGAGCAGATCGCACCGGAGATCCAGTGCGGGAATGAGCAGATCGGGATCACGGTGATCGAATGAAGACGTTGGTTTTGCGGGATCGCTGTTCCGGTAGAACGGGTCCAGGAAATCGAGGTTCGGGCCGTTGATCAAGAAGCCCTTGAACTTTCGCGGATCGGTCTTCAGGAAATGGGTCACCGGCGGGGTCAGCACCGCACGGGCGAACCGCTCGTCGGCAGCGGCGACCTCGAATCGATCGTCGAATTCCCGGTCGCCGGTCTGCAGGTCACCGCGCCCGATCGACTGATTGATCCGGCTCGCGAGCGGAACCCCCACCCGTACCCGCAGCGGCGGGCAATTCCGCGGAAGGCGTACCCAGATCTCTCTCGTCCAGCCGTTGTCCGCCCGGTGCCGCCGGTAGAATTCCGCAGCGAGGAACGGACGGCCCCGGTGCATCCCGGTAATGACATTGCGCGCCTTGATCGCCCGGGGCGGCCGGTAGAACGGATCCCGCGGGATGAGCGCCGCGTCCACGATCGTGCGATCACTTCGCCAATAGTCCGAAGGCGCGTTGACCGCCTCGTTGTAATAGTCGCAGAAGGCGTCGTTGCGTACGTCGAACCGCCAGCCCCGCCGGGGCCCTTCCTCCCGCAACCGGGCCAACGCACGCGCCTCGGCGCGCTTGCCGGAACGACTGTTCCAGATGAAGAACCAGACCATCAGACCGGCAAACACCAGCGTGCCACCGATGGTGCTGGTCAGGATGAGCGCGACGCTCACCGCGCGGGCTCATCATCGTCGTCGAACAAATCGAATTCCTCGAAGTACTCCTCATCCACCACGTCCGGTTGCGCACTCGCCGGCACCGGGGCCGGCGGCGCCACGGAATCCGGCCGGGCAGCGCCGAACAACCGCTCGTCGGAGTCGAGTACCCGGTCGAGCAATTCGGTGTCGCCCAAGCCCCGCCGCACGACGTCGGCCTGCGTCCGCGCCGCGGCGGCCTGCGCCTGGCCGATCGCCCGCATGACGTCCGCGGACAGCACCGACGGGTCGGTTTCGCCGGCCCGCTCGGTGAAGGTGACCGACGAAATCACCCCACCCGGACCGGCAATCACGGTGACCACGCCGTCCGGCGACGTCGCCCGCCCCGAAACGTCCTTCAGCTCGCCCACCACGCGCTGATAAGCCTCCGCGCGCAGGCGGTTGTCCGCGGCGGAGGCGTCGATCGCTTCGATGCGCGACAGCAGCTGCCGTGCTGTTTCGTTCATGCCTGCTCCGGCTTGATCGTGCCGAGGAACTTCTGGAAATCGTCGATGACGTGCTCGAACTGGTCCTGCAGCAATGCCGACAGCACGACGTGCAGTACCGCCCGCCGCCCCGGCTCCCGCTGATCGCGCAGCACCATGAACACCTGGAACTGCACCAGTTCCAGCCGGCGGCCGTTGATTCCGGCGATCAGCCGCACGGCCTGGGTCAGGCCGGGGTTCTGCGCGGACCCGACCTCGTTGCGACGACCGAGTTGCACGCCCTCCGCACCGGCCCGGCGCAGGTTCTCGACCGCCTCGTCGCCGACCGCGGTGAGCGGTGCGTCGTCGTGCCGGATCTCACCGGTGATCGCGATGTTCGCGGTGAATCCTTCACGCGCCGACCCGGGGTGCAACGCCACGAACGCCGCCTCGGGGGTACCGACCTCGTCGGGGGGAACCGATCGCCACCCGTCCGGCAACTCGAACACGATCGGGACGGGAAGAGTGCCTGCCACTGTGTCTGCTCCGAATCTGCTGTGTCTAAGCGGAATCTGCCACTGCCGGAGGTCAGAAGCCGAGGAAATCGCCAACGGCGCCGGCTGCGTCGGCTATGCCGTTGCCCACGTCGGAAGCCACGCCGGCCACGTCATCGGCAACGTCCTGCACGGTATCGGCGACTTCGACCGGGTCGAAGCTGAGGTCGAACCCGGCCTTGCCGCCGATCCCGACGGCCACGCCGAGCGAAGCGCCGATGTGGAACTTCCCGTCGTCGCCCATGCCGAACTGGCCACTCGCTTCGGCCCCGAATCCGGCCCAGGCCTCACCGTGCGCACCGGCGGTGACACCGGCGACCTCGCCGCTGACGTCGGCCTGGACCCGGCCGCCCCCGAACGCCTCGACCTTCCCTTGCGCCCCGGTCCAGCCGACCGAGCCCTCCGCGGACGCCTTGGCACCGATCTCGCCCGACGCACTGCCCTGCACCGAAACGTGGTCACCGTAGTGCAGCTCGCCCTCCGCGCTGCCCTTGGCCGCGTAGGCCTCCGCGAACGCACCCGCGTTGACCCCCAGATTGCTCGCGCCGGCATGCGCCCCCGCACCGGCGCCGAGCACCGCGCCGTCGAGCTTCCCGCTGCCGCCGAACGTTCCGTCGCCGAACTTGCCGTCCACCGATCCGTCGAGCACGGAGACCCCGGCGGAAGCGGACGTCGTGCTCTCGTCGGTGTCGATGCCGAGCTCCTCGAGCAAGCCGCCCAGCTTGTCGGTGAGCATCCCGTCGGACTGCCCGGAGCCCCAGGAAACCTCGCGGCTCTTGCCCTTGGTGAACTCCGTGCTCCACTCCTTCGTGAAGCCGCCGCCCGAATCCTTCTGGTAGCCCAGCTTCTTCGCGACCTCGTCGCCGGTCGTTTCGAGGGCGCGGCGTGCGCCGGCGAGGAGCTGTTCGGCTTGCTGTGTCGCGGCCCGGCCGGGGTCGGTGAACGGCGGCATCGGTCCGCCGGTGGCGATCGATTGGACCAGCTGTGCGTTCCACTGCGCGGTGGCCGCCCGGGTCGCGGCCTGTCCCTGGGTGTACATCTCGATCGCGCGTTGCGCGTCGGACTGGCTCTTGGTGAGCGCTTCGCCGTAGTCGGCCAGCGCCGAAGCGCCTTCGCCGAGTGAACCGATGGCGTCCAGCCACTTCTTCGGCTCCGCACCGAACTTCTGGCGGAACTCGTCGGCAGCGGCGCCGGTCCACTGCGCGGGGTTGACCCCGGCGAGCTCGTCGGCGATGCCTGCCATCTTCTGGATGGTGCCGGCGAGCTGCTTGAGATCGCCGGAGATGAGCTGCGGTTCGCCGGGGACGAGATCCTTGGGGTTGCGCGTCTCCCCCAGCTCGGCCGCCATCAGAACACCGGCCCTTCGGCGCCGGGTTCGCCTGCTTCGGCACTCGCCCCGGGAAACAGCTCCCGGGACCGCTGCGGACTCATCACGCCCGCGGGGCCGTCGTCGATCGACCCGCTGATCCGGCCGGTCGCCTCGCCGGACCACCCGCCGTCCGGATCCGCCTGCCTGCCGAGCCGTTCGTCCAGCTGTGCCGGGGTGAGACCGCCGGTGAACCCGCCGCCCGGCACGCCGTTCAGCCCGGCACCGATCTTCGCCTCGCCGGCGGACCCCAGCGGGTTCAGCACACCGGCGCCGATCTTCGTTGCACCACCGGAGCCCAACGGGTCGAGGACACCGGCGCCGGCCTTGCCGATCTCGCCTTCGGCCTGCTCGTCGCCGAGCAGGTACCAGCTCGCCGCCCGGCGCAGCGCTTCGCCGTGCTCCCTGGCCTGCTCGATCAGCCCGTCGACGACCGACTCGGTGTCCTCGATGAACGAGCGCCAGCCCTGCTGCACGCCGGGGTGCCCGTAGTCGCCGCTCGGGCCGGGCCACGGCAGTTCACCGACCCGGCCCACCACGTCCCCGATGTGATTCGCCGCATCGGTGAGCTCTTCCGGCACCGTGCCGAAACCACCAGTCATCCCCTCGAACCCCTCGATTACCGGTTGATCATCATCAGTGATCAAACCTGGCAGAAGCCGAGGGGAACTATGGGTGGATTATCCCGTGATCACCCGTTCGGGTCAGCCCAGCAAGGCGTCCACGAACGCGCCGGGTTCGAACGGGGCCAGATCGTCCGGGCCCTCGCCGAGCCCGACCAGCTTCACCGGCACGCCGAGTTCGCGCTGGACCTGGAACACGATGCCGCCCTTGGCGGTGCCGTCCAGTTTGGTCAGCACGATCCCGGTCACGTCGATCACCTCGGCGAACACCCGTGCCTGGGCGAGGCCGTTCTGCCCGGTGGTGGCGTCGAGCACGAGCAGCACCTCGTCCACCCGCGCCTGCTTCTCCACCACGCGCTTGACCTTGCCCAGCTCGTCCATCAGGCCGGTCTTCGTGTGCAGCCGTCCCGCGGTGTCCACCAGGACCGCGTCGACGCCCTCGGTGATGCCCTGCTTCACCGCGTCGAAGGCGACCGCCGCCGGATCCGCGCCTTCCTTGCCGCGCACCACCGAAGCGCCCACGCGCTCGGCCCAGGTCTGCAACTGGTCGGCGGCCGCCGCGCGGAACGTGTCCGCCGCACCGAGCACCACCGTGCCGCCCTGTGCCACCAGGACCCTGGCCAGTTTGCCGGTCGTGGTCGTCTTTCCGGTGCCGTTCACCCCGGCGACGAGGACGACCGCGGGCTGCTTCGCCCCGTCCACCTCGTGCGGCAGCGCGCGCACGGAGCGCTGGGCGTCGGTGGACAGCTCGGCGGTCAGCACCTCGCGCAGCACGTCGCGGGCCTCGGCGGAACTGCGCACCGCGCGGCGGCCGAGTTCGTCCCGCAGCCGTTCCACGATCTGCGTCGTGGTGGCCGCTCCGAGGTCGGCGACCAGCAGCATGTCCTCCACGTCCTGCCACGAGTCCTCGTCGAGGTCGCCACCGCCGAGCAGGCCGAGCAGGCTCTGCCCGAACATCGAGCGCGACTTCGACAACCGTCCGCGCAGCCGCTCCAGCCGACCGGTCGCGGGGTCGATCTCGTCCCGCTCCGGGGCCCCGGCAGTGTCGACGGGTTCGACGGTCTCGGCGGCTTCGGCCGGGGCGACCGGAGCATCGGTGTCCACCGGCTCGATCGGCTCCACGGTGCCGGGGTCGGCCGCCTCCGGGGCCGCCTCCTCCGGTTCGGGCAGCTTGACGTCGCGTACCGAACGCTGGTCGGAATCCCGCGGGACCGCGGCGTCGTCGCCGACGCCCGGCTGCCCGTCGACCTCCGGGCGCTCCGCCACCGGATGCGGCTCCGGCTCCGCCGGTTCGGCCTCCCCGCCGGGGGCGAAGGTGATCCCGCCGGCAGCGGTGTACCCGCCGCCCTTCGGCTTCTCCTCGACCGCGCGGGCTTCGGCGATGCTGATCCGCCGCCGTCGCGCGATGAGCAGGCCCGTCACCAGCACGGCGACCAGTACCACGACGATGGCGATGACGATCCAGAACCAAGTGCTCGACACGGCACCATCCTGTCATCCGCGCCGCGGGCCGCCCGGACGCCCCACACCTGGCGCCAAGAGATAACCCGGAGGGTTCCGATTCGGCCAAGACTTCACGGCGCAGCTTGCGTCGCCGGGGCGGCTTGACTAAACCACTCCGGATGACCAGCCACCGCTTCCGCGTCCTCGGGCTGCAGTCCGGGACCTCGGTCGACGGCATCGACGTCGCCGTTGCCGAGTTGCACGCCGAAGAGCAGACCGTGGTGCTCACCCCGCTCGGCACACTCGACGTGCCCTACCCCGCCGGGCTGCGGACCGCGCTGCTCGACGCGCTGCCGCCACGGCCGAGCAGTGCCGGCGCGCTGACCATGCTCGACACCCGCGTCGGCCAGTCCTTCGCCGAAGCCGCCGAGCGCGGGATCGCCGAACACGGGCCGGTGGACGTCATCTCCTCGCTCGGCCAGACCGTCTTCCACTGGGTCGAAAACGGCGTCGCACTCGGCACCCTGCAGCTGGGGCAGCCGGCCTGGATCGCCGAGCGCACCGGGGTCCCGGTGATCGCGGACCTGCGCATCCGCGACATCACCGCGGGCGGGCAGGGTGCCCCGCTGGCGAGCACGCTGGACGAGCTGTGGCTGCGCGGCCTCGCCGAGCAGACCGGGCGGCCGGTCGTGGCGCTGAACCTGGGTGGCATCGCGAACATCACCGTGGTCACCGAGGGCGACGCGGTGCTCGGCTACGACACCGGACCGGCCAACGCATTGCTCGACCTCGCCGCCGCGCGGGTGACCGGCGGCACGGCGAGCGCCGATGTGGACGGACTGCTGGCGCTCGCCGGCGCGGTGCGGGTGGACCTGCTGGACCGGCTGCTCGCCGACCCCTACTTCTCCGCCGCCCCGCCGAAATCCACCGGCAAGGAGCACTTCCACAGCGGCTACCTCGACGCCGCGCTGACCGGTCTGCCGCCGTTGCGTCCGGAAGACCTGCTGGCCACCCTGACCGAACTGACCGCGGTCACCGTCGCCGCGGAATGCCGCAGGCACGACGCGGCCACCGTGGTGGCCTCCGGCGGCGGCGTGGCGAACCCCGCGGTGATCGCCGCACTGGCCCGGCACCTGCCTGCCGACGCACTCCGCACGAGCGACGACCTCGGCCTGCCCGGCGCGGGCAAGGAGGCCTACCTGACCGCGTTGCTCGGCTGGCTGAGCTGGTGCGGGGTGCCCGCAAGCAGGCCGTCGGCCACCGGCGCACGCGGTCCGCGGCTGCTCGGTGCGGTGACGCCGGGCCGCCACCCCCTGTCCCTTCCCGCCCCGCTGGGGGGCGCCGTGACCCGGCTCCGGGTCGCGGAAAACGGCGCATCACGGTAGGAGAAACCCATGAACCCCGTCGATCTGGTGATCGTCATCGTGTACCTCGCGGCGATGCCGATCATCGGCGTGCTGGTCGGCCGCAGACAGAAATCCGCGAACGACTACTTCGTCGGTGAACGCAGCATGCCCTGGTGGGCGGTGACGCTTTCGGTGGTGGCCACCGAAACGTCCACGCTCACCGTCATCTCCACGCCGGGCCTGGTCTTCGGCAGCGCGTTCCTGTTCCTGGAGGTGGCCTTCGGCTACATCGTCGGACGGGTGATCGCCGCCTTCGTGCTCCTGCCGCGCTACTTCCGCGGGAACTACGTGAGCGCCTACGAATTCCTCGGCCGCCGCTTCGGCCGCGGGCTGCAGGGCACCGCGTCGGTCACCTTCGTGGTGACCCGGCTGCTGGCCGAGGGCCTGCGGCTGTTCGCAGGCGCGATCCCGATCAAGGCGATCCTCGACCACTACGGCATCCACACCGCGTACTGGCACATCGTGGTGCTGCTGACCGCGCTGACCCTGATCTACGCATTCGTCGGCGGTATCAAATCGGTGATCTGGGTCGACGTGATCCAGTGGTCGCTCTACATCCTCGGCGCAATCGGCGCGGTGATCTTCCTGTCCACCAAGATGCCGGACGGCTGGCTGTCCACCGCCTCGAGCCAGGGCCGGTTCCAGCTCACCGATTTCGCGTCGAACATCCTCACCAGCCCGTACGCCTTCGTCGGCGCGGTGGTCGGCGGTGCCTTCCTGTCCATGGCCTCGCACGGCGCGGACCAGCTGATCGTCGGACGGCTGCTGTCGTGCCGCAGCCTGCGCGACGGCCAGCGCGCGCTGATCGGCTCGTCCATCGTGGTGTTCGTGCAGTTCGCGCTGTTCCTGGTGGTCGGCGCGATGCTGTGGGTGTTCACCGGCGGTAAGAACGGCGCCACCGCGACCGCGGTCGCGGACGGCACGATGCCCGCCGACGACGTGTTCTCCAACTTCATCGTCAACGATCTGCCGGTCGGCCTCGCCGGACTGCTCATCGCCGGCATCCTCGCCTCGACCATGGGCGCGCTCGCGTCCGCGCTCAACGCACTGTCCACCTCCACCATCGCCGACCTCTACCAGCGGTTCACGCACCGCTCCATCGAGGACGCCAAGCTGCTGCGCCACGGTCGCATGTGGACACTGATCTGGGCGGTGGTGTTCGCGATCTTCGCATCGCTGTTCACCAACTCGAAGGACCCGGTGATCCAGCAGGGCCTCGGCATCGTCGGCTACACCTACGGCGCGCTGCTCGGCTCGTTCTTCCTCGGCCTGCTCATCCGCAGGGCCCGCCAGTCCGACGCGGTGATCGGGTTCGCCTGTTCGGTGGTGGGCATGGCGTTCCTGATCCTGTTCGTCAAGTTCGACAAGGACACTTCGGCGGTGCACATCCAGTTCGGCTCGGCGACGAAGACGCTCGTCCCGCTGGCCACCTACTGGTACACCTTCGCCGGGGTGCTGATCACGCTGATCGTGGGCGGACTGCTGGCGCTGCGCCACCACGACGCGGATCCGAAGGCCGAACTCGAAAAGGCGGGCACGCCCGCCACGAGCACCCGGGAGTAACCGAGCGACCGGCCCCCGATCGGGCGGAAACCCGTGCCGGGGCCGGTCCTCGCTCAGGGAGCCGGGACCGGCTCCTCCTCGGCACGCAGCCGCTGGGAGATGACCTTGGTGATCCCGTCGCCCTGCATGCTCACGCCGTACAGTGCGTCGGCGATCTCCATGGTCGGCTTCTGGTGGGTGATGATGATCAGCTGCGACGAATCGCGCAGCTGCTCCAGCAGCCCGATCAGCCTGCGCATATTGGTGTCGTCCAGCGCGGCCTCGACCTCGTCCATCACGTAGAACGGCGAGGGGCGGGCACGGAAGATGGCGACCAGCATGCCCACTGCCACCAGCGATTTCTCCCCGCCGGAAAGCAGCGACAGCCGCTTCACCTTCTTGCCCGGCGGCCGGGCTTCCACGTCGACGCCGGTGGAGAGCAGATCGTCCGGTTCGGTGAGCACCATGCGGCCCTCACCGCCGGGGAACAGCACCCCGAACACCGTCTCGAACTCGCGCGCGACGTCGTAGTAGGCCGAGGTGAAGACCTCCAGGATCTTCTCGTCCACCTGCTTGATCACCGCCTCGAGGTCCTTGCGGGTGTCCTTGAGGTCCTCCAGCTGGGTGGAGAGGAATTTGTAGCGCTCCTCCAGCGCCGCGAACTCCTCCAGCGCCAGCGGGTTCACCTTGCCCAGCAGCGTCAGGTCTTTCTCCGCACGCTTGGCACGGCGTTCCTGGGTGGCGCGGTCATACGGCATCGGCGGCGGTGCGGTGACCTCCTCGCCACGTTCCTTCGCCGCCTCGTACTCGGCCATCTCGCCCGCACTCGGCGGCACCGGCACGTCCGGACCGTACTCGGCGACCAGATCGGCCAGCCCGATGCCGAAGTCCTCGGAGATCTTGGCTTCCAGCGTTTCCAGGCGCAGCCGCTGCTCGGCCCGCAGCACCTCGTCGCGGTGCACCGCGTCGGTCAGCTTCTCGAGTTCCCCGGACAGCTCCCGCACCTTGGCCCGCACCGCGGTGAGCGCGGTTTCCCTGGTCTGGCGCTGCGCCTGTGCCTCGTCGCGTTCGGCCGCCGCACGCTGCACGGAATGCTCGATCCGCTCCAGCGCGAACTCACCGGCGTTGACCACCGCGGTGGCGATCTCCGCCCCGCGCTGCCGGGATTCCCTGGCGCGCGCGGCCCGTTCGCGAGCCTGCTGTTCGGTGTGCGCCGCGCGGCGCAACGACTCGGCACGCCCGGCAATCCCCCGCGCACGCTCCTCCGCGGTGCGCTGCGCGAGCCGGGCCTCGACTTCTTCCTGCCGCACCACGGCAAGCTGCTCGGCGGCTTCGTCGCGCTCGGCGGTGTCCGGATCGTCCTCCACCGGCTGCTCGGCGACCGCGGTCAGCCGCTCCTCCAGTTCGGCGAGCTGGACGAGCGCCTCCGCACGGCTCTGCTCGACCTTCGCCCGCTGCCCGGTGAGCCGTTCCACCTCGGCACGCGCGGACCGGGCCACCTGCTCCAGCCGGTTCAGCCGTTCCGAGGAGCGGGCCTTGCGGACCTTCGCCTCGCTCAACGCTTCCTTGGCCTGTCCGACCTCGTCCCGGCGGGCCTGCTGCTCGGCCTTGGCACCGGCCAGCTCCGCGGAATGCCGCTCCACCGCGCGCTCGGCCGTGCGCAGCCGCTCGGCCGCCTCGTCGACCGCGGCTTGCACCTCGATCACGCTCTCCCGCGCGGCCGAACCACCGGCCATCCAGTGCGCACCGACGACATCGCCCTCCGCGGTGACCGCCCGCACGTGCGGGTGCCCGGCCACCAGCCGCCGCGCGGCGTCCAGATCCGGTACGAGCGCAAGCTGCTCCAGCGCCCGCTCCACCGCGGGCCGCAGCTGCTCCGGCGCACGCACCACCTCGCGGGCCCAGCGCGCACCGCCGGGCAGCACCGGCCAGCCACTGGTGTCCACAGTGGACGGAAGATCGCCGAGTACGATGCCCGCCCGGCCGGAATCGGTGTCCTTCAAGTACTTCAGCGCGGACAACGCCTGCTCGCCGCCGGACACCGCGACCGCGTCGGCCACCGGGCCGAGTGCCGCGGCCAGCGCGACCTCGTGGCCGGGCTCGACGGTCAGCAGTGCGGCCACCGACCCGAGCAGCCCCGGCAGTTCGGCGGACGCGCCGAGCAGGGCGCCCGCACCGTCCTTGCGCTTGAGCCCCATGGACAGCGCCTCGACGCGGGCCTTCTCCGAAGCGATGTCCCGCTCCGCACCGCGCTCGGCCTTCACCAGCTCCTCGACGCGGGCCTTCGCCGCGTCGTTCGCCTCGACCGCACGGTCGTGGCGTTCGCGCAGCTCGGCGTCGTCGGAATCCTCGACCCCGCCGGACGCCTTCGCCTCTTCCAGCTCCTCGACGGCGATCTCGGCACGCTCGGTGGATTCCTCGAGCGACACGGTGAGCCGGTCGATCTCCTCCGCGGTCGCGCCGTTCTTGCTGCGCGCCGCCTCGACCTGACCGGTCAGCTTCGCCATGCCCTCGCGACGGTCGGCAATGGCGCGGACCGCCGCCCAGTGCGCCCGCTCGGCGGCCTGCACGCGCTGTTCGAGATCCTCGCGCCGCAGCACCGTTTCGGCGAGCAGCTCACGGGCTTCCAGTACCGCCTCGTTCAGCTCCTGCTCGCGCTCGGCGACCTCTTCCGCCTCGGCCAGCAGCTCCTCGGGGTCCCGGCCGCCGGTGGGCGCGTCGACGTCGGAGGACAGGTGCCGCTGGCGTTCCACGGCAAGCCGCACCGTGCCGCGCAGCCGCTCGGCCAGCGCGGACAGCTTGTACCAGGTCTCCTGCGCGGTCTGCAGCCGCGGTGCGTCCTCGGCGAGCGAGGCCTCCAGCTCGGTCTCCTCGGCGGACACCACTTCCAGCGCCTGCTCGACCTCGGCCCGGCGCTGCCGTGCGGTGCGCTCGTCGGCCTCTTCCCTTGCCAGCGAATCGCGCTGGGTGACCAGCTCGTCGGCGAGCAGCCGCAACCGGGAATCGCGCAGCTCGGACTGCACCGACTGCGCCTTGCGCGCGATCTCGGCCTGTTTGCCCAGCGGTTTGAGCTGACGGCGCAGCTCGGTGGTGAGGTCGCCGAGGCGGTCCAGGTTGCCCTGCATGTTGGTGAGCTTGCGCAAGGTCTGTTCCTTGCGCTTGCGGTGCTTGAGGACGCCGGCCGCCTCCTCGATGAAGGCGCGGCGTTCCTCCGGCTTCGACTCGAGGATCGCGGACAGCTGGCCCTGTCCGACGATCACGTGCATCTCGCGGCCGATACCGGAGTCCGACAGCAGTTCCTGGACGTCCATCAGCCGGCAGCGGTCACCGTTGATCTCGTACTCGCTCGCGCCGTCGCGGAACATCCGGCGGGTGATGGAGACCTCGCCGTAGTCGATCGGCAGCGCACCGTCGGCGTTGTCGATGGTGAGCGTGACCTCGGCCCGGCCGAGCGGGGCGCGGCCGGCGGTGCCGGCGAAGATGACGTCTTCCATCTTGCCGCCGCGCAGGTCCTTGGCACCCTGGGTGCCCATCACCCAGCGCAGCGCGTCGAGCACGTTGGACTTGCCCGAGCCGTTCGGCCCGACCACGCAGGTGATCCCCGGTTCGAATCGCAGCGTGGTCGCCGAGGCGAAGGACTTGAAGCCCTTGAGCGTCAGGCTTTTCAGGTGCACGTGGTGCTGACCCCTCTGGCCGCGGGTACTGGCGTTCCGATCCGCACAGGTTACCCGGGCCCGGCGCCCGATCCCGGCAGGCGGGGTCCCCGGCGTGCCTTAGCACAGAGCCGACGGTCCCGGCAACCTCGTGCACCCCTTTCGTCACACCGGCCTCACCGGCCCCGGCGCACCGCAGGCATCCGGCGCGGACCGCGCCGCACCGCCGGGTCAGCGTTCGGTGAACCCGGTCAGGTCGCCCTTGGCCGGGCTCCAGCGTTCGACGACGTGGTCCACTCGTCCGGGTGAGGTCCGCGAGCGCAGGGCGGTCAACAGCCGCGCACAGTGGTCCCGGGTACCCTCTGCCACCACCTCGACCCGGCCGTCCGGGAGGTTGCGGGCGAAACCGGACAGGCCGAGCTCCAGCGCCCGACTCCGGGTCCACCAGCGGAAACCGACGCCCTGTACGTGCCCGTGCACCCAGGCGGCCAGCCGGACGGGCGTTTCCTGCTCACTCACCGGACCCATCCTGCCCTACCGCCATGACTGCGGACAGTGACCACGGCACCCCACATCCGGGCGAACCTCGTGCCTGCGGTGATAGCCTCCCCGCCGGGGTCCGCGTCCGGCCGCCCCGAATCCCCCGTTCCGCGGGGCCCCGGACCGAGTGACACAAGAGCCAGTGACCGCGTCCGAAACCTCAGAGGAGCCTGCATGTCCCGCCCCGACGGGCCTGATCCGAGCGTCTCCGTATCGGCCGCCCCGAAGAGCACCGCCCCGCCGCCCGGCGGCCGGTCCAACCGGGCCGGTCTCGCGATCCTCGGGGTGAGCGGCCTCGTGGTGGCCACGGCGTTCGCCGCGGTCGCCGAACTGGCCGGCCCCGGCGCTCCCGCCGACAACGCCACGAACGTGCCCGGCGGCGGCCAGGGCACCCTGCCCGGCACCTCGCAGGTCGAACCGGGCAGCGCGATACCGGGCGGTCCGACGACCGCACCCGGTTCGTCGAGCTCCGGCGACTCGACCGTGCCGGCCACGCCGACCACTCTCGTGTCGGTGGGCGCGGACGGCGTGCCGACCACCAGCGTGGTGGCCCCGCCACCGAACCAGCCCGGCGGCGGCGCGCCCACGACCACGCCGCGCAGCGACCCGCCGACCTCGAACCCGCCGCCGACCACCCCGACCACCCCGACCAAGCCGACGACACCGACCACGCCGTCGTCGCCGACGACCGATCCGACGAGCCCGCCGTCTTCGGATCCGACGAGCCCGACCAGCAGCAGCGGCGGTGGCAGCTCCAGCAGCGGCGAGCCGACCAGCGACGCACCCGGTCCGTCCACTCCGGACAGCGCACCGCCCCCTTCGCACTGAGCCACGTCCGCGAAGGGCTGCCCGGCGGGAATCCGGTTCCCGCCGGGCGGTCTTCCCGGCGGATCAGGCCTCGAAGCGGTAGCCCATGCCCGGTTCGGTGAGCAGGTGCCGGGGCCGGGACGGTTCCGGTTCGAGCTTGCGCCGCAGCTGCGCCAGGTAGACCCGCAGGTAGTGCGATTCGGTCTGGTACGACGGGCCCCACACCTCGTGCAGCAGCTGTTTCTGCGCGACCAGCCGGCCACGGTTGCGCACCAGCATTTCCAGCACGCCCCACTCGGTCTTGGTCAGATGCACCTCGCGGCCGTCGCGGCGCACCCGCTTCGCCGCCAGGTCCACAGTGAACGAACCGGTGTCCACGACCGCTTCCCCGCCGTCCGCACCCAGCACCGCCGAACGCCGCACCGCGGCCCGCAGCCGGGCCAGCAGTTCGTCCATGCCGAACGGTTTGGTCACGTAGTCGTCCGCGCCCGCGTCGAGCGCACGCACCTTGTCCGCGGAGTCGCCACGCGCAGACAGCACGATGATCGGCACCGTGGTCCAGCCGCGCAGTCCGCCGATCACCTCGGTGCCGTCCAGGTCCGGCAGGCCGAGGTCGAGCACCACGACGTCGGGCTTGGTCTCCGCGACCGCCTTCAGCGCCGCGGTGCCGTCGTGCGCGGTGATCACCCGGTACCCGCGCGCGTTGAGGTTGATCCGCAGCGCCCGCACGATCTGCGGTTCGTCGTCGACGACGAGCACGGTCGCCGCCACCCCGTCGCTCACCGAGCCACCCCCTCCGGCGCCGATTCCCCTTCCACGCCTGCGATTTCGCCTCCGGTGCAGCCACGAAGCGAGAGCACCACGGTGAGTCCGCCACCCGGCGTGTCCTCGGCCCGCACGGTACCGCCCATCGCCTCGGTGAACCCCTTGACCACCGACAGCCCGAGGCCGACGCCCGGCACCGCGGCGCGGTCGCCGCCGAGCCGCTGGAACGGCGCGAACGCCGATTCCGCGGTCCCCTTCCGCAATCCCTTGCCGTGGTCCACGATCCGCAGCTCGACGAACTCCGAATGCGCGCCGGCCCGCGCGGAGACCACGCCGCCGCCGTGCCGCACCGCGTTGTCCAGCACGTTCGCGATCACGCGTTCGAGCAGCCCCGGATCGGCCAGCACCGGAGGCAACCGGGGATCCACCTCGATCCGCACCTCCGCCGAGTTGTCCACAGTGGATAGTGCGTGCGACAACACCTCGTCGTACCCGACCGGACGCAGGTGCGGGGTCACCGCACCGGTCGCCAGCCGGGAGGAGTCGAGCAGGTTTTCGATCAGCCCGGCAAGCCGATCGGCGGACAGCTCCACCGTCTCCAACAGCTCTTCGGTGTCGCATTGCGACAGTGACAGGTCGGGCGCGCGCAGACTGCCGACCGCGGCCTTGATCGAGGTGAGCGGGGTGCGCAGATCGTGCCCGACCGCGGACAGCAGCGTGGTGCGCAGCTCGGTCGTCTCGGCCTTGCGCTCGGCCGCGGCCGCCGCGGCCGCCATCCGTTGCTGACGCAGCGCGAGCAGTGCTTGCCCCGCAACGGCTTCCAGCACCTGCCGGTCGGCGGCGGGCAGCGTGCGCCCGCGCAACGTGAGGTGCACGTCGGCCGTCACCGCGATGTCCACATCGGCCTCGTCCGGGTCTGCACACGGCTCCTCCCCGACCGCTGCGGCCCTCTGCCATCGGCCGTCCCGTTTCTCCAGCAGGGTCACCGAATTCAGCCCGAAGTTCTCACGAACCTTTTCCAGCAGCCGTTCGATCGGGCGCGAATTGGTCAGCACGGTGCGCGCATACGAGGCCAGCAACGACGCCTCGGTCCGTGCCCGTGCGGCAGCCGCCCCCCGTCGTGCCGCGGAGGCGACCACCAAAGCCACCAGCACGGCGACCACGATCATCACGATGAGCGTGACGACGTTCTGCGGGCGGTGCACGTTCAGCGTGTACAGCGGTGGGGTGAAGTAGAAGTTCAGCAGCCCGGCCCCGAAGACCGCGGCGAGGAGCGCCGGCCCGAGGCCGCCCACCAGCGCCACGACGACCGTCGCGAGCACGTAGAGGATCACGTCCGTGGAGAACTCCACAGTGTCGCGCAGCAGCACCCCGAGCCCGGTCGCGGCAGGCGGCAGCAGCAGACCCAGCAGCCAGCCCGCCACGAGCCGCGGCCGGGCCAGCGGGCTCGTGCCCGGCCTGGCCCGCAACCGTCCGCCGGCGTGCGGATGGGTGACCATGTGCACGTCGATCGGCCCGGACTGCTGGACCACCGTGGCACCGATGCCCTGGTCGAACAACCGCGCCACCCGGGAACGCCGGGACGTCCCGAGCACCAGCTGGGTGGCGTTGACCCCGCGGGCGAAATCGAGCAGCGCGGTCGGCACGTCGTCGCCGACGACGGTGTGGAAGGTGGCTCCGACCTCCTCGGCCAGCGTCCGGCACGAGGCCATCGCGACCGCGCTCGACGGGAAGGAGGACCGGCCGGCCAGCCCGTCTCCGCTGAGGATGTGCACGACCTGCAGTTCGGCACCGGCCCGGGTGGCGATGCGGCTGGCGCGGCGGATCAGCGTCTCGCTCTCCGGTCCGCCGGTCACCGAGACGACCACGCGTTCGCGGGCCTCCCAGGTGTCGGTGATCCGCTGCTCCGCGCGGTAGCGCTGGAGCGCGACGTCGACCTGGTCGGCCACCCACAGCAACGCCAGCTCCCGCAGCGCGGTCAGGTTGCCCGGCCGGAAGTAGTTGCCCAGCGCGGCATCGATCCGCTCGGCCGGGTACACGTTGCCGTGCGCCAGCCGGCGCCGCAGCGCCTCCGGGGTGATGTCCACCAGCTCCAGCTGCCCGGCCCGCCGGACCACCTCGTCCGGCACGGTCTCCTGCTGGGCCGCCCCGGTGATCCGCTCGACGACGTCGTTGAGGCTCTGCAGATGCTGCACGTTGACCGTGGACAGCACGTCGATCCCGGCGTCGAGCAGCTCGTGCACGTCCTGCCAGCGCTTCTCGTGCCGTCCGCCGGGCACGTTGGTGTGCGCCAGCTCGTCGACCACGACCACTTCCGGTGCCCTGGCGAGCACCGCGTCGAGGTCCAGCTCGGCGAATTCGTGCCCGCGGTGGGAGACCGTGCACCGCGGCACGACCGCCATCCCGTCGAGCAGGTCGGCGGTCTTCTGCCTGCCGTGTGTCTCGACCAGCCCCACCACCACGTCGGTGCCGCGGTCGAGCCGGCGGCGCGCCTCCCCCAGCATCGCGTAGGTCTTGCCGACGCCAGGAGCCGCACCGAAGTAGATGCGCAGTTCGCCTCGGCGTGGCTTCGTGCTGTCCTCCGATGTGCTCACAGCGTTCAGTGTGCGCCGGGAGCGGCCGAATGCACGGCAAGGTTGAGCAGGACCACGTTCGCCCCGGGCACCCCGATTCCGCCGGTGCTGCCGTCTTCCACCAGCTCCCGCACCTTTTCCTTGCTCAGCCCGGTGCTCCGGGCCACACGCGGGATCTGCAGCTCGGCGTAGGCAACGCTGATCGACGGGTCGAGCCCGGAGCCCGAAGCGGTCACCGCGTCCGGCGGCACGCGGTCGGCCGGCACGCCTTCCCGCTTGGCAATGAGGGTCCTCCGTTCGGCGATGGCCCGCACCAGATCCTCGTTGTACGGCCCCTGGTTCGACGCCCCGGAAGCGCCTTCCGGGGCCGCCGACGGCCGGGTGTGGAACCACGGATCGCGCGCCGGATCGGCGGGCACCGGGTCGATCCCGATCAGCGCCGAGCCCGCCGCCCGGCCGTGCTCGCTGACGATGGAGCCCTCGGCGCGGTCCTGCAGACCGGGGATCCGCCCGGCCGCCCACACCGCGAGCGGGTAGAGCAGGCCGAGCAGGACCGTCATCGCGAGCAGCAGGCGCAGGCCGGCCCCGGTCTGTTTGAGCAGCGTGTGCATCGTTTTCACCCGATTCCCGGAATGTGGCGCACGAGCAGATCGATCACCCAGATCCCGAGGAACGGGCTGACGATGCCGCCGAGGCCGTAGACGAGCAAGTTCCGGCGCAGCAGCGCGGACGCCGACGAGGGCCGGTACCGCACGCCGCGCAGGGCGAGCGGGATCAGCGCCACGATGATCAGCGCGTTGAAGACCACCGCGGAGAGGATGGCCGAGCGCGGGGTGGCCAGCTGCAGCACGTTCAGCGCGCCGAGCTGGGCGAAGATACCGGTGAACATGGCAGGCAGGATGGCGAAGTACTTCGCCAGGTCGTTGGCCACGCTGAAGGTGCTCAGCGCGCCGCGGGTGATCAGCAGCTGCTTGCCGATCTCCACGATCTCGATCAGTTTGGTCGGGTTCGAATCGAGGTCGACCATGGTGCCCGCTTCCTTGGCCGCCATCGTCCCGGTGTTCATCGCCACCCCGACGTCGGCCTGCGCCAGCGCGGGGGCGTCGTTCGTGCCGTCGCCGGTCATCGCGACCAGCCGGCCGCCCTCCTGCTCCTGCCTGATGAGCGCCATCTTGTCCTCGGGCTTGGCCTCGGCGAGGAAATCGTCGACGCCGGCGTCCCTCGCGATGGCCTGCGCGGTGAGCGGGTTGTCCCCGGTGATCATCACCGTCTTGATGCCCATCGCGCGCAGTTCCCCGAAGCGCTCCCGCATGCCCGGCTTCACCACGTCGGACAGGCAGGTCACGCCGCACACCTTCGCCGTGCCACCTGCGGCCTCGGCCACCACCAGCGGGGTCCCGCCCTGCTGGCTGATCTCGTCGACGACGCGTTCGGTCTCGTCCGGGACGTCGCCGCCGCGGTCGCGAACCCACTGCCGCACCGCGGAAGTCGCGCCCTTGCGGATCTCGCGGCCGTCGAAGTCGACGCCGCTCATCCGGGTCTGCGCGGTGAACGGCACGAACTCGGCGAGCTTCTCGCCGTCGTCCGCCGCGGCCGCAAGCCCGTGCCGCTCGGCGATCAGCTCGACGATGCTCCGGCCTTCCGGGGTGCCGTCGGCGAGACTGGACAGCCGAGCCGCGCGTGCCAGGTCGTCCACGGTGGACTCGCCGACCGGGATCAGCTCGGTGGCCCGCCGGTTGCCGAAGGTGATCGTGCCGGTCTTGTCGAGCAGCAGCGTGGACACGTCCCCCGCGGCCTCGACCGCACGCCCGGACGTGGCGAGCACGTTGCGCTGCACCAGCCGGTCCATCCCGGCGATGCCGATCGCGCTCAGCAGCGCGCCGATCGTGGTCGGGATCAGGCACACCACCAGCGCAGCCAGTACGACCACGGACTGCTCGCTGCCGGAGTAGGCGGCCATCGGCTGCAGCGCCACGACCGCGAGCAGGAAGATGATCGTGAGCGTGGCCAGCAGGATGGTCAGCGCGATCTCGTTCGGCGTCTTCTGCCGCGACGCTCCCTCCACCAACGCGATCATGCGGTCCACAAAGGACTCACCGGGCCCGGTGGAGATCCGCACCACGATCCGGTCGCTGAGCACCGTGGTGCCGCCGGTGACCGCGGACCGGTCGCCGCCGGACTCCCGGATCACCGGAGCCGACTCGCCGGTGATGGCCGACTCGTCGACGGACGCGATGCCCTCGACCACGTCGCCGTCGCCGGGGATCACCTGCCCCGCCTCGACCACCACGAGGTCACCGACGCGCAGGTCCGCGCCGGGCACCTGCTGCTCCGACCCGTCCTCGGTGAGCCGCCGTGCCAAGGTCTCCTTCTTGGTCCGCCGCAACGTCTCCGCCTGCGCCTTGCCGCGGCCCTCGGCGACCGCTTCGGCCAGGTTCGCGAACAGCACGGTGAACCACAGCCACACCGCGATGAGGATGGTGAACACGCTCGGATCGGTGGCCGCGAAAACGGTGGTCAGCAGCGAACCGACCCACACCACGAACATCACCGGGTTCTTGAGCTGGTGCTTCGGGTTCAGCTTGCGCAGCGCTTCGGGCAGCGACGACCACAGCTGCCCGGGGCGGAACACCCCGGCGCCGACCCGTCCGGCACTGCCCGGCCGCCCGGTGACCGGACTCCGCTCTTCCAGGACAGTCATGCCAACGCCTCCGAAATGGGTCCCAGCGCCAGCGCCGGGATGAAGGTGAGCGCCGCAACGAGTACGACGGTGCCGGTGAGCATCGCGCCGAACAGCGGTCCGGTCGTGGGCAGCGTGCCCGCAGTCTCCGGCACCTTGTGCTGCCGGGCGAGCGAACCGGCAAGACAGAGCACCGCGAGGATCGGCACGAACCGGCCGATCAGCATGGCGACCGAGAACGAGGCCTGGAACCAATCGCTCGTCGCGGTCAGACCGCCGAACGCACTGCCGTTGTTGTTGGCGGTGGACGCATAGCCGTAGAGGATTTCCGACAGCCCGTGCGCCCCCGAGTTGCCCAGCGCCCCCGAGGTGCCCGGCAGCATCAGCGCGATACCGGAGCCGAGCAGCACCACCGTCGGCATCGCGAGCATCGCGATCGCCGCACAGCTCACCTCGCGCTTGCCGAGTTTCTTGCCGAGGTACTCCGGCGTTCGCCCGACCATCAGCCCGGCGAGGAACATCGCGAGCACGGCCATCACGAGGATGCTGTAGAGCCCGGTGCCGACGCCGCCCGGCGAGATCTCGCCGAAGAGCATGTTCAGCAGTGCCCCGCCGCCGCCGGTGCCGGACAGGCTGTCGTGCGCGCCGTTGACCGCACCGGTCGACGTACCGGTGGTCGTGTCCGCGAAGAGCGAAGTGAGACTCAGCCCGAACCGCTGTTCCTTGCCCTCCAGATTCGCTCCCGCGGCGGCCGCGGCCGGACTGCCGGTGCGGGCTTCGGAAAGCCAGATCACCGTGAGCATCGCACCCCACAGCAGGCCCATCACGCCCAGCAGCACGTGCCCCTGCTTGCGATTGCCGACGAGCTGCCCGAACGCGCGGGTCAGGCAGACCGGGACCACCAGGATCAGGAACATCTCGATCAGGTTCGTCCAGACGCTCGGGTTCTCGAACGGGTGCGCGGAGTTGGCGTTGAAGACGCCACCGCCGTTGGTGCCGAGTTCCTTGATCACTTCCTGGCTCGCCGCGGGGGCGAGCGCGATCGTGTGCCGGCTGCCGTCCGGATTCGTCACCGCGACCCCGGAACGCAGGCTCTGCACCACGCCGAGCGCCATCAGCACGACGGCGAACACGAACGCCATCGGCAGCAGCACCCGGACGGTGCCGCGGGTGAGGTCCACCCAGAAATTGCCGAGCCGGTCCGTGCGCGAGCCGGTGAACCCGCGGATCACCGCCATCGCCACGGCGAGCCCGACCCCGGCGGACAGGAAGTTCTGCACGGTGAGCCCTGCCATCTGCACGAAGTGGCCCATCGTCTGCTCGGGGACGTAGGACTGCCAGTTCGTGTTGGTCACAAAGCTCACCGCGGTGTTGAACGCGACCGCGGGCGGGACCGGTCCGCGGCCGAAGTTCCACGGCAGCACCGCTTGCAGCCGTTGCAGCAGATGAAGCAGCACAACCGACGCGAACGAGAACCCGAGTACCCCGGACGCGTAGGTTTTCCAGTGCTGGCGCGAATCCGGGTCGACCCGGACGAACCGGTACAGGGCCTTCTCGACCCGCAGGTGCCGCTCGCCGGAGAAGACCCGGGCGAGGTGGTCGCCGAGCGGTTGGTAGACCGCCGCGAGGGCGGCCAGGAGCAGGCCGGCCTGGATCAGGCCGGCACCGACGTCAGTCATCTCAGAACTTCTCCGGCCGTACGAGCGCGACGAACAGGTACGCGATCAGGCCGAGCGCCAGCAGTCCGCCGACGACATCGGCCACCGTGCCCACGCCGCTCACAGCTTCTCCAGCCCGCGCAGGACGCCGGCGAGCGCCAGGAAAACGCCGATCAGCAACAGGGCGTACAGGAAATCGGCCACGAGGCACCTCTCCGGAAGGGTCACCCGGGTCGGGTGATCGCTGGTCCGGCCACAGTGCGGTCTCCGGGCCGGGTGCCGGACCCCGTCTGACGCCTCCTTGACGTCGTGACCTGGCGCTGTTTACGAGATCTTGACGCCGGGTGAGCGTGCCCACGGAAACCCGGCGGATCCGCGCGGGCGCCCGGCCGGACCGCCGAACCGGGAATTCCTGCCGGTGACGGGCCTGCAACTGGTAAGTGATCGACGCCACACCTGGTAGCCGAGCACGGACGGAGCGTGCAATTCGGGCAGACAGCCGGGCCGGGCTGTGTTACACCTGAGTTACAGATAGTTGTATCAGCTAAGTAAAATTCTCGGGAGGCGGAGCATGTGCGGAATCGCCGGCTGGGTCGCGTATGAGAGCGATCTGACCCAGCGCCAGGAGGTCGTCGATGCCATGACCGAGACCATGGCCTGCCGTGGCCCGGACGACCGGGGCACCTGGGTGCGCCGGTCGGTCGCGCTCGGGCACCGCAGGCTCGCGATCATCGACCTCCCCGGCGGGCGGCAGCCGATGAGCGTGCGCACGCCGAACGGCGAGGTCGCCATGGTCTACAGCGGTGAGGCCTACAACTTCACCGAACTGCGCGAGGAACTGACGAAGCTCGGCCACCGCTGGGAAACCGACAGTGACACCGAGGTCGTGCTGCACGGCTACCTCGAGTGGGGCACCGAACTGGTGGACCACCTCAACGGCATGTACGCCTTCGCGATCTGGGACGAGCGGGACCAGAAGCTGGTGATGATCCGCGACCGGATGGGCATCAAGCCGTTCTACTACTACCCCACCCGGGACGGGGTGCTGTTCGGTTCGGAGCCCAAGGCCATCCTCGCCAATCCGCTGGCCCGCAAGGTGGTCGACGCGGACGGCCTACGTGAGCTGTTCGCCTTCACCAAGCAGCCGGGCTGGTCGCTGTGGAAGGGCATGTACGAGGTCCTGCCGGGCACCGTGGTCACGGTGACCCGAGACGGCATCAACACCCGCACCTACTGGCAGCTCGACGCCCGCCCGCACACCGACGACCAGGAAACCACCGTCGGCAAGGTGCGCGAGCTGATGACCGACATCGTCAACCGGCAGCTGGTCGCGGACGTGCCGCGGTGCGTGCTGCTGTCCGGCGGACTGGATTCGAGCGCGGTCACCGGCCTCGCCGCGGCGCGATTGTCCGAACAGGGCGAGCAGCTGCGCACGTTCTCCGTGGACTTCTACGGACAGGAGGAGAACTTCCAGCCGGACGAAATGCGCGACACCCCGGACTCGCCCTACATCCGCGATGTCTCGCAGCTGGTCGGATCCGCGCACAAGGACGTGATGCTGAACCCGTCCGAACTGTCCGATGTGGACGTCCGACGCGCGGTGATCCGGGCACGGGACATCCCGGCCGGGCTCGGTGACATGGACATGTCGCTGTACCTGCTGTTCAAGGCGATCCGCGCGGAGTCCACGGTGGCGCTGTCCGGCGAGTCGGCCGACGAGGTGTTCGGCGGCTACCGCTGGTTCCACGACGAGGCCGCGGTGAACGCGGACACCTTCCCGTGGCTGGCCTTCCGCAACTCACTGACCGAGCGGCGGGAAAGCATGCTCACCAAGCGGCTGGACGCCACCCTGGACCTGGACTCCTATGTGGCCGACCAGTACCGCACCGCGGTCGCGCAGGTCGAGGGCCTCGACGGCGAATCGGCCCGCGAATCCCGGATGCGCACCATTTCGAACCTGCACCTGACCCGGTTCGTGCGCCAGCTGCTCGACCGCAAGGACCGGATGTCCATGGCGGTGGGCCTCGAAGTGCGGGTGCCGTTCTGCGACCACCGGCTCGTGGAGTACGTCTACAACGCGCCGTGGTCGCTGAAAACCTTCGACAACCGGGAAAAGAGCCTGCTGCGGCACGCGACGAAGCACGTGCTGCCCGCGTCCGTGCGGGACCGGGTGAAGAGCCCGTACCCGTCGACGCAGGACCCCGGCTACGCGGTGGCACTGCAGTCGCAGGCCAAGGAGATCCTGGCCGAACGCGACCACCCGGTGTTCCAGGTGATCGACCGGGACTGGCTGCACCGGATCGGCGAAGTGGACAGCAGCACCATCGACAGCCGCCAGCGGGTCGGCCTCGACCGTTCGATCGACCTGTACCACTGGTTCGAAATGTACTCACCGGAACTGCAGGTGGACTGACCACCGGCCGGCCACGGCCCCCGTCCCCGGCAGGGACGGGGGCCGGGATCTGTCCGAACCGGACGCCCCGCGGTACCTGTTCGACCGGACCATCGAGGAAGGGATCGAGGTCGGCTTCCTCGTCAACAACGCCGGCGCCGGGGTGGCGGGAGCGACGGCGGACGCGGACGCGGCGAGCGTTTCGGCGATGCTGCGGCTCAACGCGGAGGCCGTCGTGGAAAACACGATCCGCTTCCTTCCCGGCATGGTGTCGCGTGGCCGTGGGGTGGTCGTGAACGTGTCGAGCACGGGCACTTTCCAGCCCGTGCCGCACATGGCCGCGTACGCGGCGAGCAAAGCCCTGGTGCAGTCGTTCACGCTGGGCACCGCCGCCGAGGTCGCGGCAGCGGGCGTCCGGATGCTGGCGCTGTGCCCCGGGGTGACCGCCACCGGGATGTACTCGAAAGGTCTGGTGCCCGCGGTCGGTGGGCTTCGCACCCCGGAACAGGTTGTCACGACCGCCTTCCGGGCGCTGGCCAAACGCAAGGCCTCGGTCGTGGACGGCAGGCGGAACGCGCTGTTCGCCAGGGCCGGCAGGCATCTGCCGGAGCGGGCGAGCCTGGCGCGGGCCGGGCGGCTGATGCGGGCGGGCAGCGCCGGCACGTGAATACCGTGGCACCGACGGGGATAGGCGCACCGGCCGGGAAACCCGGGAACGATTCCCCGACGCCGCCGAGGCCCGCTCCCCGTTCCACGCACGCACCGAACGGGAACTGCTGCGGCGGCTGATCGGCAAGACGGTGCCCAGCACCGGGGCCGCCACAGTGAGCCGATCCGGGGCGGTGCCGGAGCCGTGCTCACCCGGGGAGGGCGTTCACAGCTCCAGCCGGGCATCCACGTTGGCGCCGTGCACGTCGAGGTCCGCGCCGGTGCCGCGGAGCAGCCGGTGGGCGGCGGTGTTGTCCACCGTGGTCGTCGCGACGAACCGGGCGGCGCCGCCGTCGCGGGCCGATTCGAGCAGGACTGCGGCCACCCGGCGGCCGATGCCGCGACCGCGGATCGAACGGATGAGCCACACGCCTGCCTCGACCTCCAGCGCGCTGTCCGCGGAGACCGGCCGGAGCCGGGCCGCGCCCACCGTGGCGCCGTCGAACTCGACCACCCAGGTGCTTTCGATGGCGGTCTCCGGATCCAGTGAACGCCGCCGGTGAAAGGCCAGGAACACCTCGCGCCGGTGGTCGGTCCACCCTTCCGGACCGTCCACCGGAGGCATCACCTCGAGCGGATCGGCCTCGGCGACCGCGGCCGCCAGCAGCCTCGCCAGACCCGGCTCGTCGAGCGGGATCAGGGCGATCTCGGATTCTCCGGCGACAGGCACGCCCGGCAGCTTGGCACACGACGATCCCCTGCGCTACCCGTTGATCCGGCAGACCACCCCGCCGTGCTCAGGTCCGGACTTCGGCCACCGCCACCGGACGGTGTTCCCGGCGGGAAAGCTCGCAGGCCTCGGCGATGCGGAAGGCCTCGAGGGCGTCCGCGACCCCGGCCGGGCTCGTCCGGGTACCGGCCGCGACTTCGAGGAAGACCTTCAGCTCCGCGGAGTAAGCAGGACCGAACCGGGCCATGAAGCCGGGGTAGGGCGGACCGGGCAACGGCGCGGTGTCCGGTTCGACGGTCCGCAGCGGTGCCCGGTCGTCGAGGCCCACCACCGCGTTCCCGGCCGAACCGAGTGCTTCGAAACGCACGTCGTAGCCCGCGCCGTTGTAGCGGGACAGGCAGACCGTGGCGAGCGTGCCGTCGTCCAGGGTGAGCGTGGCCGACGCAGTGTCCACGTCACCGGCTTCGGTGAAGAACTGCTCGCCCTTGTTGCGCCCCACCGCGTAGACCTCGTCGACTTCCCGGCCGGTGACCCAGCGGATGATGTCGAAGTCGTGCACCCCGCAGTCGCGGAACAGCCCGCCGGAGTGCGCCACGTACTCCGCCGGCGGCGGCGCCGGGTCCAAAGTGGTCGCCCGCACCGAATGCAGCCAGCCCAGCTCGCCGCTTTCCACCGCGGCCCGCGCGGCCAGGTAGCCCGCGTCGAACCGGCGCTGGAACCCGATCTGCACCGGGACCGCCGAACCGGAGATCCGGTCGATCACCGCGAGCGTGCCGGGGATGTCCGCGGCCACCGGTTTCTCGCAGAACACCGGGATCCCGGCGTCCACCGCGCGGATGATCAGCTCCGGATGCGCGTCGGTGGCCGCGGTGACGACCAGTCCGTCGAGACCGGCGCCGAACAGTGCGTCGAGCCCGTCGACCGCCGCCACGCCGAGTTCCGCCGCGATCGCTCTCGCTCGCCCGGCGTCGACGTCGGCCAGCACCACCGACGACACCTCGGCGAAATCCCGGAGCGTCTCCGCGTGCGCCGCGCCGATCCGCCCGGTGCCCGCCAGTCCCACCCTCATCGTCCTGCCTCCTGGTCCTCGTCCCGGTGGCGCGCGGTGGTGTTGCGCACCACCAGCGACGGGTGCAGCAGGTGCCGCACCGGTTCGGTCCGCTCGCCGCGCACCCGTTCCAGCAGTGCTTCGAGGGCGAGCCTGCCCATTTCGGTCCGCGGCTGGTCCACAGTGGTCAGACAGAGGTGCCGCAGCGAGGCCAGCGAGGTGTTGTCGTAGCCCACCACCGAAACGTCCTCCGGTACCCGCAGCCCGTTTTCGGTCAGCGCGGAAATCGCGCCGACCGCGTTGAAATCGTTGCCTGCCAGCAAAGCGGTCGGCAGACCGGTCCGGTGGTAGCCGGACAGCAGCTCCTGCACCGCCTTCTCGCCCGCGGTGTCGGTGTGCTCGCTGCGCACCACGATCGGTTCCAGCCCGCGTGCCCGCATCGCCCGCCGGAAGCCACGACGGCGGGCGGCGGCACCGGCCGCTCCCCCGCCGTCCAGGTGCGCGATCCGCCGGTGTCCCAGCCCGATCAGGTGCTCGACGGCCAGCGCGGAACCGGCTTCGCCGTCGTCGTTCACCGTGTCCACGCCGCCGAGCCGGGAGGTGCGCGAGACCAGCACCACCGGGCACTGGCGCGCGGCGGCTTCGATCTCCGCGGCCGGGACCACCGGTGACAACAGCACGATTCCCGCCGGGCGAAAGGAAAGCAGGCTGCGCAACGCGTTTCCCTCCCGGGCAGGCACCCGGCCGCCGGTGTTGAGGATCAGATCGAACCCGGCTGCCTGCGCTGCCGCGTCCAGGCCCTCGACCACGTCGGCGAAAAAGGCGTTGCGCAGGTCGTTGACCATCACACCGACCACAGTGGACGTCCGGCTGGCCAGCGCCCTTGCCATCACATGCGGCGAATATCCCAGTTCCGCGGCGGCCTTCCGCACTGCCGCCCGTCGCTGCGGGGAGACTTTCGGCGAATCACGCATCACCAGCGACACCAACGCGCGGGAGACACCGGCGTGCGCGGCGACGTCCGCCATGGTGGGTTTCCCCATCCGGCGGTCTCCCGGTGACGTGCTCACGGGCCGGAAACCCCTCCCTTGACTCGATGTGCCGGACGTTACAAGATTAGAGCGCTCTAATCAAGCAGACGCCCGACCGGCCCCTCGGGTGGCGGAGAGGTATTCATGACAGCTGTGCCGAAGATCCGTGTGGCAGCCGCCCCGATCTCCTGGGGCGTCTGCGAGGTACCCGGCTGGGGCCGGGTGCTCGACGCTTCGACCGTGCTCGGCGAGATGGCCGGGCTCGGTATCGCCGCGACCGAGCTGGGCCCGCCCGGCTATCTGCCGCGTGATCCGGCCGAGCTGAAAGCACTGCTGGCGGACTACCGGCTGCAGCTGGTCGGCGGCTTCCTCGCCGTGGCACTGCACGAGAATCCGGACGCCGCGGTCGCCGAAGCGGCCGAATCCGCCGCACTGTTCGCCGCGTGCGGCGCGGACGTGCTCGTGCTCGCCGCGGCGACCGGGCTGGCCGGTTACGACGAACGACCCTCGCTCTCCGCCGCCGAATGGTCCACTTTGGTCACCACGACCGGCCGGATCCGCGACGTGGCACGCGAACACGGGCTCAGCACCGTACTGCACCCGCACGTCGGCACGCACGTGGAGACCGCGGCCGAGGTCGAGCGGTTCCTGGCCGATTCGGACGTGGCGCTGTGCCTGGACACCGGGCACCTGCTGATCGGCGGCACCGACCCGGTCGCGCTGGCGCGCGAGCATCCGTCGCGGGTGGGCCACCTGCACCTCAAGGACGTGCGCGGCGAACTGGCCGAGGCCGTGCGCGCGGGCGAACTGCCCTACACCGAGGCGGTGCGCCGGGGTCTGTTCGTGCCGCTCGGCGAGGGCGATGTGGACATCGAGGCCATGGTCCGCTTCGTCGCCGAGGCGGGCTATACCGGGTGGTACGTCCTGGAGCAGGATACCGCACTCGGGGACGACAGCCCCATGGATCGCCCGGGACGGGATGTGGCCATCAGCCTCGCCTGCCTCACGGGCATCGCCGGCCGCCTGGCCGGATAGGGAGACGCAAGAGCGAGGAGAGACGACGATGTCCCATCGCTGGGAGCGCGCACGGCGCTCCGGCCGCCTGGTGACGGGCCTGCTGGTGACCGGCCTGGCGCTGGCGGCGTGTACCGGGCCGGCCGCCGAGCCGAAGGCGACCGCGCCCGCCGCCGCCCCGGTGGAATCCGGGCCGCTGAAGGTTTCGGTGATCACCCACGGCACCGCGGGCGACGCGTTCTGGAACGTGGTGAAGAACGGCGCGGAGCAGGCGGGCAAGGATCTGGGTGTGCAGGTCGAGTACACCGCCGACGGCGATCCCGGCGCACAGGCCAAGCTGATCGACAACGCAGTCGCGCAGCAGACCGGTGGCCTGGTCGTCTCGATGGCGAACCCGGAGGCACTGCGGCCCTCGATCGAGGCCGCGGTACGCGCCGGGATCCCGGTGATCACCATCAATTCCGGTGAGGACAAGAGCGCGGAGTACGGCGCGCTCACCCACGTCGGGCAGAACGAGTCCATCGCGGGTGTGGAAGCCGGGAAGAAGTTCAAGGACCTCGGCAAGAAGAAGCTGCTGTGCGTGGTCCACGAGGCGGGCAACGTCGGGCAGGCGCAGCGCTGCGACGGCGCGAAGACCGGGTTCGCCGGCGCCGTGCAGATGCTGCAGGTGGACATCACCAACCCGACCGACGCCGAATCACGCATCCGCGGCGCGGTGCAGACCGATCCGGCGATCGACGCCGTGCTCACGCTGAACTCGCAGGTCGCGGCGCGGGCGGTGAGCGCGATCAAGTCGGTCGGCTCGCGGGCGCAGGTCGGCACGTTCGACCTGAACTCCGACGTGGTGGCCGCGATCAAGTCCGGGGACGTGGTCTTCGCGGTCGACCAGCAGCAGTACGAGCAGGGTTACCTGCCGGTGGAGTTCCTCAAGCTCTACCGGGACAACGCGAACGTCGTCGGCGGCGGCAAGCCGGTGCTCACCGGCCCCGATCTGGTCGACAAATCCACAGTGGACCAGGTCGGCCAGTACGTGCAAAGGGGCACCCGATGACGACCCTCGACGAGCGGTTCCTGAAACCGCGGCTGGCCGACCGCCTCGTGGTCCGGCCGGAGATCGGCGCACTGCTCGGTGCGGTGGTGGTTTTCCTCTTCTTCTCCTTCGTCACGGACAAGTTCTTCAGCGCCAGCGGTGCGGCCACCTGGCTGGACGACGCGGCAACGCTGGGCATCATGGCGGTGGCGGTGTCCCTGCTGATGGTCGGCGGCGAATTCGACCTGTCCGCGGGGGTGCTGACCGCGTCCACCTCACTGGTCACCGCGATCCTCGCGACGGCGGCAGGCTGGAACGTGTGGCTCGCGCTGCTCGTGTCGCTGGTGTTCGCACTGGCGGTGGGCGCGTTCAACGGCTGGCTGGTGATGAAGACCGGATTGCCCAGCTTCATCGTCACCCTCGGCACGTTCCTTGCACTGCAGGGCCTCAACCTCGGCGTGACGCGGCTGGTGACCGGCACCGTGCAGGTTTCCGGGATGCGCTCGGCCGAGGGCTACGCCTCGTCCGGGTTCGTGTTCGCCTCCACAGTGGACATCGGCGGCACGCCGTTCCAGATCTCCATCGTGTGGTGGATCGGGGTGGCCGCGGTGGCCTCGTGGCTGCTGGTGCGCACCCGGTTCGGCAACTGGATCTTCGCCGTCGGCGGTTCGGTGGCCAGCTCGCGCGCGGTCGGCGTGCCGGTGGTGCGCACGAAGATCCTGCTGTTCATGGGTACCGCGCTGGCCGGATGGCTGGTCGGTTCGATCAACATCCTGCGGTTCGCGAGTGTGCAGGCGAACCAGGGCATCGGGCTGGAGTTCCAGTACATCATCGCCGCGGTGATCGGCGGCTGCCTGCTCACCGGCGGGTTCGGCTCGGCAGTGGGTGCCGCGATCGGCGCGCTGATCTTCGGTATGGCGCGCCAGGGCATCGTGTTCGCCGGCTGGGACAGCGACTGGTTCATGCTGTTCCTCGGCATCATGCTGCTGGCCGCGGTACTGGTCAACAACGCCTTCCGGCGACGCGCGGAAAGGGTGCGGCGATGAACGCTCCGCTGATCGAGGTCAACGACATCGGCAAGCACTACGGCAGTGTGGTGGCCCTGCGCGACGTGTCCACTGTGGTCCGTGCCGGGCAGGTCACCTGCGTGCTCGGCGACAACGGGGCGGGTAAGTCCACGTTGATCAAGATACTGGCCGGGGTGCACCAGCACGACCACGGCGAGTTCCTGGTGGACGGTTCGCCGGTGCGGTTCGCCTCGCCGCGGGAGGCACTGGACCGCGGGATCGCCACGGTGTATCAGGATCTCGCAGTGGTGCCGCTGATGAGCGTGTGGCGCAACTTCTTCCTCGGCTCCGAACCCACTGCCGGATTCGGCCCGTTCCGCGCGCTGGACCGGAAGAAGGGCCGCGAGCTGACCAAGAAGGCGCTCGCGGACATGGGCATCGACCTGCGCGACGTGGAACAGCCGGTGGGCACGCTCTCCGGCGGCGAACGGCAGTGCGTGGCCATCGCGCGGGCCGTGCACTTCGGCGCCAAGGTGCTGATCCTGGACGAACCGACCGCGGCGCTGGGCGTGAAACAGGCCGGGGTGGTGCTCAAGTACGTCGCGCAGGCCCGCGACCGCGGTCTCGGCGTCGTGCTGATCACGCACAACCCGCACCACGCCTATCCGGTGGCCGACCGGTTCCTGCTGCTCAAACGCGGGGCGGCACTCGGCTCGTACGAGAAGTCCGAGATCGGGCTGCCGGAACTGACCCGCCAGATGGCAGGCGGCGCGGAACTGGAAGCACTGGAACACGAACTGCGGCAGGTGGAATCGACGTGACCGGGTCCACCGACACGGGCTCGGCCGGGGTCAAGCAGACCGGCACCGACCCGGCCGACGCCAAGCAGACCGACACGGGCTCGGCCGTGACCAGGCGGATCGAGGCGCTCACCGTCGGCAGGGTCGGGGTCGACCTCTACCCCCAGCAGAGCGGGGTGCCGTTGGCCGAGGTGACCACCTTTGCCAAATCGCTCGGCGGTACCGCGACCAACGTCGCGGTCGCCGCCGCGCGGCTCGGCCGCCGGAGCGCCGTGCTCACCAAGGTCGGCGCGGATGGGTTCGGCGATTACGTGCGGCAAGCGCTGTCCGGCTTCGGCGTCTCGCCGGACCACGTCGGCACTTCGCCGGAGCTGCACACGCCGGCGGTGTTCTGCGAGCTGAACCCGCCCGCGGATCCGCCGCTGCTGTTCTACCGCGACCCGATCGCGCCGGACCTCACGCTCACCGGTGCCGACGTGCCGTGGGACCTCGTGCGTGAAGTGCCGCTGTTGTGGGTGACCGGTACCGGCGTCTCGGCAGAACCGGCCAGGGCCACACAGCGGAAGATCCTGGAGGCGCGCGGCCGTCGCGAGCACACCGTCGTCGACCTCGACTACCGGCCGATGTTCTGGCCGGACACCGAGGCCGCACGGGCGGAGATCGGCTGGATGCTCGACCACGTGAGCGTCGCGGTGGGGAACCGGACCGAGGTGGAAGTCGCCGTCGGCACCGCCGATCCGGACGAAGCTGCGGATCGGATGCTCGCCCGCGGGCTGCGGCTCGCGGTGATCAAGAAGGGCGCGGACGGGGTGCTGATCGCGACGCCCGAAGGACGCCGGACCGTGCCACCACAGCGGGTCGAGGTGGTGTGCGGCCTCGGCGCGGGCGACGGCTTCGGCGGCGCGCTGGTGCACGGCTTGCTGTCCGGGTGGGATCCGGTGCGGATCGCGGAGTACGCGAATGCCGCGGGCGCGATCGTGGCCGCCCGGCTGGCCTGCGCCGACGCGATGCCCACCGTCGCCGAGATCGAGGAGCTGCTGTGAAGCTGACGACGGCACAGGCCTTGGTGCGCTGGCTGCTGGCGCAGCGGTCGGAGACTTTCGACGGCGGTGAGGTGCCGCTGTTCCCCGGTGTGTTCGCGATCTTCGGGCACGGCAACGTACTCGGCCTCGGTACCGCGCTGGAGGAACACCGCAACGAACTCCCGGTGTGGCGCGGGCACACCGAACAGGGCATGGCGCTCGCCGCGGTCGGCTACGCGAAAGCCACGCACCGGCGACAGGTCGGGGTGGTCACGTCGTCGATCGGGCCGGGGGCGTTGAACATGGTGACCGCGGCGGGCGTCGCGCACGCGAACCGGCTGCCGCTCCTGCTGCTGCCGGGTGACACGTTCGTCAGCCGGGCACCGGATCCGGTGCTGCAACAGGCGGAACCCTTCCACGACGGCACCGCGACGGTGAACGACGCCTTTCGCGCAGTCAGCCGCTATTTCGACCGGATCACCCGGCCCGAACAGCTCCTCGCGACGTTACCGCAGGTCGCCCGAGTACTCACGGATCCGGCCGACTCCGGGCCGGTCACCCTGGCCCTGCCCCAGGACGTGCAGGCCGAATCGTACGACTTCCCCGATGCGCTGTTCGAACCGGTCACCCACCGGCCGCCGAGGACCCGCCCGGACCGGCGTTCGCTCACCGCGGCGGCCGCGACACTCCGCGCGGCGCAACGGCCGTTGCTGGTGCTCGGCGGCGGCGTCCGCTATTCCGGAGCCGGTGCACAGGCGCTGGAATTCGCGCAACGGCACGGAATTCCGGTCACCGAGACCACCGCCGGGCGGACCCTCGTGCCGCACGAGCACGAGCTGTACGCCGGTCCGCTTGGCATCACCGGCTCGACAGCGGCGAACGTGCTCGCCGCCGAGGCCGACGTGGTGTTCGCCGTCGGCACTCGGCTCCAGGACTTCACCACGGCGTCGTGGACCGTCTTTTCCCCGCAGATGCGCCTGGTCTCGCTGAACGCAGCCCGGTTCGACGCGGTCAAGCACGGCGCACTGGCCGTGGTCGGCGATGCCTCGGCAGGGCTGGCCGACCTCGGCGCGCAGCTGGAGAGCTGGCGGGCCGATCCACAGTGGACCACGCGGGCGGCAGGCGAACGGGCCCGCTGGGACGCGCACATCGATTCGCTGCGCTCGGCGTCGTCGGAGATCCCGAGCTACGCCCAGGTGGTCGGTGTGGTGAACGAGCTGTCCGAACCCCGCGACTACGTGATGACCGCGTCCGGCGGTCTGCCGGGCGAGCTCATCGGCGGCTGGCGTGGCTCGGGCGAGGTGAGCATGGACGTCGAATACGGCTTTTCCTGCATGGGCTACGAACTTTCCGGCGCATGGGGCGCGGCCATGGCACACGACGGCGGGCTGGTCACGACCCTGCTCGGCGACGGCTCGTACCTGATGCTCAACTCGGACCTGTTCTCGGCCGCCTTCGCCGGCCACCCGTTCGTCGCGGTGGTCTGCGACAACGACGGTTATGCGGTGATCGCACGGCTGCAGCAGGGCCAGGGTGGCAAGCCCTTCAACAACTTCTACCCCGACTGCCACACCGGACACGACGAACCACCCCGGGTGGACTTCGCCCGGCACGCCGAGTCGATGGGCTGTGCGGCCTTCGAAGCGCACTCACTTGCCGAGGTCCGCGAGGCCTACGCACGAGCCCGCTCCGTTGCACGCACAACCCGGCGCCCCGCGGTGGTCGTGGTCCGCACGCTGCCGGCCGCCTGGACCGAGGCGGGCGCATGGTGGGAGGTCGGAGTACCGGAACACTTGACCGGCCGCGCCGAGCTCGATGCCGCCAAGCCCCGCCAGGTGCGGTACCTGCGTCGTTAGGCGGGCACTCGAATACCGACACGCCTGATCGCACACCCCGGGACAGCACCGAGCTGCCGGGCTGAAACGAAGACCCCGACGCAAAGTCCGCGCTCGCGTCGAGCACACCCCCGCCCCGGATGACGCATCACGAGACATCCCTCAGCGCCGGCTCAAACCGGACCGGGCACCGTCTGGCCCAGCACTTCGGCGAGCCACGGTCGCAGGATCGGCAGCACCGCGGCGGCCTGCATCGCCCGCAGGTGGTCCAACCCGTCGAGGGTTTCGACTGTCCAGCCGCGGCCGAGCAGGTCGCCGCGGCGGTGTTCGAACGGACCGGCGATGTCCACCGTCACCCCGCCCCAGCGCTCGCCGTACTCGATCCGGTCGGCCGATCCGGCGAAGCACAGGCGCGGGCACAACGGGCGGGCGGCCTCGTCGTCGAACTCCTGCAGAGCCTCGTACAATGTCACGAACTGTCTTGTCTGCGCGGGGGACATGGTGACCTGCACGGAATCCCAGTCGCCCGGCTCCGGTCCGGTCCCCGGTGGTTCCGCTGTGGACAGTCTGTGCGTGGCACGGGTGACGGCCAGCATTTCCCGGTACGGCCCGGCCAGCGGCGGGAATCCGCCCATCACCAGTGCGTCGAGCCGGTCGGTGCGCAATGCCAGCTGCAATCCGGAAAGGGCGAGCCACGAGTAGCCGTAGTAGGCGAACCTCTCCGCGCCCACCGCATCGGCGACGGCCAGGAAATCGGCCGCGATGGCTGCGGGAGTCAGGGTGTCCGGCCGCGGATGGGCGAGCACGTGCCCCTCGTAGCCGAAGGCGACGACGCGAAATCCGTTCAGCCCGTCGATCAGCGAACGGCCGAGTGCGGGGTCGGCACCCCACTGCCGCATCGTCTCGGCCTGTTCCCCCTCGGCCGGGCGCGGGTCGAGGGGCATCAGCACCACCGGGCCATCGCCGTGCACCTCGACGGCCAGCCGGCTTCCGCCGGGCAAAGTCAGTTCGGGCATGACTCATCTCTTTACGTCGCAAACAGTCATCGGGCATGATAGTTTACGGCGTATCGAGTTGTCGAGTCTCACAGCAGGGCGGCGAATGTCCTCGCGAAGGTGTGCGCGTCCCCCGGCCAGCGAGCGGAAACGTAGTTGCCGTCCCGGACCACGAAGGCCGGCCGCTCGTCCCCCGGGCGATCGCGGAAGATGCCCGACGATGCGCGCCGATCTGCACGGGGCGCGTCGAGGAAGTCGGACGGCGAAGCCAGCGAGCGGGTCACCTCCTGCTGCACGGACAGATACCCGGGCGGCTGAGCGTCGGCTTCGAGGTAGGTGCGGTAGTAGTCGGGGTCCCAGAACCGCGTCCGGCGGGACAGCCGCCACGCGGTGGACTCGAGGCGCCAGGTCAGCGCGGTCGTGCGCCGTCCGTGCAGAACCGACCGGCCGGTCCGCGGATCGATACTCCGCGCCGCCAGGAGCACTCCGTGACAGATCGCGGCGACCGGCCGATCGTCCCGGAATGCGCCGACGACGGCCCTCTGCAGCACCGGGCTTTCCAGGTATTCGCGCATTCCGCGGGCTCGATGGCCGCCGGGCAGCAGTAGGCCGTCCCACTGACTGCCGGTGATGTCGTGCCACGGCAGGGGTTCTTGCCAGGACGCGTCGTTTTGCAGTGCTGTATAAGCGGTCCGAGCCCGTTTGTCGGCGCGCAGCAGCCGGCCGAGCACCGCGGTCCGCGCCGATTTCGCACTGCGGCTCCACGGATCGAGGCCCACGCCGGAGACCATGATCTCGTCGCATTCGGCCGGTTCACCGCCGGGAGTCGCGAAGAGCACGCGATGCCCCGCGCCGACCAGCACCGCATGGCTGACCGCCACTTCGGTCGGGTCGGAGTCCCTCGCCGGAACCGGTATCAACACAGTCGACATAGGACCTCGTACCTCTCCGAAACACCCGGGACACGATCATCGTAGAGCGCACCCGGAACTCCATCCTCACTACGACACAATCGCGACACGGCGAAGACGGCACCGCCACCGGCGAGCAGGACGGTCGAACCATGCCGGATGTCCAGCCACCCACGACCGCCGAAGCCGAGCCAGGCCCGCCAGCCACCACCGAAACCACCGCTCACAGGCCGCGCCCTGCCGCCGGACCGCATCTCCCCGCGCTCGACGGGGTGCGCGGAGCGGCGATCCTCGGGGTGCTGCTGTTCCACACCGGTCACCTGCCCGGTGGTTTCCTCGGCGTGGACCTGTTCTTCGCCCTCTCCGGTTACCTCATCACCGATCTGCTGCTCCGCGAGGTCCAGACCACTGGGAAGGTATCGCTGTCCGCCTTCTGGGGCCGACGGATCCGGCGGTTGTTCCCCGCACTGGCCACGATGCTCGCCGTGGTCACCGTGCTGGTACGAGTGTTCGCCGAGGCGGGGGTGGTGCGGACGACGCTCGCCGACGGGCCGTGGGTGCAGCTGAACCTCGTCAACTGGCACCTTCTCGCGGAATCGGCCGGCTACTGGGACCGCTTCGGCCAGGGCCGGGTGTTCGAGCACCTGTGGAGCATTGCCGTGGAGGAGCAGTTCTACCTGGGGTGGCCGGTTTTGGTGCTGATCGCGGCCGCGGTGGGACGGCGGGGCGCGGTCGAGCGCCGCGTCGCGGTCGCCGCGGTGCTCATCTCCGTGGCCTCCCTGGTGCTGATGGTCCTGCTGGTGTATCCGGCGGATCCGACCCGTGTCTACACCGGTACCGACACCCGGGCGTCCTCCCTGCTGCTGGGCGCGGCGGTAGCGACCCAGCCGGTGCGTTGCGCACTGTCGCGGGTGCCCCGGCGGTGGGCCGGGATCGCCATGCTGGTGTTGTCCGCCGGAATCGCGGCGTTGTGGGTGTTCGCCGACGGAACAGGTTCCGGATGGCTCTACACCGGTGGTCTCTTCGCGCATTCGCTGGTCGCGGCGCTGCTCATCGGGCTTTTCGCGGGGCATCCTCGTGCGCTGGTGTCGCGGCTTTTCGCCGGTCGCCCGCTCCGCTGGCTCGGGCTGGTCTCCTACAGCCTGTACCTGTGGCACTGGCCCGTTTTCGTAGTGCTCTCCCCAGCACGGACGGGACTCGACGGCTGGCCTCGCACAGCGGTGGTCTGCACGGTGTCGATCGGTCTGGCCGCACTGTCGAAGTACCTGGTGGAAGACCCGATCCGGTTTCGGGCACGCTGGGCGAGGGGCAGCCGGGGAACGCTGGTGTTCGCCGCCGCGACCGTGGCGCTCGCGGCGTTGTGGCTGGCGGTGCCGCCGCCGGCACCGCCGGCCATCGACCTCACCCGGCTCGGCTGAACAGCGGGCAGGTCCGCCGCTTTTCCGACTCCGGTGTGGATTGGACGAAGACCACCTGCGCCCGCGTCGTGCGCGACCCGCCGCTCTGCACGTGGACGCCGAGCGCAGTGCACACGATCTGGTCGATCCCGCTCGGGGTGACGTCCCGGACGGTCAGCGGGAGCCGGAGCCGGATCAGCTCCGGCGCGGTGCTCAGCTGGATCCTGGTGACCGAGACCGCCGCGATCTCCGTGTGCAGTTCCGCGTCGGGCCCGGGGCCGGTCAGCAGCAGTGACACCGCTTCCGGGATGGTGCCCAGCCGTCCGGTCTCCCGCAGCTGGGGCCGGAGGTGCCGCTGCGCGTCGAGGAAGTACAGCGTGACGCCGGGTGCCAGGCCGGTCGGTGCGTCGCCCGCGACGACCGGCCCGGACGGCTCGACGCCACATCCGGCAAGCAGCAAGGCCAGTACCACCGGCCAGATCCGTTTCACCGGCCCTCCCCCGCTCGCGGGAGGCGCAGCACGAAACGTGCCCCGCCCTCGGCGTTCTCCGCGGTGAGACTGCCGCCGTGCAGCCGGGCGTTCTCGAGCGCGATCGCCAGCCCCAGCCCGCTGCCGGGAGTGCGGGTCCGGGCGGCGTCGGCCTTGTAGAAGCGCTCGAACACCTGGGGCAGGGCCTCCTCGGAGAGCCCGGGACCACGGTCGGTGACCTCGATCCGTACCTGCGCAGCGTCCGCCGAAACCCGCACCCGCACCGGAGGCGCGCCGTGCCGCAGCGCGTTCCCGACGAGGTTGGCCACGATGACGTCCAGCCGGCGCCGGTCCAGCCCCAGCACGATGTCCTGCTCCGCGGTCAGCTCGACCTGCTCGGTCCAGCCCCGCGCGCGCAGGCAGTCCCGCACCGCGGTGACCACATCCACCTCCTCGATCCGTAGCTGTGCAGTGCCGGCGTCGAACCGGGAGACCTCCATCAGGTCCTCGACGAGCCGGACCAGCCGGTGGGTCTCGGTGATCGCCAGCTGCGCGGATTCGCGCACGTCCGGCTCCATCCCGCCGGCCGCGGTGGCCAGTACCTCCATGACCGCAGTCAGCGTGCTGAGCGGCGTGCGCAACTCGTGGGAAACATCCGCGGCGAACCGCCTGGCGTCGGACTGCATCCGGTGCATCGCGGTCATCGACGTCTGCACCGACTCGGCCATTTCGTTGATACTGGCGGTCAGCTGGGCCAGTTCGTCAGCACCTTGTGGAGGCGAACGTGCGTCCAGATCGCCTTCGGTGAGCCGGCGTGCGGTGTCCCGGAGTTCCCGCACGGGACGGAGCACACTGCGCGCGGCCAGCAACGCCAGCACCACAGCGAGCGGCAATGCCACCCCGGCGGTGCTGCCCGCGGTCGTGGTGAGCCCGTCGATCTGCTGCTCGATGCCGGTGAGATCGTGCGCCGAGTACACCTCGATCCCGGACGGAGTGCGGGCGCCGTCCGGCACGGTGATCATCACCGGCGTGCCGAGCACCAGCCACGGCGTGCCGTCCACGGTAATCCGCTCCGCGACGAGCCGCTGCTGGGTGCGCACGGCGGCGCGGAGCGCGTCGGTGGCGAGGTCGGCACCGCCTTCGGAGCGCAGGTTTCGGTAGGTGACCAGCGCGTTCGGGCCGACCGCCGTGCGCAGCCGGTCGAGCGCGTCCTGGTCCGGCGGGTAGGTCAGCTGGGGCGCGCTCGCGTTGATCTGGCCGGCGAGGGCGGCGCTGACCCGTTGCTGCGTCGAATTCACCAGCGCGGTGCTCGCCGACCCCGCGCTCGACCAGGCCGCGACCGCCGCGCCGAGCACGGTCACCAGTACGAACGCGACCAGCAGCCGGGCCCGCAATCCCCGCGGCCGCCACCGGCTCGGCCGGCTCAGCCGCATACCGGCCCGAACCGGTAGCCGAACCCGCGGACCGTCTGCACGTAGACCGGGTTCGCCGGATCGGTCTCGATCTTCGCCCGCAGCCGTTGCACGCAGTTGTCGACCAGCCGGGAGTCGCCGAGGTAGTCGTGCTCCCAGACCGCTTCCAGCAGTTGCCTGCGGCTGAACACCCGGCCGGGGCCGCGGGAGATCGTCAGCAGCAGGCGCAGCTCGGTCGGCGTCAGCGACACCTCCCGGTCGCGCAGTGACACGGTGAGCGCGGCGGTGTCGATCTTGAGCTCGCCGTGCGCGCGGACCCCGTCGGAACCGCCGTTGGTCCGGCGCAGCACGGCGCGGATCCGCGCGTCCAGCACCGTCGGCTGGGCCGGTTTGACGACGTAATCGTCCGCGCCCGCGGCGAGCCCACTGACGACGTCGAGATCGTCACCGCGGGCGGTGAGCATGATCACCGGGACGTCGCCGTCCTGCCGGATCTGCCGGCACACCTCGAAGCCGTCGATGCCCGGCAGCATCAGGTCGAGAACCACGAGTTCCGGTGTGCACGAACGGAACGCGGTGAGCCCGGCCTCCCCGGTTCCCGCGCTGCGGAGGTCGTGCCCGTGCCGGGACAGCGCGAGCTCCAGTCCGCGCCGCACCAGCGGATCGTCCTCGATGAGCAGTATTGCGGCCACGGGTCCAGTATGGACAACGCGGGGCGGCCACGCCGGGCTCTCGGCTGCTCTTGCGACACAACCGCGACACGGCGGCGAGGTGTCCGGGACGTCTCGACCGCACCATCGAAGCCATGATCAAGACTCGCACTCTCGTGCTCGGCCTTGCCGGGCTGCTGCTGACCGCGACCGCCTGTTCGGAACCGTCCGCCGCCACCGGGAATCCGGGACTGTCCAAGGTTCTTTTCCTCGGTGACTCCATCGCGGTGGGCGAAGCCCTGCCGATGGCCGCCGCCTTCCGGGCGGCCGGTGTCGGCTTCGAGTCGATCGCCTCGGACGGCGGCGGGAACGTCGTGGGACCGTTCTCCGCGGAGAACTGGAAGAAACTGCCCGGCAAGATCGCCGCCGCCGAACCGGCCGTGGTGATCTACCAGTCCACCACCTACGACTGGGGCAGCGAGCGGGAACAACAGGACGGCTACCGGAAGCTGCTGGCCACGGCCGGCCGTTCCGGCGCGAAGACGGTGTTCGTGACCGCCCCGCCGATCCGGGCGGACGAGTTCTACCAGCCGCACATGGCGGAGCTGAATCGCACGCCGGACGTGGCCCGGACCGTCGCAGCCGGTTCCGGAGGACAGGCGAGCGCGCTGGACGCCGGCCAGGTCTGGGGCCCCGCTTATCACCAGGTGAAGGACGGCAAACCCGACCGCAGCGCGGACGGCATCCACACCTGTCCGCAAGGGGCGGCCCGCTTCACCCGTTGGCTGCTCGCGGAACTGGCGAAGCAGTACCCGGGTTTCCAGCCCCCGGCGCCGGAAAGCTGGGCCAACACGGGCTGGTCCGGGGACCGGCACTTCCAGGGCTGCTGACCCGGGTCACTTCCCCAGCAGCCGGCGGATTTCGCGGACCGCCGCGCGGCCGGCACGGTTGGCCCCGACCGTGCTGGCCGAGGGGCCGTAACCGACCAGATGCAACCGGGGCTCGGCGACCACCCGCGTGCCGTCCAGGCGGATGCCACCGCCGGGCGCCCGCAGGTGCAGCGGGGCCAGGTGGTCGATCGACGCTCGGAAGCCCGTCGCCCACAGGATGACGTCGGCGGGCTCGAACCGGCCGTCGGCCCAGACGATGCCTTCGGGGACAAGATGGTCGAACATCGGCAGACGGTCGAGATACCCAGCCGCACGGGCCGCGCGGACCTCGGGCGTCACCGCCAAGCCGGTCACGCTGACCACGCTCTCCGGCGACAGGCCCGCGCGCACTCGCCGTTCCACCTTCGCGACCGCGCGGCGTCCCCAGTCCTCGTCGAAAGGCTCGTCGTGCCACACCGGAGGACGGCGCGTGACCCAGGTGGTCGACCGTGCGCCCGGCGCGATCTCCATGAGCAGCTGTACCGCGGACGTACCACCGCCCACGACCACTACGCGCCGATCGCGGAACTCGTCGGCCCCCCGGTAGTCGGCGGTGTGCAGCTGGCGACCGGCGAAGCTACCCGGGTAGTACGGCAGGAAGGGACGGTCCCAGGTCCCGGTCGCGCTGATCACGGCGTGCGCGGCCCACGTCTCCGCGGGCGTCTCGACCAAGAGGCGCTCCCCCACGCTGTGCACCGCGGTGACATCCACCGGACGGTGCACCGGAAGGTCGAAAGTCCGCTCGAAGCGCGCGAAGTACTGCGAAACGACTTCGCTCGCCGGCTGCGTTACGTCGGGCGTGCCGAAAGCCATGCCGGGCAGGTCGTGGATGCCGTGGACCTTGCCCAGCACCAGCGACGGCCACCGGTACTGCCACGCTCCTCCGGCGCGTTTGCCGTGGTCGAGGACCACGAAGCCGGTGTCGTTGGCGAAGCCGGCGCGGCGCAGGTGGTACGCCGCCGAGAGACCGGCCTGTCCCGCCCCGATCACCACGACGTCCGTGGTGTGGTCCGCAGTACTCATACAACGTTCAACAACTCTCCGCGCCCGGTATTTCGGGCGTCGGATCACACCGATACGCGGTTGCGGCCTGCGTCCTTCGCGCGGTAGAGCGCGGCATCGGCAGTGCGGAGGACCTCGTCGAGGGTGTCACCCGCGTCCGGGTAGCAGGCGACCCCGACCGACACGGACAGTCCGCTGATCCGCACCGCACCACCCACCGCGACGGTCAGTTGCCCCACGGTGTTGCGCACCCGTTCGGCCACGCCGAGCACGTGCGTACCACCGGTGGCCGGCAGCAGCACCACGAACTCCTCGCCACCGAACCGGCCGACGGTGTCGGTCTGCCGCACCGAGCGCTCGATCGCCAGAGCCACCGCGGCGAGCACCTCGTCACCGGTCAGGTGGCCGTAGGTGTCGTTGATGCGCTTGAAGTAGTCGAGGTCGATCATCAGCACGGCGAACCCACTGCCCTGTCCACGGCGGCGCGCGCGGGTGAACTCACGAGTGGCCAGGTCGTGCCAGCCTGCCGTGTTGAGCAGACCGGTCTTCTCGTCGGTCACGGCAGCCACCTGGAGCTGCTGTTTCAGCAGCAGGTACCGGTGCAGGAGCAGAAGCGGCGGCAACACGAACACCACCAACACCGGCTGCCACACGAGCGTGAGCGCGGCGAGTCCGCCGAGACACAGCGTGGCCAACTCGAAGGCGTTGTCCTCCCAGGTACCGATGAGGTCCGCGGGCGAGCGGCTGTTCGTGTACAGGAAGATCCCGGCTGCGACGAGCCCGGCGTTCACGACCTCGAACACCGCGGCCGCGAGGACCAGCGCGCCGAGGCCGTACCAGCTGTCGATGCCCACGTTGTCCAGTCCGCCGACTGTGAGCACAGCGGAGGCCGCGAAGCACGACAGCATCGCCCACGCGGTACTCGCCGCGAAGCGGTGCGCAGGACGCGTACGTACGTTTCGCCACACGCGCAGCCACAGGTGCAGGTACAGCACGAGCGCGAGCAACGCGACCCACGCAGGCGGCAGCAGGAACGCACCAGAGAGGTACCAGACAGACGTGACGTTGATGTGCGTCTGACCGCTCATCCACCGTCGCAGCCGCTCGATCCGTCGCGACATTTCCGCCTGCGCGACCCCCACCGCGACGAGCGCACCGAACCAGACCGGCCGTACCGGCCCGCCGAACCCGGTCACCAGCCCGGTGACCGTGACCGCGACGGCCACCACCTCGCACGCCACCGCGTACCCGATCCACCGCCGCCGCGCGACCACCCACATCGCCCAGCGAGCGGGCCAGCCGCGCCAGGACATCACCGAGCCCCGCACCCCACGGGCGACAGCTGCCTGCATGGTGACGCCCCCACCCGAAAGTCCGGCCGACGAGGTGGCCCAGCGTAGCCGGTCGAGGACAGCACATCGCCGAACCGGGCGATATCCCCACACCATCTGCCCGCAGACCATGCCGTGAGTAGAGCGAGCGGGCACCACCCTCGGGCACCGGCCACGTTCGGGTAGCCGATCACGCCCCCCCATCGCAACCCACCCCAGGCCCCATCGAGCACCGCCGCAGCCCCGTTACCCCCCGTGCCCTGCCCGACGAGCACCCCACAACTCAACACTGAGCGGACCCCAACACCGCCTTACCCATGCCAG
>NZ_BAAAZN010000029.1:32267-50900 GCF_039536925.1 Amycolatopsis ultiminotia | reverse complement strand
CCAGCACGCCAGCACGCCAGCACGCCAGCACGCCAGCACGCCAGCACGCCAGCACGCCAGCACGCCAGCACGCCAGCACGCCAGCACGCCAGCACGCCAGCACGCCAGCACGCCAGCACGCCAGCACGCCAGCACGGCAGCACGGCAGCACGGCAGCACGGCAGCACGGCAGCACGGCAGCACGGCAGCACGGCAGCACGGCAGCACGGCAGCACGGACCGATGGCGCCACATCCGGCGCCCCGGCACCAGGCCTTCGGCGTACCGGATCCGCGGCCGCGCGGGGATCAGCGGCGTCGCAGGGTCCGTACGATCGCCAGGATCACCACCAGCACCACCGCTCCCGCGGCGACCGGGATCAGCCGTTTGGCCACGGACTGACCCGCGTAGTCGAGCAGGTCGATCGGCTCCGCCTCACCGGTCGAACCGCCGGCCGGGACACTGCGCAAACGAGGCTTCTCCGCGCCCTCGGCGGAACCGGCGGCCTTCTCGGAACCACCGGACTGAGCGTCCTTCGCAGCGGCAGCAGCCGCACCGCCGACAGCAGCAGCCGCACCAACACCGGTAGCCCCACCGGCAACGCCAACCCCACCGGATTCCCCGGCCTCGCCAGGCCGGCCCGCCCCACCAGACTCGTCGGCCACACCGGCTCCTCGAGCCGCACCGGCACCGCCAGTTACGCCAGCCTTCCCCGCCCCGCCAGACTTGCCAGCCGCGTCAGCACGACCAGCCCCACCAGACTTCCCGGCCGCGTCCGCGCCACCAGCCCCACCAGACTTGCCAGCCGCGTCAGCACGACCAGCCCCACCAGACTTGCCAGCCGCGTCCGCACCACCAGCCCCACCAGACTTGCCAGCCGCATCAGCACCACCAGACCCGCCCGGTTTTGCTGCTGTGTCAGGCTGCCCTGCCGAGGCCGGTTTCCCCGTCGCGCCTGCCGCGCCGGTCGTGGTCGGCTCGCCGGTTCCGGCGGCGGGGCGTTCTGCTTCCTTCGCGCCGGCGGTGGCCGCGGCGTCCTCGGTGGGCGGCGTGGCCAGTGAGCGGGCCAGGTTTCCCGCGAACGTGTCCAGGATCTTGCCGCCCACCTCGGAGATCATCCCGCGGCCGAACTGGGCTGGGCGGCCGGTGATGGACAGGTCCGTGGCGACCGCGCCGTGCGTACCGCCGCCGTCGTGTTCGGTCAGGGTGAGGGTGACCGTCGCGGCCGCGGTGCCTGCTCCGCGCGAATCCTTGCCGGACGCCTTGATGACGACCTTCCGCGCCGCCTCGTCCTTCTCCAGGAACTCGCCGTTTCCCTTGTACAGCAACGAGATCGGCCCCAGCTTGACCTTCACCGTACCGGCGAAGGAATCGCCCTCCACCTTCGTGAGCGCGGCACCCGGCATGCACGGGGCAACGCGCTCCGGGTCGATGACGGCCTGCCAGACCTCATCGAGGGAAGCAGGGACGGTGAATTCGTGGTCGAGCCGCACGGGCCGACCTCCTCTCCTGCGCTACGTCGAGCCGTTGCGCTCCACCATACGGCGCGCCGGTCCGGGAGGCGCCGCACGCGAACCCCTCCCGGACCGAACCACCGGACCACAGCCTGCCCGGCCACACCAGACCGCAACCGACCAGGACGAGCCAAAGCCACCACGAGCCGGGTCGGACCGAACCGGGTCAGGCCGGGCCGAGCCACACCAAGCCGGACCGGACCCCGGACAGGGCCGAGCCGAGCCAAAACGGACCGGCCACACCGAACCCGACCAAACCGGACCGAGCCGAGCCAAACCAAACCCGGCCGAACCGGACCGAGCCGCGCCAGGCCGAGCCGAGCCGCGCCAGGCCGAGCCGCGCCAAACCAAACCAAACCGGACCGGACCGGGCCGGACCAGGCCACACCAAGCCGCACCCGGCCGAACCGAGTCACACCCAAGCCGGATCGAGCCGAACCGGACCGGCCCGGAGGATCAGCCGCCGACCGCCGCGGTGATCGCCCGGCCGGTGAGCACCCGTGCGAGGTGCTGCCGGTATTCGACGTCGGAATTGCCGTCCGCGGCCGGGTTGGTGCCCTCGGCCGCGTGCGCGGCGGCCGCGCGGATCGTTTCCGCGCTCGCCCGTGCCCCGAGCAGCGCCTGTTCCACGGCCGTCGCCCGGACCGGAGTGGCACCCATGTTGGTGAGCGCGATCCGGGCCTCCTCGATCACGCCGCCCTCGGTGCGCACGGTGGCCGCCACCGCGCACATCGACCAGGCCTGCGCAACCCGGTTGAACTTCTCGTAGTGCGCCCGCCAGCCGGTGTGCTTGGGCAGGCGCACCTCGACGAGCAGCTCGTCCGGTGCCAGCGCGGTGGTGAAGTAGTCCTGGAAGAACTCCGCCGCGCGCACCGTCCGCCTGCCGCCGGGGCCAGCCACGACCAGCTCGCCGTCAAGTGCCAGCACCGGAGCCAGCAGGTCACCCGCCGGATCGGCGTGGGCGATTGCGCCGCCGAACGTGCCGCGGTGGCGCACCTGCGGATCCGCGACCGTGTCGGTCGCCTCCTTCACCAAAGCCGCATGCTCGGCGATCAGCGAATCACGCTGCACCTCGTAGTGCGTGGTCATCGCACCCACTACGAGCGCGTCGCCGTCCTCGCGCACACCACGCAGTTCGGCGACCTTCCCGAGATCAACCACCGTGGACGGTGCGGCGAGCCGCATCCGCAGCACCGGCAACAGACTCTGCCCGCCTGCCAGCACCTTGGCGTCCTCGCCCGCCGCAGCGAGCGCTTGCACAGCTTCGTCCACGCTGGACGGCGCGACGTAGTCGAACGGAGCCGGGATCACTGCACACCTCCGGAGGCGTCGATCGAACCGAGGCCGCCGCCGGCCTCACTGCCGGCTCCCCGGGTGTGGAACGTGGTGCCGTACCGCACCGCGTGCCACACCCGCATCGGCGTGAGCGGCATTTCGATGTCGTTCACCCCGAAGTGCCGCACCGCGTCGATCACGGCGTTGACCACCGCCGGCGTGGACGCGATCGTCCCCGCCTCTCCCACGCCCTTGGCGCCCAACGGGTTCGTGGTCGACGGCGTTTCGGTGCGCGCCGTGGTGAACGACGGCAGGTCGGCCGCGGAGGGCAGCAGGTAGTCGGCGAAGGTGCCGGTGGTGAGCGTGCCGCTCTCGTCGTGCACGGCCTCCTCGAACAGGGCTTGCGCGATGCCCTGTGCGAGCCCGCCGTGCACCTGGCCCTCCACGATCAGCGGGTTGACCACGGATCCCACGTCGTCCACGCACACGTAGGAACGCAGCTTGACCCGGCCGGTCTCGGTGTCCACTTCGGTCGCGCACAGGTGCGTACCGTGCGGGAAGGAGAAGTTCTCCGGATCGAAGGTGGCGTCGGAGTCGAGCGAGGGTTCCATCCCGTCCGGCAGATCGTGCGCGCTGAACACGGAGAACGCGATGTCCTGGATCGTGGTGGACGAATCCGTGCCCCGCACGGTGAACTTCCCACCGGCGAACTCGAGATCGTCCTCCGAACACTCCAGCAGGTGCGCGGCCACCGGTTTCGCCTTCGCGACCACCTTCTCCGCCGCCTTGACGACGGCGATGCCGCCGACCACCAGCGACCGCGAACCGTAGGTGTCCATGCCCTTGTGCGACGACTGGGTGTCCCCGTGCAGCACTTCGACGTCGTCGAACGGCACACCCAGTTGATCGGCCACGATCTGGCTCCACGCCGTCTCGTGGCCCTGGCCGTGCGCCGAAGCACCGGTGGTGACCTCCACCTTGCCGGTGGGCAGCACCCGCAGCGACGCGTACTCCCAGCCACCGGCGGCGTAGTCGAGCGAACCGAGCACCCGCGACGGTGCGAGGCCGCACATCTCGGTGAACGTGGAGATCCCGATGCCCAGCTGCACCGGATCGTTCGCCTCGCGGCGCTGCGCCTGCTCGCGACGCAGTGCGTCGTAGCCGAACAGCTCCTTGGCCTTCTCCGTGGCGGCCTCGTAGTTGCCCGAGTCGTAGGTCAGCCCCGCCACCGTGGTGAACGGGAACTCCTCGTGCTTGATCCAGTTCTTCTCCCGCAGTTCCAGCGGGTCCATGCCCAGTTCGTCGGCGAGTTCGTCGATGATCCGCTCGATCGCGAACGTCGCCTCCGGACGGCCGGCGCCGCGGTAGGCGTCGGTCAGCGTGGTCGTGGTGAACACGTTGGTGCAGGCGAAGTGGTAGGCCGGGATCTTGTAGATGGCGTTGAACATGAACGCGCCGAGGATCGGCACGCCCGGACCGACCAGACCGTTGTAGGCGCCCAGGTTCGCCAGCAGTTCGACCTTGAGCCCGGTGATCGTGCCGTCGGCGTCCGCGGAGATCGTGAGGTCCTGGATCTGATCGCGGCCGTGGTGCGCGGCGAGCATCGTCTCGGACCGGGATTCGTTCCACTTCACCGGTTTCCCGAGTTTGTTCGCCACGAGCAGCGCCATCATCTCCTCGGGCAGCACGCCGATCTTGCCGCCGAAGCCACCGCCGACGTCCGGGGCGATCACGCGCAGCTTGTGCTCCGGCAGACCGAGCGTGAGCGCCGACATCACCCGCAGGATGTGCGGTACTTGGGTGGCCGCCCACATGGTGATCTGCGCACCGGTCGGATCGACCACGCACGCACGTGGCTCCATGAACGCGGGCACCAGCCGCTGCTGGCGGAACCGCCGTTTGAGCACGATCTCCGAGGAGGAGACGGCGTCCTCGACGTTGCTCCCGGTGCCTGCCTCGGCCGAATCGAACACCCAGAGGGCGTTCTTGTTGCTGCCCAGTTCCTCGTGCACGAGCGGCGCGCCGTCGGCGAGCGCGGCCTCCATGTCCAGCACCGCAGGCAGTTCGTCGTAGTCGACCTCGATCGCCTCGAGCGCGTCGTGTGCCTCGGCCGCGGACCGCGCGACCACGACGGCCACGCCCTCACCGGCGAAGTTGACCCGGTCGGCGGCCAGCACCGGACGCCGCGGCGCGGCCATGTCCGGGGTGACCGGCCATGCGCACGGCATGCCGATGCTGCCGTCGGGATCGAGGTCCGCGGCGGTGTAGACGGCGAGTACCCCCGGCGATTCCTTCGCCGCACTCGTGTCGAGGGAGGTGATCTTCGCGTGCGCCAGCGGGCTGCGGAGCACGGCCAGGTGCAGCATGCCGGGCAGCACGATGTTGTCGGTCCAGCGCGTGCGGCCGGTGATCAGCCGTTCGTCTTCCTTGCGGCGACGGGACTTGCCGACCTCGGGTTCGATCGTGGCGGTCATCATTCACCACCCACACCGACGTGCTTGATCTGTTCGGCCTCGGGACCGGCGCCGGGACTCATCTGCTGGGCCGCGTCCCGCACCGCACGCACGATGTTCTGGTAGCCGGTGCAGCGGCAGAGGTTGCCCTCGAGCCCTTCGCGCACGGCCTGCTCGTCCGGATCCGGATTGTCCGCGAGCAGGTCGATCGACTGCATGATCATGCCGGGCGTGCAGAATCCGCACTGCAGGGCGTGGTTGTCGTGGAAGGCCTGCTGGACGGGGTGCAGCCTGCCGTCGCGGGCGAGGCCCTCGATGGTGGTGACCTCGCAGCCGTCGGCCTGTACGGCGAGAACGGAACAGGATTTCACGCTGTGCCCGTCCAGGTGCACGGTGCAGGCGCCGCAGTTGCTGGTGTCGCAGCCGACGACGGTGCCCACTTTCCCGACCCGTTCCCGTAAGTAGTGAACGAGCAGGGTGCGCGGCTCGACGTCGTCGGTGTATTTCGTGCCGTCGACGGTGACGGTGATGCGCATCAAAGGCCTCCAGGTGCGAATGCCCGCCTGCCCGGGGCGGGGCCGGCGGGCCGGTTCGGGAACGGCCAAGGCACGACGGTGATCGGCCTCACAGCCGAGCCTGCTACTCCTTTCGCACGTGGACAAGTCCTGATGTCGCACGGCGCGGGCACAGTTCCGCATTTGCACGCATACCCCGGAAAACGAACCGCAGATGCGGCACTCCGTACGGGTGATTTTTCCGCCGCGCTGCGTCCGCATTTCCCGTGCCGGTAGGTGATCCGGTCGACGACTCACCGAGGTTTTCCCTGTGCCGGTGCGGTTTCCCCGGCGGTCACCGTCCGATCGCCGGGCACCGGGTCAGCTGTGGATGCGGCCGCTCAGTGCGGCCAGTCGGCGCCCGGTTCCGCGCCAGCGCAGCGAGATGATCTCCGCCGCGATCGACACCGCGGTCTCCTCCGGAGTACGCGCACCCAGGTCAAGGCCGATCGGTGACGACAACTGTTCCAATTCGGACTCGGTGATGCCTGCCTCGCGCAGCCGGGCGAACCGGTCGTCGTGCGTCTTGCGCGAACCCATCGCGCCGACGTAGCCGACGTCCAGCCGCAGCGCCACTTCCAGCAGCGGCACGTCGAACTTCGGATCGTGGGTGAGCACCGCGATCGCGGTCCGCGCGTCGATCCGGCCCGCGTCGGCCTCGGACTTGAGGTAGCGGTGCGGCCAGTCGACCACGACCTCGTGCGCCTCCGGGAACCGGCTGCTGGTGGCGAATACCGGGCGAGCGTCGCACACCGTCACCTGGTAGCCGAGATAAGCGCCCATGCGGGCCATCGCGGCGGCGAAGTCGATCGCGCCGAACACGAGCAGCCGCGGCGGCGGTTCGAACGAGTTCACGAACACCGCCATGCCCTCACCACGGCGCTGACCGTCCGGACCATAGTGCAGCGTGCCGGTTCGCCCTGCCGCGAGCAGGCCCCGTGCGTCGTCGGAAACCGCGTCGTCCATCCGCGACGAACCGAGCGAGCCCTCGACCCGGTCCGGCCACACGACCAGCCGCTCGCCGACCAGCCCCGGCTTTTCGTGGTCGATGACGGTGACCACCGCGACCGGTTCGCCCGCCCGCACCGACTCGACCACCTGGCCCAGCTCCGGCATCGATTCGCGGTCCACCGGCTCCACGAAGATGTCGATGATCCCGCCACAGGTCAGGCCGACCGCGAACGCGTCGTCGTCGGTCACGCCGTAGCGCTGCAGCACCGGTTTGCGCTCGCCGACCACTTCCTGCGCCAGCTCGTACACCGCGCCTTCGACGCAACCGCCGGACACGCTGCCGACCACCGTGCCGTCCGGCGCCACCGCCATCGACGCCCCTGGTGCGCGGGGCGCCGACGAGAACGTGGCCACCACAGTGCCGAGGCCGACGGTCTCCCCCGACTGCCAGCGGCGGTAAACATCGTCCAATACGTCACGCATCGGCTATCTCCCCGAGCAGTCGTTCCAACGTCGCCAGGCTGTGCCCGGCGAGCAACCGGTCGATGTGCGGAAGGGCGGCGACGATTCCGGATTGGACCGGCGCGTAGCCCTCCCTTCCTGCATGCGGATTGACCCAGAGTACGGCGTGCGCAAGCCGGCGCAGTCTGCCGAGCTGATCGGACAGCAGGCTGACGTCGCCTCGCTCCCAGCCGTCGGAGAACACGGTGACCACCGCGCGACGCGCGATTCCGCGTTGTCCCCAGCGGTCGAGGAACACTCGCAGCGTCTCGCCAAGGCGGGTGCCGCCGGCGAAATCGGGCACCGCGGTGCCGGCCGCGAGCATGGCTTGTTCCGGATCGCGCTGACGCAGCTGCCGCGAAACCCGGGTCATCCGCGTACCCAGCGTGAACACCTCGACCGACATCGGCGCCGACCGCGTGAGCACGTGGGCGAAGCGCAGCAACGCGTCGGCATACGGGCTCATTGAGCCGGAAACGTCGATCAGCAGCACGACGCGTCGTGGTCGGGTGCCACGGCGGTGGTAGGCGAGCCGCGCGGGTTCGCCACCGTCGGCGAGCATCGCGCGCAACGTGCGGGACGCGTCCAGCCTCCCGCGGTGCACAGGCACCCGACGGGCCGCACGGCGCCGCGGCAGCACCGGACGCAGGGTGGCGAGAAGCTCTCGCAGATGCTCGCGCTCGGCTTTGCTCAACTCGGCGAGATCGCGGTGACGCAGGACTTCGTGGTCGCTCGCTGCGACGCGCAGGCGGTCTTCTTCGCTCGCTGCCGCACCGTCGCCACCGGAGTCGAGCGGGGCGATCCGCGCACGCTTGTGCACGGGCGCCCCGGACGGCGTGCCCGGACGATCGTCGACGGAAAACCACCGCGCGAACGCCTCTTCGTAGCGCGGGAGGTCGTCGGGATCCGAGCACAGGGTGAGCCGCCCGGCCCAGTACACCTGTGTCGGCTGCGCGAGGTCGACCTCACCGACGGCCGCAAGGTACGCCTGCACCCGCCGCGCGTCACAGGCCACACCGGCCTCGCGCAGCGCCGCCGCGAACCCGGCGAACCCCACGAGCGGATCGGCCCGTTCGGTGTCCATATACCCATTGTGTCCCTGGTGTGCACTCCAGGCGGTACCGCGCCGCCGCCCCGGCATCGGGACGGCGGCGCGGACCAGAGCCCTCCGCCGCGACCGGACCCGGCCATGCCAGGTGGGCGCGGAGGGCGTGCACCGGTGAAGGTGCCGACGGAAGCGCAGGTGGAAGACCGGGAAGTACCCGACGGAGACGCCCGGCGATGATCTTGTGTGATGGTGCAACCAGCATGACCGAACCCGACCACCCAGGTCAACGCGTTTTCCACAGCGGACGGCCCCGGGCCCGAGTGGCCGCCCCAACCTCACGCAACCCGGTCGCCCCAGGTCGCCACCGGGGCACCAGCCCCACCTCACGCACCTCATCGACCCACGTCACCACCAACCCCCACCGAGGGCACCAGCCCCACCGCACCCAACCCCGCCGGCCCACGTCGCGACCAACCCCCATGGCGACACCGGCCCCACCTCACGCACCTCATCGACCCACGTCACCACCAACCCCACCCAGGCACCAGCCCCACCGCACCCAACCCCATCGACCCAAAGTCGCCACCGGCCTCCACCGGTGCGCCGGTCCGACCTCGGGCACCCGCCCAGCGTTCGCCCCTGTTCTGCCCGGATGACTCCCGGCGCGGCGCACCGTTCCGATTTCGGCCGCACCCGCCGGACCGAAGCTCACCGGGCATGCCGTGACCGCCTGCGCCGCCCGTCGAACCAGCCCAGTGGATACGTGACGAACCGAGCCGCCAGACCACCGCACGCCGGCACACCGCGGCCCGCCGACCTCACCCGCCAGCCCGGTTCACCCCGGCAAGCCCGCGACCGGCGGCCGCCGGACCACCCTTCACGACCCCGCCCGCGTCGGCTACGTCTGCCCGGACGGACCTCGGTCGATCCGCCACCCCCGCCGAGTCACACCGGGCGGCCGGCTTCGCGGAGCCGCGACGCCCAACGACCGCCACCGGAGTGAGCGGCTCGGCGGGCCGAGCGTCCTGCTGGTCTCGCATCCGCACCGTTCACCGGCCGGGAACGTCCGGGCCGGGATGGCCGGTCAGGAGAAAAGAGCGTCCAGTTTCGCTCGCACGCGGTCGAGGTCTTCGCTGTATTTCAGGACCGCGCCGAGTGTGCGGGCGGCCGTCTCCGCGTCCAGTTCGTCCCGGTCCAAGGTGAGCAACGCCCGCGCCCAGTCGAGCGATTCGGCGGTGCCGGGCGGTTTCAGCAGTTCCAGGTCCCGGAGCCGGTGCACCGCCTCGGCGACCTGCTGGGCGAGCGATTCGCTGACCTCCGGGATCCTGCGGCGCAGAATCCGCACTTCGCGAGCCAGGTCGGGATGTTCCAGCCAGTGATAGAGGCAACGACGTTTCAGCGCGTCGTGGACCTCGCGCGTGCGATTCGAGGTGAGCACCACCAGCGGTGGTGCTTCCGCGCGGATTTCGCCGAATTCGGGAATGGTGACCGTGTATTCGTCGAGCAGCTGCAGGAGGAACGCCTCGAACTCGTCGTCGGACCGGTCGATCTCGTCCACCAGCAGTACGCACGGTGCGCTGGTGAGCGCCTGCAGCAACGGCCGCGCGAGCAGGAACCGCTCGGTGTAGAGCGACTGCTCCGCGGTGTCGGCGTCCAGCCGTCCGCCCTCGGCCGCTTCGAGCGCACGCAGGTGGAGCAGCTGACGCGGGAAATCCCATTCGTACAACGCTTGCGCGGCATCGATGCCCTCGTGGCACTGCAGCCGGACAAGCGGCAACCCGAGCGCCTGCGCGAGCGCGAGTGCCAACGACGTCTTGCCGGTGCCCGGTTCCCCCTCACAGAACAACGGCCGGCGCATCCGCAACGCCAGGAACCCGGCCGTAGCCAGTCCTTCGTCAGCGAGATAACCGGTGTCCGCAAGCGCGGCAGTCAGATCCTCGGGCGAGGCAGGAAGCTCGGTCACAAGGCCGATCGTAGGACCGGACGGGCCCCGCCCGCCGCCTCACGCCCCCGGCAACACCGAGTTGCCCGCGGTTTCAACGCCCGATCCGCCGGACCTGCCGGACCACCTCACCGACCAACCCGGCCCGTTGGTGCACCACTCAGCCCCGCCAGGCAGCCCACAGCTCAGCAACGCCCACAGCTCAGCAACAAGGACTACCACCAACTCACCACCCACGCCCCAAACGACCAATCCACAACCCAACAAGAAGCCCCACCGGCCCACACCCCAACCACCCGGCTCACGGCTCACGGCTCACGGCTCACGGCTCACGGCTCACGGCTCACGGCTCACGGCTCACGGCTCACGGCTCACGGCTCACGGCTCAGCAAAGACAAGCATCCACCACTCAGCCATCCATGCCCCCAGGAGCTCCCACAGCGCCCCTCACGCACCCTGAACAAGGCCCTTTACGCCCCTGAAGCCGTCTCACGGCCTCTGGAACCGCCTCAAGCTCCCACTTGCAACCCCAAGAAGAGCCCGTCGACCTCCGGCTGCCACGAGCGGCAAGCACATCCGTCCCCGCCCGCGTGCCGAATCCGGCCCGGTGTCTCATTCGCCGGGCGGGTCCGGTCGTTGCAGGTCTCCCGGGCGGTCGACGTCGTGGCCGTTGCCAAGGTCGCCGCATTCGACGAGGCGGACGTCCGTGCGGGGTTTGAGCCAGTCGCGGGCGCCGCGGTCTCCGGTTGCCGCGTCGGCGATCTCCGGCCACCATCGCCTGCCGAAGAGCACCGGGTGTCCGGGCACTCCGTCGTACGCGCCCCGGGCCACGACGGTCTCCCCTGCCTCGGCCAGTACCCGGCGAAGCGCGGCCGGTGGAACCCACGGCAAGTCGACCAGATGTACCAGCACCGCCGACGCACGGGTCTCGCGCTCGATCAGGTGCCGCAGGCCCGCTTTGAGCGATTCCCCCATCCCGTCCTGCCACTCCGTCGCCTCGACGGCTTCGATCCGGTCCGGCAGCAAGCGGCGGACCTCATCCGCGGCCGCCCCGACGACGACCCGCACCGGATCGCAACCGGCCTCGGTGAGTGTGCGAACGGCACGCTGGACCAGAGCTTCGCCGTCGAGTTCGACGAGCGCTTTCGGCCGGCCGAACCGTCGGCCGGCGCCGGCGGCCAGCAGCAGGCCGGCGACCCGGTCAGCCATGTGCGGCCCGCGAAGAAGTGGTCAGCCGCAGATCGTCGGAGATGGCGGCGGCGGTGGCCAGCAGCGGCGGGACGAGTTCGGCCCGCGCGGTTTCCGCGGACGTGCGGCTGGCGTGTGTGGAAATGTTCGCCGCAGCCACGACGCGACCGTTGCGGCCACGGATCGGGGCGGCGACCGAGCGGAGTCCTTCTTCGAGTTCCTGGTCGACCATGGCCCAGCCCTGCTCGGCGACGACGGCAAGCTCCGCCTTCAGCGAAGCGCGGTCGGTCAGGGTGTGCGCAGTGAGCCGTTCGAAGTCGGTGACGACGAGGAAGGCCTCCAGTTCGGCCGGGCTCATGTCGGCCAGCAGCACGTGCCCCATCGACGTGGCGTGGGCCGGGAACCGGGTGCCGACGTTGATGCTCACCGTCATGATCCGCGACACCGCGACCCGCGCGACGTAGACGACGTCCGGGATCTCCAGCACCGACACCGAGCTGGATTCCTGCACCTGTGCGGAAAGTCGTTCCAGGTGCGGTTGCGCGACCTCGGCGAGAGTCAGGCTGGACAGGAACGCGTAGCCCAGTTCCAGCACCCGCGCGGTCAGCGAGAAGTACTTGCCGTCGGTGCGCACGTAGCCGAGGTCGACGAGCGTGAGCAGGAACCGCCGCGCCGCCGCCCGGGTCAGCCCGGTGACGCGCGCGACCTCGCTGAGCGTGAGGTGCGGTGACTCGGCGCTGAAGGCCTTGATCACCGCCAGCCCGCGCTTCAGCGACTGCACGTGGTGCGCGCCGTGCTCGGCCGGATCGTCGGATTCCATGCCGCGAACCTTATCCGGCCGGTGGCTGGGCCGTGCTTTCTCCCAGGTCGGCAAGGGTGCGCTGGGCGATCGCGAAGGCCGCATTGGCGGCCGGCACGCCTGCGTACACCCCGGTGTGCAGGAGCACCTCCCCGATCTCGTCCGCGGTCAGTCCGTTGCGAACGGCCGCGCGGACGTGCATGGCCAGCTCCTCCTGGCAGTGCAAGGCGGTCAGCGTGGCCAGCGTGATACAGCTGCGAGTACGCCGGTCCAGCCCGTCACGCGTCCACACCGAACCCCACGCCGCCTCGGTGATGTACTCCTGGAACGGCCTGCTGAACTCGGTGGCCCGTGCCGTCGCGCGGTCCACGTGCTCGTCGCCCAGTACCTCGCGGCGGACTCGCATCCCCGCATCGTGCCGGTCTCCGCTCATTCGTCCTCCGTGATCCGCTCGAGGATCAACCGGGTGAACTCGCCCGGCTGTTCGTAACTGCCGAGGTGCGCCGCGGACGCGACCACCTCGAGCCGGGCACCCGGGATGCCCTCGGCAATGTGCCTGCCGTGTGGTTCGGCCGGGGTCGAGGGATCGTCGGCGCCCGCGATCACCACCGTGGGCACGGTGATCTTCGGGAGGTCGCCGAGCAGGTCCATCCGCTCGATCGCGGTACAGCACGAGGCATAGCCCTCGGCAGACTGCCCGGCGATCATGTCGCGCAGGAACGCGACCCGATCCGGATGCGAGTGGGCGTAACCGGCGGTGAGCCAGCGCCCGACACCGGCCTCCGCAACCGCTCCCGGCCCTTCGGCACGCACGAGACGCGCCCGCTCCGCCCACATCCCCGGTGGCCCGAGCCGTGCCGATGTGCAGCACAGCGTAAGGCTCGCCAGTCGCTCCGCGGCGTGCACGCCGAGCCACATCCCGGTCATCCCGCCGAGTGACAGCCCGGCGAAGTGCGCCCGCCGCACGCCGAGGTCGTCGAGCAGCGCCAGCACGTCGCCACCCAGATCGGCCAGCTCGTAGGGACCGGCCGGAACCGGCGAGGCGCCGTGGCCGCGCGTGTCGTACCGCACGACCCGGAACCCGCGCTCGACCAAGGGGGCGACCTGCGGTTCCCACATCCGGTGATCGCTGCCGATCGAGGTGGAGAGCACCACCACCGGACCGGTCTCCGGGCCGTCGACGACCCGGTGCACCCGGACACTGCTCACCTTCGAACCTCCACTGTGGACTCTCGATCAGACCGCGAAGAAGACTGTCTCCCCTTCGCCCTGCAGATGGACGTCGAACCGGTAGCCCTCGTCGGTCCTGCGCGCCAGCAACGTCTCCCGCCGGTCCTCCGGCACGCTCGCCAGCACCGCGTCCCCGGAGTTGTCCTGGTCCTCGAAGTAGATCCGGGTGACGACGCGGTGCAGCAACCCGCGGGCGAACACGGACACGTCGAGGTGCGGCGCCTGCAGCGCACCGTTCTCCGCGGGCACCGCACCGGGAAGCACGGTGCAGATCCGGTACGCGCCGGCACCGTCGGTGGGACACCGGCCGAAGCCGCGGAATTCCGGGCCACCGTGTCCGCGCGGGTCGTCCGGGTGGTCGAAGCCGCCGTCCGGATCCGCCTGCCAGGTCTCGATCAACGCGTCCGGCACCGGGTCACCGGCACCGTCGTAGACCACGCCGCGGATCCACACCGCGCCTTCGGTGCCCTCCGGCACGACGAACGGCCCGTCCTCCCACGGCAGCCCCAAGGAAAGGTACGGCCCGACGGTCTGCGAAGGCGTGCTCCCCCACTTCACTCGTCGTCCTCCTCGTCCTCGAATACCGATTGCTCGCGCCCGCGCACCACGATGTCGAACTGGAAGGCCAGCGCCCATTCCGGCTCGGTGCGCTCGAGGTCGAACCGGGAGATCATCCGCTCCCGCGCCTTCTCGTCCGGGATCGAGGTGAAGATCGGATCCTGGGAGAACAGCGGATCGTCCGGGAAGTACATCTGCGTGACCAGCCGCTGGGTGAACGCCGAGCCGAACACGGAGAAGTGGATGTGCGCCGGGCGCCACGCGTTGTCGTGGTTCTTCCACGGGTAGGCGCCGGGTTTGATGGTGGTGAACTCGTAACGCCCGTTGTCGTCGGTGAGGGTGCGGCCGAGCCCGTCGAAATTCGGGTCGATCGGTGACGGCCAGCGGTCGCCGATGTGCCGGTACCGGCCGCCGGCATTCGCCTGCCAGATCTCCACGAGGGAATTGCGGATCGGCCTGCCGTCGCCGTCGAGCAGCCGCCCGGTGACGATGATCCGCTGACCTTGCGGTTCACCGGCTTGCCCGCGGGTCAGGTCGTTGTCCAGCTCGCCGATCCGGCCCGGCCCCAGCAACGGACCGGTCACCTCGGTGAGCCGCTGCGGCAGCAGAACCAGCGGCTGCTTCGGGTGCCGCAGCGCGGTGGACCGGTAACCGGGGAAGTCCAGCGGCGGATGCGTACCGTCCGGATCGCTGCGGTAACGCGGTAAACGCAGATGGGTCGGGGTGGCCACAACAGCTCCTCTCACTGGCTCTCGATCACGACCGCGAGCCCCTGCCCTACGCCGATGCAGATCGCAGCGACGCCCCACCGGCCGCCGGTGCGGCGCAGCTGCCGGGCGAGCGTGCCGAGGATGCGACCGCCGGACGCGGCGAGCGGGTGCCCGATGGCGATCGCCCCGCCGTTGACATTCACCAGCTCCGGGTCGAGTTCCTTCCAATCCCGCAGACAGGCAAGGGATTGCGCGGCGAACGCCTCGTTGAGCTCGAGCGCCGCGACGTCGCCCCAGCCGATCCCCGCACGTTCGAGTGCGATCTCCGCGGCCCGCACCGGCCCGATGCCGAAGACGTTCGGGTCTACCCCGGCCGCACCCCGTCCCGCGATCCGGGCCAGCGGATCCCGGCCGAGCCGTCGACCGGCCGCTTCGTCGCCGAGCAGCACGACCGACGCCCCGTCGTTGATCGGCGACGAGTTGCCCGCGGTGACCGTGCCGCCGTCGGCCCGGAACGCCGGCTTGAGCTTGGCCAGCTTCTCCGTCGTGGAGTCCGGCCGGATGCCCTCGTCACGCGCCAGGTCCACGCCGTCGACCGGCACCACGTGGTCGGCGTAGAAGCCTTCGTCCCACGCACGGGCGGCGTTGCGGTGGCTGCGCACCGAGAACTCGTCCTGCTCCTCGCGGCCGAGGCCGTAGCGCCCGGCGAGGTGTTCGGTGGCCTCTCCGTTGGAGATCACGTACTCCGCGGGCATTGCCGGGTTGACCATCCGCCAGCCCAGCGCCGAGTTGTACAGCGTCTGGTTGGCGGCCGGGAAAGCCTTGTCCGGCTTGGCCATCACCAGCGGCGCCCGGCTCATCGACTCGACCCCGCCTGCGGCGATCAGCGACGCGTCACCGACCTGGATCGTGCGGCTCGCGTGCACCACCGCATCGAGCCCGGACGCGCACAGCCGGTTGATCGTCGCCCCGGGTACCGACGTCGGCCAGCCGGCGAGCAGCGTTGCCATCCGCGCCACGTTGCGGTTGTCCTCGCCCGCGCCGTTGGCGTCGCCGAGCAGCACCTCGTCGACGGTGCCCGGGTCGAGGTCGTTGCGCTCGGCGAGCGTGCGCAGCAACCCGGCCGCCAGGTCGTCCGGGCGTACCTTCGCGAGTGCGCCGCCGTGGCGGCCGAACGGGGTGCGGATCGCGTCGAACAGGTAGACGTCACTCATTCGCCGGCCTTCTTCAGTGCGCGGAGCAGGGACAGTTCGCTTTCCGTGGGTGCGGGCGTGGACTTCAGGTCTTCCGCCACCTTCAGTGTCCACCCGGTGGCGTCCACGACCTGGCCCAGCTCGATGCCCGGGTGCAGTTCGGTGAGCGTCAGCTCGGCGGTCTCCGGATCCGGCCGCAGCAACCCGAGGTCGGTGACCACGAGCGTGGGGCCTGCCCCGGGAAGGCCGAGCCGCTCCCGGTCGCCGCGACCGGAACCGTGGCCGAAGGACGTCACGAAATCGACTTTTTCCACGAACGCCCGCTTGTGCTGACGCAGCACCACGAACACCTCCTTGCAGGAAGCCGCGATCTCCGGCGCACCGCCCGCACCGGGCAGGCGCACCTTCGGATCGTGGTAGTCGGCGCCGATCACGGTGGTGTTGATGTTGCCGAACTTGTCAAGCTGCGCGGCGCCGAGGAAGCCGACGTCGATGCGGCCCGGCTGGAGCCAGTAGTTGAAGACCTCGGGCACGCTGACCACCGCGTCGGCGGTATCGGCCAGCTCGCCGTCGCCGATCGACAACGGCAGGCGGGTGGGTTTCGCACCGAGGCAGCCCGACTCGTAGATCAGTGTGAGGTTGGGTGCGTGCGTTCGGCGCGCCAGGTTGGCAGCGGTACTGGGCAAGCCGATGCCGACGAAGCACGACATGCCCTCGCCGAGCGCGCGGGCGGCGGCCACGCTCATCATCTCGTCCGCGGTGTACTCGCTCATGCCTTCACTCCGGTCAGGTCGTTCAGCCACCGGGTGAACTCCTCGCGGTCCCGTCCGATGGGGTCCCATGTCTGGTACGCGGCGTTGTCACGCTCGTAGTAACCGGCCGCGTACGACGGTTTTGCGCCGCCCGGTACCTCGGCGACCGCGGTGACCGCCCACGTGGGCAGCACGATCGCACCCGGCCGCGGCTCCAGTTCGTCGACGATCTCCTCCACGGTGACCAGGGACCGCTTCGCGGCGAGCACTGCTTCCTTCTGCACGCCTACGATCCCCCACAACTGCACGTTGCCGGCCCGGTCGGCGCGCTGCGCTTGCACGATCGTGACATCCGGGTTCAGCGCGGGCACGGCGGTGAGCTGTTCACCGGTGAACGGGCAGGTGATGGGTTTGATCGTGGCGGTCTGCGCGGGCAGATCGGTGCCGGTGTACCCGCGCAGCACGGCGAACGGCAGCCCGGAGGCACCCGCGACGTACCGATTGGCCATGCCCGCGTGGCTGTGTTCTTCGATGTCCAGCGGTACCGGCCAGGCGTGCTGCACGGCATCGCGGAACCGGTGCAACGAGCCGACGCCGGGGTTGCCGCCCCAGGAGAAGATCAGCTTGCTCGCGCAGCCCGCGCCGATGAGCTGGTCGTAGACGATGTCCGGGGTCATCCGCACGACCGTGAGGTTCCTGCGGCCCTGCCGGATGATCTCGTGCCCGGCCTCGACCGGGATGAGGTGCGTGAACCCCTCGAGCGCGACGGTGTCTCCGTCGTGCACCAGCTCCGCGACCGCCTCGCCGAGCGACAGCACCCGTGCCATCTCGAGCCCTTCCGTGTGGATCTTGCTTGCGGTAGTCTGTTCGTATCGCGCACAGACGTTCTGCATGAGAACATAGCACGCAGGGATGGAGCGGGGAAGGGAGAAGCAACCGAGTGGGGGACGGAGGTGAAGCGGTGCTGCGGCCTTGAGATCGAGGAGGAGAAAGGGCGGCACGGCAAGGGAATGGGCGGTGGTCCTCGCGGTGGCGACGCGAGCCGGCCGAGACGAGGGAACGAGTCCGGTTGTCACCGCACTGACCCAGCCGGAGCGGGCACCGTGTCGGCCGGAGCGGGCAGCGCCTTGGCCAGAGCGGGCACCGCCTTGGCCGGGGTGGGCACTGCGTCGGCCGCAGGAGCCTGGCTCGAACCCGGTCGGAGTCGCTTGGGTCGAATCGGGCGAGGTGGTCCGGCGTGATCCGGGTAGCGGGTATCGCTGGAGACCTCTCGCAAGGGTGTCGTTGGGGATGAAGGGTTGTGCCAGCAGGAAACGAGCGCTGTGGAGGTAATCGTCATCAGAGCTGCGGCGAGGAGGGCCAGGAGGTTGCCATCTGGGAGGCGAGAAAGGTGGTTGAGCACGAGCGGTGAGGAAGGGCGGTAGAGCGATCTGCGGCGACACGACGGCCGAATTCCTGGATCGTGGCCGGTGCTGCGGTTCGGGGCCCGGCTCGCGACCGCTGGCGTGCTTGGGCTCGGTGACTAGTTCATCCGCTGAGGCATGGGTGAGCGGCGCCAGAGTGCGAACTTGTGCCGCAGTGCATGGGGATCCGGCTGATGGCGTGGGACGGCACCACCGGACGGGAGATTCAGCGGCCCCATCGGGCATCGCCGGGTGGTATGTGTGTGGGGGGTCAGGTGCGTCGGCACGGTGGGCGCGGGCGGAGCTCTGCCGCGCGGCATCCGACGGCGCGATACCGCGATGCGGAATCCTCGACTGCCGGCATGGAGCGATGTTGCGCGTGTGGGCGTTTGCCGCAGTTCGTGGGCGCTGCCAGCACGGGTGTGTTCATCCGGCTTCGGTGAAAGCCTTGCTCACGTGCCGAGTGCACACGTCCGGCCTCAGCGAAAGCCCTCACTCGCGTGCTGACGCAAGTGCGCACAGGCAGCCACAGCGACGACCACGCCCACCAACCACCACCACGCACAACCAGCCCCAGCAACAAC
>NZ_BAAAZN010000029.1:0-32169 GCF_039536925.1 Amycolatopsis ultiminotia | reverse complement strand
ACCACACCCACCAACCACCACCACGCACAACCAGCCCCAGCAACAACCACACCCACCAACCACCACCACGCACAACCAGCCCCAGCAACAACCACACCCACCAACCACCACCACGCACAACCAGCCCCAGCAACAACCACACCCACCAACCACCACCACGCACAACCAGCCCCGGTGACAACCTCGCTCGCGTGCCGCTGTGGGCATTAGGCTGCTGCTATGCCGAAGATCGCCGTTACCCGCTGGATTCCGGACGAGGCCGTGGAAGTATTGCGTTCCCTGGGAGAGGTGGAGGTTTCCCGGGCGGACCGGCCGCTGACGCCTGGCGAGCTGGGTGAGTTCGTGGCCGGGGCGTCGGCGGTGGTGTCGATGCTGCACGACCGGATCGACAGCACGGTCGTGGATGCCGCCGGGCCCGCGCTGAAGGTGGTCGCGAACGTCGCAGTGGGTTACGACAACATGGACGTTCCCGCGCTGGCCGAACGCGGTGTGGTGGTGACCAACACACCGGGTGTGCTCACCGATTCGACCGCCGATCTGACTTTCGCGCTGCTGCTCGCGCTCACCCGGCGAGTGGGCGAGGGCGAGCGGCTCGTGCGGGCGCGCCGGCCGTGGTCGTTCCACCTGGGTTTCCTGCTCGGCTCCGCACTTCAGGGCAAGACGCTCGGTATCGTCGGACTCGGGGAGATCGGTCGCGCGGTGGCAGGCAGGGCGGCCGCGTTCGGGATGCGGATCGTCTACTCAGGACGGTCACGGAAACCGGATTTCGCCGGCGAATTCGTGCCGTTCGAGGAGTTGCTGGGGCGCGCGGACTTCGTCTCCCTGCACTGTCCGCTCACCCCGGAGACGCGCCATCTGATCGACGCCGGCGCGTTGCGGGCGATGAAAACCGGCGCGTACCTGGTGAACACGACACGCGGACCGGTGGTCGACGAGACCGCGCTGGCCGACGCGCTCGAGGCCGGGGAGATCGCCGGTGCAGCGCTGGACGTGTTCGAGGCGGAGCCGGACGTCGAACCGCGGTTGCTCGACCGCGAGGACGTGGTGCTGACCCCGCATCTGGGATCGGCCACAGTGGAGACCCGCACCGCGATGGCAGTACTGGCCGCACGAAACGTCGCCTCGGTACTCACCGGGGCGGAACCGCTGACGGAGGTCAAGCCGTGACCCGTGTCGTGATCGCACCGGACAAGTTCAAGGGCAGCCTGACCGCGGTCGAGGTCGCCGAAGCGATCGCACTGGGCGTACGAGATGTGTTGCCGGACGCCGAGGTGGCCGCCTGCCCCGTCGCCGACGGAGGCGAAGGAACGTTGGAGGTACTGGAAAACGCGGGTGGCACGATGGTGCGGCTCCCGGTGCTCGGCCCGCTGGAGGAACAGGTCGAGGCGCGGTATGTGCTGCTCGAGGGCGCGGCCTACATCGAGTCGGCCCGCGCGTGCGGTATCGAATTCGTGACGCCGGGCCCGGAAGTGGCACTCGCCGCGCACACCTGGGGCGTGGGTGAATTGCTGGCCGACGCACTGAGCCGAGGCGCCCAGCGGCTCGTGCTGACCGTCGGCGGCACCGCGAGCACCGACGGCGGGGCGGGCATGCTGGCCGCGCTGGGTGCCGGGGTGGTGGACCCGTTCGGGTCGCCGGTGGGCCTCGGCGGCGGCTCGCTGGCACGGGTCGCGCGGGTGGAACTCGACCCGGCGCGGGAACGGCTGGGGACAGTGCCGGTGGCCGTCGCGACGGACGTGACCAATCCCCTGCTGGGCGAAAACGGCGCAGCAGCCGTATTCGGCCCGCAGAAGGGTGCGGGTCCCGACGACGTCACCACACTGGACGCCGCGTTGGCCCGGTGGGCGGAGGTGCTGGTGAACGCCGGGACCCGGGACGTGTCGGACGTCCCCGGCGCGGGCGCGGGCGGCGGTATCGCAGCCGGAGCTATCGCCGGTTTGGGGGCAAGCGTCGAATCGGGTTTCGACCTGATCGCTTCCCTCACCGGAGTGGACTCCGCGCTGGCCGGCGCGGACCTGGTGATCACCGGCGAGGGTGCGCTGGACGAACAGTCGTTGTCCGGCAAGGCGCCTGCGGGTATCGCCGCCAGAGCGAGCCGGGCCGAGGCACCGCTTCTGGTGCTGGCGGGGCAGATCCGGCTGGACGCCGCGGCACTGGCCGGACTGGGCGTGGTGGGCAGCAGCGCGTTGATCGACCACGCCCCGTCGGTCGACTACGCCCGCACCCACGCGGCGGCATTGCTGCGCACACAAGCGGGCGCCCTGGTCCGGGAGTGGGCGGGGAGGTGAGCCTGTCGAGCCCCTTGTCTAGTCCCTTGTGGACGGACCGGATGCCGACGCGCCGGATTCGACCGATGCACCGTGACTGCCGGCCGTGCCGCGGCCCGGAGCGAGCAGGGCAGCCCCGCTTCGCGAAGTAGGCGGGGCAACCATGTCCTGCCCACGGGTAGATCACCGATACCTCGACGCCGATTTCCTGCTACGGAACAGACTTACGGGTTAGACGGCAACGCTCAGCCACGGGGCAGGCAGTGGGGCTGGGACCACCGGCAGTCTGCCGGGCTTGCCGGACACACACCCCTCCGCGAGCCGGACGGACGAAGCGATGGTGCCCCGAAAGGACAGGTTGCCGGAATGACCGTGCCCTAAAGGGACAGACCGCCGGAGTGACCGCAACCCCGCGAGGCAGGTTGCCGGATCGGCCGCACACTGCCACTGAAACGGCTGTCGGACCGGACCTACACAATCTGCGAGCCGGACCGCCGGGCTGACCGCACACCCCCACGGGGCAGACCCCCGGACTGGCCCACCCACTGCCACACGGATAGACGGCCAGACCGGCCACGCACATATTGCCACGACGAAAGACCGCCAGCCCAGCCCACACACTGGTACGAGGACGGGCTGCCGGATCGGACACGCACACCCTGCCGAGGAGACAGACTGCTGGACCGACCACAATCCGCCCACCACCAGGCAGACCACCGGACCAGCCGCACACACTGCGAACCACACCACCAGACCGGCCACGCAGGCAATCCGTCACAGGGACCGGCATCCGTCCTGCCACGGAGACAGACTGCTGGACCGACCACAATCCGCCCACCATCAGGCAGACCGCCGGACCGGCAGTGCACACACTGCGAACCACACCATCAGACTGGCCACGCAGGCAATCCCGTCGCGGGGGCGGGCTGCGCGGCATGCGTCCTGTCGGGGACGGACGGTTGGTCGGCCGGGTTCGGGTTCTCGTGCGGGGTGGCAACGCGGCGGAGGGGCCGGCGGGTGGTGGCGGCGCTCTCCTGCCGGGCCGCTTTGCCGTTCACGTTGGCGGGGCGCGCGCACTTCTCGGGATCACACCGCTGATCCGGTGGCGGTACGGCTGTGCTGCATGCTCGCTCGGTGTCACCGGCGAGAGCATCTCCACCAACACTCGCGTTCGCATCGGGCGGCACGACGTTGTTCGTGGTCACCCGGCGTGCGAGTCGCCAGAGCGGTGTGGCTTCTTGCCAACGCCAACGCGACCACTGCCGAACGCGTCTGCGGGGCCGATCGCGCGGTCGGGCCGGAAGCTGTGGCTGGCAGAAGAGCTGCACTCACCGGGGCCGGGGGCTGACCTGCGGACTGCGGAGCCACTCGGCGTGGCCGTCATCGTCGGGGAACCGTGCATCGCTGCCGGCGGTTGGCATTAGCCACGATCCCGAACCGCACGAGTCGTGCCCGGGGTCCACGCCCGCGAACCGCTGCCGTCCGTGCCGTCAGCACTCGGCGAGCCACGCTCACCAATCCACACCGTGACGACCCAGCAATCGCCCTACCGACCGCGCTCACCAATCCGCACCGGCGACGACCGCCTGCCCGGCAACGGCCTTGCCAACCGCGATCCCCAGCTCACCCCGCCGACGACAGCCACCCGCGCAGCAACGCCTGACAGGCACGCGCGCCCTCGACCGTAGTCGCCCCGGCGATCGACCTTCGCGAGCGACAGTCAATCGCCGGCTCTCCGCAAGACGATCACCCCCAAACCGGCAGTCCGGCGGCCCCGAAACCGGCCGCCGAACAGAACCGGCCCGAACCCGCGGCCACCACCCATTTCCGCAGCTCACACCGCCCAGCAACGCATACCGCTTGCCTTTCTTGCTCATCCAAGCTAACTTTTGCTCATGCGAGCAAGAACGTTCACCGAATCCGGCAGGCGGGCGCAGATCGTGACGGCGGCGATCGAGGTGATCGCCGAAGGCGGGTTTGCCAAGGCGTCGTTCAGCCGGATCGCGAAGCGGGCCGGGTTGTCCAGTACCGGGATGATCAGTTACCACTTCGCCGGGAAGGACGATCTGCTCGCGGCGTGCGTCGCGGAGATCGAGCAGGTCATGCGGGCGTTCATGGAGCCGCGCATCGACGCTGCCGAGGGCCATGTCGGGCAGTTGCGGGCCTACATCGAGTCGAACGTCGCGATGGTCGGTGAGCATCCGGCGGAAGTCCGCGCGTTGATCGACCTCGTGAAGAACGCCGGTTCGCGCAGTGAGGCAGTGAACGGGCGGCTCACCCTGTTCGAACAGCACTTCAGGACCGGGCAGAAAGCGGGGGCTTTCCGCCCCTTCGACACACGGGCCGTGGCGCTCGCCTTCACCGCCGGGCTCGACGCGGTCGTGGCCACCGCAGCCGCCGAGCAGACCGGTCCCGCCGAGCTCGCCCGGCTCGGGCGCGAGCTCGCCGATTTGTACGTGCGGGCAGCCGCACCGGAAACCAAGGGGGAAAGATGACCACTCAGCAGACCGATATGGGCCTGCGCCGCGTCGTGCGGGCCAACGTGTTCACCGTCGTGTTCGAAGTCGTCGTGCCGATGGTGTTGTTCTACGGCTTGCGCGCGGCAGGGGTGAACCAGTGGTGGGCGATGATGGCGGGTGTCCTGGTGGTCGCGCCGTATGTCGTGTGGACGGTCGTGCGCAGGCGGCGGATCGACCTCATCGCGATGGTCACGGTGAGCGTACTGGCGCTCTCCGTGGTGCTCGGCCTGCTCTCGGACGACCCGCGAACGCTCGCGATCCGCGAAGGCTGGACGGCTGCGCTCGGTGGCCTCTTCGGCGCCTGGATGCTCGTCACGGTCTGGGCCGGCAGGCCGGCGCAGCTGATCCTCGGCCGTACGATCGCCGAGCTGAAACGCGGTGCCGAAGGTGCGGCCGCGTGGGCGTCCCGCTGGGACAACGACAGCCGGTTCCGCCGCGGCATGCGCATCAACACCGCCGCATGGGGTGGCGTGCTGCTGGCGGGCGCCGCGGTGCACATCGTGCTCGTCTACGTGCTGCCGATCGACCTCATCTCGCTGGTCACCAACGTGGTCTGGTTCGGCTCACTGGCCTGCCTGATCGCCTGGCACGTCTGGTACCTCAGGAAAGAGAACCTCGATGCCTGACGTCCTGGTCGCGGGCGCAGGCCCGACCGGGCTGCTGACCGCGTTCGAACTGGAACGTGCCGGGCTCGACGTACTGGTCCTGGAGCGCGCTGCCCGGCCGAGCCCGCAGTCGAAAGCGCTCGGCGTGCAGCCCCGTTCGGTCGAGGTGCTGGCCGAGCGCGGCCTGCTCACCGCCATCGAACCGCACGTCCAGGCGCGGCTGCCGGCCGGGCACTTCTCCGGCCTCCCGATCGACTACACCGATTTGCCGACGCGGTTCCCGTATCAGCTCGGCGTGGAACAGGCCCACATCGCGGCGGCGATCGAGGCACAGCTGCGCCGGCCGGTCTTGCGCGACGCGGCCGTCACCTCGGTGACGCAGGACGACGAAGGCGTCACGGTCACCGCAGGAGGCGAGCACCGAGCCGGCTGGCTGGTCGCTGCGGACGGCGGGCACAGCACGGTCCGGAAGCTGCTGGATGCCGCGTTCCCCGGCTACTCAGCGCGGATCTCGCTCGTCGTCGCGGACATCGAGCTCGCCAGGAAACCCGACGGTCTCGCCGATGAATGGCATCTGCCGTCGCTCGCCTCGGGATTCCTGCTGCCGCTGTCCGGCGGACGCCACCGCGTGGTCGTCGCGGGCGAAGAACAGCAGAAGCTCGGCCGCGACGACCCCGTCACGGCGGACGAGCTGCAGCGGGCGCTGACCGCGGTGCACGGACCGGGGATCGAAGTGGGAAAAGTCCGGTGGGCGTCCCGGTTCGGGGACGCGGCACGGCAGCTGGAACGCTACCGCCACGGCCGGGTCCTGTTCGCGGGCGACGCCGCGCACATCCACCTGCCGGTCGGCGGCCAGGGCCTGAACCTGGGGCTGCAGGATGCGGCGAACCTCGGCTGGAAACTGGCCGCGCAGATCCGCGGGCACGCACCCGCCGGACTGCTGGACAGCTACCACGACGAACGCCACCCGGTCGCCGCGCGCGTGCTCGTCCACACGCGTGCGCAAGCGGCGCTGGGCATGCCGAACCCCGATTCGGCCGCGGTCCGGGAGGTCGTCACCGGACTGCTCGCCGTGCCCGAAGCCCGTCGCGAACTCGCGATGGAACTGTCCGGCATCGGCATCACTTACCCCGGAATTTCCGGGCGCACCACCGAAATCGCGGCCACCCCGGACGGCAGCGGCGTGCTCACCGGCGCGCCGTTGCCGCCGGGCTGGGCCGATCGCGTCGAAGTACGGGAGGGCACCGAGCCACGGCTCGTCCGCCCCGACGGGTATCTGGCCTGGACGGGCGGGCCGGGCCTGGACAGCGCCCTGCGCCGGTGGTTCGGCCGCCCGTCCTGACCGGCTCAGACGGACTGCTGCGGCAACACGGCGAACGCCACGTCGCCGGTCTCGTCCTGCTGGACGTCCAGCACCTTGTCGTCGAGGAGAGCGGCGGCCTGCGGCTCCAGGAAGACCTTGGCACCGCCGTCGGCGCCGACCACCCGGTCGCCGTCCTGCGGGGCGGGTGCGACGGAGAGCGCCAGCTGGGCACCGTCGCCTTCCATGCTCTGGAGCGCGAACCGCAGCCCGCTGTCGCCGGCGGATTCGGTGTCCTGCTGGGCGGTCAGCGCGGTGATCGCCTCGGCGGCGGCTTCGGTGACGGTCAGCATCTTCGGCCTTCCCTTCGTCGCGGTCGGATGCGAGGTCGGATGGTGGTTTTTCACGCTAAGGTCGGCAAGGCGGTCGCGCAGCGTGAGCGGGCGACCGATCCTCCGACGGTGGTGCCGGTCACAACGACCGGGTGAATCACGCTCTTCTGTTCCGGGCCGAACGGATCGCGTCGGCGACCGTGCCGTCCGGTTCGTCCGCCCGCTCGCCGGGATCGGAGTCCACCGGACGGCGGGCCGGGCCGTCGCCGGGGGTCACGTCCTCGACATCGACCGGCGCGGTTTCGACCGACTCGTCGAGATCCTCTGCCGGGGTCGCGGCCAGCGGACGGTCCGGGACCGGTTCCGGCTGCACGTCCGGTTGCTCCTCGGCGAGCCGTTCCGCGTGACTTTCGCCCTCGCGTACCTCCGCGGGGGTCGTCCCGACCCGTTCCGCAGCGCTCCAGTGCTCGGGTGGCTCCACTCCGCGTTCGAGCGGGTCGACACCCAGCTCGTCCTCGTCCAGTGCCGCACTGGGATCGAGTGTGTCGTCTTCGGCGGGTTGCCGGTCACTCATGAGCCCTCCCGACGTCCGCGTCGTTCGAGGGGATTTACCCGAGGCAGGGCACGGTGAAACAGCCCCGCGGCTGTCACCCGGATCACAGGCCTTCAGCTGGTTCATCAGGTTCACAAGTTTGTGAACCGCGGGTAACGTCGCAGTCATGACCACCACCAGGTGGACGCCGGCGCAGCCGCTGCTCGCGCACCGGCACCACGAACTCGGCGGACACGCCGCGTGGTACCTCTTGGCCGGCGGAATCACCACCGGCCTGCAGGCCGTGCTTTTCCTTGTGCTGCAGCCGGAAGTCGGCGCGCAGTGGGCGAATCTCGTGGCGATCGCGCTCACCACGGTGGGCAACACCGAGTTCCACCGACGCGTCACGTTCGCCGGACGCACCAGCCGTGCGGGCAAACGCCACTTCCAGGACCTCGCGACGTTCGCCTTCTACGCGGGCTACGGCTCGCTCGTACTGGCCGGCCTCGACGGACTGGTGAACCACCCGACCGCATGGGAGCAGACGAGCGCACTGCTGGCTGCGAGCTTCGTCGGTGGCGTACTCCGGTTCGCCGTGCTCCGCTGGTGGGTTTTCGCCCGCCGCAGCGCCGGCGAGGCCGGGCAACCGGCCGGACGCGGCTAACCTCCGGGGCGTGCCGGAACAGATCAGACCACACACTGGCGGCAGCGAACCCGATTACCGGTTCACCCTCGCCAACGAACGCACCTTCCTCGCCTGGCTGCGTACCGCGCTCGGGCTGCTTGCCGGCGGGGTCGCGGTGCACCAGCTCGTGCCGGCCGGCGCGGCCGGGACGGTGCTCGCCGGGCTCTGCGTCGTGCTCGCCGCGGCGCTCGCGGCCGCCGCGTACCCACGTTGGCGGCGGGTGCAGATCGCCATGCGGGCAGGCGAAGCGCTGCCCCGCAGCGCCATGGTGCTGCTGCTGACCGCAGGAGTCCTGCTGCTCACCGTCGCCGCTGTCGTGCTGTTTGTGGTCGCGTGAGTGGCGCGCAAGCGGAGCGGACCGGCCTCGCGTGGCTCCGCACCGCGCTCGCGGCCCTCACCTGTGCCGCCCTGTTGCTCACCAACGCGGTACGCCACGGCGGGGGCTGGCACGCCCTGCCTGCCGCGCTCGCCGCAGGAGCCGCCGCCAGCATCGTGCTCGTCGGGAGTCACCGTGAGCGAACGCTCCGCCGCACCTCGGAACCGGCCGCACTGAAACCCGTTCTCCCGGCGCTGGTGACCACTCTCTGTTGCGCCACCGCGCTGTCACTGTTCGTGACGTACTGACGGGTGTCTCCGCACATTCTGCGAGCCGGAATTCGTACTGTGCATCGCTCGGTCTCGTTTGTATCAAGACCACTGCTGCTAACGGGGTATTCGTAGTTGAAAGATGGACGACCGGGCACGCTGCCACTTAAGGTTACCCAGCGTCGCAACGGACGTGGCCATCATCCCGCTGATCGGGGTAGCTGCGACCGCAACATCACAGAGTGTTGACCCCAAGACTGCGACGGTCGCCGGGTCGCCGGGGAGACGACCATGCCAGCACCGTCGAAGCCGTCCCGTATCGAGGAACGTGCGGTCACCGAGGACCCCGCGGTCGCGGGGTACGTGACTCCGGACAAGCTGCCCCGCTCCGGCGGCCGGCTCACCAAGGAGGATCTCGATCCGCTGGTGCGCGCGGCAGGGCGCAACGATCCGGCGGCGATCGCGCAGCTGCTCCGGGTGCTCCGCCCGGTCGTGGCCCGCTACTGCCGGGCCCGGATGGGCGGGCGCGACCTGTCCTACCTCTCCGCCGACGACGTGGCACAGGACGTGTGCATGGCGGTGCTGAAGGCGCTGCCCGACTACCAGGACCGCGGCGGCTCGTTCCTGTACCTGGTGCACGCGATCGCGGCGAACAAGGTCGCGGACGCCTACCGCGCGGTCGCCCGCGACCGGTCCGATCCGGTGCCGGAACTGCCCGAGCGCCCGCTGACCGGCAACGAACCGGAATTGCACGCACTGCGGCTCGACCTCGGCAGCCGGCTGCAGGAACTGCTCACCCGGCTCGCGCCGCTGCAGCAGGAAATCCTCGCACTGCGCATCATCGTCGGCCTGAGCGCGAACGAAACCGCCGAGACACTGGGCATCTCGGCAGGCAACGTCCGGGTCACCCAGCACCGTGCACTGAGCAAGCTCCGCGAGATGATCCAGGGCCAGGACTTCTGAAGTCTCGCTGGTGGATGCCGGGCGTGGGCAGGCACTCACCCAGACTCGGCGAGCCGGGCGGAGGGCTCTTCGGGGACGGCTCAGCCCAGCCGGTACACGCGCGTGGCGGTGTGCTCGAACACGGCCAGTCGTTCCGGGTCGCTGAGTGAGCCGGTGAGCGAGAGCGCGGCGGCCAGGACGACTTCGTACGCGGCGGCCAGTTCGCACACCGGCCAGTCGCTGCCGAACAGCACCCGCTGCGCGCCGAAGGCGGCGAACACATGGTCGGCATAGCGGCGCAGGTGGCCGACCTGCCATTCGTGCCAGTCCGCCTCGGTGACCAGGCCGGACAGCTTGCAGTGCACGTTCTCCCGTTCGGCCAGCCCGGTGATGCCCTCCGCCCACGGCTGCCACTCCCCTGCCGCAATGCCGGGTTTCGCCGCGTGGTCGAGCACCAGCGGCAGCTCCGGCAGCCTGCGCGCCACCTGCTGTGCCGCGGCGATCTGCGCCGGCGCGACGAGCAGGTCGTAGACCAGTCCCGCGGCGCCGACCGCGGCCAGCCCGCGCAGCACTTCGGGGCGCAGCAGCCACTCCGCGGCCGGCTCGTCCTCCACCTGGTGCCGGATGCCGACGAGCGGGCCGAGCTCCTTGAGCCGCGCCAGCCGCTCGGCGACGTCCGGGGCGGCCAGGTCCACCCAGCCGACGACCCCGGCGATCAGCGGTTCGGCTGCCGCCGTGCTGAGGAATTCCTCCGTCTCGCCCTGATCCGGCACGGTCTGCACGAGCACCGTCGCGTGGACGCCCGCCGCCGTGGTGACCGTTCGCAGATCGTCCACTGTGTACGGCCGGCGGATCGGGGACAGTGCGTCGCCGGACAGCCACGGATAGCCGCGACGGGCCGGATCCCACAAATGGTGGTGCGAATCGATCACGGTGTCCCTCCCGGACTCACCACGGCTGCCTCTGCCCGCAACAGGCCGGCGTCGACGAGGTCGTGCCACAGGCCGGCCGGAATCTCGGCTGCCGCACGGGCAACGTTCACCGACACCTGCCCGGCGTCGTGCGCGCCGAGAACGACCGAGTGCACCGCCGGATGCGTACCCGGCAGGGCGAGTGCCGCATCCGGCAGCTGAACCCCGTGCCACGCGCAGATTTCCGCGATCCGCTGCGCTTTTCGCAGCAGACCGGCGGGCGCGGCCGCGTAGTCGTACATCCCGCCCGGTTCCGCGGTGGCCAGGATGCCGCCGTTGAACACCCCGCCGGCGACCACGCCGACGCCGCGTTCCAGGCACAACGGCAGCAGTTCGTCGAGCGCAGACTGGTCCAGCAGGGTGTAGCGGCCGGCCATCAGCACGTGGTCGAGGTCGAACCGGCGCACGAACTCGGCCGGCATCGGCGCCTGGTTCATGCCCACGCCGATCGCCCGCACCACACCCTGTGCACGCAGCTCCAGCAAAGCCGGGAAAGCTCCGGAAACCGCTTCCGTGAAGTGGTCGTCGGGATCGTGCACGTAGACGAGGTCGACGTGGTCCACGCCGAGCCGGACCAGACTGTCCTCCAGTGAGCGAACTACGCCGGACCGGCTGAAATCCCAGTGGCGGCGGTAGGTCGCGGGCACGTCGAAACCCTGGTCGTCGCGTTCGCCCGGCTCGGCCGCGTGTGGCCGGAGCACCCGGCCGACCTTGGTGGAGAGCAGGTATTCGTCGCGCGGATACGCGGAAAGCGCGGCACCGAGCCGCCGTTCGGACAGCCCGAGCCCGTAGTGCGGAGCGGTGTCGAAGTAGCGGATGCCCTCGTCCCAGGCCCTGCGGACGGTCGCTTCGGCCGTCTCGGCGGAGATCGCGTGGTAGAGGTTGCCCAGCTGCGCGCCGCCGAGTCCCAGCGGGGGAAGGTCCATCTGCACTCACCACCCGGAAGCCGCGCCGGTGCGGACGGTCACTCTTCGCGGTACCGGCCCGTGGGTCATCGCTGCTCCTGACGGAGTACGTGGCACGCTGTGCGGAGTACCCCTAAACATCCGAGGTCTCTGCAGGGAGGGCGGTCCCGAATGCCCGTCACCGATGTCGCGATCGACAAGATCAAGGGCATGATCGTCTCGGGCGAGCTCGCACCGGGTGACCGGCTGCCCAAGGAGGCCGAGCTGGCCCAGCGGCTCGGGCTTTCCCGCAGCTCCCTGCGCGAAGCGGTGAAGGCGCTGTGCCTGATCCGGGTGCTCGACGTACGCCAGGGCGACGGTACGTACGTGACCAGCCTGGAACCGAACCTGCTGCTCGACGCGATGACGTTCGTGGTCGACTTCCACCGCGACGACACCGTGCTGGATTTCCTCGCCGTACGGCGGATCCTGGAGCCCGCCGCCACTGCGCTGGCCGCACTGCACATGAGCGACGCGGACGTGGCCGAGCTGGCCGCGCTGCTCGGCGAGCTGGCCGAGGCTCCCACGGTGGAGGCGCTGGTGGCCAACGACCTGAAGTTCCACCGCAAGATCGCGGAGGGCTCCGGAAATCCGGTGCTGTGTTCGTTGCTGGACAGTCTTTCCGGGCCCACCGCACGGGCGCGGATCTGGCGCGGGCTGACCCAGGAGGGCGCGGTGGAGCGCACCCGGGAGCAGCACGCAGCCATCTACGAGGCGATCGCCGGCCGAGAACCGGAGCTGGCGCGATCCTGGGCGACGGTGCACGTCGCGGGTGTCGAGCAGTGGCTGCGCAGCACGCTCACCCCGGCCGGCAGCGACGACGCCGAACCGGCCGCGGCAGCTTCCTGACCGCGCGGGCCGCGACCCGGAAGGTCGGATGATCACCGGATACCCGCCGTTCAGGTCTGCGGTTTTCCACCGGCATAGCGGCTGATGATCAAGGCGATCAGGATGATGCCGCCGTAGATCGCCTTCAGCCACTCCGCGGGCACCTGCGCGATGCGCAGCAGGCTGTCCACCGACTGCAGCAGCAGCACACCGGTCAGCGCGCCGACGAGCGTGCCCTTGCCGCCGTCGAGCGAGACGCCGCCGATCACCGCCGCGGCGAACACCTGCAGGATCAACCCGTCGCCCTGGTCCGCGCCGAGCGCGCCGACGTAGCCGGTGTAGGCCAGCCCGCCGATCGCGGCCAGCACACCGGCCACCACGAACACGATCCACGAGATCCGGTCCACCCGGATGCCCGCGGCGCGTGCCGCCTCCCGGTTGCCGCCGATCGCGTACAGCGACCGGCCTGCCCGGTGGTAACGCAGGCCGAGCCCGAAGAGCACGAACAGCAGCGCGGCCAGCCACACCGACATCGGCAGTCCGGCGAAGGTCGTGGTCGCCAGCGCGGTGAACGCGTCGAGCTGGTCGAACAGCGTCTTGCCGTTGGTGGTGCCGATCTGCGTACCGCGCAGCACGGTGAGCATGGCCAGGGTGACGATGAACGCGTTGAGCTTCAGCTTCACGATCAGGAAGCCGTTCACGAAGCCGATCAGCGCACCGGCCACCGGGACCGCGAGCAGGCCGAGCGCGGCGGGCCACTGGGTGCCGAAGCCGGACGACGCCGCCGGGATCACCAGCATCGCGCCGATCGCCGGGGCGATGCCCATGGTCGATTCGAGCGACAGGTCGAACTTTCCGGTGAGCAGCACCAGCGATTCACCCAGCACCACCAGCGACAGCGCGGCCGCCGCGGACAGGATGCTGATCACGTTGTCGAAGGTGAAGAACGTGTCGCTGATCAGCCCGCCGATCACGAACACGACCACCAGCGCGGGCAGCAGTGCCAGCTCACGCAGCCACAGTGCGCCCCGCCGCCTCCGCGGGGCGGGCAACGCGGTCTGCGGGTCGCGCATCAGGTCAGTCATGGAGCCCGACTCCTTCGATGTCGGCCACCAGGTCCCCGTCGGGCCAGCCGGCCTGGTGTTCGGCCACGACCGCACCGCCGCGCAGCACCAGCACCCGGTCGGCGAGGCGCAGGTCGTCCAGCTCGTCGCTCACGAGCAACACCGCCTTCCCCTCGGCCCGCACCCGATCGACCACCGCGAGCAGGGCCTCCTTCGACTTCACGTCCACCCCCGCGGTGGGGTTGATCAGCACCACCACCCGCGGATCGCTCTCCAACGCGCGGGCGAGCACCACCTTCTGCTGGTTGCCGCCGGAGAGGCCGGCCACCGGCTGCTCCGGCCCGGCCGCCACGATGCCGTAGCCGGACAGCGCACGGGCACCGCGAACACGGCGGATCTTCGGCGGCGCGAATCCGCCCCGGCCCATCCGGTCGAGCACGGACAGCGTGGCGTTGTCCATGATCGAATGCTCCAGTACCAGCCCCTGGTGGTGCCGATCGCGCGGGACGCAGCCGACGCCCGCGTGCAGCGCTGCCGCGACGTCTCCGGGCGGTAGGCGTTTTCCTTCCACCGCAACGGTTCCTGCCGACGGTGCACGGAGCCCGTATACCGTCTCGGCGACCTCGTGCTTGCCGCTCGCGTTGCTGCCGGCCAGGCCGACCACCTCGCCGCGGCGGACGTGCAACGAGACGTCGTGGAAGCCGTCGCCGGACAGTGCGTCGGCCGTGAGCACTTCCTCGGCATCGACGGCCAGCGCGTCCCGCGATGCCGCGTCACGCACGGAGAGCCCGCCCTGTTCCCCGGTCATCGCATCGACCAGCGCGGACCGGCTGACCTGCTCGACCGGCGCGGTGAGCACGTGCCGGGCGTCGCGCAGCACGGTGACCACCTGGCACACCTCGTACACCTCGTGCAGGTGGTGGGAGATGAACAGGAACGTCACGCCGTTGCGCTGCATCTGGCGCATCCGCCCGAAGAGCCGCTCGATGGCCTGGCTGTCCAGCTGTGCGGTCGGCTCGTCGAGCACGATGAACCGCGCGCCGTAGCTGAGTGCCCGCGCGATCTCCACGAACTGCCGGTCCTCCACGGACAGCTCGCCCGCCGGGGTGTCCACGTCCACCCGCACGCCCCACGAATCGAGCAGCTCCCGTGCCTGCCTGCGCAGCTGCTTCCAGCCGATCGCGAACCCGCCCCGCGCCTGCCGGTTGAGGAACAGGTTCTCCGCGACGCTCAGCTGCGGCACCACCATGGCGTGCTGGTACACACAGGCCACGTGCGCCTTCCATGCATCCTGTTTGGACAGTGGAGGCGCCGGCTCACCGCCGAAGGACACGGTGCCGGTATCGGTCGCGGACAGCCCGGTGAGGATGGACACGAGCGTGGACTTGCCCGCCCCGTTCCGACCGACCAGCGCGTGTGATTCACCGGGCCGCACGGTGAGGCTGACCTCGTGCAGGGCCACCGTCGGCCCGTAACGCTTGCCGATGCCCGCCGCCTGCACCACCGGCGCGACCACGTCCGGCGCGCTCACAGGTTGTTACCCCACAAAGATTTGTCGTCCACATTGTCCTTGGTGACCACCGGTGCGGGCAGCTGGTCCTCCAGGATGCCATGGCCGACTTCGACGATTTGCGAACCGTGGTCGGTCGGGCCGGGTTTGAACGTCTCCCCCGCCATCGCCTTCTTCAGCCAGTACATGCCGTACTTGGCGTAGGCGTCGGCAGGCTGCGACACGGTGGCGTCGAGTTCACCGCTGCGGATCGCGGTCAGCTCCTGCGGGATGCCGTCGTTGCTCACCAGCGTCACATGCCGCGGGTCGCCGATCGGGAAGAACAGGTTCTTGCGCTTGAGCGCCTGTTCGGTCGGTGCGAGGTAGATCCCGCCGGCCTGCAGGTAGACGCCCTTGATGTCCGGATTGGCGGTGAGCAGACTGTCCAAACCGGACGATGCCTTGTCCGCCTTCCACTCCGCGGGGATCTCCAGCACCTTGACCGCCGGGTACTTCTGCTTCATGCACTCGCGGAACGAGGCCGAGCGGTCGCGGCCGTTGACCGAGGCGAGGTCGCCCATCACCTGCACGACCTTGCCGCTCTTGACGCGTTTGCCGATCTCGTCGCAGGCCTTGGTGCCGTACGCTTTGTTGTCCGCGCGCACGACCATGGCCACCTTGCCGCTCTCCGGCGCAACGTCCACCGCCACCACCGGAACGCCCTTGTTCTCGGCCTGTTTGAGCCCGGCGACCACCGCCGCGGAGTCGACCGGAGTCACGACCAGACCCTTGATGCCCTGGTTGAGCAACGTGCCGATGTCGGTGATCAGCTTCGCCGCGTCGTTGTCCGCGTTCACCGTGGGGAGCGCGTCCAGTCCCTGCTGCTTCGCCATCTGCGGCACGTAGTTGTTGTAGGCCTGCCAGAACGGCGAGGTCAGCAGCGGTACCGTCGCCCCGACCCTGCCGCCGGCCGCACCGCCGGACGCAGCCGGTTTGTCCTTGGTGGACCCGCAAGCCCCGAGCACCACACCACAGACGGCCACTGCGGCGGCCAGCCGGATCACCTTCGTACGCACAGCATCCTCCTTGATGGCTTGCGTGGGCAGATCAGTCCTGCACGGGTCCGCGCGGGCGCAGGCCGTGCATGCCGCCGTCGACCGCGAGCGCGGTGCCGGTCGTCGATGCGGAGAGCGGGCTGGCCAGGTAGCTGACGGCGGTTGCGACCTCGTCCGCGGTCACCAGCCTGCCCATCGGCTGGCGGGCGGCGAGCGCCGCGCGTTCCGCCGCCGGGTCGGCGGCGGTGTCGAGCAGCCGTCCGACCCACGGCGTGTCCGCGGTACCCGGGCACACGCAGTTGACGCGGATCCGGTCCGGCAGGTGGTCGGTGGCCATCGCCAGGGTCAGCGACAGCACCGCACCCTTGGTGGCCGAGTACAGCGCCCGCGCGGGCAGCCCGGCCCAGGCCGCGATGGAGCAGGTGTTCACGACCGCAGCCGCGGGTGAGCCCTTCAGGTGCGGTAGCGCGGCCCTGGTCGTGCGCACCATGCCGACCACGTTCACGTCGTAGACGCGGTGCCACTCGTCGTCGTCGTTGGCGGTGACGTCGCCTTGTGCGCCGATGCCCGCGTTGTTGACCAGGATGTCGAGGCGGCCGAACCGTTCGGCGACGGCGGCCACCGCGGCGCGGACCTCGGCGTCTTCGGTGACGTCGCAACCGAACCCGGTCAGCGGCGCGGGCACGCCGGCTGTTTCCAGGTCCAGTACGGCAACCTGGGCACCGCGCTGAGCGAGCAGGTTCGCCGTGGCCAGTCCGATCCCGGAAGCTCCGCCGGTGACCACCGCGACCAGACCCTCGAACTCACTCATTGCGCATGCTCCGTCCACTCCGGACCGTCCGGGAAGCGGAACCGGCGCAGCGTCGCGTCGTGCATCCGCGCGGAGAACCCGGGTGCGGCCGGGGCGAGGTAGCGGCCATCGCGCACGACGGCCGGATCGGTGAAGTGCTCGTGCAGGTGGTCGACCCATTCGACGGTGCGGTCCAGGTCGGTGCCCGACACCGCCACGAAGTCGAACATCGCCAGGTGCTGCACCAGTTCGCACAACCCGACCCCACCGGCGTGCGGGCACACCGGCACGCCGAATTTGGCTGCCAGCAACAGGATCGCGAGGTTCTCGTTCACCCCGCCGACGCGGGCCGCGTCCAGCTGCAGCACGGACAGCCCACCGGCCTGCAACAGCTGCTTGAACACCACGCGGTTCTGCACGTGCTCCCCGGTGGCGACCCGGATCGGCGCGAGCGCCTCGGCGATCGCGGCGTGCGCGAGCACGTCGTCGGGCGAGGTCGGCTCTTCGATCCAGTACGGGTCGAACGGTGCCAGTTCGGTCATCCACGCCACCGCGGTGGCGACGTCCCAGCGCTGGTTCGCATCGACCGCGATCCGGATGTCCGGACCCACGGTTTCGCGGGCCAGCCGCATCCGCCGCACGTCGTCTTCGACCTTGCCGCCGACCTTCAGCTTGATCATCTCGAAGCCGTCGGCCACCGCCTGCTCGGCCAGCCGCACCAGCTTCGCGTCGGAGTAGCCGAGCCAGCCGGACGACGTGCTGTACGCGCGGTAGCCCTCGGCCTCGAGCTGCGCGATCCGTTCCGCCCGGCCGGGTTCGGCGTTGCGCAGGAGGTCGAGCGCCTCCTGCTCGGTGAGCGCGTCGGACAGGTAGCGGAAGTCGACGAGCGAGACCAGCTCTTCGGGGGTCATGCTCGCGGCGAACTTCCACAGCGGCAGCCCGGCCCGGCGTGCGGCCAGGTCCCACGCGGCGTTGACCACCGCGCCGATCGCCATGTGCGCGACGCCCTTTTCCGGTCCCAGCCAACGGAATTGCGAATCGCCGATGAGATCGCGCGACAGCGCGCCGAGTGCACGCGCGTCCTCGGGTACCTCGCGGCCGAGGACGTGCGGCTCGAGTGCACGGATGGCCGCGGCCTGCACGTCGTTGCCGCGCCCGATGGTGAAGGCGAATCCGTAGCCGTCCGGACCGCGGTCGGTGTGCAGTTCGACGTAGGCGGCCGAGTAGTCCGGATCCGGGTTCATCGCGTCGGATCCGTCCAGTTCCCGGGAGGTCGGGAAGCGGACGTCGAGTACCTCCAGCCCCACGATCGTCGCCATGTCAGCCCTGCCTCGGGGTCTGGCGCTGCCCCTGGAGCGTTCGGTCACCGACATGGACGAGCGGACGTTGAGCTCCTGCCGTCCCGAGACGCACAAACCGCACGGACTTGTCCTCTCTCACTCCAGGCTGCGAGATACATCCGATGTATAGCCGAAGACGCCGCGGGAGATCTAGAGGAAGGGCCTAATCGGCCGTACGGATTGGTCGGATCACCAGACGAGGCAAATCCTCCGTGCCGCTTCCCGTCAATCGTGCGCCTGCCGGCCGCGCCCCGCACGCCGACCCGGCGGTAACCCACGGCAATGGTCCGGACCAGCGGGAATACCCCTCCGCCACGGGCGGTTGCGCCGAGGGCAAGGCAGCCCCGGCAACGGAGAGCGGATGACGACGAGACCCGAAAGCGCCCGGCCCGGCCCCACCCCGGCGAACGGCCACCGAGCAGACGACGGGACGGCCACCTCCACCACCGGCGGCCAACCGGGTGACCCACAGGTACCGACGTCCACCTCCCGCAAGCAGCAACGCAACCACCGCGCTGCGGCCACGTCCCCTGCCGACGCGCAGCCGAGCACGCCCACCACGGACGGCCAGCCGGGTGCCCCGACAGCCACCACAGGCGCGCGGCCAACCACCTCCACCACCAGCAACCACCCAGGCACCCCACCAACCACCACACCCACCACCAACGCACCACCAACCACCCCCACCACCAGCAACCACCCAGGCACCCCACCAACCACCAGCGCACGGCCGGGTGGTCGGCAGGGCACCGGCGCCGGCGCTTCCGGGCGGGCCCGGCGGCGGTGGAGCCTGCTGCTGATCCTCGGCGGTCTGTCCGCGTTCGGGCCGCTTTCGATCGACATGTACCTGCCCGCGTTGCCCCGGATGGGTGCGGACCTGCACGCCTCGGACACGACCGTGCAGCTCACGTTGACCGCGTTCGTCGTCGGGCTGGCCGTGGGGCAGATCGTGGCCGGGCCGTTGTCCGATGCGCTCGGGCGCAGACGGCCGCTGCTGGTCGGGCTTGCGCTCTACGTCGCCGGTTCCGTCGTCGCCGCGGTCAGTCCCGGGATCGACCTGCTGATCGCCGCACGGGCACTGCAGGCGCTCGGCGCTGCGGCCGGGCTGGTGATTTCCCGTGCCGCCGTGCGGGATCTGTACTCCGGGACCGCGATGACGAAGTTCTTCTCCATGCTGATGCTGGTCAACGGTCTTGCCCCGATCCTCGCCCCGGTGATCGGCGGGCAGCTGCTCACCTTCACCTCGTGGCGCGGCGTCTTCGTGGTACTCACCGGATTCGGCGTGCTGCTGCTCGTCTCGGTCGCCCTCGCGCTGCCCGAACCACTCCCCGCCGAGCGACGTCGTCCCGCGCGGCTGGGTGGAGTGCTGCGCACCTACGGTCGGCTGCTCGCCGACCGCGCCTTCCTCGGCTACGCACTCTCCGCAAGCCTGCTGTTCGCCGGCCTGTTCGCCTACATCTCCGGTTCGTCCTTCGCGCTGCAAGGCGCGTACGGTCTCAGCCCTCAGCTGTACAGCCTGGTCTTCGGCCTCAACGGCGTCGGCATCGTGCTCGCCGGACAGCTCAACGGACGGCTGGTCGGCCGGATCCCGGAACGCACCCTGCTCACCGCCGGGCTGATCACCGCCGCGATCGCCGGCACACTCACGCTCGTCGCCGCGTCGCTCGCGCTGCCGCTGCCCGCGGTGCTGATCCCGTTGCTGTTCATGGTGTCCAGCGTCGGCTTGGTGATGCCGAACGCCAGTTCGCTGGCACTCGCCGCACACGCCCGCTCGGCCGGTTCCGCGTCCGCGCTGCTGGGCGTGCTGCAGTTCGCGATCGGCGCGATCGCGACGCCGCTGGTGGGCCTCGGTGGCGACGGCACCGCGGTGCCGATGGCCGCGACGATGGCCGGCTTCGGCGTGCTCGCGCTGCTCGCGTCCACGCTCGCCCGCCGCGTCAGCCCAGCTCGGCGAGAACCCCGTTCCTGAGCTGGTCCTCGGTCACCGTGATCCGCTCGTCCACCAAGCGCTGCAACGCGTCCCCGTCGTCCCACTGGTTCACGTTCAGCGCGGCGTGCACCGCGCCGTCGCGACCCAGCCAGAACGCGGTGAAGTCGTAGGCCGCGAGATCCCCGCGCACCACCAGCCGGTCACTGCCGGGGTCGGCGAGACCCCGGTACTCGCAGCCGATCGCCGGGCCGCCCCGGTCCGGGTCGTACTGGTCGGAGAAGAAGTACGGGCTGTCCAGGTACGGCTCGTGCTCGCCGAAGAGGTTGCCCGCCACGTGCTTGCCCTGTCCGCGCGCGGTCGCCCAGTGCTCGACCCGCACCCGGCGGCCGTAGCGGGGGTGGAAGTGCGAGGCGATGTCGCCGATCGCGTACACGTCCGGAGCAGCGGTACGCAGGCTCGCGTCAACGCTGATCCCGCCGTCGTCGGCGATCTCGAGACCCGCGGCGTGCGCGAGTTCGACTCGCGGAGCCGCACCGACGGCGATCAGCACGACATCGGCAGGCAGCTCGTCCCCGCCGGTGAGCCGGACTCCGGTGGCCTCGGTGTCACCGGTGATCGCGGCAACTCCTTCGCCGAGCCGCCACTGCACGCCGTGTTCGGTGTGCAGATTGCGGACGACCTCGCCGATCTCGTCACCGAGCACGTTCGCGAGCGGCAGCTTCTCCGGCGCCACCACGGTCACCTCGGCACCGTGCGTCCTGGCGGCCGCGGCTGCCTCGGTCCCGATCCAGCCGGCGCCGACGATCACCACCCGCTGCGCGCCGGTGAGTGCGGAACGCAGCGCCAGTGCGTCGTCGAGCGTGCGAAGCGTGAACAGCCCCGGCAGGTCGCCGCCGGGCACGTCCAGCGGCCGCGGCCGGGAGCCGGTGGCCAGCACGAGCCGGTCGTAGCGGTGCTCGCCGCCCGCGTCGTCGAGCACCAGCCGCGCGCCCAGTTCCAGCCGGGTCGCGGTGACCCCGGAGGAGAGCCGGATGTCGTGCTCGCCGTAGTAGCCCTCGTCGCACACCCAGTCGGGCTCGTCGGTGGCGCCGAGCAGCAACCCCTTCGACAACGGAGGCAGCTCGTAGGGCCGGTGCGGATCGGACCCCAGCAGCAGCACATCACCACTGAATCCGCGTTCCCGCACCGCCGCCGCGGCCGACGCACCCGCCAGCCCCGCTCCGACGACGACGATCTTCCGAGGTTCCGCCATGCCCGTCCTCCCGAGTCCCCGCGTCCTGCCGCCGGACGGTACTCCCGTCCCGGGCCCGCCACATCCCGTCCGAGGTACCGGACCGCGGAATACCGGCAGGTAGGCAATTCGGGTGAACCGGCGTAAGGCGCCGCGGAACGCCCGGTCCCACTGCGGCACGAAGAGCACGCGGGCAGGACGTGGATCGGAGGGCGAGGACCGTGGCAGGGCAGGACGAGTGGTCGGTCGGCTGTCGGGACCTGGCGGGCAGGCGCAGGGATCTGACGGTGTTCGTGAGCAGTGAGGACAAGATCGTGATCGTCGCACCACCCGGCGAGGCGGCGGTGCTGGGACCGCTCGAGGTCGGACGGCTGCGAGCGGCGCTGCGCGACGCCGTGGTGGCGATGGCCTCGCCGGCCCGGCGGACCGGTACCGAGTGACGGCTATCGTTCCTACTCATCAGTAGGTAGGCTCGGCGCAGACCCCGAGCAGAAGGTACCGGCCATGACCACCTATTTCGTGACGGGCGCGACGGGCTTCCTCGGGAAGCGCCTGGTCGCCCGGCTGCTGGCGCGGCGGGACACGACCGCCGTGCACGTCCTCGTCCGCGCCACCTCGCGCGAGCGGCTCGACGAGCTGGCCCGTGCGTGGCCGGAGAACCATCGCCTGGTCCCCGCCGTCGGCGATCTCACCGAGCCCCTGCTCGGCCTCGATCCGGCCGCCTTCACCGGGCTGGACCACGTCGTGCACCTCGGCGCCGTCTACGACTTCACCGCGGACGAGTCCGCGAACCACGCGGCGAACGTGACGGGCACCCGGAACGTGCTGGCCTTCGCCGCGGCGGCCGGGGCCGGGCTGCTGCACCACGTCTCGTCCATCGCGGTGGCCGGCACATACGCGGGCCGCTTCACCGAATCCGATTTCGATCTCGGGCAGACGTTCGATTCTCCGTACCACGCCACGAAGTTCGAGGCCGAGAAGCTGGTGCGGGGCCAGCAGGACGTGCCGTTCCGCATCTACCGGCCCTCCGCCGTGGTCGGCGATTCGCGGACCGGTGAGATGGACAAGATCGACGGGCCCTACTACTTCCTGCCGGCCATCTCGCGGCTCGCCGCGCTGCCCGGACGGCTGCCGCTCGTCGCTCCGGACCTCGGTGCCACGAATCTCGTCCCGGTCGACTACGTCGTCGCTGCGATGGATTACCTGATGCACCGCGATGCGCCTTCCGGCAGCACGTATCACCTCGCTTCGCCGCGACCGCAGAAGTTGACCGAGGTGTACAACGCCTTCGCACGCGTTGCCGGCGGACCGCGCGTCCGCGCAACAGTCAACAACGCCTTGCCCGCGAAGCTGCTTCGCACAACGGCGTCCCGTCTCGCTGCCGGTGTGGACCGCCTGCCGACTGGACGAGCGACGCGCGCCGCGGTGTTGAGCGAACTGGGGATTCCGATCGAAGTGTTGCCACACCTGAGCATGGCGGTCGAGTTCGACACCGCGCGCACCACTTCGGAGCTGTACGGCAGCGGAGTCGCGTTACCCGAGCTTCGCGACTACGCGGAACCGCTGTACCGGTACTGGCGCAAGCATCTCGACCCCGACCGCGCACGCCGTTCAGGGTTTGAAGGACGGGTTGTCCTTGTGACGGGCGCTTCGTCAGGCATCGGTCGAGCGACGGCGCTCGCGGTCGCGCGTCGCGGCGCGAAGGTGTTGCTGGTCGCGCGGCGGGTCGAAGAGCTCGAAGAGGTCCGCACCGAGATCACCGCGACCGGCGGCACCGCAGCTGCGTACCCGTGCGACCTCACGGACGGCGATTCCGTCGACGCGCTCGTGAAAGACGTCCTCGCCGACCACGGTGCGGTCGACGTGCTCGTGAACAACGCGGGCCGCTCGATCCGGCGCTCCGTGCAGCTCGCCACGGAACGTTTCCACGACTACGAACGCACCATGGCGATCAACTACTTCGGGCCCGTCCGGTTGATCCTCGGCCTGCTGCCGTCGATGACCGAACGCCGCTCCGGCCACGTGGTGAACGTGACGACGATGGGACTGCAGACCGACACGCCCCGGTTTTCCGCTTACCTGGCCTCGAAAGCGGCACTGGAGGAGTTCGGCCTGACCGCAGGCAGGGAAACCCTGTCCGACGGCGTCACCTTCAGCTCGGTGCGGATGCCGTTGGTGCGCACGGCGATGATCGCGCCCACCGGCTCATACCGCGGCCTGCCGGCCAGCTCCCCGGAACGCGCCGCCGAACTCGTGGTCAAGGCCATCGAACGGCGTCCGCAGATCCTCACCCTGCCCGAGGGCCGTGCCGCCGAACTGGCCTCGCTCGCCGTTCCGGACCTGACCAGGTTCGTGGCACACCTGGCCTACCGCGTGATGCCGGAATCCGCACCGGAGGCCAGAGACCGGCCACAGCTGCCCGCACCGGCCGCGGTCGCGGCGACCCTCACCCGGTTGCTGTGGCGCCGCGCGAAGTGATGCCGGTGAGGATGAAGTCGACCCCGGCGAGGAACTGCTCACGGTCGTCGTGCTCGCGCAGCCGGCCGGCAACGGCCCTGGTGAACGAGTACTCGTCGGGGTCGAGCTGCGCCCACGCCGTCGACACGCTGTCGAGGTAGCTGCCGCGGTCCACACCCGGCCCGAGGTCACGCCCGATCGCGGCGTTCGCCGCGTGCTGTCCGGCGGCGCCCAGGATGTAGTGCATCAACGCCGAGGTCGCGGCGAACCAGCCGTCCTCCGGCACGCCCAGCGCGCGCACCTGCCTGCCGATGCTTTCGAAGATCCGCGGCGTCACCATGCCCAACGGGCTGCGGGAGAGTTGCGCCGAGAGCTGCGTGGCGAGCCATGGGTGTTCGGCGATCGCGTCGAACAGACCGAACGCGACGGCGCGGATCTCCTCCCGCGGCGCGTCTGCAGACCCGGGCTTGACGGCCACCGCTTCGGCGACGACGCCCTCGGTCGCGGCACCGAGCAGCTCACCCTTGTTCGCCACGTGCCAGTAGATCGCCCCGGGCCCGGTGGCGAGGCGCTCGGTCAGCGCCCGGAACGTCAACCCGCCCTCGCCGACCGAATCGAGCAGTTCGACCGCGGCCTCGACGATGCGTTCCCGGGAGAGCGACTCCGTGCGCCGGGGCGACCGGCCGGTCCGTGCTGCCATCCCGCCATCTTGACATGACTGGAATGCCGTTCCAAGATTGGAACAGCATTCCAGTCAGTCCAGGTCAACGAAGGAGCCGCTCATGTCCGTCACGATCGTCGGCGCCGGGCTCGGCGGGCTCACCCTCGCCCGCGTCCTGCACGTCCACGGAATCCCGGTCACGGTCCACGAGGCGGAGCCCTCACCTGCGGCACGCACCCAGGGCGGCATGCTCGACATCCACGAGTACAACGGCAGGCTCGCGCTCGAAGCGGCCGGACTGATCGACGAGTTCCGCGGCCTCGTCCTGGAAGGCCGCGAGGCGACCCGGGTCCTCGGCTGGGACGGGACGGTGCTGCTCGACGAACCCGACGACGGCACCGGCGGACGCCCCGAGGTCCAGCGTGGGGATCTGCGCCGGATGCTGCTCGACGCGCTCCCGGACGGCACCGTCCGGTGGGGCCACAAGGTCACCGATGTCCGGACCGTCGGCGAGAGCCGGCACGAGGTGCGCTTCGCCGACGGCAGCACAGTCGTCACGAGCCTGCTGGTCGGCGCGGACGGCGCGTGGTCCCGGGTCCGGCAGCTGCTTTCCGACGCGACGCCCGAATACGTCGGCACGTCCTACGTCGAGACCTACCTGCTCGATGGCGACACCCGGCACCCGGCCGTCGCGAAGACGGTCGGCGGCGGGGCGCTGTTCGCGCTCGCGCCGGGCAAGGGGATCCAGGCGCACCGGGAGAGCGGTGGGACGCTGCACACCTACGTGGCGCTGTCCAAGCCGCAGGAATGGTTTGCCGCCATCGACTTCACCGACGTCGATACGACGACCGCGCGGATCGTCGCCGAGTTCGACGGCTGGGCACCGGAACTCACCGCGCTGATCACCGACGCCGACACGACGCCGGTCCTGCGTCCCATCAACGCTCTGCCGACCGGGCACCAGTGGGACCGGGTGCCCGGGGTGACCCTGCTCGGCGACGCTGCCCACCTGTCGCGGCCGAACGGCGAAGGCGCGAACCTGGCCATGTACGACGGCGCCGAACTCGGCAAAGCCCTCGCCGCCCATCCCGGCGACGCCGAAGCCGCCCTCGCCGAATACGAGCGGGCCTTGTTCCCCCGCAGCGCCGAAGCCGCCGCCGAAGCCACCCGCGACTTCGAACTCTGCTACGACGACAACGCACCCCACAGCCTGCTCAGCCTGTTCACCGGACAAGAGGAGGCACGCTGACCCCGGACGCCGGCCGTGTCCCGGACGCACCGGGACACCGTTCGGTCACGGTGCGCGAATGCGACGGACGGAACTCCCCCTTCGCGGCCCGCTAGGTTAGCCTTACCTCTGTGGCACAGACGATCGAGGAAGCGCCGGCCCGGACCGAACCGCGGCTGCACGCCGAAGAACTGACCCTGGCCTACGACGGGCGCACCGTCGCCGAACAGCTCGGCGTCGTCATCCCGGACAAGTCGTTCACGGTCATCGTCGGCCCCAACGCCTGCGGCAAGACCACGCTGCTGCGCGCGCTGTCACGGATGCTCAAGCCGCGCAAGGGTTCGGTCTACCTCGACGGTGAGGTGATCTCCAGCTACGGCGCGAAGGAGGTCGCCCGCAGGCTCGGCCTGCTCCCGCAGAGCTCGGTCGCGCCGGACGGCATCACCGTCGCCGACCTCGTGGCCCGCGGCCGTTACCCGCACCAGAAGCTGCTGCGCCAGTGGTCCCGCGACGACGCCGCGGTGGTCGCCGAATCGATGCGTGCCACCGGCGTCGAAGACCTCGCCGAACGCCTCGTCGACGAGCTGTCCGGCGGACAGCGCCAGCGCGTGTGGATGGCCATGGCACTGGCTCAGCAGACCGACCTGCTGCTGCTCGACGAGCCGACCACCTACCTGGACATCGCGCACCAGATGGACATCCTGGACCTGTGCGCGAAACTGCATGCGGACCAGGGCCGCACGCTCGTCGCGGTGCTGCACGACCTCAACCACGCGGCCCGCTACGCCTCGCACATGATCGCGATGCGCGACGGCGAGGTGCTGGCCACCGGCACCCCCGCGGAGGTCGTCACGGCGGAGAACGTGGAGCGGATCTTCGAACTGCCGTGCCGCGTGATGGACTGCCCGGAAACCGGGACGCCGCTGGTCATCCCGCGTCGCCGGGAAGTGTGAGCCGGTAGGTTCGGTGGCGGAGGTGCGATGACCCGCGAACTGTGGACCCGGGTGGACGACTACCTGAACGACGCGCTGCTGTCCGCCGATCCGGTGCTGGAGGCGGCACTCGCCGATTCCGGCGCGGCCGGGCTGCCGCCGATCGCCGTCTCGCCGAGCCAGGGCAAGCTGCTGCACCTGCTGGCGGTCACCGCAGGCGCGCGGTCGATCCTGGAAATCGGCACGCTCGGCGGGTACAGCACGATCTGGCTGGCCCGCGCCCTGCCGCCCGGCGGCCACTTGGTCACCTGCGAGTACGAACCGCGGCACGCGAAACTCGCCCGCGCCAACCTCGACCGTGCAGGCTTCGGTGCGGACGTGGCGGAGATCCGGGTGGGCGCCGCACTGGACACACTGCCGACCCTCACCGGCCCGTTCGATTTCGTGTTCATCGACGCGGACAAGGCCAATCTCGCCGCGTACGTGGAGGCTGCGTTCAGCCTGTCCCGCCAGGGCACCACGATCGTGGCGGACAACGTGATCCGCGGCGGCGCGGTCGCGGACCCGACCGACACCGACCGCTCGGTACGGGGCGTGCGGGAGATGTTCGACCTGCTGCACGAAGACGACCGCTTCGACGCAACAGCCGTGCAGACCGTCGGCGACAAGGGCTACGACGGGTTCCTGCTCGCCCGCATCCGCTGACCCCCGCCCACAGGCGAGTCACCGACCCTGATCCGCCCGCACCCGGCGACCGCCACCCACAAGGGGTCACGGACGCATCTCCCGACCACCGCTCGCAAACAAGTCACGAACGTCCACGTCCACTGCACACGAGCAGATCACCAACCCATCCCCCGACCACCGCTCGCAGACGAGTCACGGACGTCCACTCACGAGCGGCCCATGAACCCATCCACCAAGCCGCCGCCCGCAAGCGACTCGCGAAACCCACCTTCCGACCGCGCCACTCACCAGCCGGTCACGAAGCTATCCCCAAGCCACCCACAGGCAGTCACGAACGCAGCCCCCGGTCACCACTCACGAGCGGCTCATGAACGTCCGCCAGATGTCCGCGGGGACCGTCGCTCCGGTCAGTTTCTTCCCCTTGGCGTCCAGCAGTCTTCGCTCGTCGTCGGAGCCGATCCACACCGCCGTGGCGAGCTGCGGGGTGTAGCCGACTGCCCAGGCGTCCTGGTTGTCCGCGGAATTGCCGTGCTGGAACTCCCCGGTGCGCAGGGCGCCACGGCGGCCGTCGGGCAGCCCTGCCGACAGTGTCGAGCCGACCTGGTCGGCGATCCGGCGGCTGGTGCCCTCGTCCGGGGAGAACGCCGGGGCCGGCCGGTCGTCGTGCTGCCACACCACGTCGCCGTCTTCGTCCAGGATCTTGTCCACCAGATGCGGGGCCGTCCGCTGGCCACCCGCGGCGAACGTCGCGTAGGCGCCGGCCATGTCCAGCGGGCGCAACGGATAGCGGCCGACGGCAATACCGGAGCCGATCAGGTAACCGTCCTTTTCACGCAGGGTCCGGGTGCCGTCCACGGATTCCGGGATCCCGGCGTCGCGGGCCGCGGCGCTCACCGTGTCGGGACCGAGCTGTTTCGCCAGCGCGATGAACGGGGTGTCCGCCGCCGACGACATCGCGGTACGCAACGTGCACAGCTGCGGACAGCGTTGCGGATAGCTGAAGTCCTCCCCGAGAAAGTTGATCTTCTCCGGCGAAGCCGCAGGCCCGTCCGGCGAGATTCCCGCGCGCAGCCCGCCGACCAGGGTGAACGGGTAGAACGCCGAACCGGCCGGACGCGCGGTACCCGCGTAATCGCGCACGCCGTTGCTGCCGCCGTCGTAGGCGCGCACCGCGCCGTTCGCCGGGTCCACGGCCACGAGACCACCGCGGAACTCCTTCGGCTCCCCCTTCAACCGCTGCTTCAGCGACGCGCCCGCGGCAGCCTGCGCACCCCGGTCGAGGGTCGTCTGCACGGTCAGGTTTCCCTGCTGCAGACGGGAAAGCGGGAATCCGTCCCGTTCCAGTTCGGCGAGCACCTGCTGTTTCACGTGGTATTCGCGGTAACTCAGGCTCGCACGGGTCTCCGCGGGCGGCCGGATTTCCGCGCCCGGATACGCCATCGCAGCGGCCTCGGAGCCCTTCACGTACCCGCGTTCCACCAACTTGTCACGGACGTAGGCCCAGCGGTCAGCCGCGTGCTCGTCGCCGGACACTGCCGGATCGTGCACCGAGGGCGACTGGATCATCCCGGCGAGGAACGCGGCCTCGCTCCAGGTCATGCCGTCGTCCAGCGGCCGGTCGAAGAACGCGTTCATCGCCGCCGCCGGCCCGAACGTGCCACGGCCGAAGGAGATGATGTTGGCGTAGCTCTCGAAGATCCGCTCCTTGTCCTGTTGCTGGGTGACCTTCGTGGCGAGCACGAGTTCCTGCAGTTTGCGGCCGATCGTCGCGTCGTCGTCGCCGGTCGACTTCTTGATGTACTGCTGGGTGATCCCCGATCCGCCGCCGACGCCGGTGAACAGCGCGCGGCCGACCGCGCTGGGATCGAACCCGGAGTTGTCCCAGAACGTGGGGTCCTCGGTGGCGATGATCGCGTCGCGCAGCTTCTGCGGGACCTTGTCGTACGGGACGAAACGCCGGTCGCCGTCCGGGGGCACGATCCGCAACAGCTCAGTGCCGTCGGCGTAGCGCAGCGTGACGGTCTTGTCCAGCGAAGCCAGCACGTCCTGCGGACTGCGGACGTCGAGCAGCAGGTAGGCGACCCAGAACGCGATCAGCGGCAGGCCGAGGAACGCGCCCGCCAGATACCAGCAGATCCGCCGGATCCGGCGCCATCGCCCGTGGCGGATCGGGCCGGGAACAGCGGCCGGTGCACCGTCGTTCGGAATTTCCACGGTCGGATGACGAGTGGGCCGCGGAAAAGGTTCAGCCCAGCCGGTGAGCACTTCACGCGAGGAAGGCGCGCAGGAGCGACGCGGTCCCCTCGACGTGCTCGGCCATCGCCTGTCGCGCGGCCACCGGGTCACCGGCCAGTATCGCGTCGACGATCGTCTCGTGCTGCGCGTTCGAATGCTCCAGGTTGGGTTCGAGCAGCGGGATCCGGTCCAGCAGCTGGTTGACCCTGGTGCGCGCGTCGGCCACCGCGGTGGTCAGCGATCCGGACGCGGTGACCTCGGCGATCGCCAGGTGCAGCCGGGAGTCCTTGCGCCGGTAGTCGGCGAGGCCCGCGGCCGAGGCCTCGGTGAGCGTGCCGGTGAGGTGCTGCCGGTCGGCCGGGCTCAGCGTGCGCGCGGCGGCCGACTCGGCCGCGCCGGTCTCCAGCACCGACCGCAGGCAGAGCGCGTCCTCGAAGGTCACCGCGTCGATTTCGCCGGTGGCCCGCTCGGCAGGCTCCGGCAGGCTCTCGCTGACGAACGTCCCGCCGTACCGCCCCCGCCGCGACACGACGTACCCGGCGTCGGCCAGCGCCCGGATCGCCTCCCGCAACGTCACCCGGCTCACGCCCAGCCGCTCGGCCAGCTCGCGCTCGGAAGGCAGCCGATCACCGGCACCGACCACACCGAGCCGGATCGCCTGCAGCAACCGCTCGACCGTCTCCTCGAAGGCGTTCCCAGCGCGCACCGGCCGGAACAGCGCCGCGTCCGCACTCACCACCGAGGTCTCCACCGGACCGAGTCTAGGCGCTCCCGGACGCGGAGAGCCTTCTGCAACGGTTCCGCTGCGCTGCGCCGCACGGACCCAAACCCCGGCCGCGCTGGTGGCAGACCGCGCGCGCCACCGGCGAATCCTCCCCGGGATCCGGCGGCCGGGATCCGGCGGCCGGGGACCGGTCCGTCCGGGACGAATCAGCACTCGATGACGTTCACGGCCAATCCACCGCGTGCGGTTTCCTTGTACTTGACCGACATGTCCGCACCGGTTTCGCGCATCGTCTTGATCGCCTTGTCCAGGGTCACCACATGGCTGCCGTCGCCGCGCATGGCCATGCGGGCGGCGTGGATGGCCTTCGACGCGCCGACCGCATTGCGTTCGATGCACGGGATCTGCACCAGGCCGCCGACCGGATCGCAGGTCAGGCCGAGGTGGTGTTCGACGCCGATCTCGGCGGCGTTCTCCACCTGCGCCGGTGCGCCGCCGAGCACCTCGGTCAGTCCCGCGGCGGCCATCGCCGACGCCGAGCCCACCTCGCCCTGACAGCCGACCTCGGCACCGGAAATCGAGCCGGTCTGCTTGAGCACCGAGCCGATCGCGCTCGCGGTGAGCAGGAACGTGACGATGCCCTCGTCCGACGCGCCGCGGATGAACCGCTGGTAGTAGTGCAGTACGGCCGGGATGATCCCGGCCGCCCCGTTCGTCGGGGCGGTGACCACGCGTCCGCCTGCCGCGTTCTCCTCGTTCACCGCGAGCGCGTACAGGCTCACCCAATCCATCGCGTACAACGGATCGTCCACACCGTCCTCGGCGAGGAGCTTGTCGTGCAAGGCTTTCGCCCGCCGGGGCACTTTCAGCCCACCGGGCAGCACACCCTCGTGCGAGCAGCCGTTGCGCACGCATTCGGCCATCACGCGCCAGATCTCCAGCAGACCGTCCCGGATTTCCGCATGCGTCCGCCACGAGAGTTCGTTGCGCAGCATGATCTCGCTGACCGGCAGACCGGTTTCCGTGCAGTGCTTCAGCAGGTCCGCGCCGGTGCGGAACGGATACGGCACCGGAGTGGAGTCCTCCACGAAAACAGTGTCGGTCTCGTACGACTCGTCGCGCACGAAGCCGCCGCCCACCGAATAGTAGGTGCGCTCGCGCAGCAGCGCACCGTCTTCGGCGAAGGCGCGGAAGACCATCCCGTTCGGATGCGCGGGCAGGGATTTCCGGCGGTGCATGACCAGGTCGGTGTCCTCGGTGAACCCGATCTCGTGCGTGCCGCCGACGAGCAGCCGCCCGGACTCCCGGATCGCGGCGACCTTGGCCGGCACGGTGTCCGTGTCGACCGCCTCCGGACGCGCACCGGACAGTCCCAGCAGCACCGCCTTGTCGCTGCCGTGCCCGAAACCGGTCGCGCCGAGCGAGCCGAACAGCTCCGCCCGCACCCGCGCCACGCCGTCCAGCACGCCCTCTTCGACGAGACCGTCCACAAAGGTCCGCGCGGCCCGCATCGGCCCGACGGTGTGCGAACTCGACGGTCCGATACCGATGGAAAACAGGTCGAAGACGCTGATCGCCATTGACCCGCCCCTTCCTATCTGGCCAGCAGGGAGCTGGCTTCTTGGGCGGCCGGGCCCTGACTGGTGAGGTGGGCCAGATTGTCCGGCAACGCCTCACCACGATGCGCCTTCGTCTGCGCATACAACCGACCCGCACGATACGACGACCGCACCAACGGACCCGCCATCACACCCGCAAACCCCAACGACTCCGCCACCCTCGAATGCTCCACGAACTCCTCCGGCTTCACCCACCGATCCACCGGATGATGCCGCG
>NZ_BAAAZN010000028.1:24082-105744 GCF_039536925.1 Amycolatopsis ultiminotia | reverse complement strand
CCGCGGCCGCCGAGTCCGGCAACCGCGAAGTGCCGCTGATCCTGCTCGAACCCACCGAGAACTGACCGGACTCACCACGGGCGCCCGGCGCACACCCGGGCGCCCGCCATCCGGCCGACGCCGACCGTTGGCGGCCTCGTACCGTCGACGGTCTGTTCCGGCAGCGCGTGGGCGTGTGGGCGGTGGTCCTGGTCGTCGAACGAGGTCAAAGCTGCTGTCGCTGCTGGTGACCGCAGGGCAGCGAGGCGACTCGCTGCAGTTCGAGGCCGTGCTGGCGGGCACGATTCCCCAGCTTGCCCGCCGGCTCCAGGATCGCGGCAACCGTGGCCGGTCGCCGGCGTTCGGCCCGGTGATCCACCAGCGCGTCATGCGGTTCGACACGCTCGCAGGTTTCTGGGTCGGATCGACGTACCGGAGTGTTCTCCGGGGGAACGACGGCTACCGGCGCCCGCGATGTCTTGCCGCGGACGGCGCAACTTCCCGGTTTTCCCGGGGGTAAACATGACTCACCCGGTCGAGGTGGTTTCCGTCGGGTTTTTGCAGGTTGTTCCGGTGGCACGCCGAATTGCGTGTTTATCCGCGCGCGTTCGCGTCTACCTGGGTGGCGAGAACATCCCGAGTCGGTGAAGAGGAGTGGTCATGGCCGGCAAGTTCGAGGTCTACGAAGACAAGGCTGGCAAGTTCCGCTTCCGGTTGAAGGCCGGTAACGGCGAGATCGTTGCCTCGGGCGAGGCGTACGAGACGAAAGCCTCCGCGCGGGCGGGTTGTGAAGCTGTGCAGCGCGCGGCGGAAAAGGCCAGCATCGTCGAGAAGGAAAGCTGACTTGCGCGATGCTCAGCGTACGGCGGCGATCGCGTCGATCTCGAACCTGAGTCCTGGCACCGCAAGGCCGGTCACGGCTGTGGTCCTGGCCGGGTAGGGCTCGGCGAAACGGTCGCGGTAAAGCTGGTTCATCTCCGCGAAATACTCGTGGTCGGTGAGGTAGACGCCGATCCGCACAACGTGTTCGAGGCCGCTGCCCGCCGATTCGAGTGCGGCGGCGAGATTGCCGATGGCCGCGTTGACTTCGTCGGCGAAGGACTCCGGGATCCGGCCGTCGGCATCGACGCCCACCTGGCCGGAGACGTAGACCGTGTCGCCGAGTACCCGGGTGGCGCTGAGCGGTGCAGGGTGGTTGCTCATCAAGAGTCCTTTCTGGACTGAAATCGGTGGTTCGGTCCGGTGCGGCGATCACCCGGCCGGAACCGGCTCGCCGGCGAGTGCGAAAGCGCGGCAGGGGCCGCCGTCTCCGGCGCCCGCCAGCAGCGGGGCGGCGGAGAACCAGACGTGACCGGGCAAGCCGGTGAGACCGGTGAGGTTTTCCACGATCGGGACACCTGCGCCGAGCAGGATGGTGTGTGCGGGCTGGTGCGCAGCGCCGACGGGGTCCGGCGAAGGGAAGTCGAGGCCGACGAAACGGACGCCGGCTGCGCGCAGGCGTTCTGCGCCGGCGGCCGAAAGGTGGGGTGCGGCACCGTAGTACGGCTCGGTACCCCAGGAATCGGCGTGCCCGGTGGCGATGAGCACGCCCTGCCCCGCGACCAGACCGGTGAGGGCGTCCGGATCGATGGCCTCCGTTCCCGGGTGCGCTACCCGCAGCACCACGGCGGGACCCATCCAGGACTCGATCGGCATCTCGAACGTGCGGGCACCGCCGTCGACCATGTGCGCGGGAGCGTCCACATGGGTGCCGACGTGTGTCCAGCAGTGCACGTCGGTCATCAGGACTCCGTGCTCGGGCACGGTTTGCACGGTGGTGAACCGAGGTTGCGGTACGCCGGGGTAGATCGACATGCTGTCGTGCAGCCGGTGCGTGAGGTCGTAGGTCCTCATCGGGCGCTCCGGACCGGCGCCGTGCCGTTGAGCGCAGTCTGACCGCCGTCGACGGTCAGGGACGTACCGGTGATGTACGCGGCTTCACCGGAGGCGAGGAAGACCGCGGCCGTGGCGCATTCGTCCGCGGTGCCCCAGCGACCGGCCGGGGGGAACGCGAAGGCGTCGTCGGATTCGGCCAGTGCCGCCCGGTTCAGCGGGGTTTCGATGGTGCCGGGTGCCACCGCGTTGACCCGGATACCGAACTGGGCCAGGTCGACCGCCATCGAACGGACGAGCATCAGCAACCCGCCCTTGGCAGCGTTGTAGTGGGCGGTATCGGGTTCGGCGATGGTCGAGTTGGTCGATGCGGTCACCACGATCGACCCGCCGCCCGCAGCGGCCATCGCGCGGGCGACCTGCCGGCAGACGAGGAAACAACCGCGCAGGTTGACGTCCAGCACCTCGTCCCATTCCTCGGTGCTCAGCTCGAGAAACGGTCGCTGCCGCCAGATCCCGGCGTTCGCGATCAGCACGTCGAGCCGTCCGAAGCGCTGGAGGACCCCGTCCACCAACGCACGCACGGAGCCGGGATCGGTCACGTCACAGCGCCACGGAGTCACGCTGTCCGCCGGCTCCGCCGGTTTCCGGTCGGCGGCCACCACCTGCGCCCCGCGCGCCGCCAGCAGTGCCGCAGTGGCCGCGCCGATTCCGCTGGCGCCGCCGGTGACCACCGCGACCTTTCCGTCGAAAGAACCCACAGCTGTCCCCTTCCTGTCCTCGTGGCGACCCGTCACCGGCCGACGACCTCGCGCAGCAGGGCGGGATCGACGTTGCCGCCGGTCATCAGGCAGACGACCCGGTCACCGGGCAGCACGCTGCGGTCGTAGGTGGCCAGCGCGGCGATCGTGGTGGCGCTGGAGGGTTCCACGACGAGGCGTTCGGCACGGAAGATCTCGGCCATTGCTTCCCGGATCGCGGTTTCCCCGACGGTGACCACACGATCCACCAGCTCTCTGGCCAGGCCGAAAGTGAGGTCGCTGGCGGCACGGGCGGCCAGACCGTCGGCGATGGTGCTGAACGGTGGCACGCGCACGACCCGGCCTGCCTCGAGCGAGCGGCGCATCCGGTCGGCCCCGGCAGGCTCGACCCCGACGATTTTGGCGTCGGACCCGGCCACGGCCAGGCCGCGGGCAACCCCGGCGATCAGCCCGCCGCCGCCGACCGGAGCGAGCACGGTCGCTCCTTCCGGGCCGTCGTCGGCCAGTTCCGTGCCGATGGTGGACTGCCCGGCCACGATGTGCGGGTCGTCGAAGCTGTGCACATAGGACAGTCCGGTTCGGACGCACGCGGAACTGGCGTGCTCGAACGCCTCCTGCCAGTCACTGCCGGCCACGTGGATCTGGGCGCCAAGGACCCGCATGGCCCCGACCTTGGCGGGGTTGGCGCCTTCGGGAACGTAGACGTGTGCGGTCCGCCCGGCTCGGAACGCGGCGAACGCGACCCCGAGCCCGTGGTTACCGGTGGAGGCGGTCACCAGCGGGGCTGCGGGATCGGCCGCGTGCGCCAGTTCGTGCACGGCGAACAGGGCGCCGCGGACCTTGAACGACCGGGTCGGCTGGATCAGCTCCCACTTCAGCCACACCTGCCTGCCCAGCAGGTCCGACAGTCCTGGCGAGTACTGGCACGGCGTCGGCCGCAGCACGGTCCGCAGGTACTCCGCGGCCCGGGTGACCAGCTCGCCGGGGAGCAGCGCTTCGAGCGTGGCGGTGGTCATGAGGCCGCCACCGCGCCGGAAGCATCGAGTTCCCGGTACCGGAAGCGGGCCAGGTCTTCGATCCGGTACGCGCCGCGCGGGGACATCCGCGCCAGCAGTCCGTGCCGGTCGAGCAGCTCCCGCGTCAGATGTGCTCGACGGACCCGTTCGCGGGCGCTGGACACGGCAAGCGACTCCAGGTGCATGCCCACCGGGTAGATGTCGGCCGCGTTGCGCAGCCCGAACTTGAGATAGACCGGTGCGGCCGCGAGGACGATCTCCGGCGCCTCGTGGTGCCGCACGAAACCGCCGAGGTTGTCCGGTGATTCGATGTAGACGTCGATCGCGGCGCGGCCCGCGGAGCGCAGTTCCGCAAGCTGGGTCACGGTGAGGTCGCCGGGGACGTTGATCGAGTCGGCGCCGAGCCGCTCGATCACCGCGAACGACGCCGGGTTGGCAGGCCCGGTCAGCGCGGACATCTTCAGCCGGAGGTCGGCGGGCAGGTCGCCGCGGACCCGCGCCCGGTGCAGTTCGTGCAGAACGCCCTCGTCAGCCACCAGCAGGCAACGCACGCCGAGGTTCGCCGCGCGCTCGGCGTCGTCGATGCTGAACCGCACCTGATCGGCACCACGGACGCGGGGGCCGAGCCCGCTGCCGGGCAGCTTGGCCGAACCGCCGATGTCCCAGGTGCCACGCGGGCCGAGGAACAGGCACAGTTCCACGTTCGCCGCGGCGCCGGCGGCGACCATGGCGCCGATTTCCTGGTCGTCGAGCATGGCGACGCCGCTGCCCTGGCTGACCCGGTGGATCGTCAGGTCGTAGCGCCGCGCCTGGTCGAGTACGGCTTCGAGCGCCGCCGGTCCTTCCACGGACGGGATTTCGATGCGGAACAGCCCGCCGTCCGGGAACGCGCCCGCGGCCGTGGGGTCGGGGGAGATCGAGCTCATGATTGTCCTCCGGGTCGGGCCGCTCCGGCGTCGGCGGGGCGTGCTTCGCGCCGCGGGGCCAGTGCGGCGCGGGCGTGCCGGGCCGCGGTCAGTCCGGTCGTGGCGGCCTGCTCGACGTTGCCCAGCTCCACGAAATAGTCGCCGGCGAGCCGGATGCGCCCGGCGTGCCGCTCGGCGTGCTCGTGCAGCGGGCCCGCGTCGAATCCCGGCCTGCGGTAGGTGTTCCCGATCGGCCACCGGTGCACCACCGTCTCGGTGATCCGGCCACGGAGGGCGGGATGGATCCGCAGGAGGTCCTCGGTGAAACGGGCCTCGATCGTTGCGTCGGACTCCCCGAGCAGCGCGGCCGCCGGTGCGCCACCCGCGTAGACCATGTAGCTGGCGCCGGTCCGCCGGGCGACCTCGGGCACCGGATTGGTGTGGTTGAACATCATGCTGAACGAGGAACCCGGGGTCGTGGTCGCGTAGACGCGGTCCCATCGGCTGCGCGGCAGCGGATCGGTGAGCAGCCCCATCGACACGAACGGGCCGTAGGCGACCTCGCGCAGGCAGGTGTCGAGCCTCGGCGGCAGCCCGCGGACGACCTTCCGCGCGACCGGTGCCGGCACGGCGACGACCACCTGTTCCGCGCGTACTTCCTGCTCCCCGTCCGGGGTGCGGTAGCGCACGCGGACACCGCCGTCCACCTCGGCCACCTCGAGCACCTCGGCGGAGAGCCGGACCCGGTCCGCCAGCGCGGCGCCGACGGCACGGGGCAGCTCCCCGGTGCCACCGTCCACATTGAGCGTCGCGAAGGCATTGGACCCGCCCCACACCGAGGCGAACAACGAGGCTGCGACACCGCCGGACTGATCGGCCAGTTCCGAAGCCGCGCGACGGCCGGCGGTGGCCAGCAGGTCCTGTACCCGAGGCGGCAGCGGGCCGAGCACCTCGGCCGCCGAGCGATCGGCGAGGTAGGCGTCGAGGCGGGTGCGCCGGCTCAGCGGTCCGTCCCCGGATCTCGGCGCCGCCTGCCGGAAGTACCCGTGCACCGCCCGCAGCAGCCGGGTGCCGGCCCTGGCCAGCGAGATCCGTTCCCGCAGGGTCAACGGCAGGGTCAGCGGGTGGGTTTCCACCCGTGCCGACGCGTGCAGCCTGCCGTCCACGGCGATGGCGGTCTTCACCCCGGGAATGTCCAGGGTGCGCAGGTCGAGATCGCCGAGCATGCCGTGCAACGTCGAACCGGGGCCGGGGAACAGATGGCATCCGAGGTTGATCCACCGCGCACCGCGGGGAACCGAGTGCATCCGCCCGCCGAGGCGGTCGGCGGATTCGAGCAGCAGCACCTGGCGATCACGCAGGTGCCATGCGGCAGCCAATCCGGCGGCACCGCCGCCGACCACCACGACGTCGTAACCGGCGTCGTCTTGACCTGTGACCATGGGGGTTCCTTCCTTCGACCGGGCGGGCCCGACGGCCGAGCGGTCGTTCAGCGGGCGACCTTGACCAGGCCGTCGACCGCGCCTTCGAGGGTGCGCAGTGCGCGGGCCAGCACTGCGTGCTCGTCAGCGGTCAGCGGCCGGGCCGGTGAGCGGGTGAGCGAGGCCGGCCGTCCGGTCAGTTCGCAGGCCGCCTTCACCGCGGCGTTGTAGGGGAGGTTCTCGATGAGCCGGGCAACCGGGTAGGTGGCCACCCACAGCCTCGCGACGGTGGCCTGGTCACCGGCGCGGACCGCGTCGGTGATCTGCCGGTAGACCGCACCGAGGAAGTTGGCTCCACCGGTGATGTGCCCGCGCACTCCCAGCAGGAAAGCGGGCCCCAGCACCGAATCCACGCCGTTGAGCACCCGCACCGGCTCGTCCGCGGTGGCGAAGTCGTAGAGCTGTCCCAAATCGCCGAAGGAATCCTTGACGTAGCGGACGGCAGGCACCCGGCTCGCCAGCTCCCGCAGGAAGGCCGGGTGCTGCTGCAGTCCGGTGCCCGCCGGCTGGTTGTAGGCCACGATCGGCAGTGCGACCGACCCGGCGACCCGGGTGTAGTACTCCGCGGCCTCCGGCTCGGTGATCGGCTCGAAGTACGGGACGGTCAGCAGCAGCGCGGCGGCGCCGTGGTCGGCCGCGTGCCGGGACAGCTCCACGGCCTGCGCGGTGGAACCGGCACCGACGTGTGGCACGACCGGAATCCGCCCGGCCACCTGGTCGAGCACGATCTCCACCACCCGGCGGCGCTCGGCGTTCGTCATCGTCGCGAACTCGCCGGTACCACCGCACGGCACGATCCCGTCGATGCCGTCGTCGACGACCTTGTCCACCAGGACCCGCAGGGCGGACTCGTCGACCTCCGCGCCACCGTCGGTGAAGGGGGTCACGAGCGCCGACAGCGTCCCGCTCAGTTCAGTCACGGATACTCCTCGATCCCAGCGTCCGATATTTCGGACGACGTCTGGTATATCGGATTCTAGGAAGCTGAGCCGGCTGCCGTCAACGCGAGGAGGCTCACGCCGGCGACCCGGCCGCGGCGCCGAGGTCCGCGGACAACGCCGCCGCACCGCTCACGACCAGGCCGCGGAGCCGGTCGGCGAGGGCGTCGTCCCAGCGGTAGGTGGGCACGGAGATACTCATGCCCCCGATGGCTGCGCCACGCCGGTCGCGGACCGGCGCGGCGACGCATCGCACGTCCGGATTCGACTCGCAGTTGTCCCAGGCCACGCCGGTCTCGCGCACCTCGGCAAGTGCCTCCCGCAGCTGCCGGGCGTCGCTGATGCTGTTCGGTGTCAGTACTGCAAGCGGGCCGTCCGGGGGGTAGAGCTTGTCCAGTTCGTCTGCCGGCTGATAGGCGAGCGTCGCTTTGCCCACGGCTGCGAGGTGTGCCGGAAGGCGGGCGCCCACAGTGGACACCAGCTTCACCGCGTGTGCACTGTCCACTTTGGCCACGTAGACGATTTCCGTGCCGTCGAGCAAGGCCACCTGCACGGTTTCCCCGCACTCGGCCGCGACACGCTGGGCGTGCTCCCGGCCCACCTGCACGATGTCCAGTGATCGTTCGACGGCGCTGCCCAGTTCGAACAGTCGCATGCCGAGCGCGAAGGCAGCCCCCGCCTCGGTCCGGATGAATCCTTCGGCCTCGAGGGTCTTGAGCAGTTCGTGCACGGTCGCCCTCGGCAGGGACAGTGCTGTCGCGATCTCCGGCGCGCTCTGCGGTCCCTTCTCCAACTGGCCGAGAATTCTCAGTCCGCGCGAGAGCGCCGTGACCAGTCGTGTCGCCATTCCGTCTCCTGTGTTCCGAGAATGTTTCCGCTGCGGAGTGTCCGTTGACACCCCCAGCAGGGGATACTAACGTCCTGTCGGTATTTCGGATAGTGTCCGGTATTTCGGATATTGGCCACTCGGGGTTGCTCGAAGCGGAGGGCGCCGGCTTCGGCCCCGCGCGGATGCGGCCCGTCCAGCTCGTGCCTCGTACGGCGGTGCTCCCCGGGCCGCCCACCGAACGGCGTCCCCGGAGCTCTCGGCAGATCAGGAAGTGAACCCGATGACCCATTCCCACCCGATCCGGCTCAGCACCGCCTACCGGCGCAAGGTCGGGGTGAGCAGCGTACTCAGCCAGCTGATGGAGTGGTACGACTTCCAGCTCTTCGGACTGGCGTCGGTGTTGGTCTTCCCTTCGTTGTTCTTCCCGGGAGCCGGGCAGACCGGAGCCACGCTGCTGTCCTTCGCCGGTCTCGCGGTGGGTTTCCTCGCCCGGCCGCTCGGCGCGCTGATCTTCGGGCACATCGGGGACACCGTCGGCCGCAAGACGGTGCTCATGATCACGCTGTCGCTGATGGGCGGCGCCACGTTCGCCATGGGGGTGCTGCCGACCGCGACGGCGATCGGCGGTTGGGCCCCGGCGCTGCTGGTGCTCCTGCGGGTACTGCAGGGCGTCGGCGTCGGAGGTGAACAGGGCGGTGCCACGCTGATGATGGTGGAGTCGGCGCCGCCCCGGCGGCGTGGCTTCGCTTCCGGGGTCATGGAGACCGGCGAATTCATGGGCCTGCTCATCGCGACCGGTCTCTTCACGGTGCTCACCGCGGTTCTGCCGCACGCCGAGTTCGTCAGCTGGGGCTGGCGGGTGCCGTTCCTGATCAGCGCGGGCATCGCGATCTTCGGGCTGTGGGTGCGTACCAAGCTCGTGGACACCCCCGCGTTCGAGGAGGCCAAAGAGGACGGTCTGCTGGCCGAACGGCCGCTGTCGGAACTGTTCAAGACCGGAAAGCGCAGCATGCTGCTCTCGATCGCCTTGCGGCTGTTCGAAACCGGGAGCGGCTTCCTCATCGTGACGTTCTCGCTGTCCTACGCCACCGACAACGCCGGAGTGTCGGAGTCGGTGTCGACGGCGGGCGTGATGATCGCTTCGGCGATCTCTATCCTCGCCATCCCGTTCTACGGCCACCTCGCCGACCGGATCGGCCGCAAGATCGTGTTCTGCGGCGGCATGATCTTCCTGCTGGTCACGATCTGGCCGTTCTTCCTGATCCTCGACACCCGTTCGACGCCGTTGATCCTGCTCAGCTACGCCCTGTTGTACGCCTTCGGCTCGGCGCCGCTGCTCGGTGTGGAATTCGCCTGGATCGCCGAGCTCTTCCCGACCAACATCCGGTTCAGCGGGCTCTCCATCAGCTTCCAGATCGGCGCCATTCTCGGCGGCGGCATCGCGCCGTTCCTGGCGACCTTGCTGGTCGCCGTCGCCGGCGGCTCGCTGTGGCTGGTGATGTCCTACCTGCTGTTGCTGTGGTGCATTTCGATGGTTGCCGTGATCAAGGCTCCGGACACCTACCGCACCGAACTCACCGCGAGCGCCACTGCGCAACCCGCCCCGGCGTGATCCCCAGCGCGAACCGGGCACCACGATCCGGCAACCGACCGTCCCCGCAGCGGTCGAGAAGGTGAACCACATGACCAACCCGACATCGAGCACGCCTTCCCCGCCCACCGGCCGGGCCCTGATCGGCGGGACGGCGGCAGTGCCGGCAACCGCGGCCACCTTCCGCGCTGTCGATCCGGCCACCGGCGAGGAGATCGGACCCGTTTTCGTCGAGTGCGGCGCGGTGGAGACGGAGCGAGCGGCGAAGCTGGCAGCCGCGGCGTTCGACGGCTACCGTCACACCGGGATCGAGGAACGTGCCGCTTTCCTCGAGTCGATCGCAAACGAAATCGAGGCACGGGCGAGCCCGATCGCCGAACTGGCCCGGCTCGAAACCGGTTTGCCCACGGCGCGGGTCGCAGGCGAGACCACACGCACCACCGGCCAATTGAGACTGTTCGCGAGGACCTTGCGGGAAGGTGACTGGCTGCAGGCGAGGATCGATCCCGGCGATCCGGAACGGATCCCGCTGCCGCGTCCGGACGTCCGGTGCCGCGCGGTGCCGCTCGGGCCGGTCGCGGTCTTCGGCGCGAGCAACTTCCCGCTCGCGTTCTCGGTCGCCGGCGGGGACACCGCCTCCGCCCTCGCCGCAGGCGCACCGGTGATCGTCAAGGCGCACCCATCCCACCCCGGTACATCGGAGCTCGTCGGCACGGCGATCTGCGAGGCCGTGCGCAGACATGGCTTGCCGGAAGGAACCTTCTCCCTCCTTCAAGGCACCAGTCACGAACTGGGCGCCGCGCTGGTGACCCACCCCGCGATCAAAGCGGTGGGTTTCACCGGCTCGCGAGCCGGCGGACTCGCCCTGCTCCGGCTCGCCCAGCAGCGCCCCGTGCCGATCCCGGTGTACGCCGAAATGTCCGCGGTGAACCCGGTTTTCGTGCTCCCCGGCGCGGTGGCCGAGCGCGGGGCGGAGATCGGGGCGTCCTATGTCGCGTCCGTGACCGGCAGTGCGGGCCAGCTGTGCACCAAACCCGGTCTGCTGTTCGTCCTCGAACGAACCGGCGCACAGGACCTGGTGGATGCGGCGGCGGCCGCCATCGAGCGGGTGCCCGCGACCGTGCTGCTGAATCCGGCAATCTCCACCGCGTTCGGGAAAGAGACGGCGGCCGTGGAACACACCGAGGGCGTGCGGCTGGTCGCCACCGGGGTGGCCGATCCCGCGCTCGCCTGCACCGGTGTGCCCAGCCTCTTCGAGACGACCGGGGCAGGGTTGCTCGGCCGGCCCCGGCTGCCGGCGGAGATGTTCGGGCCGGCTTCGGTGATCGTGCGCGTCGCCGACGAGAAAGAACTGCACGCCATCGCGGAAACGCTCGAGGGCCAGCTCACGGCGACGATCCACGCGAGCGCCGTCGACCACCGCACCGCGGCAGCTCTGCTCGGCCGGCTCGAGCTGATCGCCGGACGGGTGCTCTTCAACGACTGGCCGACCGGGGTGGAGGTCAACCATGCGATGGTCCACGGTGGACCGTTCCCGGCGACCTCCGCACCCGCGACGACATCGGTCGGCACGCGCGCGATCGAACGGTTCCTCCGTCCGGTCGCCTACCAGGGTGTGCCGGTCGAACTGCTGCCTGCCGAGCTCCGCGACGACAATCCTTCGCACCTCTTCCGGCGAGTCGACGGCGTGCCGGAAGAGGTGCCGGCACGGTGAGGAACCCATCCGGATGACCCCGACCCGACCAGCCGGCTCCACCAGCGGTGCCCGGCATACCTGGTGGTTCCCCGACGGCGACCTGCCCGCACCGACCGAAGGGGATCGCTTCGTCAGCCACGAAGCCCTGATCGTGCTGAACCCGGCGCGTGAGCCGGCGAAGCTCCGGCTCACTCTCTACTGGACCGACCGGCCACCCACCTCGTTCGACCACGACCTCGTCGTGGCGGGTGAACGGGTCCGCTGCCTCCGGCTCGACAAGCTCTCGGACGAGGGCATCGACTTCACGATTCCGCACCGCACCCAATACGCGATCCGGCTCGACAGTTCGGTCCCGGTCTTCTGCCAATACGGCAGGCTCGACACCGCCCAGCCCAACCTGACGCTCATGACCGCTCCGGCTTTCGGCTGAGGCGCCCGGCTGTTGCCAAGGTGGGACGGCGGTGATCCCGCGCCGGTCCGGCGCACTGTCGCCCACACCGGGAACTGCCACCCGAGGTCGTTCACTGTCCGGGAACGGTGAACGCCGGGCTGCCGATCGGCAGTTTGCTCGTGTAGGCCGTCAGGTAGGTGTCCAGGTAGGGCGCTCGGTTGCCTGCGGTCGGTTTGTCGTCGGCGGGGTTGCCCACGGCCAGCCGGAGCTGTGCGCCGGAGACGGTGATCCGCTCTCCGGACGGGGTGTCGATCCAGTCACCGGCTGCCGGCGGGATGGTGCCGATCTCGACGGCGAGCGAGTGGCCCGCGGCCAGCGTCCAATCGGTCGACTTGAGGTCGAAGGCGGTCTTGCCCGGCTTCAGTGTGGAGACCTGCTCGTCGAACAGTACCGCGGTGCCGTCCGGGGCGACGTCGTACAGCTTGGTCATGACGTTGCCGTATCCCTTGGCGTCAAGGGAGATTCGCGGGGTCGCGGTGATGCGGGCCGGCTTTTTGACGGGCTCGGACCAGCGGAAGAAGCTGCCCCCGGCCGGGTTCGTACCCGCTCCGCCGTCGTCCACATAGGACCCACCGGGGAGTGCGACGGTACCCGGCTGTGCCGCGCCCGGCCAGGTGTCCTGCTCTCGCCAGGCGCCGGTGTTGTCCTGAACGGCGTACGCGGGGTACCGGACCGGGGGTGTGGTGCCCTTCAAGTACTGGTCGTAGAAGGACATCGTCTCGTCGAACCAGCCGTCCCGGCCCATCGCCGGCCGGCCGTCCGCGACCCGGTCGTTCCCGCGCACGTGGTCCCACGGGCCGAGCCATCCGCGTTCGGGGCCCTGGTGGTTGTCGAGGTACTCCTGGATCGCCTCGGGTTCGACGTTCCACTCCAGCAGTCCCTGGGTGAACAGCAGCGGGGTGTCGGTGCCCTTGGCGTGCTCCGCCAGGTCACGGTCCTTCCAGTACCGGGAGTCCGGGCTCGCGGTCTGGTAGCCGAGCATGTTCTGCACCAGGCATTCCGGGTGCGCCTTCTCGTACTCGGCGTTGGCCCGGTAGCGCGCGTCGTCGTCCGGCAGCTGTGGCAGTCCGGCGATCTTGTTGTACGTGTTGGACACGTTGACGATCGTCGAGCGGGGCACGCCGTTCGAGCGGATGTTGCGGTAGGGGTCCCACATGGGTTCCTGCGCCACGACGGCCTTGAGTGCGTCCTGCTTCAGGTTGTTGCCCATCAGCCCGGTGATGGCGTCGTAGGACTTGCCGTACATGCCCACCGAACCGGTAGACCACGGCTGGTTCGCGGCCCAGTTGATCGCCGCCTTGACATCCGCCTGTTCGCCGGGGCCGGTGAAGTCGAGACAGCCGGTGGAGCCACCGAAGCCGCGCACATCCACCATCACGAACGCGTAGCCACGGTCGAACAAGTGCGCACCGTCGATGAAGTCGGTGAAGCGATCCGAGGGACCGGTGTGCTTGCGGTCTTCGACGTCCTCCTGCCCGGAGTGCCCGAAGTACGGGCCCGCGGAGAGGATGACCGGAACTTTTTGACCCTCGGGCAGGCCTTCCGGCAGCAGGACGTCCGCATGCAGCTCGGTCTTCGAGCCGTCCGAGGACGGGAAGTACTGCTGGGTCCAGGCTCCGCCTTCGGGAACGTGCTCGTTCTCCGCGTGGGTCACCGGGTCGTCGGCGGTGGCCACCGCAGCGGGCCCCGGCGCAGCCGATGCGGTCGAACCGGCGAGCGCGGCAGTCATGGCGACGACGATCGCTGCCGACGCCGCGGCAGCGATACGCGAGTGCTTCATGGGGCCCTTCCAGAAATAACGCTTCGAGGTCATGGAAAGAGTTCACCGGGTGCGGCCGCCACCTGCCAGTGCGATGACGTCACCTACGGCCCATGACATTTCTCGGGGCGCCAGATGACGTGACGTCACTTGCGCCGTGCACGTCGCTGCCGAAGCGCAGGTCAGGCCACGGGTTCACCAGGGGTGCCACCTGTTCGACCGGGTTCGTGACCAACGTCGAGAGTTACCCGCACCGCACCCGGGGACCGGCCGGCGGCTCGCGACGTCGCCCCTCTGTCACTCGTACCGGCGGACGTTCGCGCGCAGCGGGGAACCGCTCACCGTGCCTGGCCGAAGGTCGTGTCGTGCCGGGTGTTGCCCGGCAACCGCTGCTCGAAGGTGCCGCCGTCGTAGGTGGACCGGATACCGAACTCGCTCACGGAGCTGTCCGTGTCGTCGGCACTCGACGGATTTCCCGGCCAGTAGGGCACGAGCCCGTCGTGCGCGGCGACCGCGACCGGGAGCACCTCGGACAAGATCGACCGGCCCCGATCGCCGCCCTCGTGGCTGCCGGGCGTGGGTTGGTGACTGACCTCGACTTCGCCGTTGCCGCACCACAGCACCAGGCACGCTCGGTTGCGCAGCCGGGAAACCTGCGCCTGCACCTCGGCTGCGACCTCGGTTCGGAACGCGTCGGAATCGCCGGGGTAATCGGTACCGGCGAACCTGAAGTCCTGCCGGACGAGTACGCCCTGCTCGTCACACGCGGTGTAGAAGTCGTCGGGTACGTAACCGCCCCGGACTCGCAGGATCGGCACGTTTCCTTCGCGAGCACGGCGGACGCGATCACGCACCGGGGTGCCGTCGCTCGATCCGGCGAGCGGGTTCGGCGGCACCGATACCGCATCGTGGGCGGAAAGCGGAATTCCGTTGAGCCGGAAGCAAAACAGCCGGCCACCTTCGAGCTGATCGGGCCCGCGGCCGAGCGTGACGGTGCGCAGGCCGACGCGGTCTTCGAGAACGTCGACCGGAATTCCGTCCGCAGTCAGCTCGATCCGCACCTCGTGCAGCGCGGGCTCGCCGAGGTCCGAGGTCCACCAGAGCACCGGGTCGTGGAGTTCGAATTCGACGGTGGCCACTCCGTCGGCCACCAGGGCTTGCCGCCGGACGGTGCGCCCGCCGGGCGTGGTGAGGGTGAACGCGACCATCGCCGTCGTCGCGGCGAACGCGTCGACGTCGGCTCGCATCCGCACGGTGCCGTGGGACCGGTCGTTCGCGAGGTCGGTCAGCCCGACGTGGTGCCCGGTGAGCACCGCGCGGTGCTCGACGCTCAGCCACGCCGGACGCCAGATGCCGGGCGACGACAGCGGTGGCGTGAAATCGCCGCCACCGGAGAACCCGGTCCCGGACAGTCCGGCGACCGGCCGCATCGGCCTGCGGGGGCCGGCCGCCGCCTCCCGGGCGGGGAGCCCGGGTGTGAACCGTACGACCAGGTCGGCGGACGTGCCGGGCGGCAGCCGGTCGGTCACGTCGAACACCGCGGGGTGGAACCGGTTTTCGTGGCGCCCCAGCGGCAGGCCGCCCAGCCAGAGGTCGGCGATCGTGGTGAGTGCGTCGAACCCGAGCCGGACGCGGTCCCCCGGTGCGCGTTCCGGGCCGGCGACGCGGGTCCGGAACCACCACTCGCGCCTGGCCGTCCACGCGACGTCGGACTCGCGGTCGGGGATATGGCCGGCTGCGCGGAGTGCTTCGTGCACTCCGCCGGGAACGACGGCAGGCAGCCACTGTGCGTCCGCGAGCGAGCCCTGCCCTGCGGCCCGGTCGCACATTTCGAAACCGTCGACGGGCATGCGTCTGCGGTCGGTCATCGCAGCCCCCTTCGCTCGCGTCTCCGGGAAAAGCATGCGGGCTCCGTGGTGACCCCGGACTTGGGATTTGACCGAAGTCCGCCGAGCGGAGCTGTGATCATTACCTAAACTCATGGGTAACTTGTGACCTGCCGAAAGTGGAGGAGCTGGGGAGGTTCTCGTACCGTGGTTGTGGTGAACCCCAAAGATCTCGACGGGACGACCGAGGGCAGGCCGATGCCGGTGCGTTCCGCCCTGGCGGACTCGATCCTGGATCGCGTCATCGCCGAGGTGCCGTTCTACCGGACCCTCCCGCACGAGCTGCTGATCCACGACGCGTACAGCATCGTTCAGCAGAACGTGGACATCGTGCTTGACGCACTGCGCGAGCGCCGTGTTCCGGACCGGGAGAAATTCAGTCCTGCCAAGGAGTCCGCCCGGCGACGTGCCGAGGAGGGCGTTCCGTTGCCCGAGCTGCTGGACGCCTACGCGATCGGCGTGCGTGCGGTGTGGGACAGCGTGGCCGAGCAGGAGGCCGACCCCGCCGAACTCCGCGAACTGACCGCCGTCCTGTTCGGCGCGCTGCGGCAGGCCTGTTCCGAGGTCGCCGCGGGCTACCTGACCGGGCACGAGACGAGCACCCAGGACCGTCGGGAACTGGAGCACTCGATGATCTCCGCGCTGCTGGACGGCCGCGGCGCGGAGGTGGCGAGCGGACTCGCGCTGCAGCTGCCCGCGTACTACCTGGTTGCCAGCCTTGCCTTCGGCAGGCACCCGGACGAACTCGCCACCGATCTCGACACCACGGTCGCCACCCACCGCAAGATCCGGCGCATCCGGGACGCCCTCCACTGGCACGGCCGTGAGGGCACGCTGAGCTCGATCACCGCGACCGGCGGGCTCGCACTGGTACCGCAACCGGCGTGGACCGGATCGGAACGGGACTGGGCCGGCGCCAGGGCACTGGTCGGGCACCTGGAACGCAGTGCCGGAACCCACGTGGTCGCCGCACTGGCGGTCACCGCGCCGGGCGAAGTCCCCGATGCGGTGGCCGAGACCAGGGAAGTTCTCACCGTGGTGCAGGAATTCCGCCATCCGCCGGGGACTTACCGCCTCCAGGACGTGCTCGTGGAGTACCAGCTGACCCGCCCCAGTGCCGCGACGGAACACCTTGCGGCACTGCTGGCTCCGCTGGACGGTCATCCGGCGTTGCTGGAAACCCTCCAGACCTTCATGCGCGGCGGCGGCAATCGCCGGGCCACCGCGACCCGCCTGCACCTGCACCCGAACAGCGTCGACTACCGGCTGCACCGGGTGCACCAGCTGACCGGGCTCGACCCGACCGAACTGGAGGACACCCAGCGCATCGCCGCCGCACTCGCGGCCCGGCGGGCGGTGCCGCGGCGGGCGGGCTGAATCCCGGCTGTGGAACGGGCGTTGATCCGTCCCGAATGCGACACCGGCGAATATTTCCGAGAATCGTCGCAACGGCTGCTTCCGCGGCTCACCGGTGCATCGATCGCCCGAACCACCGGCGGGTTCCGATTCGGCCGCCGTGGTATTTCCCGAATGGCCGATCTGTCTTCCGGACCGGCTACCGGGAAACCTGCCGGATGTGCGAGCATTTCCGGATGGGTGGGGCAGCACCGGTCGAGACCGCGTTGATCGTGCCGGTCCCGGCGGCCGATCCGGTGGTCGGGAGGCATCGGCGGGAGCTGGACCATTCGGCGGTGTGGGGTGTTCCGGCGCATCTCACGATCAGCTATCCGTTCCTGGCGCCGGGCCGGATCACCGAAGCCGTGGTCGGCGAACTGCGAGCGCTGCTGTCCAGGGTCGAGTCGTTCGGATGTGTCTTCCGGCGGGTCGAGTGGTTCGGGAACGAGGTCGTCTGGCTCGCTCCGGAACCCGCGGAGCCTTTCCACCGGCTGATCGAACTGGTCTGGCGCAGGTTTCCGGAATGCCCGCCGTACGGTGGTGCCCATCGCGAAGTCGTTCCGCACCTGACTGTCGGGAGCACCCGCCTCGGCGAACCGGACGCGCTGCGGCGGGCTGCGGTGGCGGTCGGGGCGGAACTGCCGTTCCGCGCGGTGATCGACCGGGTGCGCCTGGTCGCCGGTGCTACGGCTCCCGGTTCCTGGCATCCGGTCACCGAATTCGGCCTGCCCGGTTCGGCGGGACGACTGCCGTGACCGGTTCCCGCCCGGGTGCATTTTCCGGACAGCACCCCGCCGGCGGGCACCACCGGGCACGCCGCTGAACGACTTGCCCGGTCGGGCAAGCGGATTGCCGGACACTCGTGCGGATACGACAATAGGTGAATTGTATTCACGTATGCACCATGTCTCGGGAAAGTGCCTTCACCGCGGCCTCGCCGTGCTACCGGTATGGTTCCCGGGAAAATCGGCCTGACCAGAATGAATCCGGTCGCACCTGCGGACCGATTCACTGAGCACGGGTTACGTGCGGGCCGGGAAAACCGTTATCGTGACGCCGCGTGCCCTGCGCGCGGTTGTGTGGATCGGAATGGTGAGCGATGGGCGACGCGGGAAGACCGAGGGTGATTGTTCGCCTGCTCGGCACCGTCCGGGTGCGCGTCGGCGACGCCGAAATCGACCTGGGCCCGCCCGGACCGCGCTCACTGTTCACCATGCTCGCCTTGCGCGCGGGCACCACGGTCCGCCTCGACGAACTCGTCAGCGGCCTGTGGGGTGAGACGCCGCCCAAGACTGCCGAGGGCATCGTGTACAGCTATGTCTCCGCCCTGCGCAAGGCCGTGGAACCCGGGCGCGCTCGCGGTGCCGCGCCGAGGGTGCTGACCGGTACACGGGCCGGGTATTCGCTGCAGCTGCCCGCCGAAGCGATCGATACGAGCCGCTTCGAGACGGCCGCCGCCGAGGGGTGGCGCCGGTGGAACGCCGATGATTTCGTCGGCGCCCGTGCACAGTGCGACGCGGCGCTGCGGGAATGGGGCGGGCCGCCGCTCGGCGGTGCGACCGGCCCGTTCGCGGAGGCGGAGCGTTCGCGGCTCGAACTGCTGAAGCTCGACGTCGAGGAACTGCGCGGCGCCGCGTTGATCGAGACCGGTGCGGCGGGTGGTGCGGTGACCGCGTTGTCCGCACTGACCGCGGAGAACCCGCTGCACGAGCGGCTGCACGAACTGCTGATGCTCGCGTTGTCCCGGACCGGACGGCATGCCGAGGCGTTGCAGGTCTACCAGCGGGTGCGCCACCACCTCGTCGACGAGCTCGGCGTGGAACCGGGTCCGGCGCTGCGCCGGATGCACAAACGCGTGCTGAGCGGTGAGTCCGATCCGCCTGCCGCGCGGTTCGGGCCGGGCCGGGTCGTCCCGGCGCAGTTACCGCACAGGATTGCGGAATTCGTCGGCCGCGAGGACGAAACCCGGCAGTTGCGGGAACTGTGCGAGACGGTGTCCGGCGACGCCTCCGGCGGTTCGGTGGTGATCTCGGCGATCGACGGTGCAGCCGGGGTCGGCAAGACCGCGCTCGCGGTGCACGTGGCGCACCAGGTCGCGGAGAAGTTCCCGGACGGGCAGCTGTTCCTCGATCTGCGCGGGTTCGATCCGCGGCATCCCCCGGTCGTGCCGGAGGCCGCGCTCGCGCAACTGCTGCGGAGCCTCGGCGCCGACGCGGAGCTGATCGGCGGCGACGTCGGGGCGCAGTCCGCGCTGTACCGTTCGCTGCTGGCCGGCCGCCGGGTGCTCGTGGTGCTGGACAACGCGGTGAGCGCGGAACAGGTCCGGCCGCTGCTGCCGGGGTCGGCGGGCTGCCTCGCTCTGGTCACCAGCCGCAACCGGCTGGCCGGGCTGGCCGTACGCGACGGCGCCGGACGGTTCAGCCTCGACGTGCTGCGGCCTGCCGAATCCCGCCGTCTGCTCCGCCGGGTGCTCGGCGCCGAACGGGTGGACGCCGAGCCGGCACTGGCCGCGGAGCTGGCGATCCACTGTGGACACCTGCCGCTGGCGTTGCGCATCGCGGCCGAGCGGATTCTCGACGGTGAACACCACGAGCTCGCCGATCTGGTTGCCGAGCTGCGGGTGGTGCCCGGACGGCTGGACGCGTTGTCCACTTCGGACGACGAATCCTCGATCGTGCGCACGGTGTTCTCCTGGTCGTACCACACGCTGAAGCCGGAGGAGGCGCGCTCGTTCCGGTTGCTCGGCGTGCATCCCGCGGCGGAGATGGGGCTCGCCGACGCGGCCGCACTGCTCGGCGCTCCGGTGCCGGTGGCTCGGCAGCGGTTGCAGGGCCTGGTGCGGTGGCATCTGCTGGAACAAGTGGCACGGGAGCGCTACCGATTCCACGACCTGCTCCGGATCTACGCCGCCGAATGTGCCGAACGGGACGAGCCGGGTGCGGTCGTGGACGAGGCGGTCCGGCGGCTGGCGACGTGGTATCTCCAGTCCACAGTGGCGGCGCGGGAGCTGCTGGCGCCGGGGCTCGGCCCGATCGACCCCGGTCGTCCGGATCCGGCGCGGCCGCCGGTCGCGCCTGCCGACTACGGCGAGGCGCTCGCCTGGGCAAATCGTGAGCTGCCCGCGCTGGCCGACGTGCTGGAGCTGGCCGTCGCCCACGGTTTCGACGAGCTGGCCGCACGGCTCGCCACCGCACTCGGCGCGCTGTGCCACTGTTTGAGCCAATGGGTGGAATGGCAGCGGATCATCTCGGTCGGGCTGGCCGCCGCAGAGCGCGTCGGCGACCGGCTCGCCGAAGGCAGGCTGTGCAACGACAACGGAGTGCTGTGCCACTTCCTCGGTCACCCGGAGGACGCAGTGTCCTGGCACCGCCGCGCGGTCGCGACGCTGGGCGCGCTGGACCGCCACGACGAGGCGGTGGCGGTCAACCTCGCGGTCGCCTACCTGATGATCGGCTGGGAGCTGGATGCGTTGCCGCTGCTGGCGGATGCGCTGGCGATCGCCCGTGAGCAGGGCAGCCGGTTCGTCGAAGCTTCGGTCGCAGACGGTCTCGGCGCGGTGTTGTCCCGGCTCGGCAGGCACGAAGAGGCGATCGAACTCGGACTCCGCAGTGTCGAGCTGCTGAAGGACACCGGCGCCGAACACATGCTGGCGCACGGACTGCAGCAGATCGGCTGGACGTGCCTGTCCGCGGGGCTGGTGGAGGACGCGGTCCGGCATTTCGGCGAGGCACTCCGCCGGTGGCGTGACCTTGGCGACCGCTGGGGAGAGATCTCCGGCAGTCACGCACTCGCGCAGGCACTGCACCGGGCAGGCCGGCCGGACGGCGCGCGCCGCCTGCTCACCGGCGCACTGGCGGCCATGCAGGAGTTCGGCTACCTCGGGATAAACGACCGCGCGGAGGCCGGGATGCGCGCCCTGCTCGACGAGATCGGCTGACGCCCCCGACCGCCCCGCCGTCGGTCGGCGTGCGGAAAACTTCGGTCCTCGCCGCGGGCCCGGCTGCCCGCGGCGAGGACTCGCATCAGGCCGGAGATGTCGCGCCGAGCCGGTCGAAAGTGAACGGGCGCAACACTTCCGGTCGCTTTCCGTCCAGCGCCCAGGTGGTGAACGCTTCGGCCACGGCGGGGGCGAGTGCAAATCCGTGCCCGCTCCAGCCGGTGCCGACGAACACCGAGTCCAGTCCCGGCACCGTGTCGACGACCGGGATCAGGTCGATCGTGCTGGTGTCCGCACGGGTGTTGTCGACCGCGAGGACCTCCGCCTCGGCCAGTTCCGGCAGGGTCGCCGCGAGATCGGCCAGTGTGCTGCGCAGTACGCCGGGATCGAGTGTGCCGATGCCGGTCGCCGGATCCCAGCCGCCGGGGCGGCCACCGGAGAGCATCACCGAACCCTCGTCGGTCGTCTTCACCGACAACGAGCGCCGGGTGTGCCCGAGCTGGTGGTTGAGCCGGAATCCCGGCGGCGCGGTCACGAACGTCACCTGGGTCGCCTTTTCCCACAGGGGCAAGGAGATCCCGGCCAACGCGCGGAGCAGCCGCGGGGTCGACCGGTTGGCCGCCAGTACCACCCCGCGGGTGGCCCGCAGCCGGTCGCCGTCGGCGAGGTCGAGGGTGACCGAGCCGTTGTTGCCTGCCGACAACGCGGCCACCCCGGTGTGCTCGCGGACGGCTGCGCCGAGTTTCCGTGCCGCGGCGGCGAACGCCCTGGTCGTGGCCGGGTGATCCGCGGTGCCGTCGTGCGGGGTGTGCAGTGCGCACCGCACGTCGTCGCTGATACCGGGCTGCATTTCGTCGAGCCGTTCCCGGTCGACGATCTCGCACGGGATGCCCGCCGCCTGCTGTGCCTGCCGCCGCGCCGGCATGCTCTGCCACCCGCTCACACCGGCGATTTCGACGTCGTAGAGGCTCAGCAGCCCATTGCGGCGGTACCCGGTCGGCGCGGCGAGCAGCGTGTCCAGCTCCGGCCACAGTTCCAGCGCCCGGCGGGCCAACGGCAGTTCCCGAAGATCCCGTCCTCCGGCGCGTACTCCGCGACGGCCGGGGCCCCCCGAAGCGCCGGACGCGAGTTCGCCCGCCTCCAGCAGCGTGACCTCCGCACCACGGCCGGCGAGGTGCCACGCGGTGGCAGCGCCCACCACACCCCCGCCCACGACGACGTACTCGACGGACTGCATCAGTGCTCCCTTCATCTCAGCCGACCCTTTCCAGAAACCGCCGCGTCCGCTCGTGCCGGGGATCGTCGAGCACCTGCGCGGGCGTGCCCTGCTCGACGATCCGGCCCTGGTCCATGAAGACCACGCGATCCGCGACCTGACGGGCGAAGCCGATCTCGTGCGTGACCACGAGCATGGTCATCGCCTGGTCGGCCAGATCGCGCAGCACGTCGAGCACCTCGCCGACGAGCTCCGGATCCAGCGCGCTGGTCGGTTCGTCGAACAGCATCAGCTTCGGCCGCATGCACAGCGCCCGCGCGATCGCGACCCGCTGCTGCTGCCCGCCGGACAGCTGTGCCGGGTAGTTCGCCTGCTTGTCCGCGAGACCGACCCGCGCGAGCATCGTCCTGGCGCGTTCGATTGCCTCGCCCTTCGGCACCCGCTGGACGTGCGTCGGCGCTTCGATCAGGTTCTGCAGCACAGTGAGGTGGTGGAACAGGTTGAACCGCTGGAACACCATCCCGATGTGCTGGCGGGCCCGGCAGGTCTCCCGGTGCGTGGTCTCCACCAGATCCGGCCCGGACCGCCGGTAACCGACCAGTTGCCCGTCCACGAGGATCGTGCCTGCCTGGATCTTCTCCAGGTTGTTGATACAGCGCAACAGGGTGCTCTTACCGGAACCGGACGGCCCGATCAGGCAGACCACCTGAGCGGGCGCCACCGTCAGATCCACCTCGTGCAGCACGTGCAGGGCGCCGTACAGCTTGTGCACGCCGCGGATTTCCACGGCCGGATCGTTCATTGCCCGGCCCCCAGTGCCAGCCGGGACAGTTTGCGCGAGGCGGCCGTCGGCATTGTCTCGTGTCCGCGGTTGAAATGGCGTTCGACGTAATGCTGGCCGACCGTCAGTACCGCGGTCAGCACGAGGTACCAGAACGTGACCACCAACAGCAGCGGAATGGTTTCATACGTCCGTGCGTAGATGATCTGGGCGCTGTAGAGCAATTCCGGCATGGAGATCACGCTGACGATCGAGGTCGTCTTCACCACGTTCACGAACTGGTTGGTCAACGGCGGCACGATCGCCCGCATGGCCTGTGGCAGGACGATCCGGCGCAGGGTCAGCCTGCCCGACATGCCCAGTGCCTCCGCCGCTTCCCGCTGCCCCTGTTCGACCGAGATCAGCCCGGCCCGGAAGATCTCCGCGCAATAGGCTGCCTCGTGCAAAGTCAGCCCGATGATCGCGGCCCCGGCCACGGTGATCACCGAATTGGTTTCCACGGTGACGAGATCGGGTCCGAACGGAATGCCGAGCGAAAGCTGCGGGTACAACGCGGCGAAGTTGTACAGCAGTAGTAACAGCACCAGCAGCGGGGTTGCGCGGAACAGCCAGATGTAGGCACCCGAAACCGCGTTGAGCACCTTGCTCGAAGACTGCCTCAGCATGGCCAGGATGATCCCCGCGACGATCGAGAGCGCCATCGCGATGACCGCCAGTTCGACCGTCCGGCCGAGCCCGGCCAGTACCGCCGGGCTGAACAGGTAGTGCCCGAACGCGGGCCAGGAGAAATTCTCGTTGGTGAAGGCCGATTTGAGGGCGAGTGCGACCAGTACTGCGACGAGCACGCCGGCGACCCAGTTGCCGTAGTGTTTTCTGGTCAGTATCCGGGAAGGCAGGTCGGTGGGTTCGCTGGCGGCCACGTGCTCCGAAATCGTCATCACGACCTTCCGTTCAGGATTTCCGTGGTGCTGAGGTCATTTTCGGCGAGCCCCCATTTGTCCAGGATTCGCCGGTAGGTGCCGTCGCGCATGAGCTGCTGGACGGCCTGATGCACCGGGACGGTCAACGGCGAATGTTTGGTGAACCCGGCCGCGACGAGCGCCCGTTTGTACTGCCCGGCGAGCCGGAACAGCTTCGGCTGCTGGTTCGCCACGTACTGGGTGAGCGAGATCGAGAAGTAGAGCACGTCGATTCGGCTGCTGCGCAGGGCGAGCACCGCCGCGGTGCCGTCGGGGAAGAGGCTCAGCCGCCAGTCCGGCCGCCCGGCGGCAGCACAGGTACCCGCCGCCTGTTCCAGCTGTCCCTGCTGGACGGAACCGATCACCACGGCGACGTCCCGGCCGCACAGGTCCAGATAGGACTTGACCGGGAAGTCCGTGGTGCGGCGGGCGAGGAAACCCTGCCCGCCGTTGTAGTAGGTGACGAAGTCGGCGTTCTTCTGCCGCTCCGCGGTGGGGCTGAGCGAGGCGAGCACCATATCGAAGCGTCCGGCGGCCAGTCCGGGCACGACGGCGTCGAGACTGGCCGGGACCGGATCCGCGGCAAGGCAGAACACGTCGGCGATGGCCTGGCTCATGTCCCGGTCGAGTCCGACGATGGTCACGTTGTCCTCGGCGTGATAGGCCATCGGTGGGGTGCTCGGCACCATCGCGACCCGGAACGCGCCGCGCTGGCGCACCGCGGCAGGCGCCATCTTGGCCAATGCGGGATCGCATCGCCCGTGCGGGCGGGCCACCAGTGCCGGGTCCGCCGCGCCGGCCGAGCTCAGCCCGCAGCCGGCCAGTACCAGGATCAGGGAGAGCGACCACGCGATCGTGGCCGGGGTTCGCCGCATTGCCTCACCTCCGCCTTCGGTGATGTAGTGTGTACTTCATGAACTCGCGAAAGTCTAGTGGTGACTAGATGGAGACCTCGTTGACGAAGCGGATCGCCCAGGTCCGGGACCAGCTGGGCGCGGGTGGCCTCCGGGTGGTCGACTTCTTCGCGCTGCACCCGTCGGAGGCGTCGGTGTACTCCGCGCAGGAGATCGCCCGCCGTGCGGAAGTCAGTGACGCGACGGTCATCCGGACGGTCAAACAGCTCGGCTACGGCGGGCTCGGGGAGTTGCGCCGCGCGGCCGCCGCGATGCTCAACCCGGTCCGCGACCCGGAGCAGACGCTGGCCGAGCACCTGACCCAGTCCGACGACCACAGCCAGCTCCTCGCGAAGATGAGCGTGGACGCCGCGCAACTGGCCTGCTCCCTGCCGTCCACCGTGCCTGCCGAGGCGCTGGAAACCGCGGCCGGAGTCGTCGCGGCCGCTTCGCACACGCTGATCGTCGGTTACGGATCCGCGCGCCCGGTGGCCGATTCGCTGTCTTTGGGACTGCGGCGGATCGGCTGGACCGCGAGTGCGACCGGGCAGACCGGGTACAACTTCGCCGACGAACTCGGCAGGCTCGGACCCGGTTCGGCGTTGGTGCTCGTCGCCCCGTTGCGGCACGTCCGCGAGCACGACGTGGCGATCAGCGAGGCGAGCAGGATCGGCTGCCCGATCGTGCTCATCACCGAGGTGCTCGCCAGTCATTTCGCCGACCGGGTCGACACCGTGCTGGTCGCGCCCTCCACCGAGAACCTGTTGCCCAGCACCCAGATCGGCCACCTGCTGATCGTGGACGCGCTGCTGCTGTCGGTTGCGGCCACCGATCCGGACCGGGCACTGGACGGCTGGAAGGCGACCAATCGCCTGCGCGGTGAACTGGTCGACGGGAACCTGGACGTGCCGTTGCACCGTTCGCTGGCTTCCCGGGTCCGCGCGCGGGGCCACGACGTCGAGGACTGACGGTGGCTACGCCTCGTCCGGTGGATCGGCGGCGAGTGCGGTGTCGACCGTGTGCTCGAGCTGGGCGCGCAGGTGCGGGCAATCCCGGACCGGGTTGTCCCGCGGGCAGGTGAGCAGGTGGTCGAGCACCCGCCCGGCCTGCTGCAGCTGCTGGATCCGTTCCTGCACAAGGGCAGCGGATTCCTCGATCACCTGCCTGGTCGCGGTGCGGTCGCCTGCCGGCGGGTCCGACAGCGCGGTGGCAGTGTCGGGGAGGCTCATCATCCCGTTGTGGTGGAGCAGCTGGACGAGGGCGAGCCGATGGAGTTCGTCGCGGCCGTAGGTACGCACGGTCCCGCGCCGTCCGGCCGGTGGAAGCAAGCCGACCTGGTCGTAGTAGCGCAGTGCGGAAACGGCGATCCCGAAGCGCCGCGCCACCTCGCTGATCGAGTAGTCCATCCCGCCATGGTCGCAGGTTGCGCTCAAGTCGGCTTGAGCGTGCACCGTGGTTGCCATGATCAGCGAAACGGACGCCGTGGCGCGTCACGAAGTGGTCGTGGTCGGCGCAGGGCCGGTGGGGCTCTCGACCGCGTTGTTCCTCGCGGACCGGGGAGTGCAGGTGCTGGTGGTCGACAAGCGCGACTCGCTCACCGCGCCGCCGCGGGCCGGTACGACAGTGCGCACGCTGGAGCTGTTCCGGGCGATCGGGCTCGGCGCGGACTTGGACCGGCTGTGCTGGGACGGTCCGGCGCCGTTCCGGTCGATGGTCAAGGACCGCGCGAATGGTGCGGTACAGCAGGAAGCGGCCCTTCCGGAGCGGTACGCGCGGCTGCTGGCGGAATGCAGTCCGATCGGGATCCGTGCGACGATGTCGCAGTACGAGGTGCAACAGCTGGCGCTGACGCACTTGCGCCGCCGCGGTGGACACGTCCGGTTCGGTGCCGAGGTGGTCGATTTCGCCGTCGGCGACGATGCCGTGCGGATCCGGATGGACGGTGCCGGACCCGTTGTCTGCCGGTACTTGATCGGGGCGGACGGCGCGCGCAGCCGGATCCGGGAACTGCTCGGCATCGGCCTGCCCGACCGCCAGGTCGCAGCACGGCTCAACACCGCCTTCTTCCGGGCCGATCTCCGCGAGCTGCTGCCGGAATCGGCAACGCACGCCTGCTTCATCCGCAACGAGCAGGTCTACTGCACCTTGTTCGCGAAGGGCGGCAACCGCTGGTCCTCGCATCTGATGGACTACCCGGGCAAACCCGACGAACTGGCGATGCTGTCGCCGGAGAAGACTGTTCGCCTGCTGCACGAGGCAATCGGTGAACCGCTGCCGATCGAGCTGATCGAGTGCACTGCGTGGGAGGCGGCGATCGGCACGGCCGGATCGTTCCGCGCCGGTCCGGTATTCCTGGCAGGCGACGCTGCCCACGTGCAGAGCTCGGCCGGTGGGCTCGGCATGAACACCGGGATCCAGGACGGGCACAACCTCGCCTGGAAGCTTGCCGCCGTGCTCCGCGGGACCGCGGATCAGTCGCTTTTGGACAGTTATGAACCGGAACGCCGGACTGCCGCCGAGGCGTCCTTGGCGCTGTCCTACCGCATGCACCGCGGGTACTGCTCGCACGAGGACGTGAACCGGCTTTATGCGCGATTGGCCGAGGATTACTTGCGCGGCATGATGTGCTACCGCTATCCCGCCGACGGTGCGGAGGACCTCGGGGGCAACCAGGCGGTCCCCGGTGCACGGCTACCGCATCGGTGGCTCGCCGATGGACTGTCCACACTGGATCTCGCCGGTACCGGCTGGGCGCTGCTGACCGGGCCGGACGGCGCCGGGTGGCAGGCTGCCGGTGACCGGCTCGACGTACGGCAGCTCGCGGACTCGAGCGTGTTCACCGAGCTGTCCGGTGCCGAGGCGGACGGTGCGCTCCTGGTCCGCCCGGACGGATTCGTCGCCTGGCGCTGCGACCGGCTGCCTGCCGATCCGGCCGATGCCGTGCGGTCCGCGTTGCGTGCGGTGCTGAGGCCGCCCGCGGATCGTTGACCGGGGCCGGCTCCTGTGCACGGTCAGGGTTTGCGGGCGACCACGCCGGCGATCAGTCGTTGCGCGATGTTCAACGGGGCCAGCAGCGGCCCGTCGGACCACCATTTGCTGAGCTCGACCAGTCCGGGCTCCACGAGTTCGAGCCCGTCGACCAGCTCCAGGATCTCTTCCCGGGTGCGTGCGGTGGCGCCACCGAGTGAACCGCGGGCCACGGCGTCCTCGAACACGTGCATCGCCTCACTGTCCGCGCCTTCGCCCGGGTTGAGCAGGTGCGAGATGGCGACGTAGGAGCCCGACGGCAGTGCGTCGAGGTAGCTGCGCATGATCTCGGCCGGCCGGTGCCGGTCGCCCTTGTGGTGGTGCAGGGTCGCCACGAACAGCAGTGCGATCGGTTCGTCCCAGTTCAGCTGGGTGCGCACGATCTCGTTGTCGAGGATGCTGGGCGGATCGAAGATGTCGCCCTCGATGAACCGGGTCCGCTCATTGTCCTCCAGCAGCGCCCGCCCGTGCGCGGACACCACCGGGTCATGGTCGACGTAGACGACCTTCGCCTCGGGTTGCAGCCGCTGCACCACCTGGTGCACGTTCTCCGCGGTGGGCAGGCCGGAGCCGCAGTCGAGGTACTGGGTGATGCGTGCGTGCGTGGCCAGGAACCGGCACAGCCGGATGAGGAACGCGCGGTTCTCGATGGCCAGATCGCTGACCTCGGGCATCACTTTGGTGAGCTCGTCGAGCGTCTGCCGGTCGATGTCGTAGTGCGTGGAACCGCCCAGCGCGTAGTCGTACATTCGCGCGATGCTCGCCCGGGTGGGATCCACGCCGGGGGGAGTGTTCGGATCGACGTTCGACGACATGCGCGGTGCCTCCTGCAGATGTTTGCGGTTGCCGACCCGACGAGCGTAGTCAGTCCCGGTGGACCGCGGAACCGGTCGTCTGCTGTGGACGGTCAGGGTTTGCGGGCGACGACTCCGGCCATGATCCGCTGTGCGGTGTTCGGCGGGGTCAGCTGCGGGCCGTCGGACCACCAGTCGCGCAGTTCCACCAGACCGGGTTCGACGATTTCGAGCCCCTCGACCATCTCCAGGATCTCCTCACGGGTCCGTGCGGTGGCGCCGCCGAGCGAACCGCTGGCGATGGCCTCCTCCAGCGCGTGCACCGCTTCCGCGTCGCCGTCGGCTCCCGGGTCGAGGAAGTGCGAGATGGCGACGTAGGAGCCCGAGGGCAGCGCGTCGAGGTAGCTGCGCATGATTTCGGCCGGCCGGTGCCGGTCGCCCTTGTGGTGGTGCAGTGTGGCGATGAACAGCAGCGCAATCGGCTGTTCCCAGTCGAGGTGGGTGCGGACCACGCTGTGCTCGAGGATGCTGTCCGGATCGAAGATGTCGCCCTCGATGTACCGGGTGTTCTCGTTGTCCTCCAGCAGCGCCCGCCCGTGCGCGCTGACCACCGGATCGTTGTCGACGTAGACGACCTTCGCCTCGGGTTGCAGCCGCTGCACCACCTGGTGCACGTTCTCCGCGGTGGGCAGGCCGGAACCGCAGTCGAGGTACTGGGTCATCCCGGCATGCGTGGCCAGGAACCGGGACAGCCGGATCAGGAACGCGCGGTTCTCCCGGATCGCGTCCGCCAGCTCGGGCATCACCTTGGTGAGCTCGCCGAAGGTCTGCCGGTCGATCTCGTAGTTGGTGGAACCGCCGAGTGCGTAGTCGTAGATCCGCGCCACGCTCGCCCGGTCCGGATCGACTCCGACGGGGGTGTTCGGATCGACGTTCGACGACATGCTCGGCGCCTCCTCGACGTGCTGTTGTGCCGGCCGGTACACCGAGCGTAGTCACCCGGCCTGCAGTGCGAAACCGAGGGACCCGGACGGGCGATCGGGTCCGTTGTGGACGTCGGCGGGTTCAGTCCCCGGACTCGCGGGCCTTCAGCCGCGCCGTCTCGCGGCGGACCTCGGCCTGGGTGCTGCGTTCCCGTTGCAGCCACTCCGGATCGTCGGCCTTGAGCGCGTCGATCTGCTCGGTGGTCAGCGGTTCGGTGATCCCGCCGCGGGCCAGCCCGCCGATGGAGATGCCCAGCTTGGCCGCGACGACCGGGCGCGGGTGCGGCCCGTCGCGGCGCAGGTCCCGCAGCCATTCCGGCGGATCGGCCTGCAGGGCGTTCAGCTCGTCGCGGGAGACCACGCCCGCGCGGAACTCGGCGGGGGTGGCTTCGAGGTAGACCCCCAGCTTCTTGGCCGCGGTGGCCGGCTTCATCGTCTGGGGGGTCTTCTGCGACGTCATGCCGCCAGGGTAATCCGGCCCGGCCCGGGTAATCTGGCCCGGTGACCGCAGCGGAGCAACCCCCGGCGTTCCGGCTGGCCTGCGTGCCGGGGGCGACGCCGGCGAAATGGGTGCGGATCTGGCGCGAACGTGAGCCGGGGGTGCCGCTGGACCTCGTCGCAGTGCCTGCCGCGGAGGCCGCGGACGCGGTGCGCCAGGGCCGGGCCGACGCGGCGCTGCTGCGGATCCCCGGCGACCGCGAGGGCCTGCACGCGATCCCGCTCTACACCGAGACCACGGTGGTCGTCGTCCCGAAGGACCATCTGATCGCCGCGGCCGACGAGGTGTCCTGCGCGGACCTGGACGAGGACGTCGTGCTGCACCCGCTCGACAACACACTCGGCTGGGCCACCCCGCCCGGCCGGTCTGCGCTGACCCGCCCAGCCACCACCGGCGACGCGATCGAACTGGTCGCCGCGGGGGCCGGCCTGCTCGTGGTGCCGCAGTCGCTGGCCCGGCTGCACCACCGCCGGGACCTGACCTACCGGCCGCTCGTCGACGCCCCGCAGTCGCGGGTCGCGCTGTCCTGGCCCGAGGGCGAGACCACCGACCTGATGGAGCGGTTCATCGGCGTCGTCCGCGGGCGGACCGTCAACAGCACCCGCGGACGGCAGGAGGCGGTGGCGAAAGGCGGCGAACCCGGGCGGAAGCAGGCCAAACCCGCCCAGCCCGCGCGGGCACCGGCCCGGCGGCGCGGCGCGCCGAAACCGGGCAGGCCCCGCCGTCGTCGTTGAACGGAAAGAGGTACGAACGTGGACCTGGACCTGACCGGCAAGCGTGCGGTGGTCACCGGCGGGAGCCGGGGCATCGGACTGGCGGTCGCGGAGGTGCTCGCCGCGGAGGGCGCGGATCTGGCACTCGTCGCGAGGGGTGAAAGCGCACTGTCCGCGGCCGCGGACCGCCTCGCCGGACAGCGCACCAAGGTGCTCCCGGTGGTCGCGGACACCACCGACGACGCGTCCGTGGCGGCCATGGCGGAACGGGTGACCGCGGAACTCGGCGGGGTGGACATCCTGGTCAACTGCGCGGCGGAGGCGGCGACCGGCGCGCGGACCCCGCTCGCGGAGCTGCGCGACGAGGACCTCCGCCGGCAGGTCGAGACGAAGGTGCTCGGCTACCTGCGCTGCGCCCGTGCGTTCGCCCCCGGCATGCGGGCACGGGGCTGGGGCCGGATCGTCAACGTCAGCGGCCTCAACGCGCGCACGGCCAGTTCCACCTTCGGGTCCATCCGCAACGTCGCGGTGGCCGCGATGACGAAGAACCTCGCGGACGAACTCGGGCCGTCCGGGATCACCGTCACCGTGGTCCACCCCGGCTTCACGGTCACCGAACCCGTCACGGCGATGCTGGCGAGCCGCGCCGCGGAGCGCGGGATCACCGCGGCCGAAGCGGAGGCCGAACTGGCCGCGGGGGTGAGCATCGGCAGGCTGGTCACCGCCGCCGAGGTGGCGGACGTAGTGGCCTTCCTCGCGTCCCCGCGCAGCGCCGCGATCAACGGCGACGCGATCGCAGCGGGCGGCGGCCAGTCGGGAGCCATCCACTACTGAGCGGCCGGGGCACGCTGCACCCAGTACCTCATCCGGCCGTCCGGCACCGGGCGTTGCAGTGTGGTTGCGCTGAATCCGATGCGCCGCCGTCCGAGCGGGACTTCCGCCGGGCGGACTGAGCCGCGCGGATCAGGCCTTGCGGCCGACCGCTCCCGCGATGCACTCCTGGACCTGGTTCAGCGGCTGGTAGCGGGGGCCGTCCGGCCACCAGTCGTCGCACAGCACCAGGCCGGGTGCGACGAGTTCGGTGCCGCCGAACATGTCCTTGATCTGCTCGGCGGTGCGGAACAGTCCGCTGCCCATCGGGCTGTGCGTGAACTTCTCCTCCATCTGCCGCGCGATCTCGCTGTGCTCCGGCGTCTGCGGGTCGAGGAAGTGGGCCACCACCACGAACGAACCGGCGGGCAGTGCATCCACATAGGTCTGCATCAGCTGGGCGTAGTCGTCGCCGAGGTAGTGGTGCAGCGTGCCGTTCTGCAACAGTGCGATCGGCTGGGTCCAGTCGAAGAACTCCCGCGCGGTCTCGTTCTCCAGCACCTGCTCGGGCTTGAAGATGTCCGCCTCGACGAACTTCGTGTGCTCGTTCTCCTCCAGCAGCGCGCGTCCGTGTGCGACCACCACCGGGTCGTTGTCCACGTACAGCACCCCGGCGTCCGGGATGATCCGCTGTACCACCTGGTGGGTGTTCTCCGCGGTGGGCAGTCCGGAACCGCAGTCGAGGTACTGGGTGACGCGGCCCTGGGTGGCGAGGAAACGGCAGGCGCGGATGAGGAAGTTGCGGTTCGACCACGCGAGGTCGTTGACCTCCGGCGCCACCGTGGCCACCTGTTGCAGCACCCTGCGGTCGATCTCGTAGTTGTTCGTGCCGTTCAGCGCTGCGTCGTACACCCGGGCGATGCTCGCCCTGGTGATGTCCACCCCGACCGGGTGGGAGCTGGGCGATTCGGCGGCCTCGGACATGCTGGCGTCACCTCGGGTGTGTCGTGCGTCTCCTGCGGGACTCCACCGTAGCGTGATCGCGCGGTCGCGCCACCGTCAGGCGGGCCACTCCCGATCGGGTGCCAATCTTGATTCATTCCAGAAAATGCGGCAGACTCCGTGACGTGCCGACGACTACGGACTTCGAGCGGATGCTGCGCGGGGCAGCACTGCGGGTGACGCGCCCCCGGGTGGCCGTGCTGTCCGCGGTCCATGCCCATTCGCACGCCGATACGGAGTCCATCATCGGTGTCGTGCGCGCGGACCTCGGTGAGGTTTCGCACCAGGCCGTCTACGACGTGCTGCGCGCGCTGACCGGTGCGGGGCTGCTGCGGCGTATCCAGCCGCCCGGTTCCCTCGCCCGGTACGAGGCACGGGTCGGGGACAATCACCACCACGTCGTGTGCCGTTCGTGCGGTGCCATCGCCGACGTCGACTGTGCGGTCGGCCCGGCGCCCTGCCTCACTCCCTCCGACGCCAACGGGTTCGTCATCGACGAGGCCGAGGTCGTCTACTGGGGGCGCTGCCCGGCCTGTTCCACCGCCTCGGCTTCTGAGCTCCATCTCTGATTCCCGGAAGGATTGCAGTGTCTGACACCCCTGACTCCGTACTTGGCGAGGTTAACGAAGAGAGCGCGGGCGGGTGCCCGGTCAGGACCGGGCGGTTCGGCCACCCGACCGAGGGGGGCAGCAACCGCGAGTGGTGGCCCAACCAGCTGAACCTGAAGATCCTGCGCAAACACGGCCCCGCGGCGGACCCGATGGGCGAGGACTTCGACTACGGCAAGGAATTCCTCTCCCTCGACCTCGATGAGCTCGCTCGCGACGTGGACGAGCTGCTGACCACCTCGCAGGACTGGTGGCCCGCGGACTTCGGGCACTACGGCGGCCTGATGATCCGGATGGCCTGGCACAGTGCCGGCACCTACCGGATCGAGGACGGCCGCGGCGGGGCCGGCGCGGGCATGCAGCGGTTCGCGCCGCTCAACAGCTGGCCGGACAACGTCAACCTGGACAAGGCACGCCGGCTGCTGTGGCCGGTCAAGAAGAAGTACGGCCGCAAGATCTCGTGGGCCGACCTGATGATCTTCACCGGCAACCGGGCGCTGGAGACGATGGGCTTCACCACCTTCGGCTTCGCCGGTGGCCGCAAGGACGTCTGGGAGCCGGACGAGGACGTCTACTGGGGTCCGGAGCGCACCTGGCTCGGCGACGAGCGCTACAGCGGTGACCGCGAGCTCGAGGAGCCGCTGGCCGCGGTGCAGATGGGCCTGATCTACGTCAACCCGGAAGGCCCCAACGGCAACCCGGACCCGCTGGCCTCGGCCCGCGACATCCGCGAGACCTTCGCCCGGATGGCGATGAACGACGAGGAGACCGTCGCGCTGATCGCCGGCGGGCACACCTTCGGCAAGACCCACGGTGCGGCACCGGAATCGCACAAGGGTGCCGAGCCGGAGGGTGCACCGATCGAGCAGCAGGGGCTGGGCTGGAAGAGCGAGTTCGGCTCCGGCAAGGGCCGCGACGCCATCGGCTCCGGGCTGGAGGTCACCTGGACGCCCACCCCGGTGCAGTGGAGCAACTGGTTCTTCCACAACCTGTTCGAGTACGACTGGGAGCTCACCGAGAGCCCGGCGGGCGCCAAGCAGTGGACGCCTGCGGGTGGCAAGGCGCGCAACACCGTGCCGGACCCGGAGACCGGCAAGCTCGACCGCACCCCGAGCATGCTGACCAGTGACCTCGCGCTCCGCTTCGACCCGATCTACGAGCCGATCTCGCGCCGGTACTACGAGAACCCGGACGAGTTCGCGGACGCCTTCGCCCGTGCCTGGTTCAAGCTCACCCACCGCGACATGGGCCCGATCCAGCGTTACCTCGGCCCGCAGGTGCCGCAGGAGCGGCTGATCTGGCAGGACCCGGTGCCCGAGGTGGACCACGAGCTGGTCGGCGACGCGGACGTGGCGGAGCTCAAGGCGAAGATCCTCGACTCCGGCCTGACCGTGGCGCAGCTGGTCTCCACCGCGTGGGCGTCCGCTTCGACCTTCCGCGCCAGTGACAAGCGCGGTGGCGCGAACGGTGCCCGCATCCGGCTCGAGCCGCAGCGCGGCTGGGAGGTCAACGAGCCGGACCAGCTGGCGCAGGTGCTGCGCACGCTGGAGGGGATCCAGGAGTCCTTCAACAGCGCGCAGACCGGCGGGAAGAAGATCTCGCTCGCCGACCTGATCGTGCTGGGTGGCGCGGCCGCGGTCGAGAAGGCCGCGAAGGACGCCGGGGTCGAGGTGCAGGTGCCGTTCTCGGCAGGCCGCACGGACGCCTCGCAGGAGCAGACCGACGCGGATTCGTTCGCGCCGCTCGAGCCGGCCAACGACGGTTTCCGCAACTACCGCGGTAAGGCGGGCCGGCTGCCGTCGGAGTACCTGCTGGTGGATCGGGCGAACCTGCTGAACCTGAGCGCGCCGGAACTGACCGTGCTGATCGGCGGTCTGCGGGTGCTGGGTGCGAACTACCAGGGGTCGGCCGACGGGGTGTTCACCGCGAACCCCGGCCTGCTGACCAACGACTTCTTCGCGAACCTGCTCGACCAGGGCACGGAGTGGACGCCGCTCTCCGAGGACGGTGAGCGGTTCGAAGGCCGTGACCGCGCCACCGGTGAGGTCAAGTGGACCGGTTCCAGGGTCGACCTGATCTTCGGCTCGAACTCCGAACTGCGTGCCGTCGCCGAGGTCTACGCGAGCGACGACGCGAAGGAGAAGTTCGTGCGGGACTTCGTGGCCGCCTGGCACAAGGTGGCGGATGCGGACCGGTTCGACCTGGTCTGATCCTCCACAACGGACGGCCCCGGTGACGGATTTTCGTCGCCGGGGCCGTTTTTCGTTGCTCAGTCCTCGGCGGGTAGCGGGGTGGCGCGGGCGCCGTTGAGCAGGGTGTCCAGCGCCCACCGGCTCCGGCTGTGCCCGGAGCCGGAGGTCAGGGCGTCCCCCGCGGCGGCGATGTGCGGATGGCTTTCCGGGGAGACCGACCGGAGGATCTCCACCAGTGCGTCGTGTTCGCGGTCCGAGGCCGGCCTGCCCCGCTGGGTGCCGTGTTCGACCGCGCTGGCGGTGACGACCAGCAGCAGGAGATCGACCGTCCACGCGGCCGGTCCGGCAGGCAGCCCGCCCTCGGCGAGCAGGCCGAGCACGGTGTCCACGATCCCGAGGTAGTGCGGTCCGTTCAGCCGGGTCACCAGCGCGACGCGGGCCAGCCCCGGGTAGGCGTACAGCAGGTCCTGATACGCCGAGGTGAGCGTCCACAGACGGTCGCGCCAGCCGCCGGTGCCGCGGCCGGTGTCGATTTCGCCGAGCAGTTCGTCGAGCACCGCGGCGTGCAGCTCCTCGGTGTCGCTGAGGTAGACGTAGAGCGAGGCCGGTCCGGTGTCGAGTTCCTTGGCCAGCCGCCGCATGGTGACCCGCTCCGCGCCCTCCCTGCGCACCACGTCCAGTGCGGCCGCGACGATGCCGTCCCTGCTCAACGCCGGTTTGGCCGGCCGTTCCCGCCGGTTGTAGGAGCCGCTGGAAGCCATCCCGGCATCGTAGGCGAACCGGGTCCGCGGTCCGGGCCGGTGATGGCGGTTGCGGCGGGGGTTTCCTAGGGTGGAGCCGGTGTGGGGGAAGGTACGGGACCGGGTCCGGGTGCGGCTCGGCACCGCGATGGCCAGGTCCGGCATCACCCTGCCGTGGTGGGTGCCGCTCGGCACGACCACGTTCGCGTTGGTCGCGCTGGTGGTCGCGATCGGCCAGCGTGGCGGAACGCCGGCCGGGGTGCTGGTGGCCGCGTTCCTGCTCGCGCAGAACTCGGCGCTGCTGTGGCTGCTGACCGGCCGGATCGTGCGGACCTGGCAGAAGTCGCTCGCGGTGCTCGCCGGGGTGGGCTTGCTGCTCGCGTACCCGGTCGTGCCGGATTTCGCGCCGATACCGCTGGCCGTGCTGACCGCCGAAGTGGCGGCGATCGCTTCGGCCGGGCTGGCCTTCGCGGTCACCGCGGCCGGGGTGGCGTTGCTCGCGGCGGCCTGGATGACGGTCGGTCTGGTCGGGTTCCCGGTGTACACGCTCGCCGTGCTGCTCGGGTTGTGCGCCGGGTTCATGCTCCGCTGGTACGTGCGGGCGCTGGACGCCGAGCGAGGTAAGCAGGACGCGGTGCGGGAACAGGCGATGCTGTCCGAGCGGCAACGGATCGCCCGCGAGGTGCACGACGTCGTCGCGCATTCGCTGAGCATCACCCTGCTGCACGTCACGGGTGCGCGGCACGGGCTGCGCACCGACCGTGACGTGGACGAAGCCGTGGAAGCGCTCACCGAAGCCGAACGGGTCGGCCGTGCGGCGATGGCCGACGTCCGGCGCACGGTCGGGCTGCTTTCCCGCGAATCCGCGGGCACGAGACCATTGCCCGGTGCGGGTGACATCGGGGATCTGGTGGCCGACACCAAGGCCGCCGGACTGGACACGCACTACGAACTGGAGGGTGAGGTGAGCGCGGTCGACGCCGTGGCCGGGCTCGGGCTCTACCGCATCGTCCAGGAGTCGCTGGCCAACGTCGTCAAGCACGCCCCGGCGGCGACCGCGTCGGTGCGGCTGCGGATCGGTGCCGGCCACGCGCGCTTGACCATCCGCAATGGACTGTCCGGGGAAACCGGCCCCGGCGGCGGATCCGGGCTGGCCGGGATGGCCGCGCGGGCCGAGCAGCTGGGTGCGGTGCTGCACGCCGGTCCGGCCGGGCCGGACTGGGTCGTGGACGTCACGGTGCCGGTTTCGCACGGGGCCGCCTCGTGACCCGGGTGCTGCTCGTCGACGACCAGGAACTCGTGCGGTCCGGGCTGCGCCGGATCCTGCGTGCCCGCGACGGGTTCGTGGTGGCCGGGGAATGCGCGGACGGGGCCGAGGTGCCTGCCGCGCTGACCGCTGCGGGTGAGGTCGACGTCGTGGTGATGGACCTGCGGATGAAGCGGATCGACGGGATCGAAGCGACCCGGCGGCTGCGTGCGGCCGGGGCACGGCCGCCGGTGCTCGCACTGACCACGTTCGACGACGACGAACTGCTCGCCGGCGTGCTGCGTGCGGGCGCGGTCGGCTACGTGCTCAAGGATTCCCCGGCCGAGGACCTGATCCGGGCGGTGCGCGCGGTCGCCGCGGGGGACGCCTGGCTCGACCCCACCGTGACCGGCCGCGTGCTCAGCACTTTCCGCGAGACGTCCGGCGAACGTCTGCCGCCGGGATTGCTCACCCCGCGTGAGATGGCGGTGCTCGCCTCGGCGGGCCGCGGGCACACGGATGCCGAGATCGCCACGGCGCTGGGGATTTCCGAGGCCACCGTGGAGAGCGAACTCGGGCGGGTACGGGCCAAACTGCGGTTGCGGGACCGGGCGGCGGCCATCGTGTACGCCTTCGATCACGGTCTCGTCGCGCCCGGCCGGGAACCGGTCGTGGCGCAGCGGCCGGATTCCGGGCTGCGGTTCAGCGTGCTCGGCCCGCTGCGGGCCTGGCGCGGCGGCCGGGCACTGGACCTCGGCCCGGTACGGCAGCAGGCGTTGCTGGCCGCGTTGCTGCTGCGGCCGGGCGTACCGGTGCGCGCGGGTGAACTGCTCGACGACGTGTGGGGCCTCGAACCGCCGGGGACCGGTGGCCGGGTGGTTCCGGTCTACGTGCACCGGCTGCGCAAAGGCCTTCGTGCCGACGGGGAACGCACCGAGGATTCGGTGATCGCCAGCGCCCGCGGGGCTTACCGGTTCGAGGGTGACCGGGTCCGGGTGGACGTCACGGAATTCGAGACGCGGGTGGCGGAAGCGGAGCAGGCCTCGCAGACAGGCGACTTTCCCGCTGCGGTGGACGCCGCCGATGCGGCGCTGGCGTTGTTCCAGGGTGAGCCGCTCGCCGGTCTGCCCGGCCCGTTCGCGGAGGGGGAGCGCCTTCGGCTGACCGAACAGCGGCTGACCTTGGTGCAGGACAAGGCAATGGCGCAGTTGCAACTGGGCAGGGTGGATGAGGTGGTCGCCGAGCTGTTCGCGCTCCTCGCGGTCCACCCGTACCGGGAACCGTTGGCAGTACTGCTGATGCGCGCACTGCGTGCCGGCGGGCGGCGGGCCGACGCGCTGGCTGTGCACCGGCGCATCCGCGCCCGCCTCCGGACCGACCTCGACGTGGAACCCGGCCCGGCACTGGACCGCGAGCTACGCACGACGCTCAGTTCGGGCCGGGCAGACTGACCTCCACGGACACGGTCAGCTTCGGCCCGGAAGCCCCGCCGTCGTGCGAATCGGCGCCGGTCGTGCCGGAGTCACCGGCGGACTGCCCGGAGCCGGCGGGGACACCTTCCGGCCCGGTGGCGCGGTAGCTGCCTTGGCCGGACACGGTGCTGCCGTCGTGCCCGGTGCCGTAGGTGCCCTGCCCGGATGCGGTGCTGCTGGCGGTGTCCTGGCCGTTGGTGGAGTAGTTGTCGCTGCCCGACGTGGTGCTGCCGTCCGTGTCGGATGTCGTGTTGTCGTACGGGTCGGCTCCGACCGTGGCCGAGCCGCTGGGGCCGGAGCCGGACGTGGTCGGTTCCTCGCCGGTGTTCTTGGTGCCTTCGCTGAGTTGCGTCATCAGCTGTGTGACCGCTTCCACGCCCTGCAGGACCGACGTCATCAGCTGGAGCAGGTTCTGCGAATCCGACAGCAGTACGCCGAGTTTCTGCGCGATCCGCTGCCCGTAGTCGGTCGCGATCTGGACCGCCTGCGGGATGGCCGCGGCGACGCTGGCGCCGAAAGTGGCCTGTGCGGACGCCAATGCCTGGGTCATCAGCGTGATGATCTGCCCGACGGCCTCCGAGATCAGGCCGCCGACCTCCTGCTGTGCCTTGGCCACGACCTTTCCCGCGCCTGCCACCGCGCTCGAGACGGCAGTGCTCGCCTGTCCGACCGCCTCGACGCAGTCCGCGTGCTGTGCACTGGTGTCGCGGTAGCCGGACGCGGCCGAACCGGACCATTCGGAGGTCTCCGGTGCCGCGGACTGCCGGTAGTCGTCGGCAACCGAGGACACCTGGCTCCCGCCGTCCTCGAAGCCCTGCGAATGCGTGGCCACCGCGTCCGGGTTGCCCTGCAGTTGCTTCAGCGGGTCCTCGAGGAACCGCACCAGCTCGGTGATCATGCCGAACCCGGCGGAGGTCAACGCGGACAACGGATCCGACGTCGCGCCGAGCAGGTCCAGTGCGGTGCTCGCGCCGCCGATTCCGGCGGAGACCCAGTCCTGGTTCTGCACCGCCTGCGTGGTCGTCTTCAGGTCGCTCAGCAGCGCCCCGGCGTTCGGAGTGCTCATCGCAGGTCCTCCCGCGGCAGGGAAAGCTCGTTCTGCCGGTCACGTCGTTCGTAGTTTTCCGCGGCCTGCGAAAGGTTTGCACTGACTGTGTGCACAGTGGACGACGCGTGCTGCATCGCGGCACCCACCTTTCCGGCGGCGCTGTGCAAACCGGCGGTGAGGAACTGCGCGAACGTGCCGAGTGCCTGGTCGCCGAGTTCGCCAGGACCGGTGCGGGACACCACGGAGAGCCGGTCGGCCAGTGCGCCGACGGTGGCCGAATGCCTGCGCAGCTGGGCCGGATCGACGTCGAACTCGCCGCTCATCCGATGACCCCCGGCGGGTTGGCGAAGTAGTCGTCGTCGCGGCGCGTGGGCGCGGCGCCCGGATCGACCGGGAGGTTGTCCCGCACGAGCTCCAGCGCCGGACCTTCGCCGACGTAGTCGGTCATGATGTCCACGACCTGTGCGGCCGCTTCGCGGTGCGCGTCCTGCACGGTGCCGAGGATGAGCTGCGCCAGCGCTTCGGCCTCGAGCGCGCGGGCGGCCGGGCTGAGCCGCAGCCCGGTCAGTGCGCCGCTAGGGCCCACCTCGACTTCCACTTCGCCACGCGGGGATGTCGCGCGCCCGCCGGTGTTGCGCAGGCTCTCGCTTGCCGCTCGTGCGTTCGCCGCGGCGCGGGCCAGCGTGCGGTCGTACCCGGCCAGCCACTGCTCCGGGTCGACGGGATCGGTGCGCATGGCACTCCTTTCAGATCGGGCGAGCAGTCGTTCGGTGGCGCTCAGCGCGGCCGCCGGGCGATCGTCGCCAGTTCGCCGAGGGTGAACCGCAGATCGGTGCGGCGGAGCGAGTTCACGCTCAGCCAGCCGTCGCCCGGCCGGTTCACCCGGACCCTGCCGCGTGGACCGTCCACCCAGGACAGTTCAGGTCCGGTCCGGGTGTGCCCGTCGCGGGTCGCGCCGAGCTGGCCGTGCCCGGAAACCGGCACCAGCAGGCCGACGAGGTGGTCCAGCACCGCCGGATCACCGCCGTGGTCCTGGACCAGATCACGCAGCCGCCGGACGCGAGAGGTGTCGTCCTCGTCCTCGTCCTCGGTGAGCGCCATCGCCGCGTCGACCGCGCCCGCGGGCACCGTGATCGGCAACGCGCGGGCACCGTCGGTCTGCGGGATTTCCGCCAGCAGCGCCTCGGCCAGTCCGGTGTCCGGTATCTGCTGCACGGCCACTGTGCCGGCCGGATCGTGGTCGAGGACCTGCCGGCAGATCAGCGCAGACTGCCGGTACACGAGCGCGGCGACGGCCACCGTGCCGTGCTCACCGGTGTGCACCAGGTCGACCACACCACGGCGTTCGCGCAGCGCGGTCACGACCTCGGCCGCCGGTCCGGCCGGACCGGCGTCGTCGGCGAGGTCGCGGGCCTGGAGTGCCTGCCCGGCCACGCCGAAGAGGATCTCGCGTTCGCCCTCGATCCGGCCGAACGCGGGGACCCGCAGCGGAAACGGCCAGCTCGCGCCCGCGTGCGCGGCCAGCAGATCGGCCTCGACGAGCCCGAAGTGCACGGCTGGGGCAAGGGTGCTGGTCATTCGCCGGACCGTTGCAGGCGCTGGAACTTCTCCTCCAGCTCGGCCTCGTGCTCCTGGTACCGCTGCGCACCGGTCCGCAACGCCTCGTGGAATCCGGTGATTTCGGTTTTCGCGGCACCGATTTCGCCGGTGAGGCCGGCCTCCCCGGCTGCCGCACGCAACTGCTGGGCCAGGTGCAGTGCAGGCGGTGCGGTGCCGAGCCGGGGCAGCCGCCCGGCCAGCCGGCCGGCCGAATCGGCGAGACCCCCGGTGTGCTCGCCGAGCCTGGCCAGCGCGGCTGCCTGCCGGGACAGTGCGTGCGGAGTGACCTCGTGCCCGGTCATCGGATGCTCCCGTCGTTCACAGTCCGATCACCGGGCTGCTGGTCAGTTCGTCGGGGGAGAGGACCGGCTGGTCGAGCACCGGCATCTTGTTCTGGTGCACCTCTTCCTCCTCCTCGTGCGCGCGGGCGCCGGAACCGGGGAGCATGCCGTTGCCGCCTGCCGCTCGGGCCGCGGCCATCTCGGCCATCGCCGCATTGCGGGCCAGCATCGCGCCTTGCATGCCCAGCGTGGACCGCAGTCCGGCGGACAGCCCGGATTCGACCGGTGCGGCCGTGGTCAGCGCCGACCACGAGGCACCGCCTGCCGCACCACCGCCTGCCACGCCGCCGACCGGACCGGCGTAGCTCGACGCGGTGGTCGATTCGTCGGCCCCGCTGGTGGCAGAACCGCCTGGGGCGGAATTGATCGCGTGCGAACTGTCCCGGAGGTTGGCTTCGTAGCGCTCCATCACGTGCACCGCTTCGGCTTTTTGCTCGGCCGCCGCGACGTTCGAGACGAACAGGCTGGCCCCGCCACCCGCGACGGCGCCGATTGCGGCACCCATCAACGCGCCGGGTGCGGCACCGATGCCGCCTGCTCCGGCGCCGAGCACCCCGCCGATCACCGCACCCGCACCGGCCCCGGCGGCGGCCGCGCCGACTGCGGATCCGGTCGGGTCGCCCGGTGGTTTCGGCATGCTGTTGCGGGCGGTGGCGAGTGCGTCGCCGGCCTGCTGGGTGGCGTGCCCGACGGTGGTCGCGCGTTCGCCGATGCCGGTGCTGCGCGCACCCATCGAGCCGAGCCGCCCGGAGGCCTGTTCGGCGGCCGGTCCGCTCCAGCTTTCCCGCATGGAGCCCTGTTCGGCACGCAGGGTGTCGGACTGCGTGTGCATTTCCGAGCCGTGCCGGTGCCATTCCGCGGCGACCGTGCTCACGTCGCCGACATCGGCGCTGTCCCACAGCATCTGGTACAGCTGTTCGTGGGTGTAGGCGTTCCAGTTGGTGCCCCCGGGTGGCACCGGGGCGCCGAAGTAGCCCTCCCACACGTTGCGCAGTGCGCCCACCACCGGCCGCGCCAGATCGCCGACCGGACCGGCCTGCCCCAGACCGCTCAACGCGGCGTCGGCCAGCCCCTCGACTCCGGCCGACGCCGCGTCGACCACCGTTCCCCCGTCGGTCATACCCCCACCTTCAGCCCGTGTCGCCGGCAGGTCACCGGTCCGCTGCGGACCGTAGGGGGCAGCGATGAAATCCCGATGAAAACCTTGATCAACGGTCTGGCGGCGGCGGTCAGCTCGATCCGGCTACGCCGCTTTTCACCTTCCGCGTGGTCCTTCGCCCGCGGTGATCCGGTAGCCGATTCCCCGGACGTTCTCGATCATCGGCGGGTTACGGAGTTTGCTGCGCAGTTGCCGGATCAGCACCGGCAGCACGTTGGACGACGGGTTGGCCATCTCGTCCCAGCCGTGCCGGAGCAGCAGGCGGTGCCCGACCGGTGCCGGATGGTGTTCCAGCAGCAGTTTCAGCACGGTGAATTCGGTGCGGGTCAGGGTGAGCAGCACGCCCGCGCGGCGGACCTCGCGGCGGCCGGCGTCGAGTTCCAGATCCCCGCAGTGCAGCACGGCCGGGGCGGACGGCGCCGGTGCCCGCCGGCACAGGCTCAGCACCCTGCCGATCAGTTCGGCCATCTCGAACGGCTTGGCCAGGTAGTCGTCGCCGACGCCGAGTCCGGCCACCACATCGGCCGGAGTGCTGAGCGCGGTCAGGAACAGCACCGGGACCGGCACCAGCCAGGCCGAGCGGCGGCGGCCCACGTGGTCGAGCGCGTCGCCGTCGGGCAGCATCCGGTCGAAGACCGCGCAGTCGTAGGCGTTGACCGACAGCGCCAGATCGGCCGCCGCCAGATCGGTCGCGGTGTCGACGGCGAGCAGGGCACCTCGCAGCGACGTGCTCACGGCGAGCAGCAGATCGGCGTCGTCCTCGGTGAGAAGTACCCGCACAGCCACCGAGCGTAGCGTGCACGGGTCACGAGGTGGCGGCGAGCAGGTCAGCCGCGGTCAACGTGCGCAGTTCGCTCGTCTCCGGGATCCGGCCGAGGCCGCGCAGCCGTTGCGACTGCGCCTTGCGTGCACCCTCGAACGACCGCCGCGCGTCGCGGGCGTTGCCGAATCCCGGCAGCGCCGCGATCCGGGCGAAATGGCTCAGCAGCACCGGTTCGGTGTCCGGGGTGAGCGTGTAGTCGCCGTACTCGGCCATCCGCCGGACGATCTGCAGCAGATCCTCCGGCGTGTAGTCCTCGAACTCGATGGTCTTCGCGAACCGGGACGCGAGCCCGGGGTTCGCGGCGAGGAACCCGGCCATCTCGCCGGTGTACCCGGCGACGATCACCGCCACCTCGTCCCGATGGTCCTCCATCAGCTTGACCAGGGTGTCGATCGCCTCCTGGCCGAAGTCGCCGCCGCCGGTCTGCCGGGACAGCGTGTAGGCCTCGTCGATGAACAGCACCCCGCCGAGACATTCTTCGAAGACCACGGACGTCTTTTCCGCGGTGTGGCCGATGTACTGCCCGACCAGATCGCGCCGGGACACCTCGCGGAACTGCCCGCCGGTGAGCACACCGAGTTCCCGCAACAGGCTTCCGTAGGTCCGTGCGACGGTCGTCTTACCGGTACCCGGGGCACCGGTGAAGATCAGGTGGTGGCTCACCGCGCCGACGGCAAGTCCGGCGTTCCGGCGCCATTCGTCGACCTGTATCTCGTCCACGACCGCCCGTACCTCGGCCTTGACTCCGTGCAGGCCGACCATTCCGTCCAGTTCGGCAAGCAATCCGTCCAGGCCCGCGACGGCCTCGGTCGTCGCGGGTTCGGCGATCGTCGGTGTCGCGCCGTCGGCGAGATCGATCGAGGGCTCCGCGGTGTTCTCCAGCCGGCACGCCTCGACCAGCCCACCGCAGTCCGCGCCGAAGGAGATCCCGGCGCCGGTCACGTCGTGCACGGTGGTGCGCCGGATGGTCGGCACGCTCCGGTGGGCGACCGCGATGCCGGGGCCGGACGTGCGGGATACGTCGCAGCCTTCGACCACCGGGCGCGCGTACTGGTAGAGGTACATGCCGCGGTACCCGCAGCCGGCGATGGTGCAGCCGGCCACCGTCGGATCGGCGCCGAGTCCGAGCACCAGGCCGTCGCCGGTGATGTCGCGGATTTCGCAGTTTTCGATCCGTCCGGACGAGCTTTCCGCGACCACGCCTTGTTCGGCTCCGCTGATCGTGCAGCGGCCGAGGGTGAACCGGCGGCAGCCGCGCACGCTCACCGCCGGACCGCCGTTCGCGGTCAGGGTGCAGCGTTCCAGGATCAGCTCGGCGTCTTCGGCGTGCACCGCGGTGCCCCAGGCGGCGACTTCGATCCCCTGCAGGGCAAGGAAACCCGCGCGGACGCGCAGGGTCGCCCAGTCTGCACCGGTGCCGTCGAGCCGGACCTTCGCGCCGGCCGCGGCACGCAGCGTCAGCCGTCGTCCGACGAGTTCGAACGTCTCCTCGTAGCTGCCGTTCGCGACGGAGATCGTGGCGCCGTCCGGGGCGGCCTGCACTGCCTCGCCGATCGTCGCGTAGGCACCCTGCTGACCGGGTGCCACCAGCAGGGTCCGGGCGGCCGCTGCGGTCATCAGCCCGCCCGCTCGTTCAGCCAGCCACGGTCGGCGGCCTTCGCCCCGGCCTGGAAACGGCTGCGCGCACCGAGCCGGTTCATCACGTCGGCCACCGTCCGCCGGACCGTGCGCACCGAAATGCCGAGCTTCACGGCGGCCGCCGCGTCCGTGTAACCCGCGGAAAGAAGTTTCAGCAGTTCGCGTTCCCGCTGGTCGCTGTCGGCGCTCTCGGTGGCAGGCGTCTGCAGCGGCACGGCGGTCGGCCAGACCCGCTCGAACAGCTCCACCACCGACGTCACGACGCCGGGCAGGTGGAACGCGGCCGCGCCGGTGACCCCGGCCGGCAGTACGACCGCCGTGCCGTCGACGACCAGCGCGTCCAGCGGAACCCGCGGCACGGTCCGGGTCGAGGCACCGGCGAGGGTCAGCTCGGCGACCCGGGTGGACAGCCGCGGCGCGGTCCGTGCGGCGTCCGGTGCGAGCACGCGGTAGCGCACTCCGCGGCGCAGGTTGGCGTGATCACCAGGGTGTACCAGGCCGATCGGGTCAGGCCCGAACGAGGATTGCGTGCTCATCACGAGCACCTCGAACGACGCACGGGAGAGCAGGTCGGCGACCGCGCCTGCCGGGGTGCCCGAAAGCGGGCGGGGCTGGTCGAATGCGAGGGTCATCGCGGAAAACCTCCGATCGGGAGCGACGCGGCCACCGCGGGGAAGTGACCGCCGTCGTGGCGGGACAGCCGGATACCGGCAGGGACGAGGAGCTGGGTGAGCCGGGCGGCGGTCGCGTCGACCGCCGCTTCGGTGGTGGCCGCGAGCCGCAGCACCGCGGACCGTTCGCCGCCGGTCCTGGCGGCGAGGGTGAGCGACACCGCGACCCCGGCGACCGGGGTGAGCAGCCGGACGGTGAGTGCGGCGGCCGTCGGCTCGGCCAGCGCGGCCCAGCCCTCGAGGGTGAAGCAGGACTGGGAAACCGGGCCGGTACGCCAGAACCGCCAGTCCTCCCGTAGTTCGTTGCGGCCACCGCTCACGTGCGACAACGCGGTGAGTGCGGCGGAAACCGAGTCCTCGGCAGGCGGGCCCGCGGGCATTCCGGCGCGGCCCAGTGCCCGCCGGATCCGCCGCAGTGCGTTGCGCAGCGCGAGTTCCAGTTCGTCGTCGCCCGGTACGTCCGCGGAGCGGATCGCGCCTGCGGCCAGCCACATCCGGGCAGGCGAGTCCGGCCGCGTTCCGGCGTGGAAGGCCACCTGCACGGCGAACCCGGGGTCCTCGTCGTTCGAGGGCGGCAGCAGTGCGGCCGGCGAAGGGAAGGTCCGCGGGTCGACCGGTCGGTCCGGGGCGAGCAGCGCGGTCAGGCCGTGTGCGTGGCTGATCGCCGCCGTGGTGCCCTGTGCGGTTTCCAGCGGCCGCACGGTGGAACCGGGCAGCAGTAGCCCGATCAGCGCGGTTGCCTTCGCCGTCGAATCCGGGAGGTCGTGCCTGCGGCGGCGAAGCAGGAAGCGGCAGCCGAGGCCGGCGAGTTCGTACAGCCACTTGCCGCGGACCCGGATCGTGGTCAGCGCCAGCAGAATCACCGCGGCAGCCGAGGCCGCGGTGAGCACCGGCCACGGCCGGTCCAGCGTCGCCAGCACGGTCACCACGGACAGCTGCCAGCAGACGACCTGCGGCAGCTCGATCCGTGCGGCAGGCGGGACCGGACGGCGTTGCGCCACCGGGGCCGGGGCGGGTCGCGGAGGTACCGGACGCGGTGGCGGAGGCACCGCGCGGGGCAGGGCGGGCGCCGGTGCCGCTGCCGCGAAAGTGGCCGGTGGTGCGGGCGTCCGGACGTATGCCGGGGCTGCGGTGGCCGCCGCCGAGACGACGAGCACCGGAGCGCCCGCCGCTCGCGGCGCCTGGTCCGGCCGGGCCGGGCCGGCCCAGGCCGGCACTGCCTGCTCACGACCGTCCACAGTGCACCTCCGAGCCGGAGATGGCCGCTTGTGGCCACGTCACCGTGAACGGGTGATTCAGCCGGGCTAGCGCGCTAGGGTACGGGCACTCCGCTTGGTCCGATCCGGGGAAGATCACTCAGCCACCTCCTCGTCGCCGCCGGTGGATCCACCGTGAGTGGAATAGGACCACCCCGAAGATGAGGTTTCGATGACATGAGCCAGCCGGTGCGAGTACTGCTCGTCGAGGACGACGAGAACCTGCGGACGGCGGTGCAGGCAGAGCTGACCGCGGGCGGCTTCGCCGTCGTCGAGGCCGCGGACCTGGCCGGGACCGACGCCGAGCTGCGAAGGTCCGACTTCGGCTGCGTGGTGCTGGACCGGATGTTGCCCGACGGTGACGCGCTCGACTACGTGCGTCGGCGCCGGCTGGCCGGGTGGAACGCGCGAGTGCTGTTCCTGACCGCTCGGGACCGGGCGGCCGACCGGGTCGACGGGTTCACCCACGGCGGCGACGACTATGTGGTCAAGCCGTTCTCGATGGCGGAGCTGACCGCACGGGTGCGCTCGCTGTGCCGGCCGGGTGGCAGCCGTCCGCCGGTGCTGCGGTTCGCGGACCTCGAAATCGACTGCGCCCGCCGCGAAACCCGGCGCGCCGGCGTGCTGCTCACCCTGTCCGGGAGGGAGTTCTCCGTGCTGGAGTACCTGGCCGTGCACCCGGAGCAGGCCGTTTCCCGCAGTGACCTGATCGAGCACTGCTGGGACGAGAGCGCGGACCCGATGTCCAATGTGGTCGACGCCGTGGTGAAACGGCTGCGGCGCAAGCTGCGGGAGCCGAACCTGATCCACGCCGTGCGCGGGCACGGCTACCGCCTCGGCTTCGCGGACCCGGCGTCGTGAAGCAGCGGACCGCCGCCGAGCGGCTGCGCGGCCTGCGCCGGCTGCTCACGCTCGTCTTCACCGGCATCAACGCGATCGGCCTGATCGCGTTGGCCTGGCTGCTGATCAACGACGACGACCAGCAGGGTGCCCGGCAGCTCGACGCCGACCTGCAGCGGGTGACCGCAGTGGTCGCCCGGCTGCTGCAGTACGACGCCACCAACGCGACACTGGTCACCGGCTTCGTCTCCAGCGACGAGCTCAACGACCAGTGCCCGCAGTTCTACGTGCTGCCGGGTGCTTCCGGCCGGTTCCCGGCGTATTCGAGTGCCCAGCAGTGCGTGCAGGTGGACCTCCCGGTGCTCGGCGGTTACGCGGACGAGGCGGCCCGCACCGGGCGCATCGAGTACGGGCAGTTCCGTGATCGCGACGACCGGCGGCTGCGGATGCGTGCCGAACCGGTGCGCAGCAAATCCGGCCAGTTCATCGGCGCGGTCGTCGCGGTCACCGACGCCCAGCCCACCTACGACGACCACCTGCGCTACACCCTGCTGGTGTTCGGCGGCTGCCTGGTGCTCATCGGCGGGCTGGGGCTGGCCGGGCACTTCATCGCGGGCCGGGCGATCCGGCCTGCGGTGACGGCACTGGAACAGCAGGAGGTCCTGCTCGCCGAGACCGCGCACGATCTGCGTACCCCGGTCGCCGCACTGCGTGCGCTGGCCGAGACGACGCTGCGGCATCCGGAGCAGACCACCGAGCTGTTGCCCCGCACCGTCGGACTGGCTGCGCGGATGGGCGGGATCATCGACAGCCTGCTGGTGCGTGCCCGGCTCGCCGCGGGGGTGGACGAACTGGCCATCCAGCCGGTCTGGCTGGACCAGCTGGTGACCGCACTCGTCGACGACACCCCGGCCGACGGCGCCAGCGTGACAGTGACCGCCGCGCCGTCACTGGTGCACGTCGATCCGGGGCTGGTGCAGCGGGCGATCGGGAACCTGCTGGACAACGCCGTGCGCTACGGCCGTCAGCCGGGGCAGCCTGCGATCGTGCACATCACCGTCGCCGGCGGGCGGGTCATCGTCGCCGACCACGGTCCCGGGGTGGAGAACGCGGTCGCGGACGGCACGCTCGACCGGTTCACCAGCGGAAGCGGTTCGACCGGCCTCGGACTGTCGATCGTGCGGTGGGTCGCGCAAGCCCACGGCGGCGCGCTGGCGGTGTACAACGCCGAGGAGGGCGGGGCGATCTTCGACCTGACCCTGCCCGCGGACCCGGGCCGGACCTGACCCCGCCGTGCCGAGCCGAAGATCCGCCGCTGTCCGGGAAACGGGCGGATCGGGCCGGATATCGGGCGTTCCCGGTGCCGGATGGCCCCTTGTGGCCAACCTCGGGACCCGTCCCCGATCGTTCGGCTAGTCTCCGTCGCTGTGAGCGAGAGCACTCGGCGCAACGGATCGTGGCGCGGCAGGCTGCCGGTGGTGGCGATCGTGGTGATCGCCGCCGCGGCACTGGTCGCCGCGATCACCGGGGCGGCAAAGCCGATGCCCGGTATGCGGGTGGTGCCCGGCGGGCACTGGGTCTACAACTCGGTGCTGCAGGCGGCCTTCCACCTCGACGGCGGGACCTCGTCCATCGACGCGCAGGCTCCGGTGCCGGGGGATCAGGACAGTCAGGTCGTGCAGGGCGACACCAGCGGGTACGTGGTCGGTGACCAGCGGATCACCCGGTTCGGCAAATCGGATCTGAGCGCCGGGCCCTCGGTGCGGCCGCCGTCCGGCGAAATCCCGGTCGGGGTCGAGACCGCGGGCGGGCCGTATCTGGTGTACCGCCAGGCCGGGCAGATCGTGCGGCTCGGCGATCCGTCGGCGACGATGTCCGCGGGTGGCCCGGTCGGCGATCCGGTCGCCACCGCGGACGGCACGCTCTGGCTGCTGCGCACCGGCTCGGGCCTGGTGTGCCGGCTCGACCGGGGCGCGGATCGCGTCTCCTCGTGTCCGGTCGTGCTGCCGCCGGGGCATACCGGCGAGCTCACCCTGGTCGGCGACAGACCGCATTTCGTCGACACCACCGACGGGACCGTGCGCAGCGTCGAGGGCGGCGGTCTCGGCGACGCCGTGCCGATGGGCCTGCCCGCGGCGAAGGATCTGCGCACCGCGGCGAACGACGTCTCCGGACGGGTGCCGCTGCTCGATCCGCAGGCGAATCGGCTCTACCTGGTCGATCCGTCGCCGAAGGCGGCCAAGCCGGTCACCGTGCCGCTGCCCGCCGGGCAGTACGACGGGCCGGTGGCGGGTGGTTCGGTCGTCGCGCTCGTCGACCGCACCTCCGGCACGCTGCTCACCTTCGACAGCACCGGCAAACAGTCCGACGCCAAGCCGATTCCGCCCGGCTCCGGCACTTCGCGGCTGACCCGCGGCGAGGACTCCCGCGTCTACGTCGACGGCGGACAGGGCACGCACGTGCTGGTGGTCGGCAAGGACGGCAAGGTCACCGACGTCCCGGTGGTCCCGCCGCCGAACGGGAAACCGGACCAGCCGGCGCCGGACCAGCCTGCCCCGCCGCAGCCGAACGTGCTGCCACCGGCCGAGCAGCGCGGCACCGGGCAGCCGGTGCCGGATCCGGGTGCAGGCAACGACAACAAGCACGATCCCAGGACACCGAGCCAGAAACCGCCGCCGAAGCCCCCGCCGTCTTCGCCGCCCGCGGTGCCGGCGAGCCCGCCCGGTGCACCGTCGAACGTGTCGGCCACCGGCGATTCCGGATCGGCCACGCTCAGCTGGGGTGCTGCGGCGAGCAACCGCGCCACCGTGACCTCCTACCGGATCAGCTGGGCGGGCGGTTCGAAGACGGTCGGCGGCGGCACTCGCCGGGCCAGTATTTCCGGGCTCACCAACGGAACCCGCTACACCTTCACGGTGGTCGCGGTGAACAAGGCGGGTACCGGGCCGGGTGCGTCGGCCTCGGCCACCCCGGCTGCGGCGGCGTCCGCGCCGGCGCTGACCGCGAGCCGCGACGGCAACGATGTGTCGCTGTCCTGGAGTCAGCCGGACCTCGGCGGCGGATCGCTGGTGCACTACCAGGTTTCCGGCACCGGACTGTCCACTCAGGACGTTTCCGGGACCGGCGCGTCCTACCGCGGGCTGAGCGCGGGGAAGACCTACACCTTCACCGTGCGTGCGGTGACCAAGACACCCGACGGGAAAACGGTGAACGGTGCCGCCGGCTCGAAGTCCATCACGATCCCGGCGCAGAGCGTGGAGATCAGCCAGGGCTCGTCGACCGAGACCGACAGCTGCCACGAGAACTGCGCACGCGTCAACGTGACGGTCTCCGGCTTCCCGCCGAACAGCACCGTCTCGATCCGGCTCAGCTCGGACACCACCGGCAATGTCAGGACCGAGAACACGAAGACCGACGCCAACGGTTCGGTTACTTACACCGACCTCGACTACGACCAGCCCGGTCAGGAAATCTGGGTCACCGTCACCGCATCGGACGGCACCAGCAAGCAGTCCAACCACATCGTCTGGGAATGAGCAGATGACCCAAGCACTTCCGCCCGGTACCGGCTACGAGCGCATCGCGGCGAACGTCCACAGTGTCCTGCGGGGCAAACCACAGGTGGTGCGGCTCGCGATCGCCGCGTTGTTCGCCGAGGGGCATCTGCTCGTGGAGGACGTGCCCGGCGTCGGCAAGACGACGCTGGCCCGCTGCATTGCGCGCAGTATCGGCGGTTCGTGGAACCGCATCCAGTTCACCCCGGACCTGCTGCCGGGCGACATCACCGGGGTGCCGGTCTACCACCAGCATGCCGAGCGGTTCGAGTTCCACCCCGGCGGGATCTTCGCGAACATCGTGGTTGCGGACGAGATCAACCGCGGTACCCCGAAAACCCAGTCCGCACTGCTGGAGGTGATGGCGGAGCGGACGGTGACGGTGGATGCGGTGCGGCACGAGGTGCCGCGGCCGTTCCTCGTCGTCGCCACGCAGAACCCGATCGAGATGGCAGGTACCTACCGGCTGCCCGAGGCCCAGCTGGACCGCTTCCTGATGCGGCTCGAGGTCGGCTACCCCGATCTGGCCAGCGAGGTCATGGTGATCATGGGCGAATGCGCCGGGGTCGGCCCGGACGAACTGTCGCCGGTGGTCGATCTGCCGACCCTGCAGCACACCATCGACCAGGTCCGCTCGGCGCACGTCGACCGCGCGGTCTGCGAGTACGCCGCCCGGCTGGCCGCTGCCACGCGCGAGCACGCGGCACTGCGCTACGGCGCCAGCCCGCGGGGCAGTATCGCGTTGATCCGTGCTGCGCAAGGGCTGGCGGCCACTTACGGCCGTGCGTTCGTGACCCCGGACGACGTCAAGGAGGTCGCGCATCCGGTACTCGCGCACCGGCTGATCCTCACCACCGACGCGGAACTGCACGATCGGAGCCCGGCAAGCGTCGTGGACGAAGTGCTCGACGCGACCCCGGCGCCTGCCGCGAGCGGGGCGAGGGCTTGATGGTCCGGCCGACCGGGCGGGGCATCGGGATACTGGTGGCCACGATCGTCCTCTTCGTCCTCGGCCAGATCGCCGGCTATCCGCTGTTCCTCGCGATTGCCGGCGCCGGGGCAGGCGCGCTCGTCTCCGCGATCGCGGTGACCGGGCGGCGGCCGCGGGTCGCGGTGACCCGCGAGGTTTATCCGGACCGGGTGGAGCGCGGCCGTCCGGCGTTCGCCCGGCTGCGCGTGCACAATCCGACCGGCCGCCGCCAGGCCGCGTTCAGCGCAGGCGACCGGATCGGCTCGGCCACGCAGACCGTCCGCGTGCGAGCGCTGGCGCCCAGCGCCGAGGCCGTGCACCACTACGAACTGCCCACGACGCGGCGCGGCAGGCACCAGGTCGGCCCGCTCACGCTCGACCGCGGTGATCCGCTCGGCCTCGGCCACCGGCGGCTCACCACCGGGCAAACCGCGACATTGTGGGTGTATCCGCAGCTGCACGTGATGCGCGTGCCTGCGGGCGGGCGGCCGCGGCACCACCACGAGGGCGCGGCGGTCGACGAACGCCTGCGTGGTTCGTTCGACCTGCGTGAGGTTCGCGAATACGTGCCCGGCGACGAAGTCCGGCACCTGCACTGGAAAGCGACCGCGCGAACCGGGAAGCTGATGGTCCGCGATTACGTCGATCCCGACCAGCCGCGGTTCACCACCTTGCTGGACAGCCGGTTGACCGGTGCGTTGCTGGAGGAGGCGGTGGACCTCGCCGCCTCGCTGGTCGCGTCGGCGGCCGGGGCGGACCAGCCGGTGCGGCTGGTCACCCCCGGCGGGCTCGACGTGGACACCGGCGGCGGCACCGTGGCGTTGCGGCGGCTGCTCGACGCGCTGTGCGAGGTGGACTCCTCCGGGGACGCCGCGCTGATCCCCGACGAGCTGATCCGTTCCGGGGTCGGCGGGCTGGCCGTGGTCACCGCCGGCGCCGGCCCCGCGGACCGGGCTGCGCTGGCCGCGCTGCGCGGCCGGTACTCGCCGGTCGTCGTGTTCGGGCTCGGTGAAACCGGCCAGGCGACTGGAATTCCGGGTGCGACGGTGCTCCAGGTTTCCGACGCCGCCGAGGCGGCCCGGCGCTGGAACGCGATTTCCCGATGAGTCCACAATGGACCAGGCGGTCGGCGGCCGCACTGGTGTTGCTCGCCGCGGGCCTGACCGGTCTGCTGTTCGCACCGGTGTTCGGCGCCGGACCGCTCGCGCTCCCGATCGCGGTGGTGCTGGTGGCGTGTTTCGCGGTCGCCGAACTGTGCGCGAAGGTGAGCGCGCTCGCGCCGTGGCGACCGGTGCTCGCCCTCGTCGTCGGCCTGCTGGCACTGGGCGAACTCGAGTTCGGGCCCGCGCTACCGGGTCCGCAGCTGCTGGGCGGCCTGCTTGACGGCGTCACCCAGTCCTGGCAGCTGACCCTGCAGTCGACCTGGCCCGCGCGCCCGGACCCGGAACTGCTGCTGTTCGTTCCGCTGGCCGTGCTCTTCGCTTCGGTGCTGGGCGTGGAATTGCTGCGCCGTCCGGCCGTCGCGTTGCTGCCGGGGCTCGCGGTCGCCGGGCTGAGCCAGGCGTACGTCGCGTTGTCCGGCGTGGTGGCGACGGCTGCCGGGCTGGCTTACGTCGTCGTGGCCGGTGCGCTGCTGATGGTGACCCGGCGCCATGGCAGCCGTCCGGTGCTGCTGGTCCCGATGGCGGTGCTGGCGGTGGCGGTTTCCGTGGGTATCACGGCGATCGATCAGGGTGCACAGCCGCCGATGGCGATCCAGCACGAGGCCGCACCGCTGCCGCCGATGCGCGTCGACGATCCGCTCGACCAGATCGCGGACCGGCTCGCGCATCCGGCCACGCCGGTGTTCAGCTACTCCGGTGCCACCCCGATCGATCGTTGGCGGCTGGCCGTGCTCGACGACTTCGACGGGGTCACCTGGCGATCCGACGACGGTTACCGGCGGCTCGGCGCGACGCTCGGCGACGCCGCGCAGCACGCGCGGATCACCGTTCCCGCCTCGACCGAGGGACCCTGGTTGCCGAGCCAGCCCGAACCGGCCTCGGTGACCGGTGTCGCGCCGCTGGTCGACCCCGGCACCGGCGTGCTCCTGCTGCCCGACCGCACCGGCCCGCTCAGCTACGACCTCGGCTGGCGGGAGCCCAGCGTCCCCGATGCACTGGTGGACGCCGGGATCGATCCGCACGCGGTGACCGGTGGCCTCGGCCAGGTTCCGGCCGGGGTGGCGGACCTGGCCAGGAAGGCGACCGGCGGATTGCGTCCCTCGTTCCGCTCCGCGCTGCAGCTGGAGCGCTATCTCAGCGAGAACTACCGGCTCGCGAACGGTCCGAAGCTGCCGACCGGCAGTGGCTGGGCGCAGCTGCGCACGTTCCTGTTCGGCGCCAAGGCAGGCACCAGTGAGCAGTTCGCCGCGGCGTACGTCGCACTGGCACGGGTCACCGGCATCCCGGCCCGGCTCGCGGTCGGCTTCCGGGCCACCGGCGGGGCTTCCGGGACCGTCCACAATGGAGACGTGCTGGCCTGGCCGGAGGTGGCCGTTGCCGGTGCGGGCTGGGTGCCACTGGATCCGACCGGCACCGCGGCGAGCGGTTCCGGTCAGGCCGCGGGCCAGCTGGCACAGGTCACCGCGCAGGCGAGGGCGGCGTTGCCGCCACCACCGCAGCTGCACGATCCGGACGTGCCGAAGGACGATCCGGCCGCGGACGATTCGGGGTCCGCGGGTTCCCGGCTGCCGTTCCCGCCGGTGTGGGTGCTGGCCGGGGTGCTTGCGCTGGTGGTGCTGGCGGTGGCCGCGATCCCGGTGCTCCGGGTGCTCCGCACCGCCCGGCGGCGCAGGCGGACCGGCGCGGACGCGGTGGTCGCGGCGTGGCGAGAAGCGAGAGACCTGTTGCGGGCACGGGGAATCGTCGTGCCACCCGGGGCGACCGTACGAGACCTGACCGGCATTCTTCCGTCCACAGTGGATAGATCGGTCGCGGAAGGGCTGGAGTGGCTGGCGCGTCAGGTTGATGTGGCGCTGTGGTCCGGTGCGGCGGTGGACGAGGGCACGGTTTCGCAGGCCTGGACCGCGGTGCGGGCGATCCGCAAGGGACTGGCCGGTGCACCGTTGCGCACCCGGCTGCGCGCCGTGTTCGAGCTCCGCAGCCTGCTCCCTGTCCCGGGCTAGCTAAGGGGGGATGGGACCGGTCCCACCTCGACGGTGGGACAGCACCGGAAACCGCACTGCCGGAACCGAGGAGGGAACACCTGGACCTGCGGCGAGTCTTGTCCGGGGGTACGGCCGTGGTGCTCGCGGCGGGCCTGGTGCGCGGGCCCGGGACCGCCGCATTGGCGGCGGGCCGGACCGGCGGTACCCATCCGGCCGACGTGTTCGACCTGCAGAACTGGTATCTCGGCCTGCCGATCGGTGGCGAGGCGGAACCGGGCAGCCCGCGGCGCAGCACGGCGCGGAAACCCAGCCGCGCAAACGCCGGCGCCTGACTCCCGAAGAGCATCAGGTGCTGGTGGTGCTCGGCCGGCGATACCGAAGTCGGCGAGCCGGTCGGCAACGCGCTCACCGACAACCTGCTGCGTGAGCCGGTGCTGTCCACGACACTGGTGCCGACCGACCTGGTCGCGCTCGACGACTTGCCCGGCTGGCGCGTGTCCTCAACACCGGAGGAGCGGGGTGGCAGGGCCGATCATGCTGCGGGTAGCGGGTAGCGGGTAGCGAGTGGTGGCGGGAAAGTGCTTGGGACGACACCGGTCTCGGCCTTGACCAGCATCCCGTCGAGCACCCGGCGGTCATCCACGCACGGACGCCCCTTCGCCCCCCACCGGCAGAAACGGCTCGATCACCTGCCACTGCTCATCGGCCAGCTCATGCCTGCGCACCACGACCCAAAATAAGCGCAGACCACCACACTCGTTTTGCGGACAGGCCCTAGCGCGGTGCGCCGGTGGTGGTGATCGTGGTCGGCAGCTAGCTGCCAGACGGGTCTGTGGCGGCGTTCCGGCGGCGAAACTGACGGCATGACCGATGCCGACCGGATCCGCCGGGTACGGGCCGAACTGGCCGAGCTGGCAGAGCGCGCCGAGTCGCCGGACGGAATGGTCGAGGTGAGCGTGGGCGCGCAGGGACAGTTGCGGTCGCTGTGGCTCGATCCGCGCATTTACCGGAACCGGGATGCCGCGGCACTGGCCGCGGACATCGTCGAGGCCGTCCGCGTGGCAGCCGAATCGGCCGGGGCGCGTGCCCGGGACGTGGCCGCACCCGTGCTGGCATCCGGTGCTTCCGACCCGTTCTTCGGTCCGGCGTTCGCCGAGCTGGACCGGCTCATCCGGCAGGAGGGCTAGATGACCGACGGCATGCAGATGGACACCGACGCCGCGACGGGCGCGATGAGTTCGCTCGCCGCCGCGGACACCGACCTGCAGCAGGCCTGGTCCGGTGCACGCGGGCAGCTCGACAGTCTCGGCGGGCAGCTGGGCGACGGTCTGCTCGGACAGGCTTTCACCGCCGCGTACCGCCCGGCGGTGACCTCGGTGGACCAGAAGGTCCAGCAGCTCGTCCGGACCGGGCTGAAGCTCGTCGAGGCAGGCAAGCAGTCCATTGCCGACTACGTGCGGATGGACAACCTCGCGGCGTCATCGTTCACGTTGCCGCACCACTGAGGGGGAGTGCAATGCCGGTCGCCGAACCCACCGATCCGCTGTACCTGGCCGCCAAGCAGGTCTACGACGGATGGCCGAAGGACAGCGAGGACACCGCCTGGCAACTCGGGCTCGCCTGGGCACAGACCGGCGAGAAGATCGCCGCGACCGGCACCAAACTGGGCCGGATCGGGCAGGGCGTGACCGCCGCATGGACGGATCCGGCCGGTTCGGCCGCCGCGGGCAAGGTCACCCAGCACGCGCAGCAGGTCGGGCAGATCCCGGCCGAGCTGCAGGGCGTCGCAGCGATCGTGAACGGTTACGCGACGGCATTGATGAACACGAAGAACGCGATCACCCAGACTGTCCAGGAGAATTCCGGTCTGTACGCCGCGCTGCCGTTTCCCTTCCTGCAGACGGTGTTCGCGGCCAAGGTCGCCGCCGACATCCGGAGCACGGTGGAGAAGCAGGCGAGCGAGCTGCAGAAGATCAAGGTCCAGGGGCTCAATGCGGACGGCTCGCTCAGCTTTGCCAAGGACGGCAAGGAGTTCAGCGTCAAGGGCGAGGCCAATCTGGAAAAGGCCACGGGCGTCTTCGACGGCACCAACGGATCCTGGGACCTGACCACCGGCGCGCATGCCGGGGCCGGAGCCGGGGTCAACAACAAGAAGGGCCTCTACGCACAGATCGAGGGCGGAGCCGACGTCAACGGAAGCCTCGGCTACCACGACAAACTGGGCGACGTCGGCTACGGCGCCAAGGCCTCCGGTTCGTACGGGCTCAACGGCGTCGGCGGCGTGCAGGCCGGGCCCCAGGGAGTCGGGGCGAAAGGCGAGGTCATGCTCGGCGGCAAGATCTCCGGACGGGTGGAGGGGTCCTACGCGGGGATCACCGTCGGCGGTACGCTCGAGGGGTCGGCCGGAATCGGCGCGAAGGGTCAATTCGGCGTCTTCGAAGACGAATCCGGCAAGTGGCACGCCGGCCTCGGGGCGAACCTGACCCCGATCGTCGGCGGCGGTGGCAGTGTGGACGTCACCGTCGACCCGTCGCAGGTCGCCAAGTCCTTCGAAGAGTCCGAAAAAGCGGTCGGCGAGTGGTTTGCCGGCGACGGCGGCCGGTGAGCGGAGGAGACCGCGATGAACGGGACTGTGCCACTCGAATTCGTGGTGCCGCAGGGATGGGTCCAGGTGCCTGCGGCGGAGGTCAACGCCCCGGAGGGCTCGCTGGTCCTGCTCGACGAGGCCACCCGGGGTCCGGCGTTCACCTCGAACATCACCGTGGGCGGGGAGGCGGAACCGGCGGGCCGCCGCCTGGTCGACGTGGCCGAGGACGTACTGGGCGACCTCCGGGCGGGCATGCCGGAGGTGGCGCCGATCGGCCGCGAGGTGTTCGAGACCGGTGTGGTGCAGCAGGTCCGGATGGCAGCCGACCTCGCCGGTGTGCGATACCGGCTCGTGCAGGCACAGGTGTACCTGCCGCTGCCGGGTGCGGTGCTGCGGTTGACGCTGACCGCCACGGAGGACCGTTTCCCTTTGCTGGTCGAGGATTTCGAGGCGTTCGTGAGTACCGTGCAGGAACGCGGGTGACCAGGATCAGCGGGCGAACAGCTCGCCGGTGATCCGCTCGATCTCGGCCTCTGCCGCTTCGGCTGCGGCCTGCACGGTGGCGGTGATGGTCCCGGTCAGCGCACCGGAGTCGGTGCTGCGGTAGATCCGCCGGTCCAGCTCGAGGTCGAGCAGACGGCCGTGCGCGTCGGTCGTGGCACGCACGAGGCCGTCCGGGGAATCCGCGGTGGCCTCGATCTCGGCGAGCGCGGCACGGACTCGGTGCAGTGCGGAAGTGAATTCGCGGTACTGACGGTTTCCGTCCACAGTGGTCTCCTTGCTCCGGTCTTCGCATTTTCTCCGCGGTGCAACGGAGCGGGGCCACGGTGACCGCTTCCGGCCAGTGGTCACCGCGATCCTCGTGCAGCAGGGAGCATGACCACACCATGAAACGATTCGTCGCCTTGTTCGCGTTGGTGCCGGCGCTGCCGGCTTCGGTGACGCCGCTCGCGGAGGCGGCGCCGCCTGCCGGTGCGTGCACGAATGCCGAGCCCGCGCATTCGGTGATCGTCGAGGAACCGTGGGCGCAGCAGCTGCTCGATCCGAAACGGGTGTGGCCGCACAGCACCGGTGCCGGGGTGCTGGTCGCGGTCGTCGACTCCGGGGTCGACTCGGATCACCCACAGCTGCGCGCTCCGGGCAAAGTGCTGCCCGGAAGGGATTTCTTCTACGCCGGCAACCTGCCGGGCAACTACGACTGCGTGTCCCACGGCACCGCGGTCGCCTCGATCATCGCGGCCGATCCGGTTTCCGGCGTAGGATTCGCCGGAATCGCGCCGGGTGCGCGGATCCTGCCGGTGCGGGTCACCGACCGTGCGCTCAACGACGGCGGCGAACCGCAGGCGATCGACCCGCAGGCAGTCGGCAACGGCATCCGTTACGCCGCGGACCAAGGCGCGAAGGTGATCAACCTTTCGCTTTCCGGATACCGGGACCTGCCCCCGATCCGCGACGCGGTCAGCTACGCCGAGGGGAAAGACGCGCTGGTCGTCGCCGCGGTGGGGAACCGTCAGGAGAATGCCGCCGGTTCCGCGTCCTTCCCGGCCGGTTACCCGGGCATACTGGGCGTCGGTTCGATCGACATCTCCGGCGCGCGGGACGACAGTTCCCAGATCGGTGGCTATGTCGACTTGATGGCGCCGGGCAAGAGCGTCGTCGGGTCGACCAGGGCAGGCGGGCACGATTATTGGGAAGGCACCAGTTTCGCCGCTCCGTTCGTCGCCGGCACGGCCGCACTCGTGCGGGCCGCCTGGCCGTCGCTGGACGCGCGACAGGTAGCGCAACGACTGACCGCCACCGCCGGCATGGCGCGCGGCGGTGCGGGCAGCCCGGCGTACGGCGCCGGCGTGATCGACCCGTACCGAGCGGTGACCGAAGGACTTTCCGGCGCCCCTGCCGCACTACCGGCGGTTCCGCCACCGGCCGTCGACCTCGCCGCGGAACGCGAGCACGCGTGGTGGGCACAGGCCGGTTCCTCGGCGAAACTCAGTGCTGCCGCACTGGTTCTGGCGATTCTGCTGGCCGTGCTCGGCACCCTGGTGGCGGCGCGCGGGCGACGCCGTCGCTGGCGCGCCGGCCGGTCGGCGGCCAAGCCGCGTCCCGCCGTACGCGACGAACCGCCTGAACAGATGTTCCTGTTCCCGCCGCCCGCGGTGGAACGCCCGCCGTCCTGATCGACCTCCTGGAGGAATCATGAAGCACCGGTTCGCCGGCGCACTGCTGTTGCTGGCGTTGGCCGGTTGCTCGGCAGAACCGCCCGACTCGCCGCCGGTGACGCTGCCCGCTCCGTCCTCGTCGTTCCACTCGATGTTCACGACCGCCCCGGCCACGCCGGATGAGTCTGCCGAGCCGACCACGGCTGCGGCACCCGTGACGACAGCCGCGGACGGGCACAACATCTCCGCCTGCCTCGACGGTTCGTGCGAGATTCTGGTAGCCACCGGAACCCGGGTGCCGTTCACAGCGGAGAATCAGCGGGTGGCGGTGGTCGTGGACAGCGTCGGTCCGGACGGAATCGTGTTGTCGCTGTCCGGTGGAACGTTCGAAGGCGAGATCTCGGGTGGTACGGGCGACTTCGGCAGCTACGACGACGTGCGGTTCTTCCTTGCCTCCGACCGGGAAGGCAGCGGCGTGCTCCGGCTGACCCGGGGTTAGCTCGACGGGCGGATGACCTCGTCGGCGACCCACTGCGCGACCCCGGCCGGGTACGGATCGGCCAGGCCGAGGATGACGTGCCGGAACCCGGCGCCGGTCGCCTCGCCGACCGCGGCCCTGGTGGCGCCGGGGTCGGAGTAGGAGACCGGCAGGTAGATCGAGCGGGTGAGGTCCGCGGGGTCGCGGCCGATCTCGGTGCAGTAGCGGTCCAGCAGCGCACTGCGGCTGATCGCGTCGTCGATGTCGCCGCCGGGGATGTTCCACAGATCGGCGTGTTCGGCGGCCACCCGCAGCGTCGCGCCCGCACGTCCGCCGATCATGATCGGCGGGTGCGGGCGCTGTACCGGCTTCGGGTTGCCGAACGCGCGGGTGAGCCGGATTTGCTCGCCGTCGAAGTCGAAGGGTTCGTCCTCGGTCCACAGCCTGCGGATCACCGTGCAGGCTTCGGCGAAGCGCTGCACGGCGTCCTTGGTCTCCAGATACGGCAACCCGTGTGCCTCGTACTCGCGCCGGGCCATGGCGATGTCGGGCCGCGAGCCGACGCCGATGCCGAAGTCGAGCCGTCCGCCGGAGACGATGTCCACCGTGGTGGCGATCTTGGCCAGTAGCGCGGGCGGCCGGATCCGGTTGCTGGTCACGAGCAGGCCGAGGCGCAGCCGCCGGGTCTGCGCGGCGAGCGCGGACAACAGCGTCCAGCCCTCGAAGATCGGCCCGTCCGGTTCGCCGAAGATCGGCATGAGGTGGTCGAACAGCCAGGCGTGCTCGATTTCCGGGATCGCGTCGGCCTCGTGCCAGACCCGCTGGATCTCGGCGTAGCTGACCTGCGACGGTGCGGTCATGATCCCGAATGTGGTGTCGGTCATCGGTTTTCGCCCTTCCTTACTTGGTTTCGATCCGGCCGGGCCGGTCGGCGCGGCACGCGGTACGTGCGCATTGCCCGGTTTCGTCACCGGAGTGCCTGGTCCGGCCGTGCCTTCGCGGGACGGGGCTGCTCTGGCAGAATGACAAGTGGAACATTGCTCCGCCAACAATACGGAGCGCTGTTCCGGTTCGCAACCCGGCAGGAGGATCGGACGTGGTGGACGAGCACGCGCGCAGGGCGACCGGCCGGCCCAAACGTGCCGATGCACGGCGCAATGAGAAGGCGCTCCTGGATGCGGCCGCGGCGGTTTTCGTCGCCGGCGGGGTGGATGCGCCGGTGCGGGACATCGCGGCACAGGCCGGGGTCGGCATGGGCACCATCTACCGGCATTTCCCGACGCGCGCGGACCTGATCATCGCCGTCTACCGGCACCAGGTCGAGGCCTGCGCCGAGGCGGGGCCGGTCCTGCTGGCGAGCAGCAGTTCGCCACACGCCGCGCTCGCCGGATGGATCGACCGGTTCGTCGATTTCCTCGTCACCAAGCACGGGCTGGCCGGCCGGATGCAGTCCGGCCAGGACGGCTTCGACGGCTTGCACGACTACTTCCTCGACCGCCTCCTGCCGGTGTGTGCCGAGCTTCTCGAGGCGGCGGTGGCGGCCGGTGCGGTCAAGGCCGAGCTGACCGCGCTCGAACTCATGCGCGGGGTCGGCAACCTGTGCATCGGCGCCGAAGACCCCCGCTACGACGCGCGGCGGCTGGTCGGTGTGCTCATCGCGGGGCTGCGCGAGGCCAGTTGAGCGCGTCGGGCGTCCGGCTGCCGAACCGCATGACCTCCGAACCGTTGCGGGGCAACGCGGTCGGTGCTGTTCGCCGGTCCGGGTGAAGGCGGCACGGGAATTCCCCGGCAGGCCGGCAGGCCGGCGGGTCGAGCGCGACCGCGTTAAGGGGCACCGCCGATTTCCGTAACCCGCGGGCTCCTGCGGTAACCCCGGCGAGTTCCGGGGGAAACCGTTCGGACATCGGCCGCCGGTGAACTACCGGACATGACCTTCCAGCTCGACGGCAGCTACCGGCCGGTGCTCGTGGTCGGCGGTGGGCAGGCGGGGCTTTCGATGTCCCACTGCCTCACCACCGCCGGGATCGGGCACCTCGTGCTCGAACGGCAGCGTGCGGGGCACGAATGGCGCACCCGGCGCTGGGACAGTTTCTGCCTCGTGACCCCCAACTGGCAGTGCGCGCTGCCCGGTTTTCCCTACCAGGGTAGCGATCCCGACGGCTTCATGGTGCGCGACGAGATCGTCGGCTACCTCGAGGACTACGTCCGTTCCTTCGACGCACCGCTCGTCGAGGGGGTCACGGCGACACGGTTGTGCCGGCTGCCCGGCGGCGGGTTCCGGCTGTCCACCTCCGCCGGGGAGGTCACCGCCGACCACGTCGTGGTCGCGACCGGGCCGTACCAGGTGCCCCTCAAACCCCGGCTCGCCGAGCGGCTGCCGGGGCAGGTGGTGCAGCTGCACTCGTCGGAGTACCGCAATCCCGGCCGGCTTCCCGAAGGCGAGGTACTGGTTGTCGGTACTGGACAGTCCGGCTGCCAGATCGCCGAGGACTTGCACCTCGCCGGCCGTAAGGTGCACCTCGCCGTGGGTTCCGCACCGCGCGTGGCCCGGCGGTACCGCGGGCGTGACGTCGTGGCGTGGCTGCACGACATGGGCTACTACGCCCGCGGGATCGACGAGTTCGGTGACGCCGAGGCGGTTCGCTTGCGCGCCAACCACTACGTCACCGGGCGCGACGGCGGCCACGACATCGACCTCCGCGAGTTCGCGAAGCAGGGCATGGAACTCTACGGCCGGCTCGTGAGCGTGCAGGGTGCCGAGCTGAGTTTCGCCGACGACCTCCGTCGCAACCTCGACTCCGCTGACGCCACGTCCGAGGGCATCAAGGACTCCATCGACAAGTTCATCTCCGAACAGGGACTGAACGTCGAGCGCGAGGCACGTTACGTGCCCGTGTGGGAGCCGGCGGACCGGCCGCGCACGCTCGACGCGTCGAAGATCTCCGCCGTCGTCTGGAGCACCGGCTTCGGGCGCGACCACCGGTGGATCGACGTGCCGGTGTTCGACGGAAAGGGCTACCCCACGCACCGCCGCGGCGTCACCAGCTGCCCCGGGCTGTACTTCCTCGGCCTGCCCTGGCAGTACACCTGGGGTTCCGGCCGGTTCTGCGGTGTCGCCGCGGACGCGGAATACCTCGCCCGCCGCATCGTCGAGGGCGGGCGCGCCTCGGACGTCCGGTGGCTCTCCGGCACGCCTGTCACCACTTACCCGTCCGACGCGGAGTGGGTCGCCCCGAGGACGGTCGCCTGATGCGTTGGATCAACGACGCGCACCGCCACCTCGGGGTGCTGCCCGCGTACCCGTTCTACGGCGGCCCGCCTGTCGCGCCCGCCGTTGCGGCGCGCGCCACCATCGGTGCACTGCTGTCCGATTTGGACCGTGAGGGAACCGAGCGTGCGCTGGTGATCCCGAACTACGGCGTGCCGGACCCCGGGATCGCGTTCTCCTTCAACGAACTTTGCGTCGAGGCCGCAGGCAAGGACGACCGGATCGCCGCCGCGCTGTGGACGTCGCCAAGGCCGGCGGACGCCGCGCTCACCGACGCCGCGCTGAAGCTGGCCGGTGAACACGGGGTGCGTGCGCTGAAGCTGAGCTTCCTGCTCGGCGGCCGCGCGGGTGACCCGGCGTGCGCACCGCAGCTGGACAAGATCTTCGCCGCTGCACGGGAACACGACCTCACCGTCCACGTGCACACCTCGCCTGGCGCCGCCTCGGACATCGACGAGGTGGGCAAGCTGGTCGACGCCTACGCCGACGACGTCCGCCTGCACCTGGTGCACTTCGGCGGCGGCATGAGCGGGCACATCAAGCTCGTCGGCGGGCTGTTCTTCGACTGGATCGCGGCCGGGAAGCAGGTCTACACCGACCTGTCCTGGGCGATCGGCTTCACCCCGCGCTGGCTCGCCGAGGAGATCTCCCGGCGCGGGATCGGGCACGACCGCGTGCTCTTCGCCTCCGACGAACCGTGGGGCGACCACCCCGGCGAACTCGCCAAGCTGACCGCGGTGGTCGGTGACGGCGAGCTGGCCGGCCACGTTTTCCGGAGCACGTTCGATGTGCTGTACGGACCGAAGAAAGGTGCATGAGAAGATGGCCGAGCTGACGGACCTCGAGAAGACCAGCCTCGACGAGATCCCGCACCCGTCGCTGCCGCAGGGTTCGAACCTCTACGGCGCCACCAAGATCTTCCCCGACTACCAGGCCGAGAACGGCGAATCGTACTTCACGCTCGTGCACGGCATCGCGCACGAGTCCTCGGTGAGCTTCGTGGCGATCCTGCAGGCCACCCGCGCGCTGCGGAAGGGCTTCGAAACCGCGATCTACTGCTACGGCCCCGGCTCGCTCAACTGCCTTGCCACCCGTGGGTTTCCCACCACCGGCAACGCCGCGTTCCCGGGCGAGATGAACATCAACGACCAGCTCAAGACGTTCATCGCCGAGGGCGGCAAGGTCTACTGCTGCCGCTTCGGCCTTTCGCTGCACGGCGCCCGCGAGGAGGACCTCATCGAGGGCGTCATCCCGGCGCACCCGCTGGACGTGCAGGACGCGCTGATCCACTACGCGCGCAAGGGCGCGATCATCAACTCCACGTACATGTTCTAGGAGGACCGCGTGCGCGTTGGCACCGAAGACAGTTTGGACACCCGCGCCGACATCGCCGTCCGCGGGGTGCGGATGGACGCACCCGTACAGCGCAGCAAGGGCGCCGGACCGAGCGACGACGGGCACCTGGTCGTCGACGGTGCCAACGCGACGCTGCCCCTCGACGACGAGAGTCCTTATCAGGTAAGGGAAGGCCGGATCTTCCGTGGCACGCTCGACCTCGGGCTGTCGGTGGCCCCGGTCGCGCGGCCGAAATTCTACGATCTGAGCACAACGGACGGCGTGCCGTACCGGAAGATCGCGTTGCTGCACGGGAAGGACGTGCTCGCGAGCACGGTCGTGCAGACGTGCATCCGCTACGGCGAGGACCAGCGCTGCCGGTTCTGCACCATCGAGGAGTCGTTGCGCGCCGGCTCGACGGTCGCGGCCAAGACGCCGGCACAGCTGGCCGAGGTGGCCGAGGCTGCGGTGCGGCTCGACGGCGTGCGGCAGATGGTGCTCACCACCGGAACCACGGCCGGCCCGGACCGCGGTGCCCGGCACCTCGTGCGCTGCGTGCGTGCAGTGCTGGAAGCCGTGCCCGGCTTGCCGATCCAAGTGCAGATCGAGCCGCCCGGCGAACTCGGCGTGCTCACCGAACTGCGCGAGGCAGGGGCGATATCGGTCGGCATGCACGTCGAATCGATGGACGACGACATCCGGCGGCAGTGGATGCCGGGCAAGTCGACTGTGCCGATGGCCGAGTACGAGGCGGCGTGGGACGAGGCGGTGCGCGTCTTCGGGCGCAATCGCGTTTCCACCTACCTGCTGATCGGACTCGGCGAGGACCCGGACGAACTGGTCGCCGGTGCCGGGCGGCTGATCGACCGCGGGGTGTACCCGTTCGTCGTGCCGATGCGGCCGATGCTCGGCACACTCGCTCGGCGAGACGGCGCCGAAGCCCCGCCGTCATGGCTGGTACGCGACGTGACGGCCCGGGTTGCCGAACTGTTGCGGGCAGCCGGGATGACCGGTGCCGACCAGGGGGCCGGCTGCGCGGCCTGCGGGGCGTGCAGCGTGCTGAGTGCGGCAGGAGGTTGAGGTGGACCACGACATCCTCGCGCTGCTCGGTGACGTCCGGAGCGTCGCCGCGGGGCCGGGTTTCGGCATCGAGGAGGCCGACGCCGCGGCGGTGCAGGCTTACCGGTCGTTGCGGCACGAGGTTTTCGTGGCCCGCCAAGGGCTGTTCACCGGGCACGACCTCGACGGTCGCGACGCCGACCCGCGCACGATCGTGCTCGTCGCGCGGGAGGCCGACGGCACCGTGCTCGGTGGCGTGCGGCTGGGTCCGGCGCACGACGGGCCGGACGTCGGCTGGTGGGCAGGCGGCCGGTTGGTCGTAGCGCCGGGCAGTCCGCATGGCGCCGGTTCGGCGCTGGTACGGGCGGCCTGTGCTCGTGCGGAGCTGGCGGGCGCGTTGCGCTTCGAGGCGACCGTGCAGACGCGCAATGAGCGGCTGTTCACGCGCCTCGGCTGGCGCAGCGTACGGCCGGTGACGGTCGCGGGTGCCGAGCACGTGCTGATGCGATGGCCGATCGGGCGCATCGAGGCGCTGGCCCGCGCGACGAAAAGCCGGCTCGGGCCACTGCTGCGCGGACTGACCGGAACGCCGGGTTTCGTCGGTGATGACGGGGTTCCGGTGCCGGGTGGTGACGTCGTGGCGGCGTGCGACGCGATCGTGCCGTCCATGGTGGAGCGTGATCCGGAATGGGCGGGCTGGTGCTCGGTGCTGGTCAACGTGAACGACCTCGCCGCGATGGGCGCGGAACCCGTTGCACTGCTTGATGCTCTGGGTGCGCGGGACGCGTCCTTCGCCTCGCGGGTCCTTTCCGGACTGAGAAAGGCGAGCACCGCCTACGACGTTCCGGTGCTGGGCGGCCACACCCAGTTCGGGGTCCCGGCTTCGTTGTCGGTCACGGCTTTGGGGCGTGCCAGGCATCCGGTGCCGGGCGGCGGCGGGCGACCGGGGATGCCGGTGTACCTGACCGCGGATCTCGGCGGTGGCTGGCGGCCGGGTTACACCGGGAGGCAATGGGATTCGACGAGTTTCCGGCGTACCCCGCAACTGCGGGACATGATCGGTGCGGTCGCGCGTGCCCGTCCGGCCGCGGCGAAGGACGTGTCGATGGCGGGCATCGCCGGCACGCTCGGGATGCTCGCCGAGGCTTCGGGCTGCGGAGCGGTACTGGATGTGGCGAACGTGCCGCGCCCTGCCGGTACCACGGTGGGCGACTGGTTCACCTGCTTTCCGGGCTTCGCGATGCTCACCGCAGGCGAGCCTGCCCCGGCTCGTGCCGCGGTCACCGCCGGATGCGGTGCGCTCGTGGCGGGTTCCGGTGTGCAGCTGCGGTGGCCGGACGGCGAGGTGACCACCGTCGTGGACGGCGGGGTCACCGGGCTGGGGGATGCAGCATGACTAGGGAGAAGAGATGAGCACGTTGCGGATGGCCGCGGTCGCGGCCCCGTTCGGCAGGGACGTCGAAGGCGGCTTCGCCCGCATCGAGAAGCTGGTCGCGGAAGCTCGCACCGGAGGGGTGCAGCTGCTGGCGCTGCCGGAAGCGGCCCTCGGCGGTTACCTGGCGAACCTCGACGGCGGTGCCGATGGCCCGCCCGCGTTCGCCCCCGACAGTCCGGAAATCCGGCGCCTGGCCGAGATCGCCGGCGACGTCGTGGTCACCGCCGGGTACTGCGAGCTGGACGGGGCCGTGCGCTACAACTCGGCCGTCTGCGTGTCCGGCGACGGCGTGCTCGGCCGCCATCGCAAGGTGCACCAGCCGTTGTCGGAGGACGCCAGTTACGGAGCGGGCCGTGCGTTCGAGGCGTTCGATACGCCGGTCGGCAGGCTGGGCATGATGATCTGTTACGACAAGGCGTTCCCCGAATCGGCAAGGGCGCTCGCCTTGGACGGCGCGCAGATCGTGGTGTGCATGTCGGCGTGGCCGAGCGCGCGCACCAGCCCGGCGGAGAACCTCGCGCAGGACCGCTGGAAACACCGGTTCGACCTGTTCGACCGTGCCCGTGCGCTGGAGAACCAGATCGTGTGGCTCTCGGCCAACCAGTCCGGATCGTTCGGCGACCTGCGGTTCGTGGCGAGTGCGAAGGTCGTCGGGCCCGGTGGCGAGGTGCTCGCCGACACCGGGGTCGCTCCCGGGACGGCGGTCGCGGAACTGGACGTCGAGCAGGCGCTGGCCACGGCGCGGCGAGCGATGGCGCATCTCGCGGATCGCCGCCCGGACGTGTACGCGGTTGGCGTCGCGTGAATGGGCGAGGTCCGGATCGCAGCGGTGGCCGCCCACTTCGGGCGTGATCTCGAGTTCGACCTGCACCGCATCGCCACCCTGATCGACCACGCACGGCAGGCCGGTGCGGCACTGCTGGTGCTGCCCGATGCGGCGCTGGGCGGTTACCTCGCCGATCTGCGCCACCCCGACCCGGACGCCCTGCCGCCTGCGCTCGAGCCGGATGCGCCGGAGTTGAAGACCATCGCCTCGCTCGCGGCGGAGATGACCGTCTGCGTCGGCTATTGCGAGTCCGAAGGGACCCGCCGCTACAACGCAGCGGTGTGCGTGACCGGCGACGGCGTGCTCGGGCGGCACCGCAAGGTCCACCAGCCGCCCGGGGAAAGCGTGGCGTACCAGGCGGGCGAGGAGTTCGCCGCGTTCGACACGCCCGTGGGGCGGATGGGGATGCTGATCGACTACGACAAGACGTTCCCCGAGTCGGCTCGTTCGCTCGCGGTGGACGGCGCGGAGATCCTCGCCTGCCTTTCGGCGTGGCCGACGAGCATCACCAACCGCGCGCCGCGGATGGCGCAGGACCGGCAGTCGCGGCTGTTCGATCTGTACGACCAGGCGCGCGCGGCGGAGAACCAGGTGGTGCTCGTGTCCTCCAACCAGACCGGGGCGATGGGCGGGATGCGGTTTCTCGGCCAGGCGAAGGTCGTCGGGCCGGGTGGTGAGGTCCTCGCACGCACCTGGTCGAAGGCGGGTATCGCGGTGGCCGAGCTGGATCCGGCGCAGGAGATCGCGCACGCCCGGCGCGTCCTGAACCACCTGGGAGAGCGGAAACCGGCGGTCTACCGGAAGGGCTGATCCGTGCGCATCGCGTTGCTGAGCTACTCCACCAAACCCCGCGGCGGGGTCGTGCACACCCTGGCGCTGGCCGAGGCACTGGCCGCGCTGGGCGAGGACGTCACCGTGTGGACGCTGGGCCGCGGCGGCGACGCGGGCTTCTTCCGGCCGGTGGACCCGCGGGTGCGGCTCGCGATCGTGCCGCTGCCCGAGGTCGCCGGCGAGTCCGTCGGCGAGCGGATCCTGCGGTCGATCCGGGTGCTCGGCGAAGCGTTCCGGCCGGCGGACTACGACGTGGTGCACGCGCAGGACTGCATCTCGGCCAACGCGGCCGGCCGGTGCGTGCGGACGGTGCATCACCTCGACACGTTCACCACACCGGAGCTCGCGGCCTGCCATGAGCGCGCGATCGTGCAGCCCTACGCCCATGTGTGCGTTTCGGAGTCGGTCGCCGCGGAGGTGCTGGCGGGCTGGGGGATCGACGCGACGGTGATCCCCAACGGGGTCGAGGCGCAGCGGTTCGCTTCGGCGCCGCCCGGATGGCCGGAACTGGGCCGTTACGTGCTGGCGGTGGGCGGGATCGAACCGCGCAAGGGCTCGCTCGACCTGTTGGCGGCGTTCGCCCTGCTGGACGATCCGTCACTGCGGCTGGTGATCGCGGGCGGCGAGACCCTCTTCGACTATCGCGGCTACCGGACCGCGTGGGAAAAGCGCGCCGTCGAGCTGGGGGTCACCCCGGTGGTGCTGGGCCCGGTCGCCCACGACGAGCTGCCGTCACTGATGCGCTCGGCGGCGGTGTTCGCTTTCCCGTCCACCCGCGAGGGTTTCGGCCTGGCCGCGATGGAAGCGCTCGCCGCAGGCGTTCCCGTGGTCACCAGGGACCTGCCGGTGCTGCGGGAAATCTTCGGTGCGGTGGCCCATTTCGCCAAGGATCCGGCGGGGCTTGCCGAGGCGATGCGCGTGGCGTTGTCCGCGCCGCGCGATCCGGCCGCCGGGCAAGCACTGGCCGCGCGCTACACCTGGGACGCGGCGGCCAGGGCGCACCTGCAGCTCTACCGCTCGCTCAGCGCTCGCGACCTGCCGGTGCCCGGATGACCTACCGCCACCGCGGCGGAACGGGTCCTCCATCGCGGTGGAGGACCCGACCGTCCACTGTGGACTAAATGGTGACGCTGCCGACCCGTGCCTTGGCCGAGGCGAGTGCCTGCTGCAGCTCGCCGTTGGCCTTGACCACGCCGCCGCGCAGGGCCTGCAGCATGTCCTGCTGCGCGGTGGAAACCTGCTGCCAGGCCTGGTTCACCTCGGTGAACTGGCCACCGGCCTGGTCGAGCCAGTCGCCTGCGGTGGCACCGGATGCGGTGCGCCAGGTGTCCATCTCCTGCTGCACCTTGCCGACCGTCGCCATGATCTGCGACGACAGCTGGTCCAGCTGACCGAAATTCCCCTTGATCAGCATGTCATCCTCCCGCCGGGTTGAGCGCGCCGCCGAACGGGGACATCCCGCCCGCCGAGTGCAGGCCGGTCGCACTGGCCTGGTCGGCCATGTCGTAGGTGTTCGACGAGTACTTGGTGTTCTCGCCGAGGTGGTTCAGTGCCGAGACGAGCCGGTTGATGCCCTGCTCCCAGTTGGCGTGCGCGGCGTCGAACGCAGGCCGCGCGGTGCCCTCCCACTGGCCCTTCAACGCCTCCACGGTCGGCCGCAACGAAGCCTGGTGGGACTGGATGTTCGTGGACACCGTGCCTGCCATCTGCGCGCCGCGCTGCAGGCTCTCGGTCACGCCGTGTAGCTGATCGCCGTTCGGCATGGGGCTCGCTCCTTTCCCGATTTCCCGATTCCTGTGGTTCGCGGGCACCTCGCCCGCGCACCGAAGCTAGATCCGGGCGCACCGGCGGGGTGCCGGTGAGGCCTGTTCCTGCCACGTCCGCCCCACGCCGCCGCCGGACGGTGATGATCGCCGGGAGGCAACCGGAGGAGGAGACAGTCGTGGCGACAGTCGTGGTGCGCAGGCCGATCCGTCGCCCTGCACCGGAGATGCCGTCCGGGGAGCTGGTGCTGGACGCGCCGCCGGAGCTGCCGACGGCACCCGGTCGCGGATGGACGCAGGCACTCATGGTGCTGCCGATGGTGGCGATGATGGCCGCGATGGTGCTGCTCTTCAGCGGGAACGGGACCAGCTCCAGCACGCGGTACGTGGTGTTCGGGCTCTTCGGCGTCGCGATCGTCGGCATGGTCGTGTTGTCCTTCCTCAACGGCGGTGGTGCGTCCAAACGCGAGATGGGCCATGCGCGCCGGCTGTACCTGCGGGAGCTCGCGCAGCACCGGATGCGCGTCGCGCGCACGGCCCGCCGCCAGCGGGAAGCGTTGTGGTACTTGCACCCCGAACCCGACTCGCTGTGGTCGGTCGCGGCGAGCCACCGGCTGTGGGAACGTCGCCGCACCGACGCCGACTTCGGCGCGGTCCGGATCGGACTGGGCAGGCAGAGCCTTGCCACTACCCTCCTCGCCCCGGACACGAAACCGCTCGAACAGCTGGAACCGTTGTCCGCCTTGGCGTTGCGCCGGTTCATCACGACTTACTCCGCGATCGACGAACTGCCGCTGGCGCTGGCGATCGACGGTTTCGCCCGGATCCACTTCGACGGCGACCGGCACCGCGGCGCCGGACTGGTCCGCGCCATGCTCGCCCAGCTGGCCACCCTGCAGTCGCCGGACGATCTGCGGATCGCGGTCTGCGCCGGCCCGGACCGGATGCCCGACTGGGAATGGGTCAAGTGGCTGCCGCACGCACTGCATCCGGAGCGCACCGACGCGCTCGGCCCGCTCCGCCTGGTCGCGAGCGCGATCACCACGCTGGAAGTGATGCTCGAGGACGTGCTCGCGAACCGGCCGAGGTTCGATCCGCAGTCCTCGACCCGGGTGTCCGGCCCGCACCTGGTGGTCGTGCTCGACGGTGGTTCGTTCGCGGGCTCGGACCACCTGATGACCGTCGGCGGAGTCGAAGGCGTCACCCTGCTCGACCTGACCACTGCGCCGCCGAACATCCCGGAGCCGACCGTCCTGGTGCTCGATGTCGCGTCGGATGCCACCCTGACCAACGACACCGGCGAAGCGGAAACGGTGCTGGGACAGGCGGATCAGCTGCCGGTCCCGGCGGCCGAAGCGCTGGCCCGGCAGCTGGCGCCGCTGCGGCTGACCGCCGCCACCCGCGGCGAGCAGCCGCTGAGCGCCGAACTCGGTCTGGAAAGCCTGCTGGAGCTCGGTGACCCGTTCGCGTTCGATCCGGCCGACACCTGGTTGCCGCGGCCGAGCCGCGATCGGCTGCGGGTGCGGTTCGGCATCCGCCCGGACGGCACCCCGATCGAACTCGACCTCAAGGAGTCCGCGCAGGACGGCATGGGCCCGCACGGCCTGCTGATCGGCGCGACCGGATCCGGCAAGAGCGAACTGCTGCGCACGCTGGTGCTCGCACTGGCGATCACGCATCCGCCGAACACGCTGAACTTCGCACTGATCGACTTCAAGGGCGGCGCCACCTTCACCCGGCTGGACAAGCTGCCGCACACCAGTGCGGTGATCACCAACCTCGCCGAGGAACTGCCGCTGGTGGACCGGATGACCGAGGCGATCAACGGCGAGCTGATCCGGCGGCAGGAACTGCTGCGCGCGGCGGGGAACTTCTCGTCGCTGCGGGACTACGAGAAGGCCCGCAACTCCGGCGCCGCACTACCGGAGGTACCGACGCTGCTGGTGGTGTGCGACGAGTTCAGCGAACTGCTCTCCGCCCGTCCGGACTTCATCGACATGTTCGTCCAGATCGGCCGGGTCGGCCGGTCGCTCGGCGTGCACCTGCTGCTCGCCTCGCAACGGCTGGAGGAAGGCAGGCTGCGCGGGCTCGACACGCACCTGTCCTACCGGATCGGGCTGCGCACGTTCTCCGAGATCGACAGCCGGGTGGTGCTGGGCGTGACCGACGCCTTCACCCTGCCCCGCGCACCCGGGCACGGGTTCCTGAAGTTCGGCGACGAGCCGATGGTCCGGTTCCGTTCGGCCTACGTCTCCGGCGTGCACACCGTGGGCGCGGCCCCGGCAGGCGGCCCGGTCCAGCTGCCGGGGATGCAGGTCTACTCGACCGCCTACGTTGCCCCGCCGGTGGAAGAGGCCGAGGACGATCAGCCTGCCGGCGACCCGGACGAGGCGGTCGGCGAGAGCCTGATGGACATCCTGGTCGACCGGTTCACCGGCCGTGGCGTGCCGGCCCACCAGATCTGGCTGCCGCCGCTGGCCGAACCGCCCACTCTGGACAGTCTGATCGGACCGGCCACAGTGGACCCCGAGCGTGGATTGCAGGCGGGGGACGGGAGCCTGCGTGGTTCACTCAAGGCGGTCGCGGGTGTTGTCGACCGGCCGTTGGACCAGCGGCGGGATCCGCTCGTGCTCGACCTGTCCGCCGCGGCCGGGCACGTGGTGATCACCGGGGCGCCGCGGTCGGGCAAGAGCACCGCCCTGCGTTCGGTGATCACTTCCCTTGCGCTCACCCACACCCCGCGCGAGGTGCAGTTCTACTGCCTTGACTTCGGTGGCGGTTCGCTGGCCTCGCTGCGCGGGCTGCCGCACGTCGGCGGGGTCGCCGGACGGCAGAACGTCGGCGCGGTCCGGCGCACCATCGCCGAAGTGTCCACTGTGCTCGCCGAACGGGAACGGCGCTTTGCCGAGGACGAGGTCGACGGCATGGCCGCCTACCGTGAACTCCGCCCCGAGGACGACCGCTACGGAGACGTGTTCCTCGTCGTGGACGGCTGGACCACGCTGCGCAAGGACTTCGAGGATCTGGAGGACGTGGTCGGCGCGATCGCCGCGCGTGGCCTCGCCTACGGCGTGCACATCGTGGCATCCTGCTCCCGTTCGTTCGACCTGCGGCCCAACGTGCGCGACCTGTTCGGTACCCGCATCGAATTGCGGCTCGGCGATCCGGTCGACACCACAGTGGACCGGATGAGCGCGCTGAACGTGCCGGAGAACTCGCCGGGCCGCGGCATCACGAGCACCGGTCACCAGCTGCTGATGGCACTGCCGCGGGTGGACGGGCGCGCCGGCGTGGCCGATCTGCCGGCCGGAGTGTCCACTTTGGTCGCGATGGTCGCCGACTCGTGGCAACGGGAGCCGGCGCCGAACGTCCGGCTGCTGCCCGCGAAACTGGCCTACGAAGCACTGCCGCCGCGCGACGATCCGGCCGCGCACCGGCTCACCATCGGCATCGCGGAGCAGGACCTGGCGCCGGTGCAGCTCGATTTCACCGCGGACGCGCACCTGATGCTGCTCGGCGACGCCGACTCCGGCAAGACCGCGTTCCTGCGGGCACTGGCCCGGCGGATCACCGAGTCCTACACCCCGGACCAGGCGCGCGTGCTGCTGGTGGACCACCGTCGCGGACTGCTCGGCGAGGTCGGCGGGGACCACCTGCTCGGCTACGGCACCGATCTCGCCACCACCACCCGGCTGATGGCCGACGCGGCACGCGCGATGGCCGACCGGCTGCCCGGCCCGGACGTCACCCCGGAGCAGCTGCGGGCGCGCAGCTGGTGGCAGGGCCCGGAACTGTTCGTGCTCGTCGACGACTACGACCTCGTCGCATCGGTGCTGGACAACCCGTTCCTGCCACTGCTGGAGTATCTCGCGCAGGGCAGGGACATCGGGTTGCACGTGGTGCTGACCCGGCGCACCGGCGGCGCCGGGCGGGCGCTGTTCGAACAGTTCCTCGCGCGGGTGCGTGACGTCGGTTCGCCGGGCCTGATGCTCTCCGGCGACCGCGAGGAAGGCCCGCTGTTCGGCGGGCTCAAACCCGAGTCCCTGCCGCCAGGACGCGGCAGGCTGATCACCCGTCGTGAAGGGGCCCGGCTGCTTCAGCTGGCCTGGCTGCCGCCGCGCGAGTGAGCCGAAGTGACGAGATTGTCGTAAGGAGGCGAAAAATGGCACAGGAACTGAGCGGGGTCACCGACTCGATGCAGAAGTTCAGCCCACAGGCGCCCTCGGGCGTGCTCGGCGGTGCTGGCAATGCCGCCACCGCGAGCGGCGGGATGGCCGAGGGCGCCGCATTCGCGCAGGCGGAAGAGGAGTCCGCGCAGGCACTGCAGAAGTTCATGACGGACGTGCAGAAAGGCTTCGGGGAGTACGCCTCGATCGCCCGCAAGTCCGCCGAGGACTACCTCGGCGCCGACCGGTCCGGGAAGAGCACCATTTCCCGGGTGCAGGATCTCTCGCCGCTCAAACCGGGGGTGCCCCGATGAGCTACACCGGGATGCAGTTCCCGCAGCAGGCGCAGATCATGAGCGCCACCGCGCCGCTGGCCACGGTCGCCGACCAGGCGGCCCAGATGTGGACTCAGGCGAAGACCCAGCTCACCGGTGCTTCGTCGTCGTTGCAGCAGAACCTCAAGGCACTCGAACCGGACTGGACCGACGACGCAGGCGGCGGGCTGCAACAGCGCGGCGGGCAAAGCCGCGCGGACATCGAATCGTGGACGAGCGGGATCGACCAGACGGTGCAGGAACTCGGCGCACTCGCCACGTCGATCACCACCGTCGGCAAGTGGTTCGACCAGACGAGCACGATGCTGCAGCAGAACCCGCTGATGGCGCTGTTCATGCCGATTCTGCAGCAGCAGGGCGGTGCTCAGCTGGACCAGCTCGCCCAGCAGTTCCAGGGTGCCACCGCGGCGGTCCGGAACGCCAAGGGCAACGACTGGAGCGGCCCGCTCTCCGGGAGCGGCGGTTCGTCCGGCGGTTCCTCGGGTGGCTCGGGGCAGCAGTCCGGTTCCGCCGGCGGTGGCGGCTCGAACGGTGACTCGGCGGGTGGCTCGGGGCAGCAGGCCGGTGACTCAGGTGACGCCGGTGACTCCGGTGACCAGAGCGGCGACGAGACTGGGGACTCCGGGGACCAGGCGCAGCAGCCGGGTGCCGAATCTCCGGTGCCGGATCCGAACGGCGACCCGTCGCTGACCGGGCTCGGCGGGGCGCCGACGCCGGTCGCGCCGCCGGCGTTGCCCCCGTTGCCGCCACTGCCGGCAGGTCCACCGCCTTCGCTGCCCGGTGGGATCTCCATGCCGATGCCGGGCCTCGGCGGAATCGGCGCGTTCGGTGGACCGGCGGTACCCGGCGTGAAACTGGGTGGCGGCGGCCCGAAGCCGATCCCGCAGGCGGCGTTCCCGGTGGCGCAGCAGAGCACGCCGCCGGCCGCCGGTCCGGCACCGACGGTCCCGGAGGCCGAACCGGCCCGCCCGGCGACCGGTGGCAGCAGTGGCGGCGGCATGCCGATGACCCCGATGTCCGGCCTCGCCGGGGCAGGCGGCGACGGCGGCGGTGTGCCGGGATCGGGCGCCGTGCAACGGACCCCGGCCGGCCGTGGCCGCCGTCGCACCACCCCGCCGGGCCTGCCGGCAGCCCTGCGCGGCAAGTCCGGACGAACCGACCCAGCGGCCTTCGCCCCCCTGGCGCGCACGGTACGCCGCGAACGCCCCGACGACCGCACGACAGTGGAACTGCTGGACGAAGACCTGTGGCAGGTCGGCGAACCGAGCACTCCGCAGCTCGAACACCCCGCCCCACCCCGCAGACGGGCCCACTGACCCACCAACCGAAGCGGCACCACCGACGTGGTCGGTGGTGCCGCTTGGCGTCGCCCAGGGAGTGCACTCGCAGGTAGGTGCAGCTTGCCGGGCGTTGCTGCAGCTGCCGGTCGCACGTCTAACCGGGGCCAGCGCCGGGCTGGGTGGGTGAGTCTGGTGGGTTGTGGCGTGGTGTCGGATTTGTGGGATGTCGGGCCGGGCTGTGGGTTGTTTGTTGTGGTGGTGAGTCTCGGTGGGTGGTGTGGGGTTTGTGGGATGTCGGGCGGGGGCTGTGGGTTGTTCGTTGTGGTGGTGAGTCTGGGTGGGTGGTGTCGCGTCATGCCGGGCTTGTGGGATTGTCGGGCTTGGTCGGGGCGGTGGGCTGTGGCACCTGTGCTCGTCTGACCGTGGCATCACCGAACCCTCGGTGCCGCCGCGCTGTTCCTCCTCGGTGGTGCCGCCTTCGTGGCTTCGCCGATTACCCGGTCACCACTGCTTCAGCGCGGAATCGTGGTCCAGTCCCGGGCCCTGTGGTACCCGGGCGATCAGTGCGGACGGCACGCGCACCGGCTGGATTCCGTTGTAGCCCAGGTAACCCAGCACGTCCGGGGTGGCCAGCGGGTAGGCCCGGCCCAGGTCGGTCACCACGGCGTAGGTGCCGGCCGGGGCGTGGTCGCTCGCCCGTACCTCGACGACCGCTGCGGTTCCCGGGGCGACCACGACCTGATCCGCGAGCGCGACGCCGCCGGTGGTCCGGCCCGCGGTGGTCGTCGCCGGTGGTGGCAGCACGTCGTCCACGCTCACCCGCGGCACGAACGAGCCGGGGTCGAAGGTCAGGCAGACGTGGTCGTCGGCGGCAGGCGCGAAGTCCGGCTGGGCCGCGGGCAGCTCGCTCCCGGTCGCCGCCGGGCGGCCGGCGACCTTCGCCCCGCTCAGCTCGATCGGGCTCAACTGCACCGGGAACGGTTCGGCGCCGGCGTAGGCGTCGGTGGTCGGACGGTACGCGCGCTGGATTTCGTACTCCAGCGCGCTGATCGGCCGCAGCTGCCCGCTTTCCGCGAGGTAGTGCTGGTTGCCTCGTACCAGCAGCTGCCCGGCGAGGATGTCCGTGCGGCCGGGCACCGCCGGTGAAGGCTTTCCCGCGTCCGGCACCGGGATCGGCATCACCGGGGCGCCCTCCGGCAGCACGTCGACGACCGCGGCGCCGACTCTGGTGACCGGGGCGGACCCGAGCGCGAGGCCGACGGTGACCGCGTCCTCGGCCGCGATCCGGTGCCGGTATCCGCCGGACACCAGGTATTCGTCCCCGCTTTCCGGGGTCTGCACCAGCAGTCCACGACCGCCGAGCGGGGTTCCGCCCGGCGGCTGGTGGCCGACGAACAACGCCGAGCGGTAGGTCGTCGCACCGGCCAGGTCGGTGCCCGGCTGTGAGCACAGCGTCCAGCCCTCGGTCAGCACCCGGTCGGTCCCCGGCAGCGCGTCCGGTGCGTCCTGGATGCCGATCCGCGGGCCGCGCGGGACGCCGGCCAGCGATGCCGCCGACACCGACGTCGTCTGCGCGTGCGTGCCGAGTGCCAGCAACGCGGACGAGTAGTTCGCCACCGGATCGAGCTTCCCGTTGAGGTAGACGTACCGGGTGCCGGTTTCCTTTTCCACGACCACGGATTTGCCGTCCTGCCAGCTGTGGTCACCGCCCGGCGAGAGCAGGCCGTACACCCCGGACGCGGCCAGTGCGACGACGGCGAGCACGACCCCGGCGACGGCCGCGCCGGAGGGAAGCCGGAACGGCGGCTGTTCCGGGTCGGTCTCGCGGGTCACCAGTGCGGAAACCGTGCGTTGCAGGAGGAACTGGTGGGCTTGGAGCCGATCGCGTGCGGTCGCCACGTCAGCCTCCCAGTCCGCGCAGGTAGCCGTACAGGCCGAGCACCGCGCACACCACCGGCACGACCGCCAGCACCACTGCGACTTCGAGCAGTTCGGCGTAGCGCCCCCAGCGTGGGCTCGATTCCTTGGTGCTGCGCCGAAGTCCGATGAGGACGACCACTGCAGACAGTCCTAACAGGACCGGACCGGCGGCGCGCAACGGTCCGGCGGTGAGCAACGGGCCCAGCGCCAGTGCCCCGGCACCGGATCCGGCGGCGAGCAGCAGGGCGGTCCGCTGTGCCAGCACCGGATGCAGCCGTGCGCGCAGCGTGAAACCGACGGTGAGCAGGCCGGTGACCACCAGCGCGGACGTTCCGCCGTCGTGTACCAGCAGCAGGATCGCGGGCACGACCGCGAGGACGACCCCGCAGACCAGGCCGGTGAGCAGGCCGTCGGCGCGGATCACCGTGGCGTACACCGCGGGCCGGGGTGGCTGTGGTTCGTCGCGCAGCAGATCGGCCGTGCCGCGCGGGAGCACCGGGATCGGCATCCGGGCGGCGCGGATGGAAAGCGGGGCGAGCAGCGGGGAGAAGGCGAGCCCGGCGCCCGCGATGACGGCCGCGGCACCGGTGCCACCGATCGTCCCCATCGTGGCCAGCCAGCCACCGAGCACCCCCAGCAGCCCGGTGGTGCCGCCGGCGATGAACAACGCCGGACGTTCGACGATGCCGAGCAGGCCGAGCACCGCGGCCGGCAGCAACGCAGCCCCCGCCGCGATCAGGTGCGGCGCGCCGAGTCCGGTGAGCGGCCGGTCCCCGGCGAACAGCAGCCCGCCGCCGGCGAACGCGAACGGCAACGCGATCGCGCCGAGTACCGCGCCGGACCCGGCGTCGCCTGCGGCCCTGGCCAGCGCGACCCCGGCGGCCAGCAGCAGTACCGCGCCACCGAGTGCCCAGGCTGCCGGGCCGGGCCACGGCGGCCCCGCGGTGAGCACCGCGACCAGCGCGAGCAGTGCGGCGACCGCGCCGGCGACGAGCCCGGCCCGCCGGGTGTGCGCCGGCTCCCACGCGCTGCCGGCGCGCTCGGCTCCCGCGGCGATCGCGGCGACCAGGTCGTCGTACTCGAGTTCGGGCCATTCGGTGCGGGCCGGGACGAGGTTGAGCACCTCACCGTCGAGTACCCGGTGCGAGGACAGGGTTCCGGCGCCTTCGAGGACGGTTCCGTCGGCGCGGCGCAGCACCCAGCCGCCGTTCGGCACGCCCTGGTCGGCAAGGTGCTCGCCGGCGTGCTGCAGCAGGCCGGGCATCAGCTCGGCGATCGAGGACCGTTCCGGCAGGGTCAGATCGACGCGGCGGGCCGGAGCCGCCACGGTCACCCGGACGAGGCCGATGGTGGGCATTGCGGGTCTTCCTCTCGCAAGGTGCGCCGCGGCGGCAACAACCTGCCGGGGCGGCCGCGGACGGCTCGGACTTCTCCTACGATGGAGTCACGGCCGCGGCGGTGGAACCGGGTCGGCAGCTAGCGGACACGGAGGTCAGCGGTGCGAGGCGATTCGGCGGGGCGCGGGAACGCGGCGGCGGTCCCACCCGGTGGCTGGGCTCCGCTCGGCAGCGGTCCGATCGCCACCGTCTATTCCGGACTGCACGGTGGAATTCCGGTGGCACTCAAGGTGTTTCCGTCCCGGTTCGACCGGTCCACACTGTCCGCAGTGGAGAAACAGCGCGGCCGTCTGCGTGAGGTCGGCTCGGCCCTGCCGGTGCACGCGGTCGACCAGCTGCCGGACGGCAGGCACGCACTGCGGATGGAGCTGTGCCCGCAGTCGCTGGCCGCGCTGCTGCCGAGGGTCGGCCGCCTCGGTCCGATGGACACGGTGGTGCTCGGCCACGCGGTGGCCACCGCACTGGCCGGCGCCCACACGGCAGGCGTGGTGCACGGCGGGGTGAAGCCGTCGAACGTGCTGTTTCGTGCGTCCGGCCAGCCGGTACTGGCGGATTTCGGGATCGCGTTGCGCCAGGCGTTCCCGCGCGATCCGGTGGCTTCGCTGGAATACCTGGCACCGGAAACGCTGCGCACGGAAACCCTGGACGAGCGCACGGATCTCTACGGCCTCGGCGCCCTGCTGCACGTCGTGCTCACCGGCCGTCACCCGCTGCCGAGCCAACTGGGCGAGCCGGTGGGCGAACGAGTGCTGCGCCTGCTCCGCACCCCGGTACCGGCAATCCACGAACCGGGCGTCCCGGTAGAACTGTCCACAGTGGTCGGCCGCCTGCTGGCCCCCGACCCGGCCCGCCGCCCGGCAACCGCAACCTGGGTAGCAGACCGGCTGGGCGAGATGATCGCCCGCCTGTCCGCCCCAACACCCCCCACACCACCGCCAGGATTCGGCACACCCGCCCCGACCCCGCCCACCCCCGGAGCACCCGCCCCGACACCGCCCGGCCCGGTTCCGTCCGGTTCTGGTGTGCCTGGCCCGGTCGTGCCCGGTTCGGTGTCGCCAGGTTCCGTTGTGGCTGGCCCTGGCACACCCGCCTCGACGCCGCCTGGCTCGGTTCCGTCCGGTTCGGGTGTGTCTGGCCCGGTCGTGGCTGGCCCTGGCACACCCGCCTCGACGCCGCCTGGCTCGGTTCCGGCTGGTTCGGGTGTGTCTGGCCCGGTCGTGCCTGGCCCTGGCACACCCGCCTCGACGCCGCCTGGCTCGGTTCCGGCTGGTTCGGGTGTGTCTGGCCCGGTCGTGCCTGGCCCTGGCACACCCGCCTCGACGCCGCCTGGCTCGGTTCCGGCTGGTTC
>NZ_BAAAZN010000028.1:0-23982 GCF_039536925.1 Amycolatopsis ultiminotia | reverse complement strand
GGGTGTGTCTGGCCCGGTCGTGCCTGGCCCTGGCACACCCGCCTCGACGCCGCCTGGCTCGGTTCCGTCCGGTTCGGGTGTGCCTGGCCCGGTCGTTCCCGGTTCGGTGTCGCCAGGTTCCGGTGTGCCTGGTCCGGTGTCGCCCGGCCCGGCCCCGTCCGGTTCCGGTGTGGCTGGCCCGGTCTCGCCTGGCCCGGTCTCACGTGGTGCGGTCGTGCCTGGCCCAGTGCCGCCAGGTTCCGGTGTGCCCGGTTCGGTACCGCCCGGCTCGTTCTCGTCCGGTGCGGGTGTGCCTGGTCCGGTGCCACCCGGCCCGGGGGCCCCTGGTGCGGGGACTCCTGGCCCGGACATGCCTGGCCCTGGCGCGGGACCGATCCCGGCAGACCCGGGTACACGCGACCCGGTCCCGCCCGGTGCTGGGGTGCCTGGGCTGGTGTCGCCTGGTTCGGGTGTGTCTGGTTCCGGCGTGCCTGGCTTGGATGCGACCGGCCCGGTTCCGCCTGGTTTGATGCCGCCCGGTTCTGCGGCAGCTGGCCCGGACTCGTCGAACCCGGGTGTGTCCGGGCTGGTCCCGCCGGGTGCTGAGGTGCCCGGCTCGGTTCCGCCCGGTTCGGGTGTGCCTGGCCCGATTCCAGCCGGCCTGATTCCAGCCGGTCCGGTTCCGGCTGGTTCGGTTCCGGCTGGTCCGGTCTCTTCGGGACCGACGTCCCTTGGTCCGGGTGTGCCTGGCTCGGTCGGGCATGACTCGGTTCCGGTCGGTTCGGGTTCGTCTGGTCCGGGTTCTTCGGGGACGGCTTCGTTCGATCAGGAGGTGCCCGGTCCGGTCCGGTCTGGTCCGGGTTCGGTTCCGGTGGGCTCGGCCTCGCCGGATCCGGCTGCGCCGGGGCGGGTGCCGGCTGGGTCGCTCGCTTCGGATCTGGGTGGATCGGGGCGGGTGCCGAACGGGCCGGTCGCCCCGGGGTCGGATGCGCGAGACCGGGCTTCGGCCGGTTCGGGTTCGCCTGATCCCGGTGTTTCCGGGTCGGTGCCGGGGTCGGCTTCGCGTGGTGCGGTGTCCGCGGGGCCCGATTCGGATGATCCGGCTGTGCCAGGTCGGGCGAGTTCGTTGCCGTCCGGGCTGGAGACGGCTGGCCCGGTCGTGCCGGATGCGTTTCCTCCCGGCTCGGTTCCGTCGAGCCCGGTTGCGCCTGAGCCCGGTGTGTCTCCTGCGGTCCCGCCCGACGCCGTGTCGGGTCTTGGCACGTCTGACTCGGGCACGCCGGGCGCGCGCAGCTCCGGCCCGGCCTCGTCTGGCTCGACCCTGTCCGATCCTGGCCCGTCCGGTCCTGGCTTGTCCGGGCTGGCCTCGTCCGGCACGGTCGACACGGCCGACACAACCACGCCCGGTCCGGTGTCGTCCGGTTCGGTTTCTTCTGGGCCGGGCGGCTCGGGGCCCGGGGCACCTGAGTCCGGCGTACCCGGTTCGGGTGTGTTCGGTTCGGCGGTGGCTGGTTCGGTGCCGTCCGACGTCGGCCAATCCGGCTTGACTGCTTCCGGATCGGTACCCTCCGGTCCGGCCGCCTTCGAGACACGGCGCGCCGGTCCGGGTCCCGCTGATGCGGTCCCGTCCGGTTCGGCTTCGTCGGATTCGGTTCCGCTTGGTCCGGGTGTTGCCGGATCGCGGTCGTTTGGGTCGGGTGTGTTGGGGGGCGGTGCTTCTGGTGCGGCTTCGTCGGACTCGGGTGTGGTCGATCCGGTGGTGCCTGCTCCGACTGCCTCGGGAGGGGCGGCTGATCCGGTTGTGCCGCAAGGGTTCGAGTCGGTTGCTGCGTCGTCGCGGGGGGAGCTGGCTGAGGGGTCTGCGCTGGGCGAGGTGGACGTTCCGGTGCCGGCGGAGGCCGCGGGAGAAGGGGCGTTCGACGACTTCGGGGGAGCGGGATATCCGGAGGACGACTTCGCGGAGTTACCTCCGGTCGAGCTGCCGTCGTCGGAGGTTGCCGAGTTGCCGGCTGGGCCGGGGAGGTCGATGTGGCCGGTGCCGGGCACACCGGGCGGTCCTGATCCGGTGGTAGACGCGGCGGGGTTCCCGGGGACGTCCGGTGCGGGCCGGCCAGGCGGGTCCTCGGACGTACAGGGTGTACCTGACGCCGCACGTGCGCCGGGAGCGTATCCGGTTACCGGAAGCCCGGCAGGATTTCCGGGCACCTCGGGTGCGGGTCTGCCAGGTGCGCCGGGCCGGTCAGACACCGCGGGTGCGCCGGGTGGGTATCGGGACTCGCCGCAGGTGGCAGATGGTGCCGGTGCGCCGGGTGGGTATCCGGGCGTGGCAGATGGTGTGGGTGGCATGGGTGGATATCCGGGCGTGGCAGACGGCGAAGGTGGGCTGGGCCGGTATCCGGAGGTGGCAGACGCCGCGGGTGCGCGGGGTGGGTATCGGGACTCGCCGCAGGTGGCAGATGGTGCGGGTGCGCCGGGTGGGTATCCGGGGGTGGCAGACGCCGCGGGTGTGCTGGGTGGGTATCCGGACGTGCCGGGCGCTGCAGATGTGCCGGGTGCGGCGGGGGCGTCTCGGCCCGTGCCTGCGGGTGGGCGGGTGCGGGGGCGGGTGCGGTTGGACTTCGTCGTCGGGGGGCTCGTTGCGGTGGGGGTGGTCGGGGTGGGGCTGGCCATGCTGCTGACCGGGGGCTCCGAGGACCTCAGCACGGTTGCTCGGACGCCGCCTCCTCCTGCGCCGACGGCCGGTGCCGGGGAGTCTGCGGTCGACGTTCGGCTCGACGCGCCCGCTGATCACGGCAACCAGGTCACGCTCACCTGGACGGCCAGTTCCGGCACGGTCGACTTCGCGGTGATCGTCGCTCCGGAAGGGGAGCCGAACCGGACTGTGCTCGCGCAGCGGCAGCACAGCCTGACCGTCCCGGTCGATCCGCTGCGCCGCTACTGCTTCGAGGTGCAGGCGACCGACAGCCGGAGCGTCTACCGCAGTGCGCCCCAGCCGATCCGGGGTGCGACCTGCCACCGGTGACCTAACCGCCTGCCATCGCCCCGATGATCAGGAACGGTTCGGTCCCCGCGGTCACCGGGGCAGGCAGCGGATCGTCCGGCGAGGAGTTGGACAGGTCCGTCTCGCACGCGAAGAACCGGACGAACGCACGGCGCCTGCCGGTACCGGTGTCCCGCACCGTGCCGCGCAGCATCGGGTAACGCAGCTCCAGCGCGTCGATCAGCGCACGTTGCGTGGGCGGATCGCCGAGGGCCAGCTCGACCTCGCCGCCGACCTTCGCCAGGTTGCGCAGGTGCGTCGGCAGTTTGACGCGAACGACGACGGTCATGGCAACGTCTGGACCTCCACCGAGTACACCGGCGGCAGATCGCGCACGATCGGCGTCCAGTGCTCCCCCGAATCGGGCGATACGTAGACCTGACCGCCGGTGGTGCCGAAATACACCCCCGCCCCGTCGAGCGAGTCGACAGCCATCGCGTCCCGCAGGATGTTCACGTAGCAGTCGCGCTGCGGCAGCCCGGTGGTGAGCGGCTCCCATTCGCCACCGCCGCAACGGCTGCGGTACACCCGAAGCTTCCCCTCCGGCGGGTAGTGCTCCGAATCGCTGTGGATGGGCACCACGTAGATCGTCTCCGGTTCGTGCGGGTGCACTGCGATCGGGAACCCGAAGTCGCTGGGCAGGTTGCCGCTGATCTCCCGCCACGATTCGCCCGCGTCGTCCGAGCGCATCACGTCCCAGTGCTTCTGCATGAACAACACCTCCGGACGCGACGGGTGCTGGGCGATCCGGTGCACGCAGTGCCCGACCTCCGCGTCCGGGTCGGGGATGCCGTCGGAATGCAGGCCGCGGTTGATCGGCTGCCAGGACTGCCCGTGGTCGTCGCTGCGGAACGCGCCGGCCGCGGAGATCGCGGTGAAGATCCGCGCGGCATTGCGCGGGTCCAGGATGATCGTGTGCAGGCACAGCCCACCGGCGCCGGGCTGCCAGCCGGGGCCGGAGGTGTGTTTGCGCAGCCCGGTCAGCTCCCGCCAGCTCCGGCCACCGTCGGTGCTGCGGTACAGCGCCGCGTCCTGCGCACCCGCGTAGACGGTGTCCGGATCGGCCGCCGACGGTTCCAGATGCCAGATCCGGGTGAACTCCCACGGCTTCCGGGTGCCGTCGTACCAGAGGTGCTCGCCGGCGCCACCCTCGTAGGTGAAGTCGTGGTCGACCTGGTGCCAGGTCCGGCCGCCGTCGTCCGAACGCTGGATGAGCTGCCCGAACCAGGACGTGGACTGCGAGGCGTAGAGCCGCTCGGGATCGGCGGGCGAGCCGGCCACGTGGTAGACCTCCCAGCCGCCGAAATGCGGCCCGTCGACCTGCCAGTGCGTGCGGCGGCCGTCCGAGGTCAGGATGAACGCGCCCTTGCGCGTGCCGACCAGTACCCGTACTCCGGACATCACGGCTCCTTGCGCTCGGTGTTGCCGAGGCAAACCTATCCGCGCCGGTCATCGGGTGCTTCTCCGTTCTTGCGCTGCCGAGGCGAGCGGGGGCAACGCCACCAGCACCGGCGGGGTCCACAATGGAGCGATCGCCAGCCGCACGTCGCGGCGTTGCGGTGCGGCCGGTCCTCGGCGGATCCGCACCGGTTCCGCGGCCACGCCGACCACCTGCACCTGCGGGACCAGCTGCTCGCGCGGGCCGGCCCCGGCGGGCAGCGCGCAGGCCAGCAGCCGGTAACCACCGGGTGGCACCCCGGTGAGCACGAACTCCCGCCGCTCGTCGAGCAGCGAGCCGCTGACCGGGATGCCGCGGGCCGCCCGCTGGGGAAACAATCCGACGTAGACCGCGGGGGTACCGCCGAGCGCGGTGACCGCATCCGGGCTCAGCCACGCCCGGCCGGTGACCACACCACCCGCCGCTCCTGCGGTTCCCGGTACCCGGACCGGCCGTGGCGGGTGCGCATCCAGCAGATCGGGCAGCTGCCGGAACCGCTGCGGGCTCATCCCGACGGTCGCGGTGAAGCGGGTGGTGAACGTGCCCGGTGCGCAGAACCCCACCTCGTTGCACACGTCCACGACCTTCTCGCCGGTGTCCAGCAGCAACTGCTTGGCCAGCTGGAACCGTTGCGCGGCAAGGAACTTCCCGGGCGGCATGCCGATCTGCCGCTCGAACGCGCGCGCCAGGTGGAACGGGCTGTACCCGACGTGGTCGGCCACGTCGTCCAGGGTCAGCGCCAGCGTGCGGCCGCCGGCGAGGAACCTCGCCGCCTCGAGCACTGCCTCCCGCATCGCGCACCTCCTTCGGATGGTGCACCCACGGTAGCCGGGCACCCCGACAATTTCGCCGGTTCACCTCAGGATCGGCATGCTGACCAGCGGTTTTTCCGACCGGCCGTAGGCGGACGGCGACGCCGGGTAGCCGCCCGCGCTAGCTCGCCGGACCGGTGCGGCGCAGCGAGGTCTCCTGGTCCAGATGCGACAGTTTCGCCGGATTCCGCACCGCGTACAGACCGCTGATGAGGCCGTCGTCGAAGCGCAGGGCCAGTACGGTGTCGATTTCGTCGTCGAAGCGCAGCAGCAGGGCCGGATGGCCGTTGATCTGGGTCGGCTGCAGTGCGCCCTCGGAGATCCGCCGGAGACCGGCGGCCAGCACTCGCGACACCCGCTCGGCGCCGATGATCGGGCGGGGCACGGCCTGCTTGACTCCGCCGCCGTCGCCGAGGAACACCACGTCCGGGGCGAGCAGGTCCACCAGGCACTGCAGATCGCCCGTTTCGGTGGCCCGCTGGAACGCTGCGAGCGCGTCGCGGGTCTCGGCCGCGGAGACGGCGCCGCGTGGCCGCCGTTCGGCCACGTGCACCCGCGCCCGGTGTGCGATCTGCCGGACCGCGGCCGGGGTTTTGCCGACGGCGTCGGCGATTTCGTCGTAACCGAGGTCGAACACCTCACGCAGCACGAACACCGCGCGCTCGGTCGGTGCGAGTGTCTCCAGCACCAGCAGCATCGCCATCGAGATGCTGTCGGCCAGCTCGACGTCCTCGGCCACGTCGGGCGCGGTCAGCAACGGTTCGGGCAGCCAGGGGCCGACGTAGGACTCCTTGCGCCTGCCGAGCGTGCGCAGCCGTCCGAGTGCCTGGCGGGTGGTGATCTGCACGAGGTAGGCCCGCTGGTCCCGCACCGCGGCGAGGTCCACGCCGACCCACCGCAGCCAGGTTTCCTGCAGCACGTCCTCGGCGTCCACCGCAGAGCCGAGTATCTCGTAGGCGACGGTGAACAGCAGGTTGCGGTGCGCGAGGAACGCCTCGGTGGCGGGATGTTCGTCCGGTGGGGTGGCCATGCGCGGCTCCTGTTCGTTTCCGGCGGTGTCCTTCCCCAGATGCCGGTACCCGCCGGATTGTGACAGTAGCGTTGCGCACACCCGCTCGTTGTCACACCGACCGCGCCGCCGGTATCTGGTGTTCGTCCACTGCACACGAGCGATGAGGACGAGATCATGGACGTTCGGTTCAACCTGCTCGACAACGAACTCGCAGGCAAGTTCGGCAAGCGGTTCGCGAGCGCCGCGCTGGTGCTCGAACAGTCGCCGCTGCCGAAGGCCACCCGCGAACTGGTTTCGTTGCGCGCCAGCCAGATCAACGGCTGCGGCTTCTGCACCGACATGCACACCAAGGACGCCACCGCCGCGGGCGAGAGCCGGCAACGGCTCCACCTGGTCGCGGCCTGGCGTGAGGCGACCGTGTTCACCGAGGCCGAACGGGCCGCGCTGGCGTTCACCGAGGAAGGCACCCGGCTCGCCGATCACCACCACGGTGTGTCCGACGAGACCTGGTCCAGGGTGCGCGAGCACTACGACGACGACCAGCTGGCCGCGCTCATCGCACTGGTCGCGTTGATCAACGCGGCCAACCGGATGAACGTGATCGTGCGGACACCGGCGGGCTCCTACCAGCCCGGCATGTTCGCCGAGTTCGTCCGGTAGACGTGCCGGGGTGGCCGCGAAAGCCGGACCTGGCAGCGGTTTGCCGGGAAGCCGCCGCGCCGGGGCCGCGATCTACCGGGAAACCGCCGGGCCGAGGTAGCGCAGGCAGCCGTCGGCGGTCCAGCGGGCCAGGTCGCCGCTGCGGTACATGTGTTCGCCGGGTTCGCCGAACGGGCATGCGACGAACCGGGACGCGCTGCGGGCGGGCTGGTCGAGGTAACCGTCGGCCACGCCGGGGCCGGCCAGGTACATCTCCCCGGCCCGCCCCGGCGGGGCCGGCTCCAGTGCGTCGTCCAGCAGGTAGACGCGGAGGTCACCGATGCCGCGGCCGATCGGGCTGCCGTCGCCGCTCGTGCAGTCTTCGCGGGTCAGTGCGAGCTGGGTGGCGTGCCCGGTCGTTTCGGCGCTGCCGTACCGGCTCACCAGCAGGGGGCAATCTTCGGGATGCCGGTCGTACCACCCGGCCAGCCGGACCGGATCCAGCGTCGGACCGTCCACAGTGACCACTCGCAGCGCCGGGTGCGTTTTCTCGGGCAGTCCGCTCAGCACGGTGACGCCCTCCTGCGCGGCACGGCGGAAGAAGTCGCCACGCGAGGCGAGCACCAGCCGAGCGCCGTGCAGCAGGGAACCCCAGGTCTCCCACAGCGGGAAACCTGCCGTGATCCAGACGTCGTCCGCGCGGAACTCGTATGTCGAAGCGGTTGCGGCGAACAGGTGCAGCACGTTGCGGTGTGCGACGAGTGCGCCGCCCGGGTGCACGCAGGCGGGTGCGGCCGCGGTGAGTGGACGGGTGCGTTCCGCATCGAGGACCGGTGCGTCGGCGGCCGTTTCGAGGTCGGTCCACGAGGTGTCCGAACTCGTCAGGACGACGCAGGTGGACGCGTCGTCTTCGCCGGTGACGGACGGCCGGTACGCCGCTCCTGCCAAGATCGCCGCCAGCATCGCGGTGATCGTCTCGGTGGGACGGGAGAGCGCGAGGCCGACCACCTGACCCGGGCCGATGCCGCGGGAGATCAGGACCCTGGCCAGCCGGTTCGCCCGTGCGGCCAGTTCACGGTAGGTCAGGTCGCCGTCCTCACCGGTCACCGCGACCCGGTCGGCGTGTTCGGCGGCCCGCAACGCGAAGGCATCCGCCAGCGTGCCGGTGGGATCCTCGTGGTGGCCGGGATTCCAGCCCACGAGCAGCCGGTGCCGCTCGGCAGGGGTGAGCACGTCGGCGTGCTGGATCGGCCGTCCGCCGAGTGCGGTGTAACCGGCCAGGTACCGCTGCAGCCGCAGGTTCAGGTCCGACAGATCGTCTTCGGTGTAGCGGAGCGGGTTTGCCTCGAGGGTGATTTCCGGACCGGCAACAGTGAGGGACAGCTCGCCGGTCGCGCAGCCGTACCGGTGATGCGCGGTGCCGAGCGCGGATTCGCCGGGCTCGGGCAGCACGCTCAGGCTGGTGTGGAACAGCCGGTCCGGCGGCGTCCGGTGGTTGTGGTGCGCGAGCACGCTGTTCATCCGGTCCGAAACGTGCGTGACCAGCTCCGGCACGGTCATCCGCCGGTCCAGCTGCAGCCGCAGCGGCACGGTGATCGCCGATCTGCCGGGGGTGGCTTTCGCGGCCGCGGTGCGCCGGGCGGTGACCTGGAGACCCAGTACCTGATCGGACAGTCCGGTCATCCGGAACAGGAAACCGGCGAACGCGGCGACGGTCCCGGCCGTCTCGTCCGCGATTCGCCGGGGCAGCACCGCCGTCTGCCGCAGCGGTCGTCGCGCCGGTGCCGATGCCGGTGCCGGTGGCGTGGTGGAAAGACCGGCCGGTTCCGGCCAGCCTGCGGTGTACTCGGCCCAGAACCGGCGATCGCGGCAGCTCTGCGGGGAATACCCGTAGTGCGCGTCTTCTTCGACCAGCCTGCTCAGCGGGAGAAACGGGCTCGGCCCATCGCCGTAGTGGATCTCCGCGGCGCGGCGGGCCAGCATCGCCACGGTGTACTCGTCCGCGACGAGCGGGTGGTAGCACTGCACCCACCAGTGCCGGTTGTCGGCCAGCCGCAGCACGGTGTAGCCGAACAACGGCGCGACGGCGGGGTCGAACGGACGTTCCAGTATCCCGGCGACGTGTTCGACGGCGGTCTCCGGATGGGCACGCAGATCGACGACGGTCAGCGGGCAGTGCACCGTGGACAGCAGCTGCTGACGTACCCGGCCGGACTCCCCGGTGAACCGCACGCGCAGGCATTCGGCCTCGGATACCAGACGCCGCAAGGAGATCTCGAACCGGGCGAGGTCGAACGGGCCGGTGATCTCCAGGTACTGCGCCACGACCCGGGTGTCTCGTGCGGGCATGTGCCAGAGGTCGCGCTGCGCGTGGGTGAGCATCAGTGACGTGGTCTCGGTCGGGGGCAGCACAGAAATCTCCCGCGGGTTCAGGGGTCGAGGTGGGACAGGCAGGCCTCCCGGCTGTCCTCGCCGAACACCGGCGTCCAGCCGGGCGGGATCCCGGCGAACGCGGGCCAGAGCGAAAGCCGGCCGAGATCGTTGGCCAGCACCAGAAACCGGCCGTCGGGATCGTCGAAGGGGTTGGCCATGCTCACCTCACCGGGGAATCGGGCGACTGGCCTGAGGCTAGGCAGCCGGTGTCTCGTGGCAGAAGCCCCGGATCGCCGATGCGCTCCATCTGTCGTTTCGATACCTCGTCCGACCTGCGGTGCGAAGGTCACCGGGTAGGGTCGCCGAAGATCAACCGGCAGCGGAGAGGCACCACGGTGAACGAATGGAGCAGGATCGACCTCAACCTGTTGATCCCGCTCAACGCGCTGTTGCTGGAGCGGAACGTGACCAAAGCCGCAGAACGCCTCGCCGTCGCGCAGCCGACGATGAGCACCGCACTGGCCAGGCTGCGCCGGCACTTCGACGATCCGCTGCTCGTGCGTGAGGGCCGGGGTTTCGTGCTCACCCCGTTCGCGGAGTCGTTGCGCCTGCCGCTGCAGCGCAGTCTGTCCTCGGCACGCGCGGTGCTGACCTCCGGTCTGTCCTTCGACCCGGCGACCGATCGGCGCCATTTCACCATCCTGGCCGACGACTACGCGTCGTGCGTCCTGCTGCGGCCCGCCTTGCTCGGGATCACCCGTGCTGCGCCGGGGTTGGAGGTGAGCATCCGGGCGCAGCGCACGGATCCGGTGGACCAGCTCCGTTCCCGGCGTTGCGACCTGCTGCTGTGGCCACTGCAGTTGCCACTGCCCGGCCTGCTGGACTTTCCGCATGCGGTGCTGCTGACCGACGAGCTCGTCGTGGCCGCCGACCCGGCCAACGCCGCGGTGCCGGACGAGCTGACGGCTGCGGAACTGGCCGCGCTGCCCGCGATCGGCGTGGCCGGCATCGGCGAGCACTACCTGGCGCCCGAGCCGGGGCCCGGCGAACAGGTCCTGCGGCGGCAGACCCCGATCACCGTGGAAGACTTCCCGGCCGCCCTGCACTTCGTGGCGGGTACCGAGCTGGTCACCCTCGCGCACCGCCGGCTCTTCGACCGGATCGGCCCATCACTCGGCCTGCGCGCGGTGCCGCTGGTGCCGGACCCGCCGAAGCTGACGCTGGCGATGTTCTGGCATCCGAGAGAGGTCCGCACCCCCTCCCACCAGTGGCTGCGCGCACGCCTGGAAGCGGCGGCCGCGGCTTTGTGAGGTGTGCTGCATGAGGTTCCCGGTGCCCGGTGACGAGCGAATCGCCCGCCGTGTGCGAGGTGCTTCGGGCACGGAAACGAACACGTTCAGTCATGTAACCCGTACCCGGGGTGCTCATTCGGGTGATAGATGCCGAACTACGGGACCATTCAGGCAGGTTTCTTACCCCAGGCGCGAGACTATCCCGACCGAGTCGTCCTTTCGGGTGAACGACTTCGCTACCGTGGTCGCGTGGTGGGTGTGAAGACGTTCTCCGCCCAGCGGGCGGGCTTCCGGCTCGGCGCCGTGGCGGCAGCCGTGGTCGTCGGCGCAGGGCTCGCCGGGACCTACGTCGGTGTGCAGCGGGCGGAGCCAGGGTCGGTCGCGGCTGCCGCGGTCGTCGGCAAGGGTGCCGCGGCGGGTGCCGGCGGCCCCGCGCCACCGCAGGCGGAGACGGAATCCTCGTCGGCCTTGCCGGTGTCCGACACGCCGTTCAGCGCGAAGCTCTCCGCCACCGACATCCCCGAGGCGGGCGGCGGGGTCCGGACCGGCGGCTGCAGCGGGGCGCTCGTCGCCACCGAATGGATCGTCACGGCCGGGCACTGCTTCCACGACGCGCACGGCGAGCGGGTCAGTGGCAAGCCCTCCTACCACATGAAGGTGGCGCTCGGGAAGCTCACCGATGCCGACTCCCGCGGGCACGTGGTGGAGGTGGTGGACACCCGCCAGTCGCCGCACAGCGACCTCGCACTGGCAAAGCTGAGCAGTCCGGTCACCGACATCCGTCCGCTCGCCCTGCCGGACGACGCGCCGCACGTCGGGCAGCGGACCACGTTCGTCGGATGGGGATCGCTGTCGTCGAAGGTCGTCGTGCAGTCCGACCACCTCAAACGCGGGGACTTCTCGGTGCATTCGGTGCGCCAGTACGTGCTCGACCTGGAGCCGGTGCACGAGCGGACCGTGGAGAACAGCCCGTGTCCCGACGATTCGGGCTCGCCCTTCTTCGTGTCGAATTCCGGGAAGGACGTGCTGGTCGCGGTCGAGAACTTCGGCCCGGACTGCCCGAGCCCCGGTCTGGAGACCGCCGCCAGGGTCGATTCGCTGCTGCCGTGGATCCACGAGCAGCTCGGTTCCTGACGCCGCGCACAATGGCGGTGGCGGCGGGCGTCTGCCCGGCGGCTGCGAGGACGAAGGAGAGGTGCGCATGACTGCCCGTGCTCTGGTGCCATGGCCGGATCTGTCCGTTCCCGCCGAACTGGGCGCGGTGGTCTGGGACGGCCGTGGCGCGCCGCCGGACGGTCTGGCCGAGGTCGAGTTCTACGTGCTGCCCTACGACGCGGGTGCGGAGCCGCTGAAGCTCTTCCCGCGGCTTCCGTCGTTGCGCGCGGTGCAGACGCTGTCCGCCGGTTACGACCACCTGCTCCCGCTGCTGCCGGACGGTGTGCGGCTGGCCAGCGGGCGCGGTCTGCACGACCTCAGCGTCGCCGAGCACACGCTCGCGCTGCTGCTGGCCTCGCAACGGCTGTTCCCGCGCTGGTTCACCCAGCAGCGGATCGGGGCCTGGGACCGGGTGCACACGCCTTCACTGGCCGACAGCCGGGTGCTGCTGCTCGGTTACGGTTCGATCGGCCGTGCGATCGAGCGGTACCTGCTGGCCGGCGAGGCGGAGGTCATCCCGGTCGCCGGCACCGCAAGGCCCGGGGTGCACGGGATCGCCGAACTGCCCGAACTGCTGCCTGCTGCCGACATCGTGGTGCTCGTCCTGCCGGACACGCCGCAGACCCGCGGTCTGCTCGGCGCCGCCGAACTGGCCGCGCTGCCCGATTCCGCGCTGGTGGTGAACGTGGGCCGGGGCACCGCCGTGGACACCGCCGCACTGACCGCGGAAGTGGCCGCCGGACGGCTGCGCGCGGCACTCGACGTGACCGACCCGGAACCACTGCCGCCGGACCATCCACTGTGGACGCTGGACGGTGCGATCATCACCCCGCACATCGCCGGTGGCTCGGACTCGTTCTACCCGCGGGCGAAGCGGCTCACCGAACGGCAGCTCAGCCGTTTCGCCAGTGGCGTGGAGCTGGAGAACCTGGTCCGCTGAGTGGTGGTGCCGATGGGCCGGTGAGTGGCGGTAGCCGGGCCCGGCTACCGCGAGTGTCCGCGTATTCGGCTGATCGCGTTGTGCTCGAAAGCATTCGAGCGAAGCGCCGGCTGCGTAGTTCGACGTTTCCTGGCGGCTCCTTATTCTTGGCGGCATGCGTAACAGGGGAGGTACGCAATGTCGCGCAATCGTTCGCGGGCTGTCGGTTTTCAGCACTGGGGGCTCGTCCTTTTCACGGTGTGTGTTGTGCTGGCGGCTCGGCAAACCTGGTTGCCCTTCGCGGTTTGCACGGCCCTTTGGGTTTTCTACCTGATGACCGTGCGCCTGTCCCGGTGCCGGGTCGAGACGCAAAAGGGCCTGCCTTGCCGGTGGCGGGTACGCGGGTTTCTGGGTACCTGCAATTTCCACGTCGGAGACAAATGGACTGTCCCGGAAATCTGCCGGCCGCCGGGGCGGATTCTGCCGGGCCTCATCTGGCGGAGGAATCATCCGCAGGCGGGCTATTCGGCGCCGCCGGACAGCGGTGGCGCGGCGGTCGCCGAGCGTGCCCGTGGCCGGGGTCTCGAGGTACTGGGTGCGGCGATCGGGGCGGGGAGCCTGGTGGCCGCGGTGGCGAGCTTCGTGCGCGATCTGGTGGCGGGCTGAGGCGCGATCAAACGGACAAAGCTGGCATATCGGGCATCACCCGAATTTCCCCCGAACGCAGTACGGAAGTGCACACGGGGGACCACCCATAGTGGCCATGTGAGGTGTGTGTATGCTCCTGCCTCGCTTGACTGGGTGGATCTTTCACCCGAATTTGTGACCGTTGTGATCGGGGAGCTGTGGTCTCACGCGGTCCTTTGTTCGAAGTTCGGGACTCGATGGGAGAGAGCATGCACAGCAGGTCGGTTTTGGTGCGAGGCGGGATCGCGGCGGTGTCCGCGGCCGCCGCACTGATGGTGGCCGCACCCGCCGCCGGTGCGGACACCGGTGCGCAGGCCCAGAACGGCGCGGCCACCGGCACCGTGGTGCAGGGTGGGAAGTCCGGGTACACGGTCAACCTCGGCGGTTCCGAGCCGACCGGGACGGTGTTGTTCAACCTCAAGCTCGCCGACGGCAGCCTCCTCAAGATGTACTGCGTGCAGATCGAGGTCAGCACGCGTACCGGCGAGGACATGGTCGAGCACTCGTGGGACGACTACCCGGACGCGAAGTCGCCGTTCCGCAAGAACAACGACAAGATCAACTGGGTGCTGCAGCACGGCTACCCGGCGACCGCCGCGGACGCCCTGGCCAAGACGGTGACCGGCAAGGGTGCGCAGCTGCACGGCGGGCTCTCCACGATCGAGGCGATCACCGCGACGCAGGCCGCGGTCTGGCACTACAGCGACGGCAAGGACCTCGACCGCGACAAGCCGCTCGCGAGCAACGCCCCGGCCGAGGACGCTGCGGACGTGCTCGCCGCCTACGACTACCTGACCGGCTCGGACAACACCGGCATCGGCGAGCAGCCGAAGCCGGCGCTGACCATCAGCCCGGCCAAGGCCGACGGTGCGGCCGGCGGGAAGATCGGCCCGTTCACCGTCTCCACCACCGGTGAGATCACCGATCTGACCAGCAAGCTGCCCGAGGGCGTCAAGCTCGTCGACGCCGAGGGCAACGAGGTCAAGACCGCCGACGTCAAGGACGGCAGCAAGCTCTACCTCGACGTTGCCGAGGACGCCAAACCCGGCACTGCCGACCTCGCGATCAAGGCGGCCGGGCACGTCGAGACCGGCAGGCTGTTCGTGGCCAAGGACTACGCCAAGCACCCGGCCCAGTCGCTGATCGTCGCGCAGTCGCAGAAGACCTCCGTCGAGGCCGCCGCGACCGGCACCTGGACCGAGGCCGCCCCGGCCCCGAGCACGCCGGCGCCGTCCAGCCCCGCCCCCGCCGCGGGTGGCCAGACGCCGCTGGCGAACACCGGCGTGAACGCCGCGATCCCGATCGGCGTGGGTGCCGCACTGGTGATCGCGGGTGGCGCGATGCTGCTGCTGGTGCGTCGCCGCCGGAGCAACGTCTGATCCACCGATGACCCACGGGGGCCGGTCCATTGCGGACCGGCCCCCGTCGTCGTCTCCGGACTCGGCAGCGGATGCGGGCTGCGGAAGCCGGTGCGGACAACCGCAGGAGGCCGGGCGCTCCACACGGGAGGCGGGACCGCTCCGGTGCGCGGGCCAGTGCGGAGTGGCCGGAACCCGCGGCAGGATTCGTTCTTGGGGACGGAACCAGTGAATGCAGCGGTGCGGCGTGGTCCGGCGGTGCCGACCGGACTGTCTGATCGGGGTGGGGTCGGGTGAGCGGTGCGGCGTGGCCCGGCGCCGACCGGACTTTGTGATCGGGGTGGGGTCGGGTGAGCGGTGCGGCGTGGCCCGGCGGTGCCGACCGGACCGTGTGATTGGGGACGGGAGCCAGGCGAGCGGGGTGGAGTGCCCGGCCTTTCCGGCGGATTGGCCTGGCGGGATTGGCCCTGTGAGCCGGAATTGGCGCGGCGGGTGGGTTCGGGCCTGGGTAGTCAGTTGCGCGCCGTAGGAAGCCGTTGGGGCCGTTTGCCGGGGGGTCTGGCGCAGCTGTGGCGGCTCGTGGCAAGGGTTCCGGCAGCTGCCGGGCCTCAGTTGACGCAGGTGGCTCCGCCTGCGGTGATCGGCGGGGGTGTCTGGGCGGGTGCGATGGCCGCGGCCGGGTGGACTCCGTCGTCGCCCTGGTAGTCCTTGCCGAGGTAGACGCTGAAGTGGTCCTCGGGCAGCGAGTTGTCCGAGCCGACCGCCATCCCGCCGAGGGTGTCCGCGATCTTGCCGGCCGTGCTGCGCTGGCCGTGTCCGTAGTAGACGATCGAGGTCTTGCGCGAGGTCCCGTTCGACACCGTGCCGCTGCCGTACCCGGCTGCGGAGAGTTTGTCCGCGACCCTGGCGGCAAGTCCGTCTGCGCCCGAGGAATTGCGCACGTCGACCACAGTGGACGACAACGACGAATCCCCGGACGCGGACTGCGAGGACGGCGGGCCGGAGGAGGGCGAACCGGCGGTGGCTCCGGTCTGCTGCCGGACGAACGACTGCACCTGCGAGGGATCCACCTGCACCGCATCCCCGTCGTTCGGGGTCTTCAGCGAGATGTTCACGACCGGCACGGTGACGAAGTGGATACTGCCCGCGCTCATCCCGTGCAGCTGCTGGGCGAAACCGAGGATGTCCCAGTTCGCGTCCACCACCACGGCCTTCTTGACCGCGCCGATGAGATCGTCCAGTTTGGCCGGATCGGCGAGCGTGCCCGCGGACAGGATGGTCTTGGCCATACTGCCCATGAACACCTGCTGCCGCTTGATCCGGTCCAGATCGCCGTTGGGCAGACCGTGCCGCTGGCGCACGAACTGCAGGGCCTGCGCACCGGAAACGGTCTGGCTGCCCTGCGGGAAGTTCGCGCCGGAGTACGGATCGTGCACGGCTTCGGTGAGGCACACCGGAACCCCGCCGACGGCCTGGCTCACGTAGTAGAAGCCGGCCAGGTTCACCGCGGCGTAGTGCGTGATCCGCAGCCCGGTGAACTGCTGCACGGTGTCGATCGCGGTCCGCGCACCCGCTTGTGCCGCTTCGGTTTCCAGCTGGGCACCGGACACCCCGTCCGCGCCGAGCTTGTTCTTCGCGTCCGTCTGGCCGTAGGTGTACGCGGAGTTGATCTTGTGCTTGCCGAAGTCCCCCGCGACGCGCACGTAGGAGTCGCGCGGGATGGAAATGGCGGTGGCCTTCCCGCCACCGGCCGGGATGTGCACCACGATCATCGTGTCCGTGGTGTCGCCGCCGTCGTCCGCGCCGCCCGCGTGCAGCTGCTTCAGCACGTCCGGTGGCAGCGGATTACCCTGCGCGTCGGTCCGCGTGTCGAGCCCGACGAGGAGGATGTTCTGCTCGTCCAGCGGGGAACTGTCGCCGGCGCCGATCACGTTCGCGCGGGTCAGGCCGTCGGTCAGCTGGTGCAGGGTCGACCACGCGTATCCGGTACCACCCACTACCAGCAGCGAGACCACCACGAGCACCACTTGCGCGGCACGTAACGGGCCGGAGGCCGGGCTGCGACGCATCGGGGCTCCTCCTCCTGCCGCGCCGGGCCCGGCGCGCGTCATCCGGTGGTCGAAGGGCCCACGGTAGCTGCTGGCTCACCCGGCCGGGTTACCCCCTGGTCCGGAAGGGCAACGATGCGGTCCGGTCCGTCCCGGGCCGGGCGGGCAAGTCCGGGCAAAGTGGTCCATACCGCCAGGTCAGCGCCGGTCGTCTGCGGACTCGGCCGGAGCACGGGCGTGGCCGCTCAGTCTTCCGGGCACTGCCGGTGCTGGTGGCGGAATTCCGGGCGGGCGATCTCGTGTCCGGGCACGAGATCGGCGGCACAGGCCGCGGCTTGCGCCGTTTCGATCCCGGAGTGCAGGTCGGTCGCGGCATCGAGGGCGCTGCCCGCCGACCACGCACAGGCGCCGAACACGGCCGCGACCGCGAACGTGATCAGTGGTCGCCGGCGGGAACCCGGTGCCGGCACGGAAAGCAGGGCGCGCACTCGCTGCGGGACGGGCCCACCGGTCGCGGCGAGTGCAGGCGACGGCCGGTGCGTGGCCGCCAGCGCGGCCTTCGCCACCGCGGTGGCGACGAGTTTGCGGTCTCCGACCCGCTCGGCCGCGGCTTCGTCGGCCCAACGTTCCAACGCGAAACGGGCCGCCGTACCGAGCGGGCGCAGCAGCGGGTTGAGTGCGGCCGAGATCGTGACGACACCCGCGAAAAGGTGGTGCCGCAAACGGAGGTGCGCTCGTTCGTGTGCCAGCAGGGCACGGCGTTCCGATGCGGTCAGAGCACCGAGCATCCCGCTCGACACCGCTATCCGCCCGCCGTGGCCGGGCACCGCGAACGCCACCGGTTCCTCGCCGGGCAGCAGTACCACGCCGGCGTCACGGGTGTGCGCGTTCAGCTCGGTGTGCACTGCCCGATACCACCGCACATACCGGATCCCGGTGCGCAGCAAGGCGATCACGGCGACGAGCAGCGCCGCGCCGCAGGTGCTGGCCACCGGAAGGTCTACCACATCGGCTCCGTGGAAGGCGGCTGTCGAGAAGTCGCCCAGCTTCCCGGCCGCGGGCAGCTGGGCGAGCCCGGCTGCGGCGAGGACGGCGAGTGTCATCGTGCTGCCGGCCGCCAGTACCAGTGTGCAACCGGTGAGCAGCCAGCTGCCCAGCCGTGGCGGCAGCCGTGGCGCGACCCAGCGCGCCACCGGCAACGCGGCCAGTGGCAGCAGAAGCGGCGCGAGCAGGTCCGGGCTCACCGCAGGCCGTCCTCGCCCAGCAGATCGCGTAGCACGCGCTCGTCGGAGGCGGAGAGGTTGGACACGAACCGCGCGAGCACGCTGGAGCGATCCGGTTCGTCGTCGAGCACCTTGGTCATCCGGCGCGCGGCCAGGCCGGGCTCGTCGTCCACCGCGCGGTAGGTGAACGAGCGGCCCTGCTTCTCCCGGCTGGCGACGCCTTTCTCGTACAGCCGCGACAGGATGGTGACCACTGTGGTGTAGGCGAGCCCGCCGCCGAGCCGCTCCTGCACGTCGGCTGCCGACACCGGCTCGTCGGACTCCCACAGCACCGCCAGCACTTCGGCTTCCAGTTCGCCGGGTGCCCGCCGGGTGCCCCGTTCCTTCCGCATACCTCGAATCTACACGGCTGTCGTAGTCGGCCGGATATCTACTACACTCATGTAGAATTTCTACAGCAACGTAGTTTACGGAGGTGGGGGATGGGCAACCTGCTCGATCCACAGTCGCTGCTGGCGACGTTCGGCCCGATCGGTGTGTTCGTGGTGCTGTTCGCCGAGACGGGACTGCTCGTCGGGTTCTTCCTGCCGGGGGACTCGCTGCTGTTCACCGCGGGCGTGCTGGCCGCGTCGACGGCGGTGCGTCTCTCGCTGCCGGTGGTGATCGCCTGCGCGGCCGCGGGTGCGCTGCTCGGCGCGCAGACCGGTTACCTGCTCGGCAAGCGTGGCGGCAGTGCGTTGCTGGCACGGGTCCGCAACCGGCACCTGCACGAGGGGGTCGCCCGCGGGTCGGCCCTGCTGACCCGGTACGGACTGGGCAAGGCGGTGGTGCTGGCGCGGTTCATCCCGGTGCTCCGCACGGTGCTGAACCCGCTGGTCGGCATCGCCGGGATGCCTGCCGCGCGGTTCGTCCGGTGGCAGGTGCTCGGCGGTCTGCTGTGGACGGTCGGAGTTCCGCTCGCCGGCTACGGGCTCGGCTCGTCGGTGCCGGACATCGACACCTACCTGTTGCCGATCATCGCCGTGGTGGTGCTGGTTTCGCTCAGTCCGCTGCTGATCGAGGTCGTCCGTGCCTGGCGGGGCCGGGTCCGATGATCGACGCCGGGATCTACCGCGCCGTGACGGATTTCGCGGCGGCGCAGCACTGGCTGGCCGGAGTGGGGATCGCGGTCGCCGAGTACGGGGTTTTCCTTGTGGTGCCGGTGGTTCTCGCGTTGCTGTGGCGAGCCCGCGGCCGGGGAGCGTACGCACTGGCTGCCGCGGTGTGGGTGCCGTTGTCGATGGCTGTGGCGTTCGCGGTGGACACCGGGCTCAAATCGTTGTTCGCCGAAATCCGCCCCTGCCGGGTGGTCGCCGGGGTGCAGCCGCTGCTGCCCTGCGACGGGCCCACGGACTATGCGTTCCCCAGCAATCACACGGTCCTCGCGGCCGCCTTCGCCACGGCGCTGTTCCTCCTGCACCACCGCTGGGGCTGGTGGGCGGCGAGCTTTGCCGTGCTGATCGGGGTTTCCCGGGTTTACGTCGGCGCGCACTACCCGCACGACGTGCTGGGCGCATTCGCGGTCGGGGTGGCGGTGGGGCTGCTCGGGGTGGCGGTGCGGCCCCTGCTGAGCAGGCTGCTCGAACGGTGCGCGCCCGCATCCGCCGGGCGGAGCGAGGACCGCTGACCGCGCTCCGCACCGGCATTCACAGGTACTTGCTGAGATCGAGGCCCTTCGGGTTCTTGACCCACTCACTGCCGTCCGGGGTGGTGAATTTGCCGCTGATGGTGTCGAACTTGGTGCCGAGCGGGGGCAGGTCCTGCAGTGGCACCTCCATCTTGTTGTCCATCAGGCGTTTCGCCACGTCGGGGGTGAGCCCGGTGTATTGGGTGTTGATCTCGATGTGATCGCGGATACCGCGTTCGAAATCGTTCGGCGAATTCGGGAATTTCATTTCCGAGCTGGGTTTGACCCGGAAGTCGATGCCGACGTCGGAGGCGTCCCGTGCCGCGAGCGGGTTCTTCAGATCCGCGTACCTCTGCAGGCTGCTTTCGAGCCGCTTGTAGTTCATGTTCGCGGTGTTGGTCATCGGGATCATGTTGTCGGCGTCACCGTAGCCGCCCATCTTGCCGTTCTCGAGGTGCCCGCGAATCCACTTCTCGTCGCCGCTCAGGAACGGGTTCTCGCCCGGCTTGGCGTTCCTCCTCGGCGTGCTCTCCAGCTTGTTCACCAGGTCGTCGCTGAGGTTGTTCTCCCCGTAGGTGTTTCCGTTCTTGTCCACTTTGTTGCGGATGACCGCGTTCTCGTTCAGCTTCGACACGTCGGTCACGGTCTTGTTGTCCGGGTCGTGGTTCGGGCCCTCGTGCGTGTTGGTCGAATTCTTGTCGTAGTGGACCTTGATTTCCTCGGTGGTGCCCGCTTGGTTCTTGGTGCGGCCACCACGGTCGGCGTTCTCGTTGCGCGGACGTTTCGAGCTGCCGCCGGTGTTGCCCGCGTTGTGCCCCGACCCCGTGGTGCCGGGGGCGTCGACGTATTTGCGCTTCTTGTCACACCACACCTGCATCAGGCCGAGCGGATCCGAGCCTGCGGTCGGGTCGAGCGGGTAGCCGACCGGATCGGGCCCGGCGGGCAATCCGAGCGGATCCTGGCTGAGATAGCGCGCGGTGCCGGGGTCGAAGTAGCGGTGCAGGTTGTAGTGCAGTCCGCTTTCCGCGTCGAGGTACTGGCCGGGGAACCGCAACGGGGTGTCCGGGAACGGGGTACCGGGCAGCGGGGCGCCCCACAGCGTCCAGCGGCCGGTCCAGCTCGGCGCACCGGCGGGGTCGAGCAGATCGGTCGGTGTGCCGACGGTGTCGGTCACGAAGGTCCGGAACCGTTGCGGCCCGGCGCCGTGCTCGGTCTGGGTGACCGGCTCCTCGGTGTCCGGCCGCCGTTCCCAGGTGGTGACGGTGCCGCCGGCCGGGCCGGTGTGCGCCTGTTCGATCAGCGAGTCGCCGTCCCAGACGAACCGCACCTGCTCGAGGATCCGGTCGTCGGCGCCGAGCAGTTCCTTCGCCGTACGGCGGCCGAGCGGGTCGTAGCGGTACCGCCACCGGCGACCGTCCGGAGTGGTGAGTCCGGTCAGGCGGTTGCGTGCATCCCAGCTGTAGCGCCAGGTTCGGCCGCTCTCGTGCCGGGCCGTCCGCCGCCCGCTCGCGTCGTGCTCGTAGCGGACGGCACCTGCGCTGGTGACCGTGTTGCGCTCGTACGTGCGTGGCCCGGCTTCGGGATACGCGGCGTTCGTGGTGGCCCACTGCACGATGTTGCCCGCCTGGTCGTACCCGATGTCCTCACGCACGCCGTCGACGAGGTGGGTGGTGATCCGTCCGGCCGCATCGCGTTCGAAGGACTCACCTCCCGCGGCGTCCCGGATCGCGGCCAGGTCGCCGTCGGCTGCTCGGGCGAACTCCCGGTGCCGCAGCACAGTTCCGGTCGCATCGGTGAAGAGCTGGCCGACGATCCGGTCGTCGGCGTCGAACTGCTGCTGCAGCCGGGCACCTTGGTCGAGGCTGCGGCCGATCGGCCTGCCCTCGGTGTCGTAGGTGTAGGAGACCGCGTGCCCGGCGGCGGAGAGCAGGCTCGGCCGCTGTTCGCTGTCGAAGGACCACACACTGGTTGCGCCGGACGGGGTGCGCCTGCTGATGGTGGCCTGCGCGGTGTCGTACTCGAAGACCACTTCCTGTCCGTCGACGACGGTGCGGACCACCCGGCCGTTCTCGTCCCGTTCGAACTCCACCACGGACTCGCCGTCGTCGGCGCGGACGAGTTCGCCGACCGTGTCGTAGGCGTAGGCGGTCGTCACGTCCTCGGTCCGGATCCGGACCAGGTTGCCGATCAGGTCGTAGTCGTAGTCCGTGCTCCGCCCTGCCGGATCGACGGATCGGACCAGCTGACCCGCCGCGTCGTAGGCGTAGGTGTGCGCGTGGCCGTCGAAATCGGTCTGCCGGACGAGGCGGCCTGCCGGATCGTATTCGTAGGTCCAGGTCAGCCCGTTCGGATTGGTCACCACGGCAGGCCGCAGTTCGGTGTCGTAGGTGTAGCCGGTCCGCCCGCCCGCCGGATTGATCTCCGCCGTCGGCAGGTCGAACGGGCCGTACTCGCGCCGGGTCGTGTGGCCCGCCGGGTCGACGTGCTCGATCTCGTTGCCCTCGCTGTCGTAGCGCCAGCTCTGCCGTTCGCTCAGCGATCCGACCCGCCAGGCCCGCAGGCCCTCCACGGTCCAGCCGATCCGGGCGCGTCCCCTGCCGTGCGGGACCGAGCGCGGCCTGCCGAACAGGTCGCGGTCGGCGGCAGGCGGCTCGTCGGGTTCCGCGCCGGTGCCGATGGTGACTGGCGCGGACACCCCGACCGGATCGTTGCGGGGATCCGGGCCGAGACCGTCCGGATAGGACCGCACACGGGGGTGGCCGCCCTCGTCGGCAACCAGCCCGGTGACCGCACCGCTCTCGTCCCGGTTCACCAGGACCACGCTGCCGTCCGGCCGGGTGACCTTCGAGATCTCGCCTTCGGCGCTGTAGGTGAAGCTCGTGGTCCGGCCGAGCGGATCGGTCTTCGACCGCATCCGGTCCCGCTCGTCCCAGGCAAAGGAGGTGACCGAGCCGAGCGGATCCGTCTCACGGATCACGTGGTTCGCGGCGTCGAGCTCGAACACCGTGACATGGCCGAGAGAATCGGTGTAGCGGGTGCGGTTCGGCTGGTATTCGAAGGCGCAGTCGAGGAATCCGCGGTCGCCGACGGTGCGCACGCAGCGCCCGGCCGCGTCGTAGACGTAGCGGTACCAGATCCCGTTGCGGTCCTGCCAGCCCGTCATGCGGCTGTCCCGGTCGTAGTCGAATCGCAGTGCCCGGCCGGAGGAGTTGGTCACCTCGGCGAGGTTGCCCGCGTCGTCGTAGCCGTAGCGCAGCACGAGCACCTGCCGGCCCTGCTGCGGATCGGTCATCCGCAGCGCACGCACCCGGCCGTGGTCGCGGTCGATCTCGAGGACCCGGCCGTCGGAATGCCGCCAGCGCACCCCCGCGCCGTCCGCGTCGTGGTCCACCTCGATCCGTGGCCCGTCCTCGTCGAACCCGGACTCGAACGCGGTCAGCGGCAGCACTCCCGCCGGGGCGCCCTCGACCGGCGCGAAGCGCAGCGTGATCCCGGAATCCCAGGTCACCAACCGGTATTCGCCCGTCTCGTCGACCATCAGCGCTCGCGAGGGCCCGGCCAGCGGGTCCACCGGACGTCCCGGTTCGGGCCGCGGGTACACCAGGACCGTGCCGTCGTCGGAGAAGAAGCGGACGTGCTCGGCAGTGGCCTCCAGCCGCAGGTCTGCGGTCGAGGCCCAGGACCGGCCGAACCCGGTGCCCGCGCGGTAGGTCGACAGGTGCGTGCGGCGGATCCGGATCGGCAGCGGCCCGGCAAGCGACAGATCGTCCTGCACCATCACGACCTCGCCGGTGGCGATGTCGATCGGGTCACCGCAGAGGTTCAGTTCGTCGGAGCTGGAGTGCCTTTCGGGCGGGGTCTCGCCGCGGCCGGGTGGCGGGGTGCCGTTGTTCCCGCCTGCGCCCCGGTCGCCCCCGGAGCCGCCGTGCTCGCCGGCCGCGTTGGTGCTGCCGTCCCCGCCCTGATTGCCTTTGTCACCACCGGTTTTGCCGTTGTCCCCGGAGGGGCTGTGGTCACCGGAGGGACCGGTGTGGTCGCCGGAAGGGCTGGTGTGGTCGCCGGACGGGGTGACCCCGTCGTCCGTGCTTTTCGGTTTGGGTTCGGGGGTTGTGGGTTTGAGGTCTTTGGGTTTGCCGGAGGGGGTGACTTTGCCGCCCTTGATGTTCTTGAGGGCTTTGCCGGCGTCGTCGAAGAGGGTGCCGGCTTTTTTCAGCAGCGGCACGAGTGCTTTGAGTGCTTTGACCAGTTTCGTGGTGACCTGGGTGATCTTGGACGCGGTTTTGGCGACCGCGGTGACGACCTGGGGTACGACCCAGGTCATGCCGATGCCGAGGGTGAACA
>NZ_BAAAZN010000027.1:0-107101 GCF_039536925.1 Amycolatopsis ultiminotia | reverse complement strand
GATGTGGCTGCGGTGAAGCGTGCGGTGCAGGATTCGGGTGGGGTGGCGCATGAGTGGCACAGCCGGATGAACATCGAGATGGCGCTCGGGTTCGACACCTGGATGCGCAAGTACGGCATCGAACTGGTGCTCTGATCCGCGCCGAGCGAGGGCTGAAGCGATGACTGGTGAACTGGTCCTGCGGACCTGCGGGGCTCTGGTATTGGCTCTGTTGCTCGGCGCAGGCGGCCGGTGGGTCGCACGGGTCGCGCGCCAGCCGGAGGTGATCGGCGAGATCACCGGCGGCCTGATCATCGGGCCGGTGGTGCTTGCCGTGGCAGGCCGTTCCGGCCTCGCGGCGGTTTTCCCGCACGAGGCGCTGGCCGTGCTGAAGATCCTGGGTGAACTGGGTCTGGTGCTGTTCCTGGTGCGGGTGGCGCAGGAACTGCGCGTGGCATTCGCGAGCAGGGCGGAGAATTCGACCGGCCGGACGGTCGGCCTGATTGCCGGTGGCGCGTTCGTCCCTGCCGTCGCCGCCGGACTCGCATTCGCCGGATACCTGGTGGCGCAAGGGGATCCAGCACTGCGCGGCACCGCACCGACGCCGGCGTTCGTGCTCGTGGTGGTGATCTGCCTGACCACCACGGCGGTTCCGGTGCTGGCGCGGATACTGGCCGACCGCAATCTGCTCGGTTCGGCCGAGGGCTCGCTTTCGATGGCCGCCGCGGTGCTGAACGACGCGGTGAACTGGCCGATCCTGGCGATCGGGCTGGGACTGGCAAGCGGCCGGATGTCCGGTGCGCTGATGGCGCTCGCGGTGCTCGGCGGCGGGCTGGTCGTGGCCGCGGGACTGAGCCGGGTGCTGTCCACCGGCGTGGTGTCCGGCTTCTGCCTGCGCCGGCCGTGGATCGTGGCGGTGCTGCTCGCGGTGCTCGCCTGCGCGGCGGCCGAGGTCACCGACGAGTTCGGGCTCACCACGATCCTCGGCGCGTTCCTGGTCGGGCTCGCGGTGCCGCCGGAACGCACTGCCGGACCGTGGGCCCGGGTGGTCGGCGGGATGGCCAAGGCGAGTTCGAAACTGGTGCCGTTGTTCTTCGTGGTGGCCGGCGTGACCGTGTTCACCGGCCCGTTGGGGTCGCTGTCCTGGGTGACCATCGTGGCCGCGCTCGTGCTCGCCGTCGCAGGCAAACTCGGCGGTGGCTACCTCGGTGCCCGGCTCGGTGGTCAGCCTCCCGCGATCGCGCGCCGGATCGGGGTTCTGCTCAACACCCGCGGACTGACCGAGATCATCGTGCTGCAGGCCGGCTTTGCCGCGGGCGTGCTGCCGCCGGCGTTGTACCTCACGGGTTTGGTGATGGCGCTGGCCACGACCGCGCTGACCGGTCCGTTGCTCGGCCTGCTGGACCGGGTCGACGCCGTCCGGCGACGGAAGGCCCCAAGCGCAAGGGAGGACCCAGCGTGAGCGAGTCCGGTGCCCCGCCCGCAACCCTTTCCGCCGGCGGGTTCCGCGGCATGATGGCGGCTTTCCCGAGTGGCGTCGGCGTGGTGACCGCGTTGGACGAACAAGGCGAACCCCGCGGTATGACGTGCTCGTCCATCTGCAGCGTCACCCTCGAACCGCCGACCCTGCTGGTGTGCCTGCGCTCGGTGAGCCCGACCTGTGCCGCGGTACTCGGCCGCGGCCGGTTCGCGGTCAACCTGTTGCATCAGGATTCCCAGCCGATCGCGGAACTGTTCGCCTCCGGCGACCCGGCCCGTTTCGAACGGGTGCACTGGCGTGCGGACGAACTCCGCGCCCCGCACCTGCCGGACGACACACACGCGGTGGCCGACTGCGTGGTGACCTCGTACCACGACGTCGGCGACCACACCGTGGTCTACGGCGAGGTACTGGACGTGACCCAAGGACCACCGGCCCGGCCGTTGCTCTACGGCCTGCGCCGATATGCGACGTGGCCGCACCAATAGCGGCTTGTGCACGGAAAACAGGAGAGGAACCCATGCCCTACGCTGCCATCACCTACGACATCGTGGGCGGCCACGAGGACGAGGTCGCCGAGGTGTTCGCGAACTTCCGCCGCCCGACCTCCGCGGTCGTCCCGGAAACCGGCGACGCGTCGGAAACCCGGATCATCGCGACTGCGGTCTTCATCCGCGACAGCCTGCTGGTCCGTTTCATCGAATACGAAGGTGACCTGGAAGCGGTGGCCCGTTTCATGGCCGCCCAGCCGGGGGTGCAGGTGGTCGAGGAGAAACTGGCGCCCTACCTCCGAAATCCCCGCGACACGTCCACTGTGGAGGGATTCCTGAAGACGTTCAAGAGCAGCTTGCTGCGCTCGGTCAGCCAGCTGTCCGCAACCTCCCGAAGCTGAGCCCGCTCACCCGAGAAGGCCCTTGCCCGCCCGGGGCAAGGGCCTTCATTCGTGGCGGGAAGCCCGCCCCGCAAAACAGGACGGACCGCCGTCGCCACCCGCAGCAGCGAGCCCGGTTGCGGCTGCGGAATCGGGGAGCTGCCGCAGCAGCCGAGCCCGCTTCCGTGGTACGTCAGCGGGCTCGGTCACGTCCGAGCGGTCGTGCGGCCGCCTCCGCGTCACGGTCTGCCGGGGCCCGGCTGCGTCAAAGCAGCCGGGCGGCCTCCGCCAGCAACTCGTACTGTTCCTGCCATCCGGTTCCCTCGATGGCGACCACGACCTGTTCCACCCCGGCGTCCCGGTGCTTTGCCAGGCCCTCCGCGGTTTGCTCCGGGCTTCCGCCCACCACGACCTGGCGCGTGTGCTCCAGCGGGAGCGAGTACGCGCCAGCCAGGCTTGCCGCCATCACTTCGACTGCGTCCGCGGAAGGGGTCCGGGTGATGCTCGCGTAGATCATCGTGCCGATCGACGGGACCGGGCGGGCCACTTCGTCCGCCAGTTCGCGCAGCCGGGCGGCGCCGGTCCGGATCTGGTCCGGGGTGCTGATCGTGGTCAGCCATCCCGTGCAGTATGTCGCGGCGCGGCGCAGCGCGCGTTCCGAACGGCCGCCCACCCAGATCGGGGGCATCGGTACCGCCGGGCGCATCGTCACCTCCGGCTCGCCGGGCAGTGACGACAGCTTCGTCGGCGTGCCGGACAACAGCGCGGGCAGTGCGGCGAGCAGGTCGTCGGTCCGCCGTCCGCGTTCGGCCAGCGGCACGGCCGAGGCGGACCACTCCTCCGGCCACTTCGCGCCGACGCCGACGCCGAACTCGAACCGGTTGCCCGACACGTACTGCAGCGTCCCGACCTGCTTGGCGACCCATGCCAGCGGACGCGTCGCGGCCAGCAGGACCGAACAGCCCAGCCGGACCCGCTCGGTCACCGCGGCGGCCACGCCGAGCGCGACCATGCTTTCCAGCAGTGGTGCGCCGCCCATGGTCAGGTGGTCACCCGCCCACAGCGAGCCGAGCCCCACCTCCTCGGCGTGCCGGCTCACCACCCGCAGGTCGGGCAGGTCGTTGCCGAGGTGCCCGATGGTGGGCAGCAGGATCCCGACGTCGAAAGACATGGTGCTCCTTCAGTTCCGGACCGCGGTCACGAGCGTGTCGTAGGCACCGAGCGGCCGGTGCGTGAACCGGCCGAATCCGGCCGTACGGGCCTGCTCCTGCAGCTCTGCCACGGAGTAGGCGCCACCGCCGTCGGTCATCAGCATCAGGCTCAGGCTGGCCACCAGGTTCTCCCGGTTGTCCGTGCCCGCGACCAGCATCCGGTCGTACACCAGCAGCTCGCCACCGGGTTCGAGCGCGTCGGCTGCCTTGCGCAGCAAGGTGAGCCGCTCGTCGGCATTCCAGTCGCTGAGCACGTGGCCGCAGATCACCACGTCCGCCGCCGGCAGCCGGTCGGTGAAGAAATCGCCGCCGTGGAACGAGGCGCGCTCGCTCAGGTCCTGTTCGGCCATGTGCCGCTCGAACAGCGGGCCCATCGGCGGCAGGTCGAAAACCTGCCCGGTCAGCCCCGGCCCGGCACGCAGCACGTGCGAGAGCAGATTTCCCCGGCAGCCACCGACATCCAGTACCCGGCGGTGCCCCGACCAGTCGAACGCGCCGGCCAGCAGCGGGCCGAGGGTCTCGTTGAGCCCGTCCATCATCTGGGCGAACTGGGCGAGCGCGCCCGGGTCCTCGATCATCTTCGCGAAATCGCCACCGGCTTGTGCGGCACCGGTGCGCAGGGTTTCGCCGAGATTCCCGTACGCCGGATACAGCGTCCGGCCCGCGCCGATCAGGAAGCCGCCGACGAACTCGTCCGCACCCGGTACCAGGTGCCGCTGCGCGCCATCGGCGTTGCGGAAGACGCCGTCCTCCTCCACGAGCACCCCGATCGAAACCAGTGTGGCGAGGAAGTGGGCGAGACCGCGACCGTGCAGGTCCAGCCGGTCGCGGATCTCCGCAGTGGTCGCGGGCCCGTCCTCGAGTTCGGCGAACAGGCCCAGTTCGACCGCGGTCAGCAGCACCTTGGCGTCGCAGAAGAGATTGCCGAACCGGAGCAGTCCGGCTGCGGTCTGCACGTCCGGTGCCACGGAAGTCTCGGAAGCTGACGAGGTCGACATAGCGGGTGCACCCTCTCTGCGCCACGGGTTGTGCGCGGAGCTTTTCCACCCGCGCTGGAAGGGGCCTCGATTTGCCCGCAGTACCCCGGCTTGACGCCGCCTTGAGCCTGCGCTCAGCCCCGCGGCCCAAGTTCGGGCCAGCACCTGCTCGCTTGAGAAGCTGGGAGAGGACACCGTGACCACGACACCTTCGACCGACACTTCGCCCTCCGTGGTCGACTACCCGTTCCCGTGGACGCCGCCGATGGCCATCCCCGACGGCTGGAAGACCCTGCGCGAGCAGGCCGTCCAGCCGATCCGGCTGCCGAGCGGCGATCCGGCGGTGCTGGTGACCCGCTACCACGACGTCAAGGCGCTGTACTCCGACCACCGCCTCAGCCGCAACACCGGCCGGCACCCGACTTCCCGGATCTCGCCGAACAACGTGATCTTCGACGACCCGGAGGTGGACAGCGACCCGCCGCGCTACCTCGCCGAGCGCCGGCTGGTCGCGAAGGCGTTCAGCGCCCGCCGGATGGAGAGCCTGCGGCCGTTCGTGTGGGAGGTGGCCCGTGAGCTGATGACCGCGATGCAGGAGGGTCCGCAGCCTGCCGACCTGATGGAGTCCTTCGCCTTCCCGCTGCCGATCCGGGTGATCTGCAAGCTGCTCGGCGTGCCTGCCGAGGACCAGGCGAAGTTCCGCCGGATGGTGGACGGCTTCCTCTCGGTCACCAGTCTCCCCGCCGACGAGGTCGAGCGCTGCCGCACCGGACTGTGGAGCTACCTCGGCGAGCTCGTCGAGGCCAAGCGCGCCACCCCGACCGACGACCTGACCAGCGAGCTGGTGCAGATCAGCGACGCGGACCCGGAGCGGCTTTCGGACCACCAGATGGTGCACTGGCTGCAGTCGCTGCTGATCGCGGGCTACGTGACCACCGCGACGCAGATCGGCTGCAGCCTGGCCTACCTGCTGCACCGCAGTGAGGTCACCGACCAGATCCGCAACGACTACTCGCTGGTGCCTTCCGCGGTCGAGGAACTGCTGCGCTACCAGATCATGGGTGCTTCGCTCGGTTCACTGCGCTACTGCCTGGAGGACATCGAGCTGTCCGACGGTTCGATCGTGCCCAAGGGCGCCACGGTGCTGCTGTCGGTCGAGGCGAACCTCGACGAGCAGCAGTTCAAGTGCCCGATGGACCTGGACATCCGCCGTAACCCCAATTACCACCTGTCCTTCGGCTCCGGCATCCACTACTGCGCAGGCGCGCCGCTGGCGCGGATGGAGCTGCAGGTCGCCACCGAAGGGCTGCTCCGGAAGTTCCCGCAGCTGAAGCTGGATCTGCCGGGTGAGCAGCTGCAGCGCGACGTCGGCAGCTTCCTCGGCGGGTTCTCCGAGATCCCGGTGCGCTGGTGAGCGAGATGCGCATCCGGGCCGAAAACGAGCTGTGCGTGGTCAGTTCGATGTGCGTGTACCGGGTGCCTGCCGTGTTCGACCAGGACGACGAGGGCCGGGTGGTGATCCTCGACGAGCATCCACCCGCCGAACTGGGCGAGGACATCCGCCGGGCGGTCCGCGGGTGCCCGGTCGGCGCGATCTCGATCGAGGAGCCGGAGGAGCCAGAAGAAGCGGACTGAAGAACACCCGGGTGGCTCAGCCGCCCGGGTGTTCTTCTGCGCGCACTACGCGGCGGCGCGCCACGCCGCCTCGACGAAGTCGTACTCGTAGGCGATCGCGCGGCCGAGCTGTTCCAGCAGCACCTCGGCGGATCCGGAATCGGCTTCGTGCTCGTCGATCAGGGTCAGGAATTCCTCGATCAGCGCCACGTACTCCTTGCCCGGGTACATGATTTCGATCAGCTCGTGGTAGCGCGTTTCCGGCTTCCGCAGCTGGATCAGCTCGTCGGTGACCAGCTGGTACAGCCATGCGGACGGCAGCGTCGCACCGAGTCCGGCGGCGAGCGGGCCGGTCGTGGCGGCAGTCAGGAAGTGCACGTAGCCCAGGGTCGCTCCGGCGATCGCCGGAGCGCCGGCGGCACCGTCCGGCAGCCCGAATTTCTCTGCCATGGCCGGGAAACCGGCGGCCGAGCCGGCCGAGCTGTCGAACGAGATGTGCGCCATCCGGCACAGCAGCCGGGCGTGCTCGTTGCGCTGCGCGGTGGCTGCACAGCGGGAAAGCGCGCGGGCGTAGGTCGGCAGGAGGTGGTGTGCGTCCTGCCGGCACAGGTGCGAGAGCGACTCGGCGGGCAGGGTGCCATCGAGCAGGCCCCGGTAGTACGGGTGCTCGAGCAGATCCTTCGCCCCCGCGGTGATGAGGGCGGTCAGCTCGGCCCGCAACGGACTGGATGCGTGTGCGCTGGTTGCCATGCCGGCACGGTGGCGGGTGGTTCTCGAAGCCGAGTCGAGCCGGGATGACCGAGCGAGCTTCGAGGTTCCGCCGAGGACCGGGCCCGAGCGTGGAGCGTCGAGTGGCCCCGGTGAAGGAAGGCAGGAGCCAGATGCGGGTCTTGTTCGTCACGTGGGCGTGGCGCTCCCACCTCTACGCCATGGTGCCGCTGGCGTGGGCGATGCGTGCCGCCGGACACGACGTGCTGGTCGCGAGCCAGCCGGCGTTGCTGCCCGAGATCGAGCGCACCGGCCTGCCGGGGGTCGCGGTCGGCACCGACGTCGACGCGGCCGGGATGGTCCGCGGTTACCTGCTGCCCTCCGGTGCAGCCGGGCCCGGTGCCGCGAAACCGGCGCCGCGCAACGGAAAAGGACCGCGAGCACTGCAGATGGTCCTCGCGAACGCCGAATCGATGACTGCCGATCTGGTCGAGCTGGCCCGCGGCTGGGGTGCCGACCTCGTGGTCTCCGAACCGACCGCGCTGGCCGGCCCGATCGCCGCGGCCGCGGCCGGCGTACCCGCAGTGCGTCACCTGTACGGCACCGACCTGATGCTGCGTGCCCGCCCGCTGCTGCCCGACGCGCTCGCACCGCTGGCCGCCGCACACGGAGTGTCCGATGTGGACCCGTTCGGGGTCGCCACGATCGATCCGACTCCGGCGAGCCTGCAGGTGCCGGTGGACTACCAGCGCATCCCGGTGCGGTACCTGGCCTACGGTGGCGCGCAGGCCCGCCCGGCGACCGCCAGGCGAACAGCCGGACGGGTGTGCCTCACCTGGGGGCACACCATCTCGGAGGTCGCGCCGGAGCGATTCCTGCTGCCGCGGGTGCTGTCCGCACTGGCCGGAAGCGGACTTTCCGTGGTGGCCGCGGTGTCCACGCGGCAGCGTGCGCTGCTCGGCGACGTGGACGAAGGCGTCGAAGTCGTGGTCGACACCGCGATCGACGACGTGCTGCCCGGTTGCGATCTCGTGGTCGCGCACGGCGGCGCGGGCACCGTGCTCACCGCCGTCCGCAACGCCGTTCCGATGCTGCTGATCCCGCAGCTGCCCGACCACACCGGGCACGCCGGGCGCGTTCTCGCGACCGGGGCCGGTGAGGTGCTGGCCGCGGACGAGGCGAGCGGTGAGCGGATTCGCGAGGAGGCGCTTCGGCTGATCTCCGGTGACGGGCCGCGGACCGCGGTTGCCGCGCTTGCCGGGGAAATGCGCCAGGCACCGGCGCCGGCGGCCGTCGTGGCACGGCTGGAAGAACTCGCCATGTCGAAAGTGGATGACCGGCAATCCTGATGAGGAGAGAGAAATGGAACTGGATCTCAAGGGCCGCCGTGCGGTGGTCACCGGCGCCAGCCGGGGTATCGGCCTGGCGATCGTGCAGGCGCTTGCCGCCGAAGGCGTGCAGGTCGTCGGCGGTGCCCGCACGATCAGCCCGGAGCTCGCCGACGCCGCGACGCACCCGCTCGAGGTTGATCTGAGCACTGCGGACGGTCCGGGCAAGCTCGTCGAACACGCGCTGTCCGAACTCGGCGGGGTGGACCTGCTGGTGAACAACGTGGGTGGCCGCAGCGTCTCGGCCGGCGGCTTCCTCGACCTGGACGACGAGGGCTGGCGCAAGGGGTTCGACCTGAACTTCTTCAGCGCGGTCCGCGCGATCCGCGCCGCGTTGCCCGAGCTGCTCGAGAACAAGGGCACGATCGTCAACATCAGCTCGGTGAACGCGCACCTGCCGGTACCCCGGCTGGTCGAGTACTCCGCGGCGAAGGCCGCACTGACGAGCCTCACCAAGGCGCTTTCGGAGGAGTACGCCTCGCAGGGCCTGCGGGTCGCGAGTGTCGCGCCGAGCGCGGTGCTGACCGACACGTGGACCAACCCGCTGCGCGCGGAAAAGATGGGCATGACCGTCGAGCAGGTCGTGGCCGCCGTGCCGAAGTGGATGGGCATGAGCACGGGCAAGGTCATCCACCCGGAAGAGGTCGCTTCGGTGGTGCTGCTGCTCGCGTCGGACCGGGTGCCGAATGCGGTCGGCGCCGACTGGCTGCTCGACGGTGGCACGGTCAAGTCGGTCTGACCGGCAACCGCGACGACCACGGGGGCCTTCGGCGCAGAGCGTGCCGAAGGCCCCCGTTCGGTCACTTGTCCGCGGCCTTGTGGCACACCACGAGGGTGTCGTAGGCGTCGAGGAGCTTTTCCTCGGTGGAGGCGAAACCGGCGGCCGCCGCGTGCCGGTGGATCTCCTCGGCCGGGTACTCGGAACCACCGTCGGTCACCAGGAGCATGTCGAGGCTGATCACCAGGTTCTCGATCAGCGCGGGCCCCTCGGCGAGCATCCGGTCGTAGACCAGCAGCACGCCACCGGGACGCACCGCGTCGTAGGCCTTGCGGACCAGGAACTCCCGCTGGCTCTCGTCCCAGTCGTGCAGCACGTGGCCGAGGATCACCACGTCCGCCTCCGGCAGCGGTACCTCGAAGAAGCTGCCGGGGTGGAAGCTCACCGCGGCACCCAGCCCCATGGACTCCATGTGCTCGGTGAACACCTGCTGCATCGCGGGCAGGTCGAGCACCTTGCCGTGCAGCTGCGGATGCGCCTTCACCAGCTGCCCGACGAGGTTGCCGCGGCAGCCTCCGACGTCGAGCACCGAGGCGTAGCGCGACCAGTCGATCGCCTCGGCCAGCTTGGGGGCCAGCTGCTGGGTGAGCGCGTCCATCATCCCGACGAACTGACGCAGCACCTGCGGCGACTGGACCATGGTCAGGAACTCGCTGCCGGACTGCTGCTGCCCGGTGCGCAGCGCCTCGGACAGCCTGCCCCACGCCGGGTACAGGTTGCGGTTGCTGCGAAGCAGGAACCCACCGATGAAGGTGGGAACCGAGCGGACCAGGTACTTGTCGGCGCCCTCGGCGTTGGCGTAACGGCCGTCCTGCTCGCTCAGCAGTCCGAGCTGCACCAGCAGCGTGAGGAAGTCACGCAGTCCCCGGCCGTGCAGGTCCAGCTTCGTACGGATGGTCTCCTCGTCGGCGGGGCCCTCGTGGAGGAGCCCGAACAGGTCGAGCTCCACGGCGGTGAGCAGCGCCTTCGCATCGCAAAAGGCATTGCCGAGCCGAAGGATTCCGGCCGGGGTGGAGATATCGGGTGCGGTGGTCGTCATCGATGGATCCTCATCTCTGCGCGGTCGGCATCGACTCATGCCTGCGTATCGGCGACCGCACTGTCACCAGTCGACCTGAAAAGCCGGTCGAGAGCGGTTCGAACCGGGCGAACGCTCTGCTGTCCTCCCGAGAACTCTTCGAGCCGACCGCCCTATCCATGGTCCCAACCGATTCCGTCGCGAACAGAGGGAAGCTGTCATGTCCGACTTGAAAGTCGAGGTCCTGGTTGTCGGCGGCGGGCCGGTCGGCCTGTCGATGGGGGTGTTCCTGCGCCGGCACGGGGTGGACACCCTGGTGGTGGAAAAGCGGTCGAGCACCTCGTTCCTGCCGCGGGCGCCCGGGTTGCAGGCACGCACACTGGAGCTGTTCCGGGCGGCCGGCTTCGGACCGCGGATCCGTGCACTGGAGTTCGGCGACTCCCACCCGTACTTCGAGGGCGGCATCATCCAGGTCCGCACGTTCGCCGAGATCGACGACGCGATCACGCTCGAAGCACCGTCGCTGGACGGGCCGACGATCAGCCCGGAGCGGGTCATGGGCTGTGGCCAGGACCGGTACGAGAAGGTGCTCGCCGAGCTGATCGAGGGCGACGGCGGACAGGTGCGCTTCGAACACCGGCTCGTCTCGCTCGACCAGGACGCCGACGGCGTCGACGCGGTGATCGAGGACAAGGACGGCACCCGGCTGAACGTCCGCGCGGACTACGTCGTCGGCGCGGACGGGGCGGCCAGCACGGTGCGGCAGCTGGTCGGCGTCGAACGCGCGGGCCGCGGCACGGTGTTCAACGCGCTCAGCGTGTACTTCAGCGCGCCGGAGCTGGAGAAGCTGTTGAAAGACCGGAAGTTCATCCTCTGCTACGCGACGAACGCGCGGGCAGGCATGATCGGGCTGTCCCGGCTGCACGGCTGCGACCCCTGGCTGGCCACGCCGATCTACTACCCGGAGCGCGGCGAGACTCCGGAGGACTTCACCGACGAACGCTGCATCGAGATCGTCCGCGCCGCATCGGGGAAGCCGGACATGGCCGTGGAGGTCCGGGCGAAGGTGCCGTGGCGCGGCACCCAGCTGGTGGCGGAGACGTTCAAGAAGGGCCGGGTCTTCCTCGCCGGCGACGCCGCGCACGTGCACCCGCCTGCCGGCGGTTTCGGCGCCAACACCGGGATCCACGATTCGCACAACCTGGCGTGGAAGCTCGCCGCGGTGCTGCAGGACAAGGCGGGCCCCGCACTGCTGGAGAGCTACGACCCCGAGCGCAGGCTGGTCGGCGAGGCGATGGCGGAACAGGCCATGGTGCGCAACCGGATCCGGCACGGCTACGCGGACGAAGCGACCCGGGAGTCCATGGTGGACGACATCGTCGTGACGCTGGGCTACCGATACCGTTCGGCGGCCATCACCGGGTACGACCCGGCCGCGCCGGTGCTCTCCACCGGGCCGATGCTGGTCGGCGAACCGGGCACCCGCGCGCCGCACGTCTGGGTCGATCGCGGCGGCGAGCGGATCTCCACCATCGACCTGTTCTGGGACGATTTCGTGCTGCTCACCGGAACCCGCGACAGCGGGTGGCTGGAAGCGGCCGAGCGCGTGGCGAAACAGCTTTCCGTGCCGCTTCGCTGTTACGTCGTCGGTCCGGGCGGCGACCTGGTGCCGGAGTCCGACTGGGCGGCCAGGTACGGGGTGTCCGGCGACGGCGCGGTCCTCGTGCGGCCGGACGCTTTCGTCGCGTGGCGCAGCTCCGGCGAGCCCGGTGACCAGGACGCGGTGCTCACCGAGGTCTTCACCCGCGCGACCGGCCGGGGTCAGTCGTGACGACCTCGACCGAACATGCTGCGCCGGACACCGCGCTTTCGCTGCGCCGGCTGCCGGCGTGGTACCGCGCGATGTTCTCCGCCGATCTGGCGGAGCGCTTCAGCTTCTACGGCCTGCAAGCGGTGCTGGTGCTGTACGCGGCGGCTCCGCGCGCCTCCGGCGGGCTGGGCCTGGACATGGGCGACGCGGCGGCGTTGTTCGGCGCGTGGATCGCGGTGACGTTCACGTTGTCGCTTCCCGGTGGCTGGATCGGCGACCGGCTTCTCGGCGCGCGCCGGGCGATGCTGCTCGGCTGCGTGGTGAGCGCGGCCGGTCTCGCCCTGCTGGCCGTGCCTGCCGGGGTGACCGGCGCGGTCGGGCTGTGCGTGCTCGCCGTCGGCGGCGGGTTGTTCAAGCCGAATCAGGAAGCCGTGGTCAACCTGATGTTCGCCGGAGCACGCGAACGGGAGTCCGGGATCTCGCTGATGTACGTGGCGACCCAGATCAGCGCGCTGGGGGCACCGGTGCTGATCGGACTGCTCGGCGAACGCGTGAACTGGTCGGTGGCCTTCCTGACGTGTGCGCTTGCGGTCCTGCTCGCCGGCGTCCGGGTCGCCTTCGCGGTCCGGCATTTCGGCGAGGTCGGTGCCGCGCCCGGCTTGCCGCTGGCCGCGGAAGGGCGGCGCCGGCTCGCGCGCCGTACCACGCTGTACGTGGGGGTGCCGGTGCTCGTGGTCGTACTGCTCATGGCGACCGGCGTGATCGGGGCCACCACGCTGGTCTCGCTGGCCGGGTTGCTGTGCCTCGGCGTTTCGATCGGCGGCTACGTCAGCACGTACCGGATCAACGAGCTGACCGCCGCGGACCGGCGCCGGTTGCGGGCCTTCCTCGCGGTATTGCTTGGCACGGCGGCGTTCTGGGCGGTCGTGGCGCACGCCGGTTCGCTGCTCAACCTCTTCGCCAGGGACCACGTGGACCGTTCGGTGGCGGGGTTCGTCTTCCCGGCCAGCTGGCTGCAGTCGGTCACGCCGTTGCTGATCCTGCTGCTTGCCCCGGTGCTCGCGGTCGCGCTGCCGAGGATCGGTGGCCGCAACCGGGTCGCGGTCAAGTTCTCCATCGCGCTGCTGCTGGTGGGCGGCGGGTTCATGGTGATGGCGCTGGCCGTCTCGGTCGCCGCCACCGGACCGGTCTCGCCACTGTGGCTGGTCGCGGTGTACTTGACCGCGGCCTGCGGCGAGGTCGTGATCGCGGCGGTGGCCATCGCGGCGACGGTGGACGTGCTGCCGCGGGCGTACCTCGGCCGGATGCTCGGCCTGTTCTGGCTGTTCTCCGCGCTCGGAGCGGCGGCCGGCAGCGGCCTCGTCCGGCTGTCCGAGGTGATTGCACCCGCCGTCTACTACCTGACGCTCGGCGGGGTGGCGCTGGTGGCGGGCGCGGCCTTCGCGGTGTTCCGCACTCGGCTCACCCGCTCCCTCGCCCCGGCCGAAGGCCCCGACTATCCCGACCGGAAGGAGTGAAGCCGGATGCCAGCTTCACTGAAGGGGAAACGTGCACTGGTGACCGGCGGGACCAAGGGCATCGGGCTGGCCACCGCGCTGGAACTGGCGCGGGAGGGTGCGCTGGTCTGCGCGTGCTATGCGAATGACATCGCCGCCGCGACGAGCACCGAAGTCAAACTCAAGGAATACGGCGACCGGCACCGGGTGGTACGCGCCGACGTGACCGACCGGGCCGACGTGGCCCATCTGACCGATCTGGTGCGCGAAGCGTTCGGGGGCCTGGACATCCTGGTCAACAACGTCGGGGTGGACGGCGTGGTGACCTTCGAGGACCTGGACCGGGACGAGTGGTCCAGGGTGATGTCACACAACGTGGATGCGGCCTTCGTGACCACGCACGCGGCACTGGGCCTGCTCGCGGACGGTGCGTCGGTGATCAACGTCGGTTCGTCGGTCGCGTTGCGCGGCCGGTCCCGCGGTGTGCACTACACCGCAGCCAAGGCCGCGCTGATCGGGTTCAGCCGGGCGCTGGCGAAAGACCTCGGCGCGCGGGGGATCCGGGTCAACGTGGTCGCTCCCGGGCTCACCGAGACCGAACCGGGCGCGGGACTGCCCGCGCACATGGTCGAGCGGATCGTCACCGCGACCGCGTTGAAGCGGCTCGCGCAGCCGGAGGACGTCGCCGGTGCGGTCGTCTTCCTGGCCGGCGATTCCTCTCGTTACATCACAGGTACGACGATCAATGTAGACGGAGGTGTGTGATGCCCTACGCGGCAATCACCTATCGTGTGAAGACCGGTTACGAGGAGGAGATCGCGGAGATCTTCGGCCGGTTCCGGCAGATGCCGGACCCCACGCTCAGCCGGGACGACGGCAGCACGGCAGGCAAGCTGCTCGGCACCGCGGTGTTCATCAAGGACGAGTTCGTGGTCCGCGTCATCCACTACGAGGGCGACTTCGCCGAAGTGGGCAAGAAAGTGGGTGCGCAGGCCGGGACCCACCTGGTCGAAGAGGAGCTCGCCCCCTACCTCGCCGAACAGCGGGACACCACGACCCCGGAAGGGTTCCGGGCGTACTTCCGGAACGCAGTCATGCGGTGCATTTCCCACCTGCCGCCGCTGACCGCAGGAACCGGCCGGTGACCGCGACCCGGGTGGCGGTGCTCGGCCTCGGCATCATGGGCGCGGGCATGGTGCGTGCGCTGTGCGCCGCCGGGCATCCGGTCACGGTGTACAACCGGACCAGGGCCAAGGCCGAGGCGCTGAGCGAATTCGGTGCGGTGGCAGCGGATTCCCCGGCAAAGGCGGTGTCCGGAGCGGAGGTCGTATTGCTCAGCCTCGCGGACGAAGCCGCGGTCGAGGAAGTCCTTTTCGGACAGTTGGTCGGCTGCCTTGCGCCCGAGCAGGCGATCGTGGACACCTCCACCGTGTCGCCGGAGTTCGCCCGCGAGGCCGCCGAACGGCTTGCCGCACAGGGACTTCGCCGGGTCGAAGCGTGTGTGGTCGGCAATCCGCAGATGGCCGCCGGTGGCGCGTTGCGGGTGTTCATCGCCGGGGAACTGCACAGCAGCGAACCGGCGCACGAGGTACTGGACACGTTGTCGCAGTCGATCGTGCACCTCGGCTCGGCCGGGCGGGCCAGTTCGCTGAAGCTCGCCTTCAACCTGCTGCTCGGCGTTCAGACGGCGGGACTGGCGGAGGCCGTGCTGCTCGCCGAGGCTTCCGGGATCGACCGGAACGTGTTGCTGGAGGCGCTGGACACCAGCGGATGGCGTTCGCCGGTGCTGAGCTTCCGCAGCCGGTTCATGCGGGAGCGCAGCTACCGGCCTGCCGGGTTCCGCAGCACGTTGATGCACAAGGACCTGCTGCTTGCCCAGCAGGAGGCGGCGGCGCACGACACGGCGCTGCCGGTGACCGAATGCGCGGCGGACCGGTTCCGCGCGGCGATCGAAACCGGGCACGGGGACGACGACGCCGCCGTCGTCGTGGATGCCTGAGGACTCCGGAGGACACAATGGACATCGGAATCGGCTTGCCCACCACCGTTCCCGGTACCCCCGGGGCAGATCTGGTGGAGTTCGCGCGACGGGCCGACGAGCGCGGGTTCAGCACACTGGCCGTGCTGGACCGGTTCGTGTACGACAGCTACGACTCGATCGTCGCACTGGCCGCCGCGGCCACTGCGACGAAGCGGATCCGGATCGCCGCGACGGTGCTGCTGGCCGCGTACCGTCCGGGCATCGCGGAACTGGCCAAGCAACTGGCCAGCGTGGACCGGCTTTCCGGCGGCAGGCTGGCGGTCGGTGTCTCGGCCGGTGGCCGGGAGGACGACTTCAAGGTCAACGGAACCCGCTACTCGAACCGTGGCCGCCGGCTGGATGCGCTGCTCGAGGAGCTCACGCACATCTGGTCCGGTGCGGACGGCGGCACCGGGCCCCGTCCGGAGCGCGGTGAGATCCCGCTGTGGGTCGGCGGCCACTCGGAGGCCGCGCTGCGCCGGGCCGCGCGCTCCGGCAGCGCCTGGATCTCCCCCGGCGGAACGGCCGCGCGCTACCCGGATCTGGTCGCCCGTGCGGAAGCCGCGTTCGCCGAGGCGGGCCGCACCGAGCGCCCGCACATGGTCAGCCTGGCGTACTTCGCACTCGGCGAGCAGGCCCGTGGCGGCGATTACCTGCGCGATTACTACAGCTACATCGGCCAGAAGGCGGACATGCTCGCGCGCGGACTGCTCAGCACGAAGGAGCAGATCCACGAGACTGTGGCAGGCTTCGCCGAGGCCGGCTGCGACGAGCTGTTGTTCATCCCGTGCACGGCCGACCCCGCCCAGGTCGACCTGCTCGCGGAGGCTGCACTGGCATGACCGAGGCAGTTCTGGGCGTGGTGCTGCTGCTGGGCAGCGGACTGACCGCGGGCGTGCTGTTCGCGGTGGCGTTGAGCGTCGTCCCGGCACTGTGGGTAATGCCCGCCGAGCGGTACGTGTACACCCATCAACTGATCGGGCGGCACTGGGACCCGGTCATGCCGATCACCGTGCTCAGCACGACCGCGGTGGCGATCGCGCTGGCCGTACTGACCCCGACCGCCGCGTCGGGCTGGTACATCGCGGGCGCGGTGCTGCTGCTGTGCGTGTCGGTGGTGTCGCACTTCTGCAACGTCCCACTGAACCGCACGGTCAAGACCCTCGACCCGACCCGCATCCCGGACGGCTGGAAGGACCCACGCCCGGTCTGGCGCCGATGGCACCTGCTCCGCACCGCCCTGTCGATACTGGCGTTGCTGGTCAACACAATTGCCGCGCTTTGCACCTGATGCGGTGTGCCGCGTTTGGTTCGGCGCTCGGTGACTGGCTTTGCTGGTCAACACAATTGCCGCGCTTCGCACCCGACCTTGGGTGCCGCGCCGGCTGTCGTGCCTCGTGCCTGGTCTGGCTTTCTCTGGTTGGACTCCGTACTCGACGACCGTTGAGCGCACTTCGATCCCTTCCCTAGCCCGGTCGTCGATGCTGTTGCTTGTAGGCGACCGAGACGAAGCCGGCCGGCCGCCGAGTCCGAAGTGGACGTTGTCCGCGTGGCTCGGTGGTGCGGTGGCCGGCCGGGAGGTACGTGGTGACCGGATTCGTGTTCCCCCTGGTGTTGCTCGCCAACGGGCTGGCGTCCGGGGTGCTGATCTGGGGGCTGCTCGGCGGCTGGCCGTTGATGCGGAGCCTGTCCAACGAGCGTTACGTGCAGCTGCACGCGTTCTTCGCCACCCGGTACGACCCGTTCATGCCTGCCTGCATGCTGGTGACCATTGCCGGGGATGCGCTGCTCGGGTGGCGGCTGCCGGGTGGCGCGAGCGTGGTGCTGGTGGTGGCCGCGGCGGCGCTGACCGGGTGCGGGATCGTCGTATCGCTGGTGAAGAACGTGCCGGTGAACAAGTGGGTGCTCTCGCTGGATCCGGAGAACCTGCCCGCGGACTTCCCCGAGCGGGACCCGCGGATGGGCTGGGGCTGGTGGAACCGTCAGCGCAGCCTGCTGGTGATCGCGGCGTTCCTTGCCAATTGTGTCGCGCTCGGCCTGGTGCTGTGACCGGGCGGGTCGGGAGGTAACCGTGACGACGGAAGCGCCGGTCGCACTGCTGCTGCCGGGACTGGGCTCGCACTACGCGCGGATGGGCGCCGGGCTGTACCGGCGAGAGCCGGTTTTCACCGCGGCCGCCGAGGAGGTCTTCGACCTGCTCGGCCCGGCAGGCAACGGCGTGCGCGCGGACTGGCTGAGCGACGATCCGGTCGTGCCGATGGAACACGTCACCCGCTCGCACGTGCTGCTGTTCGTGCTCGACTACGCGTTCAGCCGGCAGGTCATGAGCTGGGGCGTGACCCCGGCCGCGATACTCGGGCACAGCGCCGGCGAACTGGTCGCGGCAACCTTGGCCGGCGTGTTCGGGGTGGCCGACGCGGTCGGCCTGCTCTGGGACCGGGTGCGCCGGCTGGCCGTCGCCCCGCCCGGCGGGCTGCTCGGAGTGGCCGCGACCGCCGAGCAGATCCGCCGCTACCTCGACGAGGACGTGGTGATCGGCGTGCTGAACTCACCGAGCCAGCTCGTCCTGTCCGGCCCGCGCCGGGCCCTGGACTCGGTGGCCACCCGCCTGCACGCGGACGGTTTCGCCTGCCGTCCGGTACCCGCCACCCTGGGTTACCACAACCCGGCGCTGGAGCCCCTGGTCGAGGAAACGGTGCCACTGGTGGACAAGATCGGCCCGGCCGCCCCCGGTATCGCGTTGTACTCCGGATACACCGCCACCCGCCTGACCGGCGACGAAGCGGGCGACCCCCGCTTCTGGGCAAGCCACCCGATATCCCCGGTACAGTTCTGGCCCGCCCTGAAAACCCTCCTCACCGACGGCGATTTCCACCTGGTGGAGGCCGGCCCCGGACAGGTCCTGACCACCATCGCCCGCCGCCACCCAGCAGTACAAGGCGGCCGCAGCCACGCCCACGCCGCATCCCCCGCCCACCCCTCCGGCGAACGCGCAGAACGCGTAGCCCTCCGCAAACTGGCCCGCACCCTGGGCGTATAACCACCACACCCGGCCGACCAACCGCTCCCGACCGCTCGACTTCTGGCTGGCTGTTTCCGGTGCCTGGCCGCTTGGCGTCGGGTTGGCTGGTTCTGGCGCTTGGCTGATCGTCGTCGGCGTCACCGCCCCGTGCTCAACTGCATCGGTCCCGAGGCCGACCGCTCTTCGCTCCGAGAACGGCTGCTTTCCTCGCCTGTAAACAATTTCACTCCGATATCGACCGCTTTTGCGCTGCTGGCAACCGTTTTCGCGCTGTGGTCGGCAGCTGCGTTGCCAACCCTTGCATTCTGTGCCGCGATCGGGCGATCTCGCACCGGTGGTCACTGCTCACCGTCACTGTCTGTTCGATCGGCCGGGAGCCGCAGGTCTGCTCGCTCCGGTCGTGCCTTGCCGCATGCTCGCCGGCTGCTCCGGACATCGGCGGTCGGTTTCGGGACTCCGTTGAGGTGTCGTTGAGTTGCCGTGCCGAGACTCGGCGGGAAATTCATGTTGCTCGCTCACGATGCCGACAGGAGTACCGGGATGTCCACAGCGGCAGTGCCGAAACTGCCCGGAATGGCCGAGCTCATTCCGCCGGTTTTCGGCTACGCCATATTCCAGATCACCGGTTCGATCTCCCGGCTCGGCATCCCCGACGCGCTCGGCGACGGTAGCGGGACGGCCGAGGAGCTCGCTGCCGAGGTCGGCGCTGATCTTCGGTTCCTGCAGCGGTTGTTGCGGGCCGGCGCGGCGGCCGGTCTGCTCACCACCTCCACGGACGGGCGATTCGCGCTCACCGAGCTCGGCCGGATGTTTCGCAAGGACGCGCCGTGGCTCGGTTACGCGCACGACGCAACGCACGCGCATCCGATGTTCTGGGAGGCGTGGGGTGCGCTGGAGAACGCGGTGCGCACCGGGATCCCGGCGTTCGATCTGGTGCACGGTAAGGGATTGTTCGACCACCTTGCCGGCGATCCCGAGTTGTCCTCGATGTTCCACCTGACCATGTCCACCGGTACCGCGTTGCAGGTGTCCGCGATCGTCGACGGTTACGACTTCAGCCCGTACCGGCGGGTGACCGACGTCGGCGGCGGCGACGGCACCAACCTCTCCGCGATCTTGAACGCCAATCCCGGGGTGTCCGGCGTGGTGTTCGACCGGGCGAATGCGTTGCAGGACGCGCCCGCGGTGCTGGAGAAAGCCGGGGTGGCCGATCGGTGCGAGACGGTGGCCGGCGACTTCTTCGACACGGTGCCTGCCGGGAGCGATTTGTACGTACTGAAGAGCGTGGTGCACGACTGGAACGACGAAGCCGCGGAAAAGCTGCTTTCGACCGTGCGGGCGGCCATGGAGCCGGACAGCAAGCTGGTCGTGTTCACCTGGCTGATGCCGGAAAAGGGCGACGCCGGCGGGGATCCGGCGGAGCGGCTGGCGATGGCGGTCCAGGACATCGAGCTGATGGTCGTCACCCGCGGCGAGATGCGGACGCTGAGCGAGTACACCGAGCTGTTCGGCCGGGCCGGGCTGTCGATCACCTCGGTGCTGGACATCCCGTGCCCGTTTTCCCTGCACGCGATCGAGGCCGAACGCGCTGGCTGAGCCGGGCGGCACTGGACTTCGGAGGTTCGACATGACGATGGACACGAGCACCCGGCCGGATGAGGTCGCGGCGGGCGAGCGGTCACTGGCGGCCAGGGCGCGGGCCGACGGCGTCCGCTTCCTGCTGGCACTTTTCGTCAACCTGGAGGGAAAGCAGTGCGCGAAGCTGGTACCGGTGGAGGCCGTGGACTCGTTCGAGCGCGAGGGACTGGGGTTCGCGGGCTTCGCGATCGGCGCGATCGGCCAGCAGCCGGGTGATCCCGACGTGGTCGCGATGCCCGACCCGGCGAGCTACACGCCGTTGCCGTCGGTGCGCGAGGGACTGGCGCTGGTGCACTGCGATCCCCATGTGGAAGGCGAACCGTGGCGGTATGCGCCGCGCGTGATCCTCAAGTCGCTGCTGGCGCAGGCGCGGCAGCGGCAGCTGGAACTGAAGGCGGGCGCGGAGATCGAGTACTTCCTGGTGACCCGCGACGCCGAGGGCAGGCTGGTGCCGGCGGACGGTCGCGACACCGCACCGCACCCGTGTTACGACGCCCGCAGTGCGACGCGGATGTACGACCACCTGACCCGGGTGTCCACCACGATGAACTCGCTGGGCTGGGGCAACTACTCGAACGACCACGAGGACGCCAACGGCCAGTTCGAACAGAACTTCGCCTACGCCGACGCGCTGACCACCGCCGACCGCGTGATCACCGCGCGGTACGTGATCTCGATGCTGGCCGAGCAGCAGGGCATGACAGCCACCTTCATGCCGAAACCGTTCGCCGACCAGACGGGTTCGGGGCTGCACCTGCACTTGTCGCTGTGGCGGGAGGGTTCGGCGCTCTTCCCCGGCACCGGCACACACGGCCTGTCCGACCTGGCGTTGCGCTTCCTGGCCGGGCTGCTGGAACATGCACCTGGCATGCAGGCGGTGCTCGGTCCGACGGTCAACTCCTACAAACGCACCGGCGCCATTTCGACCCGCTCCGGCGCCACGTGGTCCCCTCGCCAGATCACCTACGGTGGCAACGACCGCACCCACTACCTGCGCATCCCGGACGAACACCGCGTCGAACTCCGCGCCGGCGACAGCGCGGCCAACCCGTACCTGGCACTGGCGGTCGCACTGTCCGCCGGCCTGGACGGCGTGGACCGCGAACTGGACCTGGCCGACCCCTGCCACCCGGAGCTCCCGCCGACCCTGCTGCACGCGGTCGACGCCCTCACCACGGACGCGGTCCTGACGGCCGCGCTGGACACCGTCGGCCCCGGCGTCGCCGACTACTACGCGACCCGGAAAAGCGACGAGTTCTTCGCATGGCACACCACAGTCAACGACTGGGAGCGTGACCACTACCTGACCGCATTCTGACCCACCCCCACAGACCGCCGACGGGACCGCCCGGCCGCAACCCGCCCGACGACCCACCCCCCGGCCGCAACCCACCCGACGACCCACGCCCCGGCCGCAACCCACCCGACGACCCACCTCCCGGCCGCAACCCACCCGACGACCCACCCCCCGGCGGTGCACCCCGCGATCCACCCGGCGACCTACCCCGTGACTCACCCGATGGCTCCCCGGCGAGGTACCTGACGGCTCACCCGGCAACCCACGCTGCGGGCCACCGGCGGGACCGCCCGGCTGCGATGTACCCCGTCGCTCGCCCGGCACCCCCGATGGCTCACCCGGCGAGGTACCCGAGGCTCCCCCGTCAGCGGGGACGGCCGCTTCCGCCAGTGTCCGGCCGGGCACTGGCGGTCCGGTCTGTCTCGGTCCTGGCTAGGCGGCGTCCGGCCGGGACTTGCCTGATCAAGTGCGCGAGCCGCCCTTTCCCCGTTCCTGGCCCGGAGGGAGCTGCCTCACTCCGGGCGCGCCTGACCAGCGTGCAGGCGGCGCCTGGCTTTGCCGGACGGGCACGCACAGCGCGGTTCCGCTCAGGTGCGTTCTGGTCCGGGGGAGGCCGGGGCCGGGTCCGGACTGGTGTGAGCAGCCGGGCCACCCGGGGCAGGCGCCCGGACCTGCCCCCGGCGTGGCTGTGCCTGGGGTTCCGGCTCGGGATGGAGGTGCTCAAGGCCGGCCCGAGCCGGACCGAGCCGCAGGCCTCGGCCCGAGCCGGACCGGGCGGGGGTCTGCGGCTCGGGCCGGGGGGGGCGGTCAGAACTGTGAGATGTCCAGCTTGCCCTCCGAGTACGACGCGCGGATGCGTTTCTTGTCGAACTTGCCGACGCTGGTTTTCGGGACTTCCGGGACGAAGGTCCAGTTCTCCGGTAGCTGCCACTTCGCGACCTTGTCGGCAAGGTAGTCACGCAGCTGTTCGGCGGTGACGCTCTCGCCCTCCCTGACCACTACGGCGACCAGGGGGCGTTCGTCCCACTTCTCGTCCGGGATGCCGACCACTGCGGCCTCCGCGACGGCCGGGTGGCCCATCACCTGGTTCTCCAGGTCGACCGACGAGATCCACTCGCCACCGGACTTGATCACGTCCTTGGCGCGGTCGGTGAGGGTGAGGAAGCCGTCCTGGCTGATCTTGCCGACGTCGCCGGTGCGGAGCCAGCCGCCGTGGAACTTCTCCGGGTCCGGCGAGGGAGCACCGTCGCTGCCGCCGTAGTACCCCCCGGCGATCCACGGGCCGGACACCTCCAGCTCGCCAACGGCTTCGTTGTCCCAGTCCCGCTCCTGCCCGTCGTCGTCGATCAGCCGGGCGGACACCGACGCAGGGAAGCGGCCCTGGGTGTAGCGGTAACCCCAGCGCTGTTCGCCGGTCGCGCTGGCCGGCGGGCGGGCGACGCTGCCGAGCGGCGACGTCTCGGTCATGCCCCATGCGTGCAGGATCGGCACGCCGTAGCGCTCCTCGAAGGCGTGCATCAGCGCCGGCGGTGCCGCCGATCCGCCGACCACGACCTCCCGCAGGTGGCTGATGTCCTGCGGATTCGTGTCGAGGTGTGCCAGCAGGCCCTGCCAGATCGTGGGCACGGCTGCGGCGAACGTCGGCTTCTCCGCGGCCAGCAGCGCGGCGATCGGAGCCGGCTGCAGGAACCGGTCCGGCATGAGCAGTGACGCACCCACCATCAGCGCCGCGTACGGCAGGCCCCACGACATGGCGTGGAACATCGGCACGATCGCCAGTGCGGTGTCCTCCTGCGCCAGCCGCATGCTGTCGCTCATGCACACCTGCATCGAGTGCAGCCAGATCGAGCGGTGCGAGTAGACGACACCCTTCGGGTCACCCGTGGTGCCCGAGGTGTAACACATCGCCGCTGCGGACCGCTCGTCGATCTCCGGCCACTCGAACTCGTCGGGCTGTCCGGCCAGCAGCTCGTCGTAGGAGTGCACGGTGACGCCCTCGGGCGCGGCCAGCGCGGAGGCGTCGCCATTGGCCACGATCACGTGCTTGACCGTCTTCATCCCGGACAGGTTCTTCGCCAGCAGCGGGACCAGCGTGCCGTCGACGATGACGACGTGGTCCTCGGCGTGGTTCGCCACGAAGGTGAGCTGCTCGGGGAACAGCCGGATGTTGAGGGTGTGCAGCACCGCGCCCATCGCCGGTACCGCCAGGTAAGCGGCCAGGTGCTCTGCGTTGTTCCACATGAACGTGCCGACCCGCTGATCCCCGGTCACGCCGAGGCTGCGCAGCGCGTGCGCCAGCCGCGCAGCGTGCTTGCCGAGGTCCGCATAGGTCTCCCGGCGGGCTTCTGAACCGGTCCAGGTGATGACTTCGCTCGCCGCGTGCACTTTCGTGCCGTGCCGCAGCAGCTTCGCCAGCGATAGCGGCCCGTCCTGCATCGTGCTCAACATGGGTGACTCCCGTGGTGCTGGTTCGCCGGTGAACTGGGGTGCCGCCGACTCTAATCCGGATCGGCCGCTCCGAGCACGGTCAACTTCCCGCCGCCGGTGCCCCCGTAACGGGTGGTGCCGACCAATGTGCATGATCAACTTTATCCGCGCTTTTCGTTGCAGGGCAAGAAAATGCGTGTGGTAACTGCATGGAAAAGGAGTCTCGTTCGGGTGAGGTAATGGCGGTCGGAAACCGCCGTTCGCGACCGTTTCCACAGGTCGTGAGGGGTCCCTTCACGCCTTCGTCGACAGACCGCCGGAGGGTGATAAGTGCGTGTCGGTTGCGCACTCCGCGGGCACGTGGCGTTTACTGGGGCCGTGGTAAGTGACGGCTGGCCAGCGCTTGCTCCTGCAAGCACACGGTATTGGCCGTCGGCCGCGGAAGCGGAGACCTGAGAGGAAAGGACATTACGTTGGCTCTGCCCACGTTGACTCCGGAGCAGCGCGCTGAGGCCCTCGCCAAGGCGGCAGAGGCTCGTAAGGCGCGTTCGGAGCTACTCGCTTCGATCAAGGCCGGCAAGGAGACCATCGAATCGGTGCTCAAGCAGGCCAAGGAGAACAAGACCATCGGTAAGACGAAGGTCACTCAGCTCCTCAAGGCCGTGCCAGGCCTTGGTGCGGTCAAGGTCGCCGCGCTGCTCGAGCAGGCCGGGATCGATCCCGACCGCCGGGCCGCCGGCCTGGGCGAACGGCAGCGCGAAGCGCTGATCGACGCACTCAAGTAGCGCTTGGCCGGCGTCCGGTCCGGACCAGAGCGGCCGCGGGGAAGGTGTGCCGGAGGTGTTCTTCCGGCAACACTTTCCCCGCGGGGCTCCCGGATCCTGGGACGCTGGGAGGGTGCCGACCAGTACAGCACCGGCGACCCCGGTCGAGACCACCCTCCGCTACCAGCGGGGCGACTTCCTGTTCGCAACGGCCCGGCGGGCTCTGCTCGCGCAGGGCGTGCTTGCCTCCGTGACCGACCTCGATCCGCGCCGGCTGGCTCGGAAAGTGGCCGCTGAGCTGGACAGCTCCGGTGTGCCGCTGGCGGTCGGAGTGCTGCCGTTCGACACCGGCCCGGACACCGCTGTGCCCGGACACCTGGTGCTGCCCCGCACGCTGCATCGTGCCCAGGCCGAGGCCGGGGCCGCCGAAGCACCGCCTGCCGAGGTGCTCCCCGCGCCGGTGGCCACGAGGCGGCTGCCCTCGCCGGACGGGCACCGCGCGAACGTGCGTGCCGCCGTCGCCGCGCTCGAGCAGCGAGGCCTGCGCAAGGCCGTGCTGGCGCGTGCCCTGGAGCTCGAGTTCGAAACGCCGATCCCGGCCGAACGGATCGTGCGCAACCTGGCCCGCGGCAACCCGCGGCACCACACTTACGCCGCCGAGCTGCCCGGAGGCCGCACCCTGGTGGGTGCCACCCCGGAACTGCTGTTGTCCCGCGCCGGTGACTCTGTGTTCACCACTCCGCACGCCGGGTCCATGCCGCGTTCCGCCGATCCGGTCGAGGACCGGGCGAACGGCGAGGCCCTCCTGTCGTCCGCGAAGGACCAGGAAGAGCACGCGGTGGTGATCGATTACGTGGTCGAGGCGCTGCGGCCGTTCTGCCGGCGGCTCGACGTGCCGGACGGTCCGGACCTGGTGTCCACCCCCGCGATCTGGCACCTGCGCACCGCGATCACCGGCGAACTGGTCGACCGTTCGGTAACCGCACTGGACCTCGCCGCCGCACTGCACCCGACGCCGGCCATCTGCGGCACCCCCACGGCCGAGGCGCGCGCACTGGAGCAGGAACTGGAGCCGTTCGACCGCGGTTACTACGCGGGCACCGTCGGCTGGGTCGACGCGGCAGGCGACGGGGAATGGGCAGTGGTCGTCCGCTGCGCCGAGGTCGCCGACAAAACGATGCGCCTCTACGCAGGCGGCGGCATCGTGCCGGCGTCCGACGCGGACGCGGAGTACCAGGAGACGGTCGCCAAGTTCCGCACGCTGCTGGCCGCGATGGGCCTCGACGACCGCTCCTCGTGAACATTCAGGGGAGCCAGCGCTCCTCGGTGACGTTCAGCGCCCCGGTCGTCAGTGCGGCGACCGCGGCGCGGTGGCCTTCGGCAGCTTTCAGATCGGCCAGCCGGGTGCGTGCCGGATCCAGCGCCGCGTCCTGAGCGGAGACCAGTTCGGCCGGCGCGTCGTAGCGCGAGAACGTGATGCTCTGCAGCGGGATCTTCAGCCCCTTGCCGGTCGCCTTCATCACGGCTTCCTTGCGCGTCCAGTACACGAAGAACGCCGCGGAACGCTCCTCGTCCGACAGTCCGGCGACGGCCTGCTGTTCCTCCGGGCTGAGCGCGTACTCGACCAGCGACGGGTCCGCCGTGCGGTTCGAGGTCTCCACGTCGAGGCCCACCGGCACGCCGTCGGTGGCCGCGAGCCCGATCAGGTTCCCCGAGTGCGAGATGGACAGCACCAGATCCGAACCCGGCACCTGCGGGCGGCCGTGCGGTTTACCGCAGTCCGCACAGGTCGAATCGAAGCGCACGGACTCCGGTTCGCCGCCGAGCCGCTGCGCGGTGAGCGTCTTCGCGAGCACCCGCCCGGTCAGGAACCGCCGTTGGTCGATCTCCTGCCGGTAGGCCTCGAACCGGCCTCGTTCGAGCTCGTCGAGCAGCCGCAGGTAGCGGTCCGCCACGGGCAGCGGCTCCGACCAGCGGACCACGATCTCCGTCACCAGGCACCCTCCTCGTTCGCCTCCGATCTTCCCGGTGCGCGCCGCGGTTGTCACGAGATCGGGACGAAAACTGGGGTTCGGTGGCACACAACGCGACGGAGGCCCCCTCGGAACTCGAGGGGGCCTCCGCGGCAATGTCCTGGGGGTTACTTGCTGGTGTTGCGAAGAGCGATCGGGACTCCGGCGAGATCCTCCTCGTTACAGAGCACCTTCAGGTCGTAATAGGGCGAACCCTTGCGTTCGTCGTAGTCCAAGTGGATCGCGAGCACGTCGAGCGGTTCACCGAGCCACTCCTGCGCCTGACGTAGCCACACGGCACAGCGGTCCAGTGCGGCAGGCAGATCGTCGTCGCGGAACTCGACCGGGCGATACGGCACGTCCTGGACCTGGTCACGGGGGTGTGAGGGAGCAGGCAGGCCAGGTGCGAGACCCGAGTCGTCCAGTTCGAGTTGGATCGTTTCCTCAGTCACCCTTCGAGCGTCCCCCACGTTCGCCGCCGGGGCAAGGCGTACCGCGCTAATTGCCGGGCTGAACAGGCAGATCCCACACCTGGGCGACCACATCCATGCAGTGCCGAAGGTCTTCGGCGCGCACCGTGGCGGGGTGCCCGAGTGCGCGCAACGCGAGTTCCGCGTAGTGCGTGGCCAGCTCGTCCAGCCGCACCGGTCCACGCGGTGAGTACCATCGGGCCACGCCACTGCACATTTCCAGCAGCGCCAGCCTGGTCACCGCGGGACGGTCGGTGTGGAACGCCCCGCTCTCGACGCCGTCTTCGATGATCTGCGCCCACCGCTGCTCGTATTCGTCCCGCAGCGCGACCACACGGGCACGTGCGGGAGCCGAAAGCGCGTCGACTTCGTTGTCCACCACGCGGGTTTCGCCGGGCTGCACGGCGTGTGCGAGCACGTGCAGCGCGACCAGTGTGCGCAGCCGGACCATCGGATCGCCGTGCTCCGGGGTGGCTTTCCCCGCGGCGTCGAGCAACCGGCGCAGGGCGGTCGTCATGATCTCGACGAGCAGGTCCTCCTTGGTGCCCATGTAGTGGTAGAGCGTCGCGGACGAAAGCTCCGCCTCCTGGGCGAGATCGCGAATCCCGGTGCCGTGAAAACCCTTGGCGGCGAACAGTTTCACCGCGGCCGCACGCACTCGTTCGGCACTGTTCACAGCCACCGTCCGAGCACCCGGTCCCACGAGCCGGCGCGCGGATCCGCCACCTTGCGCAGCTCGCCCTTGGCGACGCGTTCCGACGGCGTGAGCGGGAGGTCGTCGGCAAACGCCCAGAACCGCGGCACTTTGAAATAGGCCAGCTGCCCGGCGCAGAATTCCGCGAGCGCCTCCGGCACGGGGTGTTCGCCCTCGCAGACCACGTACGCCTTCACCTCCTCGCCGCGCAGCTCGTCGGGCACCGCGAGCACGGCCGCGAGCCGGACCGCCGGATGCTGCAACAGCGCGCGTTCCACCTCGTCGGCCGACACGTTTTCGCCGCTGCGCCGGATCATGTCCTTGGTGCGGCCGACGTAGTAGACGCGGCCTTCGGGGTCCATCCGCGCGAGGTCGCCGGTGTGGAACCACCCGCCGGTGAACGCACGCGCGGTGGCCTCGGGATCGTCGTGGTAGCCGTGCATCAGGCCGATCCCGCGGATCAGCAGCTCGCCGGTTTTCCCGCGGGGCAACGGTTTTCCGTCCTCTCCGGCGATCAGCACCTCGCGGTCGCGAGACGGGCGTCCAATGCAACCGGTGCCGACGGTGACGTCGTGGTCTTCCTCGGGCACCCGGAGGTCGCCGCCCGTCTCGGTCATGCCGAACGCCTCGTACCACGGCACGCCCCAGCGCTGTTCCAGCTCGGCGTGCAGTTCCGGCGGGATCGCCGACGCGTAGATCGCCCGTACACGGTGGTTGCGGTCGTCCGGATGGGGCGGCTGGCGCAGCAGCAGCGTGGGCATCATGCCGAGGCAGTAGAACCAGGTGACGCGGTGTTCCCGCACCTTCGCCCAGAACGACGACGGGTGGAACCGGTCGAGCACCACGAGCGTGGCACCACCGGCAAGCCCGAGTGCGACGTTCCACTGTGGATCGATGTAGTGGAACGGCTGCGCGGTGAGCAGTACGTCGTCTTCTCCCACGGCTGGGAAGTCGGTGGCCAGTCCGACCGCGAGGGTGGTCCAGTAGCGGTGCGGCAGCACACAGCCCTTCGGCGCGCCGGTGGTGCCGGATGTGTACTGGATGTTCATCGGCTGTTCGGCGACGACCGGGTCGGCCTCCCGCCGGGTGTCCGAGTGCAGTGCGTCCGGAGTCAGGACCCGTTCGACTGCGGTGTCCGGGGCGACCTTCTCCAGCAGCTCCACGAATTCCTCGGCGGCCACGGCGAAGCGGGCGCCGGAGTGGCGCAGCACGTGCGCACCGTCGAACTCGCGGTAGTTGATGTTCACCGGTACCAGCACCGCGCCGAGTTTCGCGAGCGCGAGCCACAGCAGCGGAAACTCGGGTTGGTTGCGCAACATCACCGCCACCCGGTCACCGGCCCGCACGCCCAGCTCGTGCAACGCCGCGGCGAACTGCCCGCTGCGCTCGTCGACGTCGGCGAAACTGAACCGGTCGCCAGTGGCGTCGAAGAGCCATGCGGTGCGCTCCGGCCAGCGCTGGGCAGCCCGGTTGAGCAGCGCGACGAGCGTGTCGGGCTGCGGCGTCACGGCCGGCTCCGGAACGCTTCGGTCGACGCACGGACCGCGGCCGAGTGCTCGGTGATCAATGCGTGGCTGACCTCGAGCTCCAGCGCCGATTCGAGACCGTGGTCGATGCCGGCGTCGAGGGCGCGTTTGGCCATCGTGGCGGCCTCCGGCGGATGGTGTGCGATCTTCTCCGCCCAGCCCAGCGCGAGCGGCATCAGCTCGGCGGCGGGCACCGCGGCGTTGACCAGGCCGAGGTCGTGCGCTCGGCGGCCGTCGAAACGCTCACCGAGCAGCAGCAGTTCTTTCGCCCTGAGCGGTCCGACGAGCAACGGCAACAGCCGCGACGCGGCGCCGGTCACGCTCAATCCCAGCGACACCTCCGGGAAACCGAACACCGCGTCCTCGGCGGCCAGCACCAGGTCGGCGCCCAGCGCGAACTCCGCACCCGCGCCGATCGCGTACCCGTGCACCGCGGCGACCACCGGTTGCGGCAGTGCGCGCAGCCGCCGGGTGACCTCCTGCAGCCGGTCGAGCCGTACCCGGGAGTCGCCTTCGGGAGTGGGTTCCTTGAGGTCGTGCCCGGCGCAGAAGGCCCGCCCGTTGCCCGCGAGCAGTACCGCACGGGCCTCGCTGGCTGCGGCCCCGTCCAGCGCGGTGAGGAAGTCGTCCACCAGTACCGGGGCGACTGCGTTCAGCCGCTCGGGCCGGTTCAGCCGGATCTGTGCGATACCGCCATCGACGGTCAGGTCCACGGTGCTCATACCGCTGAGCCTAGACGTTCGATCGATCGATCGATAGTGTCGATCTCATGCAGGTCGACGCGGTGTACGAGAACGCCAGGCTGGTCACCGGGGAGAGTGCGCTGGCCGTGTTGCACGGCCGGATCGTGGCGCTGGGGGAGGACGCGGAAGCGCTGTCCACCCGGCGCCGGGTGGACCTCGGCGGTGCGTTCGTGGCGCCGGGGTTCCACGACGCGCACAACCACATGGCCTGGTTCGGCATGGCCCTCGACGACGTGGCGCTGAGCGACTGCCGCAGTGTCGAGGAGGTGTACGACGCGGTCGCCCGGCGGGCTGCCGGGCTGCCCGCGGGCAGCTGGCTTGTCGGCAGCGGGTACGACCAGAACAAGCTGGCGGGCGGGCAGCATCCGGACCGCCATGGGCTGGATCGCGCGGCACCGGGCCTGTCGGTACGGCTCAAACACACGTCGGGACACATGACGGTGGTCAACTCCGCCGTACTGGACCAGCTCGATCTGGCGAACGTGCCGGTCGGCGGGGACGTGGTGCTCGACGCCGACGGCTCGCCCACCGGGTTGCTGCGCGAGCAGGCGCAGCTGCTGCTGCGGCCGCTGACGTATCCGACGCCGATCGAGTCGGTGGTGCGCGGCCTCGACCGGGCGAGTGCGCGGTACCTGTCCGAGGGCATCACGAGTGTGCAGGAGGCGGGGATCGGCGGTGGGCTGGTCGGCGAGACGCCCGCCGAACTCGCCGCGTACCAGCTGGCCCGCGAACGGGGCGTGCTGAGGGTGCGGAGCACGGTGATGGTGGCCGCGAGTGTGCTGCACGACCTGCCCGACGGCGCCGGTTTCGGCCTCGACCTCGGCCTGCGCACCGGACTGGGCGACGAGTGGCTGCGGATCGGCCCGGTGAAACTGTTCGCGGACGGTTCGCTGGTGGGCCGCACCTGCGCGATGCACGAGCCGTTCGAGGGCGAACCGGGCAACCGGGGGTACTTCCAGGTACCGGAGGAGGAACTGGCGCGGACCATCCGCCGGGCGCACGACGCGGGCTGGCAGATCGCGACGCACGCGATCGGCGACCGGGCGATCACCGCGGTACTGGACGCGTACCAGGCAGCGCTGACCGCGACTCCGCGCGCGGACCACCGGCACCGGATCGAGCACTGCGGGGTACTGCCGCCGGCGGAATTGACCCGGCTCGCCCGGCTGCGCCTGATCCCGTCGCCGCAGGGCCGGTTCGTGAACGAGCTCGGCGACGGCATGCGGGCTGCGCTGGGCGAAGCACGGGTGCCGTGGTGCTACCGGCTGCGGAGCCTGCTGGACGCCGGCTGTGTGCTGCCGGCCAGCTCGGACCGCCCGGTGGTCGAGGGTGCGCCGCTGCCCGCCATGGCGGACATGGTGGCCCGCCGCACGTCCACGGGCGCCCCGTTCGCCGTCGAGGAGGCACTGACCCCGGCGGAAGCACTGCGCGCCTACACCTACGGCTCGGCCTACGCGACTTTCGCCGAGTCGTACCTCGGCACGCTGGAACCGGGGAAACTGGCGGACTTCGTCGTACTGTCCGCGGATCCACTGTCCACAGTGGAGAAACCGGCGGTGCTGGCGACCGCACTGTCCGGCGAATTCCGCTACGAGGCGGGATGAGCCGGATGGTCATGACCCCGGACCGACACGCCGGAGCCCGGCCGTCCGGCGCTTCGGCGACGGCCGGGGTGGCCATTCCGGGCGAGCGGTGGGCAGCTTGGGGCGGAGCCGGGCTCGGGCCGGGGGAAGGTGGCCGGCCGCCGGTGGGGGTCTGGACGGCGGCGCTGGGCAGGCGGGGGCAGGACTGTCCGGCCTTCGCCGGTTGCCGTTGGTGCGGCCGGCCGGAGTCGGGCCTGGGTCACGCGGGAGTCGCCGGCCGCCGCAGGGCGGTCGCCGAGGCCGTGGTGCCGGCAGGGCATGCGGCTATCACCGACCGCGGCCCGGCCGCGGCGCCGCGCGGCTCGGGTTGGCGGCACGGCCTTCGCCGGTTGCCGCTGCGCGGCGTCGCCGCGGGTTGGCTTGCCTCGTCCATGCGGTCCATGCGGTCCATGCGGTCCATGCGGTCCATGCGGTCCATGCGGGCGTTGCAGGCCAGGCGGGCGTTGCGGGCGTTGCGGGTTGTGCAGGCCATGTGGGTCGTGCGGGTTGTGCAGGCCGTGTGGGTCGTGCGGGTTGTGCAGGCCGTGTGGGTCGTGCGGGCTGTGCGGGGCATGTTGGTTGCCCGCCCGTTGGGGTGTGGAGTGTCCAGGGGTGCGGGTCGGCGGGCTGCATCCGTCCGACGGTGCGGGCCCGCGCGCGTCGTTGGCACCGGGTGGTCGGCGCGGGCGGACGGTCGGTGGAAGCGCGGTCGGGCTGGTGCACGCTCCACGTGCTTGAGCCAGGGTGCCTTCGGGTCGCTCAGCGGTCGGCGAGGCCTCGACATCGCAAGCCGGTCGGGCTCGTGGCTCACCGTCGTCGGCGTGCGGGGGGCTCGTGGTTCAGCGTTTTCGTCGGCGTACGAGGGTTCGTGGCTCAGGGTTGTCGGCGAGCGGGGGCTCGTGGTTCAGAGTCGTCGGCGTGCGAGGGCGTGGTTCAGCGTTTTCGGCGTGTCGGGGTTCGGGGCTTGGCGTTTTCGACGAACGCCATCGCCTCGCTCGCCAGTTCTGCCCACTCCAGTGGGGATTCCGGGGCCACCGCGAACCACTCCTTCATCGGCGTGCCCTTGTTGGCGTCGAAGCGCACGCCGTGGCCGTCGGCTACCAGGGTGTCCACCCGCGGCTTCGGCAGTTTCACCACGAGCCGTCCGCGTACGAACATGGCGAAGATCCGGTTGTGCACCCGCAGTGCGTGCGAGCCGAAACCGCGGCTCGCACCCGGTGGAGTGACGCCCGTGACGTGCTGGAACTCGTCGACCAGGTCTTCGAACCGTTCCTCCTCGGTCATGCCCGCACCGTACCCACCACCACCGACCGAAACCGAACAGAAAGGGGCGCCCGATGCCCGTCCGTGAGGCCGTCTTCGAGGACGTCGAGGAGATCTGCGCGCTGATCGAGGAGCACGCGGTCTACGAGGGCAAGCACGACCTCGCACTCGACCGCGCCGAGATGAGCGGGCACCTGTTCGGGCCCGAGCCGAAAGCCTGGGTGCTGATCTGCACCCCGCCGGCACGTCCGGACCTTGTGGCCGGGTTCGCCTTCTGCAGCTGGAACTTCTCCACCTGGGAGGCCAAGCCGGGGATCTGGCTCGACGATCTGTTCGTCCGCCCGGAGCACCGCAGGCACGGGCTCGGCCGCGAGCTGCTCGACGCACTGCGCGCGCGCACCACCGGCCGCGTCGAATGGGACATGCAGCAGGGCAACGCCAAGGCCGAGGCGTTCTACGCCCGGCTCGGCGCGCAGCCGGTGCCGGGCTGGACCCGCTACCGCTGGCAGCCGTGAGCGCCCGCGCCAGGGTCGTCGCCGAAGTACCGGCCCGTATCGTATGCGGCATGGGAGATGGTTCCGTCCGGAAGTCGTCCTCGGTCGAGGACTACGTGCGGGTGATCTATGGGCTCGTCGAACGCGGTGAGTCGGTCACCAACGCGTCGCTGGCCGGGCGGCTGGAGGTCAGCCCGTCGTCGGCGTCCGGCATGGTCACCAAGCTCGCGCAGCTCGGCCTCGTCGAGCACGTGCCCTACCACGGTATCGAGCTGACCGCGGAGGGCCGGTTGCTCGCCCGTTCGGTGCTGCGCAGGCACCGGCTGATCGAGACGTACCTGGTCTCCGAGCTCGGCTACACCTGGGACGAGGTGCACGCCGAGGCGGACGCGCTCGAGCACGCCGTGTCCGATCTGCTCGTGGAGCGCATCGCGGGCAAGCTCGGCAACCCGGCCCGCGATCCGCACGGCGATCCCATCCCGGCCGTCGACGGCAGTGTCGAGGAACTGCCCACGCGGATACTGGACGAGCTGGCCCCCGGTGCGGTCGGCGAGATCGTGCGGGTGTGGGACACCGATCCGGAACTGCTGCGCTACCTCACCGAACACGCGATCGGTCTCGGCGAGCGGATCGAGGTGGTGGAACGCCAGCCGTTCGGCGGCCCGATGGTGGTCAAGGTCGGCCAGCCGCCGGACGTGGCCACCCATGCGATCGGCAAGGAGATCGCGCAGGCCCTGTCGGTCGCGGTGCGCTGAGCTGCCGGACGGGCGCGCGTTCCCGGACCGGGCAGCTCGCCGCAGTGTCTATTGTGGACAATAACGGCATGCGGGCGAGCCTGCCGAGGCGGGCGATCAGCAGGCAGCGGTGGGGAATTTCTTACGGCACGGTCAATTCCGGCTGTGTCGGGCTGCCGCGCGGTGCCCTCACAAGGGTGAGAGCTCTTCCGATCAAGCCGGTGTCCGGCCTACGCTGCGAGATTCCCCGGAGAAGTGGTTCGGAGCGTGTGCGATGACCGGTCAGCGGACGGTCGGGCAAAAGGAAGTGAACGCCAGGGAACTCGGGCGGCTGCTCGAGACCGGCCCGTTCGACGAGGCGCTGCGGGTGGCGATCCGGGCCCGCGGGCTCGGGCTGGAACGGATCAGGTACCGCCTGCGCAGCCGCGGTACCGCGGTGAGTCTCGCGACGCTGAGCCACTGGCAGTCCGGCCGGTGCCGTCCGGAGCGCCCGGAATCGCTGCAGGCGCTGGAGAACCTGGAAGACATCCTCGGCCTGCCCGGCGGTGTGCTCCGGCGTCTGCTGGGGTCGCCGCGTCCCCGCGGCCGGCACTCCGGCTGAACGTCGGGCTTACGATCGGGCGCATGCGTGCGGTCGTGATCGAGGAGTTCGGGGTCGTGCCCCGGGTGCAGGACGTGCCGGATCCGGAGGTCTCCGACGGTGGGGTTGTGCTCGCGGTCGAGGCCACCGGGCTGTGCCGCAGCGACTGGCACACCTGGCAGGGGCACGACGACGCGGTGCGGCTGCCGCACGTCGCCGGCCACGAGCTGGCCGGGCGGATCGTGGCGGTCGGCAAGGGGGTGCGGGGCTGGCCGGAAGGCACGCGCGTGACGGTCCCGTTCGTCTGCGCGTGCGGCGTCTGCGCCCAGTGCGCCCGAGGTGACCAGCAGATCTGCGATGACGAGTGCCAGCCCGGCGCCACGCACTGGGGGTCGTTCGCCGAGTTCGTCGCGATCGAGCACGCCCAGGCGAACCTGGTCGCACTGCCGGACGCGATGACCTCCGCCGAGGCAGCAGCGCTCGGCTGCCGCTTCGGCACCGCCTTCCGCGCAGTGTTGCGACAGGGCGGCGTACGCGCGGGGCAGTGGGTGTCGGTGTACGGCTGTGGTGGCGTTGGCATCTCCGCGGTGCTGCTGGCTGCCGCAGCGGGCGCGAAGGTGGTAGCGGTGGACGTCTCGGCGCACGCTCGTGCCCTGGCCGAACGCTCCGGTGCGGTACTGAGCGTGGACGCCGGTGCGTTCGACGGTCCCGAGAAGCTGGCTGCGTACGTCCGCGACCGCACCGACGGCGGTACCCACGTGTCGCTGGACTGCCTCGGGTCGCCGGCCACCTGTGCCGCGTCCGTCGGCAGTCTGCGCAAACGAGGCCGGCACGTACAGGCCGGGCTGATGCCGCCCGCGCAGGGCGTGGCGCCGATCCCGATGCACCGGGTGATCGGGGGCGAACTGGAGATCGTCGGTATCCACGGCCTGCCCGCGTACGAGTACCCGGAGCTGCTCGGCGTGGTCGAGCGGTCCGGGATCGACCTGGCCGGGCTGATCGGGCACCGGATCGGGCTCGACGGCCTCCCCGGCGCGCTTGCCGCGATGAGCGATCCGGTACCGGCGCGGGCCGGGGTCACCGTGGCCGAGTTGTAGCTGATCAGGCCTGGTGCCCGCGGCGCCGGTGTGGAATTCTGCGGAAGTGGCGGCAAGTGGCGAGGGGAACCCGCCGCAGGGGCGCCCGCCCGGGTGGCTCCTGCGGCCGTCCGCCCGGCACAATCGGCCCGGTGGAGCTGCTACCGCGACCCCGTAGGGAGATCACGCCGGGGGCGGTGCACGTCCCGGACTGGCTCGGTCCCGAGGAGCAGCGCGCGCTTGTCGAGGCCTGTCGTGGCTGGCGGGGGTACCGCGCGACCCGGTTGCCGGGTGGCGGCGTGATGTCCGTGCGCACGGTGTGTCTCGGCTGGCAGTGGCTGCCGTATCGGTACTCGCGCACCCGGGAGGACGGTTCGCCGGTGCAGCCGTTCCCGGAGTGGCTGGCCGACCTCGGCCGTCGTGCGCTCGCCGAAGCCAACGGCCGTCCCGCCGACGACTACCACCCCGATGTCGCGCTCGTGAACTACTACGACGCCACCGCGAAAATGGGGATGCACCAAGACAAGGACGAGCGCTCGCCGGATCCGGTGGTGTCGCTCAGCCTCGGCGACAGCTGCGTGTTCCGGTTCGGCAACACCGAGCACCGCAACCGCCCGTACACCGATGTCGAACTGCAGTCCGGTGACCTCTTCGTCTTCGGCGGTCCGGCTCGGCTGGCCTTCCACGGGGTGCAGAAGACCTTGCCGGGCACGGCGGATCCGGCGCTCGGGCTGACCGGACGGCTCAACCTCACGCTGCGGGTGTCCGGCCTGGCACGGTGAACCGCACCCGCTGCCCCGGCCGCAGTTGCGCGGCGAGGTCCAGGTCCGGCTCGGCGACCACGGCGGCGACCGGGTAGCCGCCGGTCACCGGATGGTCGGCGAGGAACAGGATCGGCACGCCCGACGGCGGCACCTGCAACGCGCCCGGCACCGCTGCTTCCGGGGCCAGCTCCCCGGCGCGGGCACGGGTCAGCGCTGCGCCCTCGAGCCGTATGCCGACCCGGTCGAGGTCACTGGTCACGGTGTATCCGGCACCAGTCAAAGTGGACAGTGCAGAGCCGGTGAACCAGTCCAGCCTCGGCCCGGGTTCGAGCCGGAGCAAGGGTTCTTCCGGCAGCAGCGGACACGGCGCGATGTCGGCGGCGGGCCAGCCGGTCACCCGATCGCCGATCGGCAAGGTCATCCCGGCCGCGAGCGGCGGCGGGCCCAGCTTGCCCAGCGTGTCGGTGGCCCGGGAGCCGAGCACCGGTCGCACGTCGAACCCGCCGCGCACCGCGACGTAGCTGCGCAAGCCGCGCCCGGCCGTGCCCAGTACCAGTTCTTCTCCGGGGCGCAGCGTGATCGGCACGCAGGTGCCAGCCTCCCGGCCGCCGGCCCGGACCGGGACGGCCGCACCGGTGACCGCGACGGTGGCGTGCTCGGAGACCCGAATCCGCAGCCCGCCGAGCGTGACTTCGAGCGCCGCATGCGTTTCCGGGTTGCCCACGAGCCGGTTAGCCAGTTTCAGCGCACCGCGGTCCGCCGCGCCGGACCGGCCGACGCCGACCGCCGCATATCCGCTCCGGCCGAGGTCCTGCACGGTCGCGAACGGTCCGGGCGTGCGGATTTCCACCTTGCCGGTCACCGGATCACCTCGAACCGCACCCGGGTGCCGGGGGACAGCAGATTCGGTTGCGGCCGTTCGACGTCCCACACCGTGACGTCGGTGTGCCCGAGCAGCTGCCACCCGCCCGGCGACGGATGTGGGTAGACCGCGGTGTACTCGCCGGCGATGGCCACTGCACCGGCAGGCACCCGCGTGCGAGGTGTGCTGCGGCGCGGCAGGTGCAGTACGGGGTCGAGGCCGGTCAGGTACGCGAACCCCGGTGCGAAGCCGCAGAACGCTGCGACGTAGCTGCCAGAGGAATGCCGTCGCACGACTTCCTCGACCGAACAACCGGTGGCCTTCGCGACGTCGGTCAGGTCTTCACCGTCGTAGCGCACCGGCAGCACGACCGAACCGGCCTCGGTGACCTTTCTGTCCACCAGGGACATTTCGGCCAGCGAACGGCTGATCGCGGCCGCGTCGGTGCGTGCCGGATCGAACTGCACCAGCAGTGTCCGCGCCGCGGGGACCAGCTCCACCACGCCATCGGGCGGATCGGCTTCGCAGGCGGCCTGGAAACCCAGCACGTCGTCGACCTCGACGAGCACCGCTGAACCGCCGTAACGCAAGACCGTGATCACACGAACGACCTCAACGGCACGCCCGCTTCGGTGAGTGCGGCACGGATCCGCTCTGCCAACTCGACTGCGCCAGGCGTATCTCCGTGCACACACAGGGAATCCGCGCGAAGTGTGAGCCGGCCGCCCTCCGCGTCGCTGACGTCACCAGTGGTCGCCATGGTGAGGGCGCGCGTGGCGACCTCCGACGCGTCATGCAGCACCGCGCCCGGCTTCTTTCGGGACACCAAACGGCCTTCTGGCGTGTACGCGCGGTCCGCGAACGCCTCGGCGTACGCCGGGACGCCTGCCGCCATCGCCGCGTGCAGCATCTCCGAATCCGGTGGGCACAGCAGTGCCAACTGCTCGTGATGCCGCCGTACGCCCTCGACCAGTGCGGCAGCCTGCTCCTGATCGACCGCTGCGGTGTTGTACAGCGCACCGTGCGCCTTCACGTAGCGCACGTGACTGCCAGCGGCGCGCGCGAAACCGTCTAGTGCGCCGATTTGGTACAGCACTTCGTCGGCGAGGTCTTCCGGTGCGATGTCGAGCGCACGCCGGCCGAAACCGGCGAGGTCGCGGTAACCGACGTGCGCGCCGATCGTGACCCCGCGCTCGGCTGCGCGGTCGCACACCCGGCGCATCACCCGCGCCTCGCCCGCGTGGAAGCCGCAGGCGATGTTGGCGCTGGTCACGATGTCGAGCATCGCGTCGTCGTCGCCCATCTTCCAGGCGCCGAAGCCTTCGCCGAGGTCGCTGTTGAGATCCATGTCAGTCCGTCCGGTAATCGCGGTCTTGCTTGTCGGTCAAGAACATGTACCCGGGGGCATGTGTGATGGCGAACGGCGGCTGCGACGCCATCAACGCGGCCTGCGGGGTGACGCCGCAGGCCCAGAACACCGGTACGTCGCCCGGCTCGGCGGCCACCGGTTCGCCGAAGTCCGGCCGGTCCAGGTCGGTGATGCCCAGTTCGGCCGGATCGCCCACGTGCACCGGCGCGCCGTGCACCGCAGGCATCGCACCGCTGATGCGCACCGCCTCGGCCACCCGTTCGGCCGGGAGGTACCGCATCGAAACCACCATCGGCCCGTACAGTCTGCCTGCCGGTTCGCACTGGACGTTCGTCACGTACATGGAAACGTTGCGGCCCTGCTCCGCGTGCCGCAGCGGGATGCCGGCGGCCCGCAGCCCGGTTTCGAAAGTGAAGCTGCAGCCGATCGAGAACGCCACCATGTCGCTGCGCCACAAGCCGGTGGCGTCGGTGACTTCACCGGTCAGCGCACCGTTGTGCCATACGCGGTAACGCGGCAGGTCGGTGCGCAGGTCCGCATCGGGTGCGAGCTGCGTGGCCGGATCGCCCGGTGCGCTCACGTCGAGCACCGGGCAGGGCTGCGGGTTGCGTCGGCAGAACTCGTGCACGTCCTCGGCCCAGTCCTGCGGAACGGCGATCAGGTTGGTCTGGGTGTAGCCGTCCGCCCAGCCGGTGGTCGGCCGCTCGGTGCCGGCCCGGAACAGCGCGCGGGCCTGCGCCGGGGTGAGCGTGGACGGGTCCTGGAACGTCGTCATGACGGCACCGCCGCCAAGTCCCTGCCGCGGGTCTCTGGCAAGCCGAGCAACGCCAGCGCGGCGATCGCGTAGCCGACGGCACCGAGCACGATCGCGCCGCCCGCGCCGAGGAACCCGACCACAGCGGGGAAAGCGGCGCCGACTGCACGGCCGAAGTTGTAGGTGAAGCCCTGTCCGGTGGCGCGCACCTCGGTCGGGTACAGCTCGGCGAGGTACGCGCCGAAGCCGCTGAAGATTGCCGAAGTGGAGAAGCCGAGCGGGAAACTGATCAGCAGCATCAACCCGTTCGCGCCGTAGGGTAGCTGCACGAACAGCACGATCAGGATCGCCGACAGCACGGAGAACAGCAGGAAGGTCTTCTTGCGCCCGAGCAGGTCGGTGAGATAACCGCCGCAGACGTAGCCGACGAACGCGCCGGGGATCAGCAGCGCGAAATATCCGCCGGTGTTGACGACGGACAGTCCGCGGCTGTCCTTGAGGTAGTTCGGCATCCAGGTGAACAGCGTGTAGTAGCCGCCCTGGACGCCGGTCGCGAGCAGCGCGGCGAAGACGGTGGTGCGCAGCAGCCCGTGCCGGAAGAGTCCGGCGAGCGACCCGCGGCTCTTGGCCGCGGCACGGCGCGCGGTGACCTCCGGCGCGTCCTCCACCCTGCGCCGCACCCACAGCACGAGCAGCGCGGGCAGCACGCCGACCCAGAACAGCACCCGCCAGGCGACCGCCTCGTCGAGCACGCTGAACAACACCGTGTAGACGATCACCAGCAGGCCCCAGCCTACCGCCCACGCGCTCTGCACGAACGCAACCGTGCGCCCGCGGTACCGGGCCGTGCAGTATTCCGCGACCAGCGCGGCGCCGACCGCCCATTCGCCGCCGAACCCGAGACCCTGCAGACCGCGGAACACCAGCAGTGATTCGAAATTGGGGGCGAACCCGCAGAGCACCGTGAACACGGTGTACATCGCGATGGTCAGCTGCAGCGTGCGGACCCGGCCGATGCGGTCGGCCAGCACACCCGCACCCACTCCGCCGATCGCGGACACCACCAGCGTCGTGGTGCTGAGCAGACCGGCTTCGCCGGAACTGATGCCGAAGTACGCGGTGATCGCGGCGAGTCCGAACGGCAGGGTCTGGTAATCGAACGAATCGAGACCGTATCCGCCGAACGCGGCGAAGAAGGCGTGCCGGCCCTTGCGGCCGAGCGAACGGAACCAGGCGAACGGGCGGGCCGCGTCCGTGGTGCCGTCGGTGACGTGGACGTTCATGGGGGGCACCTCACAAGGGGGACAGCTCATGGTGGCACGAGTCACATGCGGAACACCGTACGTATCGTTGAACGATCCCACAAGTCTCTCATTGGATTGTCCTTCATTCTCTGGTTACGCTGGGCGACGTGGTCACCGAAGAAGCCCCACCGGGGCTGGAAGCCGACCGCGGCCTGCTGGGTCGCACGAGCACCGCGGAGCGCGTCGCCGGCGTGCTCCGCACCCGGATCGCGGAGGGGTTCTTCCGGCCCGGCGGGCGGCTCTCCGAGCAGGACATCGGCAAGGCGCTCGGCGTTTCCCGCAACACGCTGCGCGAGGCGTTCCGCCTGCTCGGTCACGAGCGGCTGCTCGTGCACGAGCTGAACCGCGGGGTTTTCGTGCGCATGCCGAGCGTCGAGGACGTCCGCGACATCTACCGCGTGCGCCGGATCGTGGAGTGCGCGGCGGTCCGCGGGGTCACCGCGAAACCGGCGGCCTACCGGCGGATCGCGAGCACCGTGGCGGACGGCGACCGGGCCGCGCAGCAGCGGCGCTGGCAGGAACTGGGCACCGCGAACATCCGGTTCCATACCGAACTGGTCGCGCTGACCGGCAGTGAACGCGTGGCGGAACTGATGAAGGGGCTCACCGCCGAACTGCGCCTGGTCTTCCACGTGATGGCCGATCCGCGCCGTTTCCACGAGCGATACCTGCCACGCAACCACGAAATCCTGAACATGCTGGGCGAAGGCGACGGGATGCGTACTTCCGATCTGCTCGCGACCTACCTCGACGACGCGGAAACGCAGCTGGTCGAGGCGTATGCGGAACGCGCCGGGGAAAACTGACCCGAAGGCAAGGGGGTGCGGCGCGGACGGGCAGCCGAGCGTGGTCGTTGGGGCTGATTGGCCGCCGGGGACCTGCCGCGCCGCGGCTGCCGCGGCTACCGTCGGCATCAGCCGCGTGAGGCCGTCAGGCCCCGGGACCCCCAGCCGGAGCAAGCGGCGTGGAGCCGGATCGAGGACGGCCGCCCCCGACCCCGATCCGGCCGCACGCGGTGTGGGAGATGGTGAAGAGGGGTGAAGTGCGGCGGGCCGTGGTCCCCGGGGGGAGATCACGGCCCGCCGTCACTGCCCGTCCGGAGTGTCCGTTGTGGACGGTTCCGGACCCGGTGCACGTGCCGTTGGGGGCGGTCGTCGTTGTGGACGGTGCTTGGTTCGGTGCCGCGGTCATCGTTGTGCCGCCCCATGTTCTGGTGCATCGCTGGACCGTGGTGGGGACCCGCCAGGTGCGCGCTGCATCCGTTGCGTGGATCAACGGGTCCACCGGGGGCGTCGGTCGCTCAGGCCGCGCCCGCTCCCGAGCGGAGTGCGCCGCCCTTTGCCGGTAGCCGTGGATCCGCGCCCTGGTCCAGCAGTGCGGCGACGGGCAGTGTGCCGGCTCCGGTGGCGACCGCGTCCAGGCCGAGCTGGGCCAGCTCGATGGAGGTCTGGCCGAAGGGGTGGCGCAGTGCGTGCGCGCCTGCGGTGTCGCGGATCAGCGGCAGCGACCGTTCGCCCAACGCCAGTCCGGCCCAGCCGCCGACCACGATCCGCTCCGGGTTGAACAGGTTGATCAGGTTCGCGATCCCCGCACCGAGGTAGCCGGCGGTCTCCGCCAGCACGTGCTGTGCCGTCTTCGATCGGTCCGCAGCCGCGAGCAACGCGGCGAACTGCTCCCGTTCCGAATCGCCTGGCACAGCTTTGCCCCGCGCACGGCGGTAACGGGCCAGTACTGCTTCCGCGCCGAGGTAGGCCTCCAGACAGCCGTGCGAACCGCACCGGCAGGGCGCGCCGCCGTAGACGATGGTGGTGTGGCCCCATTCGCCGGCGCTGCTGGTGGAACCGCGGTAGGTGGCGCCGTCGGCGATCACCGCGGCGCCGACCCCGGAACCGACCAGCACTATCACCGCATGCCGCGCCCCGCGTCCGGCACCGAACCACATTTCGGCCTGCCCCTGGGTTTTCGCCCCGTTGTCCACGAACAGCGGGAGCTGGATCCCCGCCGCCCGCAGTTCCGCGGTGAGCGGCACCGACTCCCAGCCGATGGTCGGCGCGTGCACCAGCACCTGTGCGCCCTGCTCGACGGTGCCCGGTACCCCGACGCCGACCCCGAGCACGGTTTCCGCGCCGGTCCCGGCCAGCACCTCGTTCAGCCCGGAAACCACGGCCTCGACGACGGCACCCGGTTCGGTACGGGCAGGCGAGAGCTCGTGCTCCACCGTGGCCAGCGGGCGCATCGCGAGGTCGAACAGCTCGACGCGCACGCCGGTTTCGCCGATGTCTACCCCGGCCACGTGCCCGTAGCCCGGATCCACCCGCAGCAGCACCCGCGGCCGTCCGCCGTCGGATTCCACCAGCCCGGCCTCGGTGATGAGCCGCTCCTCGGCGAGCTCGCCGGTCACGTTGCTGACCGTCGCGGCGGAGAGCCCGGTGAGCCGGCTGAGCTCGTGCCGCGACAGCGGGCCGTCGAAGTACAGTTTCGACAGCAGCAGAGATCGGTTGTGCCGCCGCAGATCGCGGACGGTCGTGCGCTTGCTCGCCATATGCCACCCATCCGGCCTGGAACTTCTCCGTACCAGAATGCCCGATCACCATAAGTTGCCGCCATGTATCAACTAGTGAACTAAGGCTCGAACGGATGGGCGTCTGGCACAATCGCCCCGGTGACGAGGGTGCTGCGGCAGACGACCCGCGACTTGCGGCGGCACAACCGGGCGGCCCTGCTGTGCTCGCTCTACCTGCGTGGCCCGGCGAGCAGGCTCGAACTGGTGGCGGAATCCGGGTTGAGTCCCGCGACGGTCACGAACGTGGTCGCCGAGCTGATCGCCGACGGCCTGGTCGCCGAGGCCGGGTCCGTGGAGTCCGACGGCGGGCGGCCCCGCACGTTGCTGCGCGTGCGTCCCGACTTCGCCAGGGTGGTCGGCGTCGACGTCGGCGAAACGCATGTGTGCGTGGGGCTTTTCGACTGCGCGCTGGAGACGCTCGCCACCGTGCAGCTGCCGCTCGGCGGTACGAATCTCGAGCCGGTGGAGGTGGCCCGGCAGGTGCGTGCCGAGGTGACGCGGGTGCTCGGGGAATGCGGGGTCGCACCGGACGGGGTGCTCGGCGTCGGCGTCGGAGTACCCGGCGCGGTGCGTGATGGTGGCGTCGTGCACGCGCCGACGCTCGGCTGGGCCGGGATCGGTTTCGGTGACCTGCTGCGGGCACATCTGCCCGTCGCCGCGCCGGTGCACCTGGACAACCGCGCCCGCACCCTCGGCCAGGCGGAGATGTGGCGGGGCGCCGGCCGGGGCGCGGAACGTGCGGTGATCGCGTTGCTCGGCGTCGGCGTGGGCGCCGCGTTCGTGACCGGCGGTGCTTCGTTCCCGGCGATCACGACCACCGAATGGGGACACACGGTGGTGCAGTCCGGTGGTGCGGACTGCCGGTGTGGCTCGCGGGGTTGCCTGGAGGCCTACGTCGGCGCGGAGGCGGTGGTGCGCCGTTACCTGGACAAGCCCGGTTCGGAACCGGTGCACGGCGGACAGGCCGAGGCGCAGCTCGCGGAGGTCGCCGCCCGTGCGAGGACCTCCGGCGCAGCCGCGGAAGCGCTCGCCGAGACCGGTGAGTATCTGGGAATCGGGATCGCGAACCTGATCAACCTGCTGGCCCCCGACCGGGTCGTGCTGGCGGGCTCGGCGGGTGCGGTACTGGGCCGGGCCGTCGTGGCGCACGTCCGAACCGCTTCGGCCCGGCACGCACTGGCCTACCTGGCCGAATCCACCGCCATCGAACCCGGCCACCTGGGTCCGGAAGCGGTAGCCCTCGGCGCGGCCACCCTGCCGATCGAAGCCCTGCTCGCCTCGGGCGGCCGCACCGCAGCCTGAGCCGCCCGGCCACGCCGTGTGCCGGGCGATGCGGGGCGGACGTCAGGTCTTCCGGACGGCGCTGGTAAATCCGGCGATGAAAAGGGTGGCGAACGCCCAGGCGCCGAATCGCAGTGCCCATCCGGTCGCGGTGAGGATTTGTCCGGTGGCGCCGTCGGTGGTGTCGCAGTGGGTGCGGGTGCCGGGGGTGATCAGGGGAGTGCCGACTTCCAGGCCGATCCCGATGCGTTCGACAAGAGTGCAGGGCGCGGGGCCCGGTGCCGGCGGGTTCCGGACTTGGGTGAGGCCGCCGTGACCGCCGAGTGCGCAGGCGAGGACGACCGAGACGGCGATGGCCGCGACGAGGCCGATCAGGGCACGCCAGGGTTGGTAGCCGTACCCGAGGGTCAGCCCGGTGAAGCGGACCCACGCGCGTTCGGCACGGCTCGTGATCGCCCGCCGAAGAACCTGGTCGCGACGTTGGGCCAGCAGGACCCGCCGGGCTTGGTCGTCGTGTCCGGCAGCGCGGTGCGCGGCGGCCAATTGCTGGTAGGGCTGAGCGGCGTAGAAGGGCGTTCCCCCGCGTAGCAGCCGCAACCAGTCGTCAGTGGTGAGGCCCGCCGGGACCTCGGAGTAGACGAGGCCGTCCACGTTCAACCGCGCCGATGGGTTGGTGAGATGTTCCAGCCGTGCCGGCTGGAACACCAGGAGTCCGTCAATCCTGGCACCGGACAGAGTGACGGTGACCGCGCCGGCTCCGATCGCCTCGAACCCGTCACGCAGGAACACGTTCTCGCCGACCTGTAAGCGTTCCGCATGGAGTGCGGGTCCGGAGTCGTTGCGCAGCTTGGCACCCTGGCAGCTGAGCTGACCGCCGATGCGGGCGCTGTGCAGCCGGACCGTCCCCTGCTTGCCGGTTCCGACTGCTTCGAACCCGTCACGCAGGAACACGCTCTGGTCCGCCTGCATGCGTTCCGCGTCGACGGCGGGTCCGGAGTCGTTGCACAGCTTCGCTCCGCAGCATTGCAGTGCGCCGAGCCGGGCGTCCGATATGTCCACCGCACCACTGGCGCTGTGCCCTTCGACGACGACCTGGTCGAGAAAGAGGGCGGTCGTGGTGAGCCGGGTTGCGGCCATCGGGGCCGCATGCGGGTGCTCCAGCACGCTCCCGGTCAGGTCGAGCGTCGGCAGGTGTGCGTCGCGGGCAATCAGCCCGTCCGACAGCAGGCAGTCGCGCAGTTCCAGCGCGACGGTACTGGTGAGGTTTTCCAGATCGAGCCGGCCCGTGATGCGCGCTCCGCGCAGGCGCAGCCCGTGGGGGTCGGGTTCGGGGGCCAGCCGACCCCGCAGGATGTCCCGCACCACCGCCGCCCGTACCGCCCGGGACGTGTCCCACGACCGCATCTCGGTCCGGTCGATCGTCTCGTCCTCGGCAAGATCGAGCACGGCACCGCGCTCCACGTGGTCGACCAGCGCACGTTCCACCTCGGTCAGCGCCGGTCGGGCAAGCTCGACATCCACGAAAGGCACGATCCCACAGTGCCGGGGCACTCGTGCCGATTCCGCCATTCGCCAATCCCGGTGCCGCGACCTCGCCGGCCGGCGGAAGTCGAACGCAGCGGCCGCTCGTTGAAGCTGCCCGCCCGCTCGCATCCGATACGACAGGCTGGGCGAGGAACGCCGAAGTGGTTACGTCAAATGGCCCCGCCGTGGCTGGGCCGTCCGGCCGCTCCTCTTCGCCGGTAACGGCACAGGTCTGGACCTCCGGCCGGCCGGCTGCACATTATTCGATAGGTCTGAACCACTACACCGCGTCCGCAACCGGCCGGACGCGCACCGCGGACAGTCCTGTCGCAGGCGAAAACCCTTGCAGTACCAGTAGATTCATCCGCACCGGCGAGGGAGCGAGCAGTCCGGACCCTTTCTTTCAGAACTTAAACTTAGGCACAAAATGTTACCGGCACGTTATTGACGTGACCCGAGTCACCCCGGTTGACTCCTCCTGTCGCGCGGCCGGGCCGGTGGTGGCGGTCGTACCGAGATCTAGGAGGACGCATGCGAGTCAGGCGCTCCATCGTCGCAGCGCTCGTCGCCGTGGTGGCCATGACCGGGCTCGCCGCCTGCGGCGGGGGATCCTCGCGTGCCGGGGGCAGCGCCGCCGGCGTGCTCAACGTCGGGATGCCGAACGGGCCGCAGTCGGAGAACAACAACCCGCTCCTGGAGACGTCCGCGGCCGCCTCGCTCGGCTACCGGTTCATGATCTACGAGCCGCTGGTGATGTTCAACCGGGTCAAGCCGCAGGAGGACGGCAAGCCCTGGCTGGCAACGAAGTGGGACTGGTCGGACAACTACCGCAAGCTCGTCGTCACCGTGCGAGACGGGGTCAAGTTCTCCGACGGCACCCCGATGACCGCACAGGACGTCGCCTACACCTTCCAGCTGCTGCGCGACAACAAGGCGCTGAACATCGATTCCGTGCCCTACGGCGACATCAGCGCGAGCGGGAACCAGGTCACGCTGTCCTTCGCCGCTTCACAGTACGTCAACCAGGTCAAGATCCTGCAGACGATCGTGGTTCCGAAACACCTCTGGACGCAGATCAAGGATCCGGCGACGGACACCGTGAAGAAACCGGTCGGTACCGGTCCCTACACGCTGAAATCCTTCACGCCGCAGACGGTCACCATCAGCCGGCGCAGTGGTTACTGGCAGGAAGCGCCGAAGGTCAAGGAGATCCGCTACACCTCCTACAACGACAACAACGCTCAGGTCTCCGCGCTCACCAGTGGCGCGGCCGAGTGGAGCTTCGTGTTCATCCCGAACTACAAGACGGTGTACGTCAACCGCGATCCGGAGCACTACAAGCTGTGGTTCCCGGCGCAGCTCGCGGTGCACGGCCTGTGGTTCAACACCGAGAAGGCGCCGTGGGACAACGCAAAGCTGCGCCAGGCGGTGAACAAGGTGATCAACCGCGACGACATCTTCAACCAGGGCGAGGCGGGCTACTTCTACCCGAAGGACGATCAGGTCACCGGAATCCCTTCTCCGGCAGGCGATTCCTGGATTGCGCCGCAGTACAAGGGCAAGACGGTCAAGATGGACGTGCCCGGAGCGAAGGCACTGCTCACCGGTGCGGGCTTCACGTTCAACGGCAACCAGCTCGTGGACCCGTCCGGAAAGCCGGTCACGCTGAACGTGAGCGTGCCGTCCGGGTGGTCGGACTACATCACCGACCTGGAGATCATCAAGGACAACCTGGCGCAGATCGGGATCGCCGCCACGGTGAGCAAGGTGAACCAGGACGCCTGGACCAAGTCCGTGGACACCGGCGACTACCAGGGTGTGCTGCACTGGACCAACGACGGGGCAAGCCCGTACGACATGTACCGCGACGTGATGGACGGCGAGCGGTACAAGCCGACCGGCACCGGTGGCATCAACGGCAACTACGGCCGTTACCGGAACGCCGAGGCCACCCAGGCCCTGCAGACCTATGCCAACGCACCGGACGACGCGAGCCGCTCCGCCGCGATGGCCAAGCTGCAGCAGATCATGATCGAGCAGCAGCCGATGATCCCGCTGATGGCGGCGAACTCCGGTGGCGAGTACAGCACGCGCAACTGGACCGGCTGGCCGGACGAGGCCGACCAGTACGGACCGGTGCAGCCGACGCTGCGCAACGCGGTCGACATCGTCCTGCACCTCAAGCCCGCCGCCTGAGCATGACCGAGGACAACGCGGTGGCCACCAGGGAGCCGGTGACAGGCGATTGCACTCCACCCGCGGTGGTGCTCTCGGCCGAGGGCCTGACCAAGCACTTCCCGGTCCGCAAGCGGGGCAGGGAAATGCTCACCAGGGGCAGGCGTGCCGTGCGCGCGGTCGACGACGTGGACCTCACGCTCCGCCGCGGCCGGGTCACCGCGCTGGTCGGCGAGTCCGGTTCGGGCAAGTCGACCGTCGCGCGCCTGCTGGCCCAGCTCCACCCGCGCACCGGTGGGGAGATCCGGCTGCACGGCGAACCGGTCACGGTCAAGGGCGGCAAGGCTTTCCGGGCCTACTGCCGCCGGGTGCAGATGATCTTCCAGGACCCGTTCGCGTCGCTGAACCCGGTGCACACCGTGCGCTATCACCTCACGCGTGCGCTGAAGATCCACGGCCGTGCCGGGAGCACCGCGCAGGACCAGGAACAGGCGCTGCACGAACTGCTCACCCGGGTGCAGCTCACCCCACCGGAGGGATTTGTCGACAAATTTCCGCACGAACTGTCCGGCGGGCAGCGGCAGCGGGTGGCGATCGCGCGGGCGCTCGGCGCCGATCCGGAGGCACTGCTCGCCGACGAGCCGGTGTCCATGCTGGACGTCTCCATCCGGCTCGGCGTGCTGAACCTGTTGCGCGATCTGAAGGAACGGCTGCACCTCGCGATCCTCTACATCACGCACGACATCGCGTCCGCGCGCTACTTCGCGGACGAGACCCTGGTGATGTACGCCGGGCGGATGGTCGAGGGCGGCGACTCGGAGACCGTCACGCAGCAGCCCGCGCATCCCTACACCCGGCTGCTCATCGAGTCCGCGCCCGATCCGGACCGGCTCGCGCCGGACGCGGAAAGCGCGGCTCCGGCGGAAAAGGGGTCCGGCGAACCGCCGAGCCTGATCGCCCCGCCGTCCGGTTGCCGGTTCCATCCGCGCTGTCCGGTGGCCATGGCGCGCTGCCGCATCGAGCTGCCGCCGCGGTTCGAGGTGGCCGACCGGCCGGGGCACTGGGCCGCGTGCTGGCTCTACGACGCGGCGGTGACCTCGTGAGGTACCTGCTCCAGCGCATTGCGTTCTACGTGTTCACCGCGTGGGCCGCGGTCACCATCAACTTCTTCATCCCGCGGCTCATCCCCGGCGACCCGGTGCAGAGCCTGGTCACCAAGGCGCAAGGCACGCTGAGCGCGGACGCGATCCAGTCGCTGTACGTCCTTTTCGGACTCGACAAGAACCAGGGCCTGGTGACCCAGTACTTCCACTACTGGGGCCAGCTGCTGCACGGCGATCTCGGGCTGTCGTTCACGTTCTTTCCCTCTCCGGTGTCCGAGGTGATCGGCGACAGCCTGCCGTGGACGATCATCCTGGTCGGCCTCACCACGATCATCGGTTTCCTGATCGGCACCTCACTCGGCGTGCTGGCAGGCTGGCGGCGCGGGTCCTGGGTGGACGGTCTGCTGCCGGTGACCACATTCCTGTCCTCGGTGCCCTACTTCTGGCTCGGCCTGATCGCGATCACCCTGCTGGCCGGACCGGACAGCTTCTTCCCCGCCTCCGGCGGTTACGACCCCGGCCTGGTCCCCGGCCTCGACGGCACGTTCATCGGCAGTGCGATCCAGCACAGCCTGCTGCCCGCGATCACCATCCTGATCAGTTCGATGGGCAGCTGGATCCTCGGCATGCGCAACATGATGGTCACCGTTGCCGCGGAGGACTACATCACCGTCGCGCACGCCAAGGGCCTCAAGGAACGGCGCGTGATGGTCAGCTACGCCGCGCGCAACGCGCTGCTGCCGAGCGTGTCCGGATTCGCGCTGGCACTGGGGTTCATCGTCGGCGGCACGCTGCTGGTGGAGATCGTGTTCTCCTATCCCGGCGTGGGGTACGAGCTGTTCCAGGCGGTCGGCTCACAGGACTACCCGCTGATGCAGGGGATCTTCCTGATCATCACGCTGTCGGTGCTGGTGGCCAACCTGTTCGCGGACGTGGCGTACCTGCTGCTCGACCCGCGCACCCGGAAGGAGGGCTGAGCCGTGGCCGTACCCGCAGCCGACCTCAAGGCAGCCGCCCCGGAACCACTGCCCGCCGATGCGATCGTCGGACCGGCGGCACGGCGGCGCCGGTTCCGCTTCCTCTCCGGCGGCAAGGCCCTCACCGGCCTGGTCGTGCTGGCGTTGTTCGTGGTGCTGGCGGTGATCGGGCCGTGGATCGCGCCCTATGATCCGTCCGCGCGCAGCAACGACCTGATCGAAGGCCCGTCCGGCAGGCACTGGTTCGGCACCACGCACCTCGGCCAGGACGTGTTCAGCCAGGTGCTGGTCGGCACCCGCAGTGTGCTGCTGGTGGGGATCACCGCGGGAGTCGTCGCGACGATCCTCGCGGTGCTGGTCGGGGTCACCTCCGGCTACCTCGGTGGCACCGCGAGCGAGGGCCTGTCCGCACTGTCCAATGTGTTCCTGGTGATCCCGGCACTGCCGCTGATCATCATCATCGGCACCGCGCTGCCCAGCGGCGGCGACTACCTGGTGGCGGTGGTCATCGGGTTCACCTCGTGGGCATGGGGTGCCAGGGTGCTGCGGGCGCAGACGCTTTCGCTGCGCCGCCGGGACTACGTGGAGGCCGCACGTGCCAGCGGCGAGCCGACGTGGCGGATCATCTTCTTCGAGATCCTGCCCAACCTGACCGCGGTGATCGCGTCGAGTTTCGTGGGCACCGTGGTGTTCGCGGTGATGTCGGAGATCACGCTGGCCTTCGTCGGGGTGTCCGCGTTCTCCGAGTGGAACTGGGGCACGATCCTGTTCTGGGCGCAGAGCCAGCAGGCGCTGGCACAGGGCGCGTGGTGGTGGTTCGTGCCTGCCGGGCTCGCGATCGCGGTCCTCGGCACCGCGTTGTCCCTGCTGAACTTCGGCATCGACGAGTTCGTCAGCCCACGGCTGCGCTCGGCAGGCAAGACCAGGGCGAGCAACGCCGAGGGCAAGACCGTTCGCCTGCGTGTCGGGTTCACGCCGGTGCTCGGCCGGGAGAAGCGATGAACGAACCGGTACTCGAAATCCAGGGTCTCGACGTCGACTACGGGCTCGGCGCGGAAGCCGTGCACGCGGTACAGGACGTGCACCTCACCCTGCACCGCGGCGAAGTGCTCGGCCTGGCCGGGGAAAGCGGCAGCGGAAAGTCCACTTTGGCCTACGGGCTCACCCGGATGCTTCCGCCGCCGGGGGTGATCCGCGGCGGACGGGTGCTCTACCACCCCGAGGACGGGCCACCCCGCGACGTGCTGCGGATGACCCCCCGGCAGCTGCGTGCCTTCCGCTGGGCCGAGACGTCGATCGTGTTCCAGGGCGCGATGAACTCGCTGAACCCGGTGCACAAGGTCTCGACCCAGCTGGTCGACGTGCTCAAGGCGCACGATCCGCGCAGCACCAAGGCGTCCCGGCTGGCCAGGGCACGGGAACTGCTGCAGCTGGTGGGGATCTCGGTCGACCGGCTCGAGGCCTATCCGCACCAGCTCTCCGGCGGGATGCGCCAGCGCGTGATGATCGCGATGGCGCTCGCGCTGGAACCGCGCGTGGTGATCATGGACGAGCCGACCACTGCGCTGGACGTGGTGATGCAGCGGCAGATTCTCGCGCAGCTCGTGCAACTGCGGGAACGGCTGGGCTTCTCGGTGCTGTTCATCACCCACGACCTGTCCTTGCTGGTCGAGTTCTCCGACCGGATCGCGATCATGTACGGCGGCCGGATCGTGGAACAGGCCCGCGGGGTGGACCTCTACCGCGATGCACTGCACCCCTACAGCGACGGGCTGCTGCACTCGTTCCCCGCGCTGCGCGGCCCGCGCCGCGAGCTGACCGGGATTCCCGGTTCCCCGCCGGACCAGCGCGCGCTGCCGCCGGGGTGTGCGTTCGCACCACGGTGCCCGCATGCGTTCGACCGGTGCCACACCGAGATCCCGGTGCTGGACGTGCCCGCCGACCGCGACGACGCCGGCCGCACGGTCGCGTGCTGGCTGCATCCGGCCGACCGGCCTGCCGCAGTCCACTCGTAGAGAAGGAGATCCCTTGACCGAGACCACCGACGCGGCGACCCGCGAACAGCAGGCGCTGATCGACACGCTGCCAACGGACTTCCGGTGGGGCGTGGCGACCGCCGCATACCAGATCGAGGGCGCGGTGGCCGAGGACGGACGTACACCGTCCATTTGGGACACCTTCTGCCGGGTGCCGTGGGCGATCGACAACAACGACAACGGTGACGTGGCCTGCGATCACTACCACCGGATGCCCGCCGACGTCGCGCTGGTACCGGAGCTCGGCGCGGACTCCTACCGGTTTTCCGTGGCGTGGCCGCGGATCCAGCCACACGGCCGGGGCGCGATCAACGAGGCGGGTATCGGGTTTTACGAGCGGCTGGTGGACGAGCTGCTGGCCCGGGACGTGACCCCGTGGCTCACCCTGTACCACTGGGATCTACCGCAGGAGCTGGAAGACGCGGGTGGCTGGCCGTCCAGGGACACCGCATACCGCTTCGCCGACTACTCGATGCTGGTCTTCGACCGGCTGAAGGACCGGGTGCGGCACTGGACCACGCTCAACGAGCCGTGGTGCTCGGCAATGCACGGTTACGTGAACGGCGTGATGGCCCCCGGCCGCCGTGACTTCGCGGCCGGGATGCAGGCGGTGCACCACCTGCTGCTCGGCCACGGCCTTGCCACGCAGCGGATGCGCGAGGCGGCGCCGCCGGAAACGCAGTTCGGCATCACGCTCAACATGAGCACCAACGATCCGGCCACCGACAGCGAGGCCGACCGGGAAGCCGCCCGCAACGCCGACGGCCTTGGCATCCGGATCTACCTGGATCCGCTCGTGCACGGGCGGTACCCCGCCGACATCGAGGCCGACCTCGCCGCGCGCGGTGCAGAACTGCCGGTGCAGGACGGTGATCTGCAGGTGATCTCCGCGCCGCTGGACTTCCTCGGCGTGAACTACTACTTCGGCGTCCAGCTCTCCGGCGTCGACGAGCAGGGCCGCACGATCGGGCAGGACGGTTCCCCGGTGCAGCGCGAGGTGCCCTTCGGCGAACCGACCACGGCGATGGGCTGGGAGATCCTGCCGGGCAAGTTCACCGAGCTGCTGACCCGGCTCGGCCGGGACTACCCCGGCCTGCCGATCTACATCACCGAGAACGGGTCGGCCTTCGACGACCAGCCGGACGAAACGGGGTACGTGGCCGACGGCGGCCGGACCGCCTACCTCGCCTCGCACCTGGCCGCGGTCGCGCAGGCCCGCCGGCAGGGCACCGACATCCGCGGCTACTTCGCCTGGTCACTGCTGGACAACTTCGAATGGGCCTACGGCTACGCGAAACGGTTCGGCCTGATCCGGGTCGACTACGAAACCCAGCAGCGCACGATCAAGCAGAGCGGGTACTTCTTCCGGGACACCGTCCGCCGCGTCCGGGATCGGCAGCGATCACCTGACCGAGGGTAGGGCTGCCCCCACCCCGGTGACGGCAGCACGCACCATGGTTGCGCTCCCTCGTCCGTCCTAGATTCGGAAGGGTCAGCCGGACGAACGAGGGAGAGTGGCGGACATGACCGCGGGGACGGAGCTTCGACCACCTCAGGCGCAACCTCCGGCACCACCGGCAGGCCGGCCGCAGGCACGGCGCTCCTGGTGGCGGCGGCCGTGGGTGGGACCGCTGGCGTTGCTGGTGATCGCTTTCCTCGGCTACTCGCTGCCGCCGTATCTTGCGCTCGATCCGGCTCAGTCGCGGGTGCCCGCACCGGAGGGTTTCCCGCAGCACTACTGGATCCTCGTGGGCCACGTGGTGTTCGGGTCGATCGCGATGATCACCTCGGTCGTGCAGATCTGGCCGTGGGTGCGGCGCAGGTTCCCGGTGCTGCACCGCTGGTCGGGGCGGGCCTATGTGTTCGGCGGAGTCCTGCCGTCCGCGGTGCTGGCGTTGACGATCGGGGCGACCAGCCCGTTCGGCCCGGCCACCAGGGCCAGCAACGTGATGCTGGCGGTGCTGTGGCTCGGCACGACCTTCGCCGGATACCGAGCCGCCCGCGAACGCCGGTTCGGCGACCACCGGCGCTGGATGATCCGCAGTTTCGCGCTGACCTTCTCGATCATCCTGAACCGGGTGGTCACCGCGGGCGCGGTGGTATTCCTGGAACCCCAGCTGGCCACCACGTTCGGGGGCAGCCAGATCGCATTGAGCCAGTCGATCGCCGCGCTTTCCGGCTGGGTGAGCTGGACGGTGGTGCTGATCGGGGCGCAGCTCTGGCTGGACCGCAAGCCACGTCCGGCAGTGGCTGCCTGAGCCGAGGGGGACGCGGGTGGCGTTCGGTGCCTGGGGGACACCGAACGCCACCTCTGCTCATGCGCCGCGGCGGCGGACGGTGCGTTCGAGAATGCCGAGAGTCGCCTTGAGCGCGGACTCCGGGACGACCGGGAAGATGTTGAGTGCCTTCCACGTCTCGTCGATTTCCGACCAGTCGTAATAGGACGTGACGAGCGTGCCGCCTTCGCTGGGCTCCAGCCGGTAGCCGTAGATGTGGCGGATGTAGGGCCGCCGTCCGCCTTCGACGGTCCAGGCGATCTCCTCGCCGGGGGTGAGCTTGGTGATGACCACCTCGAGGTCGTACTTGCCGAGCGCGACGTCGCCGAGGGCTTCGCGGTCCATGTGCACCAGGAACCGGTCGCCTGCCTGGCGCACTGGTTCCCCTTCGGCGTCCATCAGCATGCCGGACGCGTCGATGTCCACGTGGCCCAACGGATCGGTCAGCACCGCGAACACCTCCCCGGCCGGGGCCGGGATCAGCCGGGAGACCTCGATCCGTTCGGGGCCGGGGGTTTCCGCCGTGCCGACCAGGGTGGCGCGGCCGAGGATGTGCCCGGACATGGTGAAGTCCAGTACCGCCGGGGTGCTTTCCGCGGGCACGCCGAGGTCCTCGACGTCGAGTGCGTGCACGGTGATGAAGTACCGGTGCGGTCCGTGCCCGGCAGGCGGGGCCGCGCCGGAGTACTGGGCGAGCCGGAGGTCGTTGGACAATGTGAAGGCCGGTTCGGGGAGTTCCGCTCCGACCCCCGCCGGCACCGAGGTGACCGAGGCCGGGATGTTGACCACGGCCCAGTGCCAGAAGCCGGACATGGTCGGCGCGTCGGGGTCGTACACGGTGATGGCGTAGCTCTTCGTGCCCAGCGGGGCACCGCTCCAGGACAGCTGGGGGCTGATGTCCTCGCCGGCCAGCTGCGCGCCGGGTAACGGCTGCCCGTCCTGCACGCTCGTGCTGGTCAGGGTGAAGCTGCGTGCCTCGGGAAGGCGTGCGAACGGGTCGGGGGTGGTCATCGGGGAGTCTCCTTGCCGCTGAGTACTGCTGCCGGATCGTCGACTACTTTACAGATAATCGATTATCTTGCTAGCGTGCAAGGCATGCCAAGGAAGGACGGCATTGCGCCCTCGGTGTACGCGTACGAATCGCTGCGCGGGGCGATCCTGCACGGTGAGTTCCACCCCGGACAGCCGCTCAAACCGAACGAGCTCGCGCTCGAGCGCGGGGTGAGTCTCGCGGTGGTCCGGGAATCGCTGGTGCGCCTGGTCGGCGAGGGGCTCGCCGAACGCCTGCCGAACCGGGGTTTCGTGGTTCCGCAGGCGGACGATGCACGCTGGCAGGTACTGGCCGAGGCGCGGGCCGCGGTGGAGCCGGTCATGCTGCGGATGGCGATCAGCCGGGGCGACCTGGAGTGGGAAGCCGGGGTGCGGGCCGCGCACCACCGGCTGGCGGGCACCCCGCCCCACGACGCCAAGGGCGACCGCCACTACCGCGACGAGTGGGCCACTGCGCACCACGGCTTCCACCGGGCCCTGCTCGAAGCGTGCGGCAACGACATCCTGCTCGACACCTTCGAACGGCTGTGGACCGCGAGCGAGCTGTACCGCCGTTGGTCGGGGGCGAGTACGCCGGCGCGCGACCACCTGGCCGAGCACGCGGAACTGGAGCGGATGGCGTTGGCGCGCGACGGCGCACGGGCGGCCGGGGCACTGGTGCGGCATCTCGGCCTCACTGCGGCTGCGCTCGTCGACGGTGTTCACCAAGGCACGGTCTGACCGAAACGGTCCAGGTATTCGAGGCCGGGTTTGCCCATCCGCGACAGCAGAACGTCCACCACCAGCGGAATGCTCTCCTCGATCGTGTAGCGCGCATCCGGTCCGCCGAGGCCGGTGCGGATCCAGCCCGGCGCCATCAGCACGAACGCGCGGTCCGTCTCGGCCTGCCGGACCGCGAAACTGCGCATGAACATGTTCAACGCCGCCTTGCTGGCCCGGTAGAGCTCGCCGCCGCCCCTCGTGTTGTTCGTGATGCTGCCCTGCCCCGAGGACATCACGCCGATCAGTCCGGCCGGCGACACCAGGTCTTCGAAGGCCTCGAGAACGCGCATCGGGCTCAGCGCATTGGTGACCATCACCTCGACGAAATCGCCGGTCGGGACCGAGCCGATCGGGGTCCGCGTGTTGTTCGTGGTGCCCGCGTTGACGAACAGCAGGTCGAGCTGCCGGTCCGCGAGTCGCTCGTGCAGTGGTGCCAGGTGTGTGGGTTCGTTGATGTCCAGATGTTCCACGGACACGCGTCCGCCGGCGCTGTCTGCCAGCTCGTGCAAGGGCGTACGGGCGGTGATGTCCCGGACCGTGCCGATGACGTGCCATCCGCGGTCGAGGAGTTCAGCCGCCATCGCGTGGCCCAGGCCGCGAGACGCCCCGGCGATGAAGGCGGTCGGAGTGTGCTGGTCCGAATCGTTCGAAGTCATGCTGCACATCTTCACCGGAGGTCGGGCTTCGAGACGTGTCGAAGGGCTCGTTTTGTGGAATCATCGCAATCTGAGGAGGGCATATGGCCGAATCCGTCTCCCTGCAGCCGGTAGATGTGCAAATAATTCGCGCGCTCCAGATTGCTCCGCGGGCTTCGTTCGCCGTGATCGCGAACGTGCTCGGCCTTTCCGAGGCGGCGGTGAGCCGCCGTTACCGCCGGTTGCGCGCCGACGGCAGCATCCGGGTCGCCGGTATCGCCGATCCGGGGGCGCTGGGACAGAGCAGGTGGATGGTGCGGCTGCGCTGCCGTCCCGGCAGCGTTGCGGCGATCGCCGACGCGCTCGCCAAGCGCGAGGACGTCAGCTGGGTGGCACTCGGCTCCGCGGGCTCGGAAATCACCTTCGCGGTTCGGTCGTGGACCGCGGAACAACGCGACGACCTGCTGGGCCATCGGCTTCCGCGCACGGCGGCGGTGCTCGACATCAGCGCGTCCGCGATGCTCCGGCAGTTCCTCGGCGGGCGCGGCCACTACTGGGCGGCGCTGCGCGGCACGCTGACCCACGAGCAGGAGGCGCGGCTCGGCACCGAGGGCACTCCGTTCCCGGAGATGCCGGTGGTCGCCCGGGAACCCGTGCACCTCACGCCCGCGGACGAGAAGATGCTGGCCGTGCTGGCCGCGGACGGGCGGGCCGGTCTCGTCGATCTCGCCGCGGCAGCGGAGCTGACCTCGGGCCGTGCCGCACGTCGTCTGCAAAGCCTGCTCCGGCGTCGCGTCGTGCACATCGACGTGGAGATCTCCGCGTCCGCGCTGGGCTACCACGCACGGGCGATCCTCTGGCTGCGCGTGCATCCCTCGGCGGTCAAGAGCGTCGGCCGCACTCTCGCGCAGCAACCCGAAATCGGCTTCGCCGCAGCGGTTTCCGGCCCGTACAACATTCACGCCGTCGCGCTCTGCCGGGACCTCGACGAACTGTTCGAGTTCACCTCGGACCGCCTCGGCTCGCTGGACGGGCTCCAGCGCATGGAAGTCTCCCCGATACTCAAACACGTGAAACAAGCCGGCACGCGGCTCTCCGGTGACCGACTCGTCGAGCCGTAGCGGCTGCTCCAGGTGGTCGCGGCGCGGAATCGACGGGCATAAAGGACGTCTTCGGCCAGGGGCCGGTTGCCGTGCGCGACCCTGCCGTTGTGGCGTGACAGGTAAGGCGTGATCCGCTGGTGGCGCGCGCCGGGCCGAGACCGGCGCCGCAACGAGGCGGTCCCTCATCGTGTCCGCCGCAGTTGGTCGGGTGGCAGGGTGAAGGCGTCGGGAATTTCCCGTGTCCTCTCGTCGAACACCATGACCGGACGGGTTTCGGTGTCATAGGTGCTCCAGCCGGGACTGCCGTCGCACACGAAGCGCACGAGTGCGCCGTGCAGAGCGGTCGCCAGTTGAGCCGGCGCACCAGGTCCCAGCAGGTTGGCCGCGCCGGGAGCGTCGAGGTGGTCGAAGACGAACGGGAGATCGGCACAGTGGGCAGCGCCGAGCCCGGGTGCGGGCCAGGCGAATTGGTAAGCATAGGTGGGAATTCCGGCCTTCGCGGCGCCGTCGGCGACCTCGCGTGCGGGGGTGCGGAAGTTGCGGTCGGTCAGGGCTTGCGCGAGCGCGTGCCCCGGATTGTCCGTCTCCAGGACGCGCAGATACTCCGCCAGGTCCTGGCCGGTGAGCCCGAGGTTGGCGAACCCCTGCCGGCACGCCTCGGCGGAGGCAGCGGGTTTTCCGGGGCCGAGCATGAAGTTCCACTCTTCGGCGGTGGTGCCGATCATGAGCGCGTCCAGGGTTCCCTCGGCGAGCGCGTCGTAGGGCGAGGCGGAGATGACCGTTCCGTCCAAAGTGGGCTGCCAGCGCAGGGAATCCTGCCGTAGGCGACGGGCTCGGGCATCGGCGTCGGCCGGGGGTGTCCGGACTTCGTGCGGCAACCAGGTGGCCTCCAGCTCCAGGCGTTTCCGAACCGGTGCGCCGAGAAGCGCGGCGCGTGTCCGGGGAGTGCCGAGCAATGCAGCGAAATCCTCGGACAGCTCGTGCGTTCTGGTGAGCGAGGAGAGCAGTGGCATGCCGGCGCTCATCGCGGCCAGGCGGCGGAACAGCCCCCGCGCGCCGGGACAGCCGGACAGGGCGAGGGTGGCGGTGGCCCCGGCGGACTGTCCGGCGACAGTGACGTTGGCCGGGTCGCCACCGAAGGCTTCGATGTTGTCGCGAACCCAGCGCAACGCCATGGTGATGTCGAGCAGGGCCCGGTTGGCCACACTGTCGTCGAGGAGCATGAACCCTTCGGCGGCAAGGCGGTAGTTGGGTACGACGAGTACGACGCCGTCTCGAGCGAAGGACTCGCCGGTGTACCAAGGGCTGGCGTTGCCTCCGCTGAAGAACCCGCCGCCGTGCAGCCACACCAGGACCGGGTACGGGCCGCCGGTGTCCGCAGGCGCGTAGACGTTCAGGTTGAGCGGGTTGACGCCCTCGACGACGGGATCGGGGAAGAGATCCTGGGTGACCTGGGCGTGTGCTGCCGTCGCGCCGGGGGCAGTGGCCTCGAAGACGCCGTCCCACGCGTTGAGCGGGCGAGGCGGGTCGAACGCGTGCTCCGGATAGGGCGCGGCAGCGTAGGGGATGCCGAGGAATTCCTGGTATCCGTGCCGATCCAGTCCCTGGACCAGGCCATGTTCAGTGTGCACCACCATGACTGTTTCCTCGATTTCGTAGGGTTTTCCGGCTTCGGTCACCGCGCGTTCGCGTCTTTTCCTTGGAGTAGCAGCGAAAGAAGGGCGGTGACGAGGCTCATCGCGGCGATGCCGTAGAACGCGACGCGATAGCCCTCGACGACGGCCGTGGCGCCGGCCGCCGTGCTGTGGTGGGTGACCGTGGCGGCGACGGTGACCAGTGCGGCGAGACCGAGGGCCGCGCCGAGCTGGCGGCACATGTTCAGCAGACCGGACGCGACTCCGGCGTTGCGCGGGGAGACCCCGGTGGTGGCCGCGACGATCGCCGGCATCATCGTCAGGCTCGTGCCGACACCGATGACTACGGTGGGGAGCAGGACGTGGCCGACGTAGCCGGCGTGCGCGGGCAGCCGGGCCATCCACACCAGCCCCGCGGCGGCGACCAGACAGCCGGCAACGACCATGGGGCGCGGGCCGAGTATCGGGATCAGCTTCTGGGAGACGAGGACACCGATGCTGATGACGGACGCCATCGGCAGCAACGACAGCCCGGTCCTCAGTGCGCTCTCGCCGAGCACCTGCTGCAGGTACAGCGAGAGGAAGAACAGCGGTGCGGTGATCACCGCACCCATGCACAAGGTGAGTACGTTGCCGACGCGCACGTTGCGGATCGAAAAGACGTCCGGCGGGATGAGCGGCTCGCCGGTGCGCCGTTCGATCGCCACGAACGCGGCGAGCAGCACGATTCCCCCGGCCAGCAGCGCGAGGACCGGCCCGGATGTCCAGCCGCGGTCCGGGGCGACCGATACGCCGTAGACGATCGCCGACGCGGCCAGGGTGATCGTCACGGCACCCGGGACATCCATCCGGGCACGGGTCGCAGCCGACTCCGAGGGCTGCAGACCGAGCAGACCGGCCGCGAGCAGGCAGCCGCCGATGGGCACGTTGACAAGCATCACCCAGCGCCAGCTCAGCGAAGCGGTCAGCAGGCCGCCGAGCACGATGCCCGCCGCACCGGCGCTGGAGGCGGCGACCCCCCACCACGTCATGGCGCGGGTGCGCTGAGCCGGTTCGGTGTGGCTGGCCGTGATCAGACTCAGGCTGGACGGGGCGAGCGCCGCGGCACCCACTCCCTGTGCCACGCGCGCCGTCAGCAGCATCCATCCCTGGGTGGCCAGGCCGCCGACGAGACTGGCCACGGTGAACACGACCAAGCCGATCAGGAAGACACGGCGGCGGCCGAACAGATCGCCGGCGCGCGCGGCCAGCAGGAGCAGGCCGCCGAACGCGATGAGATAGCCGTTCACCACCCACTGCTGCGCGGTGGCCGAGAGGCCGAGTCCGGTCTTCATCGACGGCAGTGCCACGTTCACGATGCTGGAGTCGAGCACCACCATGAACTGCGCGACGCAGGCGATCACCGCGACGAAGGCCAGGGGCACGCGGGGTTTGGCGACCTGCTGCGCGGCAGGCGGGCCGGGCGGCGTGGCCGTCGCGCCTGGTAGACGTTCTCGAGGCATGGGGAAGCTCCTCCGCACTGGCCGGATGTCTGCCGAGGCCCGCCGGAGACAATGGCGGATAACCTCTCCACCAACGGTACGGCAATACCGGATAGGCTGTCCACCAGGGGGCGCCGAGTGCGGACCGGCGCCGAGCACGAGACGACAGGGATCGGAGCGCAGTGATGACCGCAGGCAAGCCGGCCTTCCCCACCCGGCGGGCGGCCGCCGAGCGCAACCGCGACAAGGTACTGGCCGCGGCCCGCGCGGCCTTCGCCGACGGCGACACCGGCATCTCCATGGCCGAGGTCGCCCGGCGCGCGGGCGTCGGTATGGCCACGCTCTACCGCAACTTCCCCGGACGGCGGGAACTACTCGAAGCCCTCTACGCCGATGAGGTCGAGGCCATCTGCAAAGCCGCGGTGATCGAAGACGGGCAGACGCCCGGAGCGGCCCTCAACGCCTGGCTGCGCCTGCAGGTCGACTTCATCTCCCACAAACGTCTCATCGTCTCCGAACTGCTGGCGCACACCGACGGGGACGGCCCGGCCAGCCGACGCGAGCAGGCGCTCGACGCCGGCCGTCCACTGCTGGCCGCCGCACAGCGCGCCCGTGAAGTCCGCGACGACGTCACACTGGAGCAGGTCTTCGACATGATCGTCGCCATTGCCAAGATCCCCGGCACCCGGGACTACCTCGAACCGATCATCCAGATCATGCTCGACGGGCTCCCCCTCCGGACCGCCGAGCACCCCACCCGGACGTAGGTGGTTCGGATCGGTTCCGCGGTTCAGCAATGGACAAAGTTGGCCGTTGCACCGCCGGCTCGCCCGGCGCACTCCCCGGACCACCACTGAAACCTCGGTCGGACCGGCCCTAGCTGTGCTGCCCGGGGCGGTTGTGCACGTGGTGACATGTGATCGGATGATCTTGGTGTGAGGGAGGGCCTCCGGGTTTGGTGTGGATCACCACAATCTGCGCCACGCCACGGAGGTCCTCGTGGCACACCGTAATGCCCCGTTGAGTCCGACTGGCCGACTGCGTGTGGCCCGTTGTGTCGTGAATGATGAATGGCCGCTGAGGCGGGCTGCCGAGCGTTGTCGGTGTCCGTGTTTCAGCCCTTGTCGCACACCGACCCGTACCGAGCGGCGGATTGTCAAGGTCGGCCTGTTGCGGCGGTGGGGGCCGGGGCGGATCGCGTTCTTGCTGGGGCTCAATCCCTCCGTGGTGCACGGCCACCGGCCTGCCGGTGCGACGTTATGAGCGCGCCGCCCCTGGCGAACTGGTGCACGTGGACATCAAGAAACTCGGCAACATCCCCGACGGGGGCGGGCATCGGGCCGTTGGCCGCCAGACCGGGCAACGCCACCCACACCGACTCCGGGCAACACGCTCGATGGCACTGGCAACAGTCATGTCCCGCCTCTGGCGTGACACCCTCACCACCGCCGGGATCACCCACAAACGCACCCGACCCTACCGACCCCAAACCAACGGCAAAGTAGAACGCTTCAACCGAACTCTGATCGACGAATGGGCCTACGCCCACTCCTGCCAGTCGGAAAGCGAACGCCGCGACACGTTCCCGCCATGGCTACACAACTACAATCATCACCGCGGCCAGCCACCCCAGATCACTACACCTAGTCCCGCAGGGAGCGGGCGATGATGGTGCGCTGGATTTCCGAAGCCCCTTCGTAAATGCGGGGTGCTCGGACTTCGCGGTAGAGGTGTTCGAGCAGGTGGCCTCGGCGGAGTGCGCGGGCGCCGTGCAGCTGTACTGCCGAGTCGACGACGTACTGCGCGGCTTCGGTGGCGAACAGCTTGGCCATCGCGGCGCGGCCGGCGAGGCGTTGCTCTCCCGCGTCGTACGCCGATGCGGCCGCGTACACCAGCAGTCGCGCGGCTTCGGTGCGGGTGGCCATTTCTGCCAGCGTGTGGGCCACGGTCTGTTGCTTCGCCAGCGGTCCGCCGAAAGCTTCGCGCTCGCCGGTGTGTTCGACGGTCGCGTCCAGTGCGGCCTGCGCCATCCCCACCGCGAACGCTCCGACGCTCGGGCGGAACAGGTCGAGGGTCCGCATGGCGACGGCGAAACCACGGTTCTCCTCGCCCAGCAGCTCGGCACGTTGGACGGGTACGCCGTCGAACACCAGCGTGCCGATCGGATGCGGGCTCACCAGGTCGAGGTGTTCCCCGCTGAGCCCGGTCCGGTCGCCGGGGACCACGAACGCGCTCACGCCGCGGGCACCCGCACCGGGAGTGGTGCGGGCGAACACCGTGTAGAAATCGGCTTCCGGTGCGTTGGAGATCCACATCTTCTCGCCGCTGAGCCGCCAGCCGTCGCCGTCGGGCTCGGCGGTGAGCTGCAACGCGGCCGCGTCCGAACCGGCGTCGGGCTCGGTGAGCGCGAACGCGGCCACCGCGTCACCGGCGGCCACCGCGGGCAGCCAACGGGCGACCTGTTCGTCCACTCCGGACTGGAGCAGCGGGTAACTTCCCAACCCCTGCAACGCAAGCGCGGTTTCGGCCTCGGTGCTCTGCGTGGCCAGTGCTTCCCGGAGCAGGCAGAGTTCGGTGGCCGCGGCCTGGCGTGTCGGCTGTCCGCTTTCGACCCCGGGAAACAGCCTTGCCAGCAGGCCGTGCCGGCCCATCGCCTTGAGCAACGGCCGGTTCACCGATCCCTCGGTACCCGCCGCAGCCAACGGGCGGAGCTGCTCGGCCGCGATCCTCCGGACCGAATCGGTCAACGCGCGTTGTTCCGCGGTCAGTGCAAAGGCGTTCATCAGGCGCTCCCCGGTCGCCAGCGGGCGTGCGCGGTCTGCTGCCCACCGGTGCGGACCAGCTCCAGCCGTGGCTGCGGCCCGTCGGTGCGCCCGGTCTGCGGGGCCCGCTTCCCGGCCGCCCACGGTTTCGGCCAGTCGACCGGATGGCCCTGTTCGGCTGCTGCCTGCAACGTCCACTGTGGATTGTAAAGGTGCGTGCGGCCGAGTGCGCACAGATCCGCGCGGCCGGCCAGGATCAGCGAGTTCACGTCGTCGTAGGAGGAAATCGCGCCGACCGCGAGCACTGCGGTGCCGTACCGCCTGCCGACCTCGTTCCGGATGCGATCGGCGTAGGGCGTCTGGTAGCTGCGTCCGAACTTCGGCTGTTCCTCGCTCACCACCTGCCCGGTTGACACGTCGATCGCCGCTGCCCCGTGTTCGGCGAACGCCGCTGCGATCGCCACTGCCTCGTCGGCGTCGTTGCCGCCCTCGAACCAGTCGGTGGCCGAGATGCGCACGGTCATCGGCCGGTCCTCAGGCCACACCTGCCGCATCGCGTCGAACACCTCCAGCGGGAACCGCAGCCGGTTTTCCGGGGAACCGCCGTAGGAATCGGTGCGGTGGTTGGTGAGCGGAGAGAGGAACGACGAAAGCAGATACCCGTGCGCGCAATGCACTTCCAGCAGGTCGAACCCGGCCCGCGCGGCCGCGCGGGTGGCCGAAACGAACTGCTCGCGGATCTCGCCCAGCTCCTCGACGGAAAGCTCCCGTGGTGTCTGGCTCTTCGGCGAGTACGGCAGCGGCGAGGGGCCGCAGACCTCCCAGTTGCCGTCCGGCAGCGGCTCGTCCATGCCGTCCCACATCAGCTTCGTGGAGCCCTTCCGGCCGGAATGTCCCAGCTGCAGACCGATCTTCGCGGGCGTCTCCCGGTGCACGAACTCGACGATCCGCCGCCACGACTGTTCCTGCTCTGCGGTGTAGAGCCCGGGGCAACCCGGGGTGATCCGGCCCGCGGCGGACACGCAGATCATCTCCGTCATCACGAGCCCGGCGCCGCCCAGCGCCTTGCCGCCGAGGTGCACCAGGTGGAATTCCCCCGGCACACCGTCGACCGCGGAGTACATGTCCATCGGGGACACCACGACCCGGTTCGGCAGGTCCAGCGAGCCGATCCGCACCGGCTGGAACATCGGCGGCGCGACGGAAGTGCCCAGGCTGCGGGCGAACCACTGGTCCAGTTCGGCAGCGAACTCGCGGTCCCGCAGTTTGAGGTTGTCGTAGGTGACGCGACGGCTGCGCGTGAGGATGTTGAACGCGAACTGCTCGGGTTCCTGATGGGTGTACTGCCCGAGGTTTTCGAACCACTCCAGGCTCGCCTGCGCGGCCCGCTGGGTGGAGGCGACCACCGGCCGCCGTTCGGTCTCATACGCGGCAAGGGCTTCCGGCACGCTCGGCTGTTCGTGCAGGCACGCCGCGAGGGCAAGGGCGTCCTCCATAGCGAGTTTGGTGCCGGATCCGATGGAGAAGTGCGCGGTGTGTGCCGCGTCGCCGAGCAGCACGACGTTGTCGTGGACCCAGCGTTCGCAGCGCACCGTGCCGAAAGTGGCCCACTTCGAGTTGTTGGCCAGTACCTGGTGCCCGTCGAGCACGTCGGCGCACAGCGTCCGGATCAGCTCGATCGACTTCTCGTCGCTCTCGCCGGGAGCCAGCCCGTCCGCCGCGATCGGGCCGAAGGCGCGCTGCCACACATCCTCGTGCAGCTCCAGGATGAACGTGCTGCCGTCCCGGCCGTAGGGATAGCCGTGGATCTGCATGACCCCGTGCGGGGTTTCCAGCACGTGGAACTTGAACGCGTCGAAGACGAGGTCGGTGCCGAGCCAGATGTAGCGGCAGCGACGGGTCTCGACGGTCGGCCGGAACGTTTCGGCGAACGCGGCGCGTGCGGTGGAATTCACGCCGTCCGCGGCGATCACCAGGTCGTATTCCGCGGCCAGTTCGGCAGTGTCCGGCGCGATGGTGCGGAATCGGACGTCCACGCCGAGTTCGCGGCATCGCTGCTGGAGGATCGCGAGCAGCCGTTTGCGGCTCATCGCCGCGAACCCGTGCCCGCCCGAGGTGGTGACGGTGCCGCGGTAGTGCACGTCGATGTCGTCCCAGCGGGCGAATTCGCGGCTCATCGCCTCGTGCACGGCCGGGTCGGCGTGCTCGATCCCGCCGAGCGTCTCGTCGGAGAACACCACGCCGAAACCGAACGTGTCATCGGGTGCGTTGCGCTCCCACACGGTGATTTCCTGCTCTGGCCCGAGCTGCTTGGCGAGCACGGCGAAGTACAGGCCCGCCGGGCCGCCACCGAGAACCGAAATTCGCACGCCACTCAGGTTATGTTGTTACAAGTACGATCGTCAAGAATACGATAGATGGGCTACCCTCCCGGTATGGAACGGATCAATCCGCCCGAGCTGGCGCGGCCGTCGGGCTTCTCGCATGCGGTGACCGCCGAGGGCCGGTTCGTGTTCCTCGCCGGGCAGACCGCGCTGGACGAGGGCAACCGGATCGTCGGCGAGGACGTGGTGGCCCAGTTCGAACGCGCGCTCGGCAACCTGCTCACCGCGTTGCGGGCGGCCGGAGGGGAACCGGCGGACCTGTGCAGCCTCACCGTGTACGCGGTCGACCTGGGCGATTACCGGGCCCACGCGCGCGAGATCGGTCGGGTGTGGAAACGGCTCGTCGGCGCGGACTATCCGGCGATGGCCGGCGTCGGAGTGCGCAGGCTGTGGGACGTCGAGGCGCTGGTCGAGGTCCAGGGCTTCGCGGTGCTCAGCCGCTGAGCGCCTGCCGCAGGTGCGTCCGTGCTGCGGTCTCCAGCCGGTCGTGCAGTGCGAAGAACACCTCGGCCGCGCGGATGCCGGACCAGCCGGGCGGCAGCAGTTCGGCAGGAAGGCCCGGATCCAGGTAGGGCATCCGGCGCCAGCCGGTGAGCACACGCAGGTAGTCCGCGAACGCCTCGTCGGCCGGCGTGCTGCGGCGCCGTTGCCAGCGCCGCAGCGCCGGTTCGTGCTCGTCGAGGAACGCGGTGTACAGCTCGTCGAGCTGGTCGAGGTCCCACCACTCGCGGACCTTGTCCCTGGCGTCGCCGAAGGCGAGGTGCTCGGCGCGGAACAGGTCGGCGTAGTCGGCCAGGCCGAGCCGGGTCAGCGTGGCCGCGGTGACCTCGTGCAGGTGGGCGGGTGCGATCCAGACCCCGGACGACGCGGTGCCGAACCCGAGCCTGGCCAGCTGGGTGCGCAGCACGTGCCGTTTGTGCCGCTCGGCCTCCGGCACCGAGAACACGGCCAGCAGCCAGCCCTCGTCCGGGGTGGCCCGTTCGCGGCGGAAGATCCGCTCGTCACCCTCGCGGAGGATCTCCAGCGCCGTGCCGGACAGTTCGTACCCGGCCGTGCCGTCGCGGCGCACCGCCTCGAGGATGCTGCGGCGCTTGAGCCGGGAGATGGAGGAACGCACCGCGGGTTCGTCCACGCCGACGTCGGCGAGCAGTTCGATCAGCGTGGCCACGGACAGCCAGCCGCCGCCGGTCCGGTGGTGGAACCCGTAGACCGACACGATGAGCTGCCGGGGCTGCGCGGCGCGCCCGGCGTCGGTCGCCTCCGGTACGGCCGTCATCCGGTCACCATAACAAGGTCCCGGGTAGGATTTCGCCCGCGATGGTCAACACGTCCGCAGCACCCCTTTTGAGCAGGCTGACCCGCCGCGGCAGGCTGATGGCGAAGCGCACGTGCGATCGCCGGTGCCACGCGTTCGTGCTCGGCGGGTTCCTCTTCCGCACCCCCACCGCATGGGAGTACGCGGCCGCGGTGGCGGGCGGCAGCGATCCGGCGGCACAGCGGTGGCTGGGCTGGCTGCCCGATTCGGTGGTCGCCGAGCCGATGCGGGCCGAGGCACTGCGGGTGGTCCCCGGTACCGGACCGGAGTGGACCACGCCGGATCCGCATTCGGTGGACGTGGTCGCGATCGACCTCGCCGCCCGCCGCTGCGCGGGCCTGGTGAGCGTGCACGCGGGAGAGGACGGCAGTCCGGAGACCGGCGGCTACCTCGCCCCCGGCTACCGCGGCCGGGGACGGGGCCGGGAGCTGTTCACCGCAGGGCTGGTGCTCGCCCACGAGCACCTCGGCCTGACCCGGGTGCGGGCCGGCGCGGAGATCGGCAACGTCGCCAGCGGCCGTTCGCTCGCCGCCGCAGGCATGCGCCGGGCACCGGGGCCCGCCCGGTACACGCTGCCGAACGGCCGGGTCGGCGAAGCCTGGTGGTACCAGCACGACGTGCCGTGGCCGCACCGGTGCACGGGCCCGCAGGCGAAGTGGCTCGCCTGAACCGCCCCGGAATGCGGCCGTGGCGGCAGGCGTTGTGGGCGGTCGAACCCGAAACGACGTTTCGTGGTCAACGCCAACAACCCTGGAGAGTTGCATGCCGGACTTCAACCAGCAGGTCATCGACGAGTTCCACGCGAACGGTGGCAAGGTGGGTGGCGAGCCGTTCGAGGGCAAGAACCTGGTGCTGCTCACGCACACCGGGGCGAAGAGCGGTAAACGACGTGTCCTGCCGCTGGTGTACACCACCGATGGTTCGCGGTACGTGATCGTGGCCTCGAAGGGTGGCTCCGACACCAACCCCGACTGGTACCACAACCTGCGTGCGAACCCCAGGGTCACGCTGGAGATCGGTACCGAGACCTTCGAGGCCACCGCCACCGAGATCACCGACCGCGCCGAGCGCGACCGGCTGTACGCAGGCATGGTCGCCCACCAGCCCGCCTTCGCCGATTACGAGAAGAAGACCACGCGGCTCATCCCGGTGTTCGTGCTGGAGCGCTGAGCGGCAGGCCGTTCAGCCGACGGCAGCCTCCACTCGAGGTTCCTCCGCCGCCGGCTGGGCGGTCTTGCGCCCGGTACGGGCGTGCCGCCTGGCGATGAGCCGCTTGCCGGTGCGGATCATGGGCTGTTCCACCCAGCGGTGGATCAGGTCCGAGATCGCCAGGTCGACCACGAACACCGTCAGCGCGGAGAGGAACCGTTGCTCGGCCAGCTGCGGCACCGCCTGGATCACCGCGAAGTGCACCGGCCCCTGCAACAGGTACAGCGAGTACGAGCGTTCGCCGACGAACCGCATCGGCGCGGTCGAGAGCAGCCACCGTGCCGGGCCCGGCGAGAGCAGCACCACGAGCAGCGCCATGGTGGCTCCGGTGTAGCCGACGAGCAGCAGCACGTTCTGCCGGGTGTCGTTCCAGAGCGTGTCCAGGTTCGTGTGCAGGAGGAGGAACCCGGCCACGATGGGGACCGCCGCCAGCGGGTGGGTCAGCGGCCGCAGCACCGCGAAGCTGCGCCGGTAGTGCGCCACGATGGCGAGCAGGCAGCCGCTGAGCAGGATGAAGTAGTGCAGGCTGGAGCGGTAGATGGCGGTCTTCGAATCGTCGAGCACCCAGCCGCCGGTGGTCACCGGCACGAGCACCAGCAGCACCGCCATCGCCGCGATGGCGAGCCCGAACTTCCGCCGCGCCGCCCCGATCCCCACCGCGACCAGCAGGAACGGCCAGAACAGGTAGAACTTCTCCTCGATGCCGAGCGTCCACGAGCCGGAGAAGAAGTTGTCGCTGCCGTTGCCGTCCGAACCGGGGAAGAACTCGTTGAGGAAACTCAGGTAGTACTTCAGCGCGTGCGGGAAATCGCGGGCGAGGAATTCGCCGCGCAGCAGCACGAATGCGATGATCCCGCCGAGGATCACCAGATACGGCGGCAGGATCCGGAACACCCGGCGCAGGTAGAACTCGCCCAGCGAGATCCGGCCGGTGCGGTCCTGCTCGCGCAGCAGCAGCGTGGTGATCAGGAAGCCGGACAGGACGAAGAACACGTAGACGCCCACCCAGCCGGAAAGCCAGGTGAACTTCGGCCCGGCGAAGTGGAAGAAGATGACGATGGTCGCGGCGATCGCCCGCAGCCCGTCGAGGCCGGGGAACCTGCGCATGCCGAGGTACTCGTCATGGCTCATCGTCGGCAAGAAAATCGACCCCTTCGCCCGTTTCGGGGCGAGTATAAGCCGGACGTGCCGTTCGGCCTGATCCCGGTTCCGATGCGCTGACCTGGGGTAACCCGCGGCGGCGTCGGCGAACGGGCGCTGACCGGCGGCTAAGCCCTCGCGAGCGGCCTGCCGTACACGAAGCTCCGCAGCCGCCCGGTCGACGACGGTTCCAGCGGAGCGAAGAGCTTCGCGTGCGCGGCCTGCACCGTGGCCGGATCCGGCTCGACCACGGACAGCGCCCGGACGGTGTAGCGCGAGTCCGGCGTGAAGTCCGCAGCCGTGGTGTGCCGGTAGGCGCCGCCGAGGAGGTCGATGATCAGCACGGTCGGCACCGGGGCGCCAGGGCCCGCGTGGTCGAGCACCGTGGTCAGGAGCTCGTCCGGGAGGGCGGGCAGCACCCGGTTGTCGCCGAGGTAGGCGTGCGGGTGCGGGGGTTCGGCGGCGATCTTGCCGGAGTCCGTGAACGGCATCGTGCTGAGCGTGTCCTGCAGCGGACCGAGGGCGCGCAGCGGTGCGACCAGCCGCTCGCCCTGGGCGGCGGAGCCGAGGCTTGCCACGCGCACGTGCGCGATGTGCTTGCCCCGCAACGGTTCAGGCACCACCGGCAGGTTCGGGTACGGCACCAGCGCCACCGAGGTGCCGACGGTGTCCGGCAAGTCGGCTGTCCAGTCGCGCCAGGTGCACAGCACGTCGGCGATCTTCGCGGTGTCGAAGTAGAGGCCGCCGCCGTAGAGCGTGGTCACCGGGAAGAGCGAGAACTCCAGCGCGGTCACGACGCCCGCGTCGAGCGGGCCGCCGGCGGCTGTGCCGTCGGGCAGCACGACCTCGGCGGACCGCACGTGCTCGGACGCCTGGCCGAAGTGCCGTCCGAGCAGGCCGAACCCGCCGCCGAGGGTGTAGCCGACCACGCCGACGCCCGGTGCCGAGCCGCTCAACGGGGCGAGACCGTGCTCCGCCGCGGCTTCGACGACCGTGCCCCAGGTCGCTCCGGCCTCCGCACGTGCCACCGCACGTTCCGGGTCGATCGAAACACCTGTCATCCGCCGGGTCGAGATCAGCACGCCCTCGGCAGGCGTGCGCAGTCCGTGGCCGGTGGCCTGTACCGACACCGGCAGGTCATGCGCGGCGGCGTATCGGACTCCGGCCGCGACGTCGTCGGCGTCGGCCGCGGCGACGACCAGTTGCGGAGTGGACTGGACGCCGGTCTGGAACCCGGCGATCTCTTCGCGGTAACCGTCTTGCCCAGGAGCGAATGTCTGCATGCGGCAAGCGTGCGGGAGCTGGGTAAAGAAGTCCAAGAGATGCACGTTCCATGAGCTAGAATTTCTGGTTATGGAACTGCACCAGCTCGAGTACTTCGTCGCGGTGGCCGAGGAAGCCAATTTCACGCGGGCCGCAGCGCGGATGCACGTGGCGCAACCCGGGGTCAGTGCACAGGTCCGCCGGCTGGAACGCGAGCTGGGGCAGTCGCTGTTCGACCGTTCCGGGCGCACCGTGCGGCTCACCGACGTCGGCGCTGCCGCGCTCCCGCACGCACGGGCCGCGCTCGCCGCGGTGGAGGCGGTGCGCGAGACGGTCTCGGAGCACGAGGGGCTGGTCCGCGGCCAGGTGGCGATGGGCATGGTCACTTCGGCCGGGCCGGTCGCGCTGCCCGAGTTCCTCGCCGGCTTCGCCGAGCGTTACCCCGGTGTGGAGATCACACTCGGGGAGGCCAACTCCGACGTGATGATCGAGGCACTGCGGGAAGGACGGCTCGACGTCGCGGTGATCGGCCTTGCCGACGGCGTGCCCGCCGGGCTCACCACGCAGGTGGTGCTCGACGAGGCGCTGGTCGCGGTCACCGGCCTGCGGGACGAGTTCAGCGGGCGGGACGGCATCACGCTCGCCGAACTCGCCGGACGGGCGCTCATCTGCCTGCCGAAGGGCACCGGGCTGCGCGGCGTGCTGGATCACGCGTTCGCGGCCGAGGGGCTGCATCCGCGGGTGACGATCGAGGCCAGCGATCCGAACGTGCTGGCGAAACTGGCGATGCGCGATCTCGGCGTGGCGATGGTGCCGGCCTCGCTCGCCGAGTACTACGGCGCCGAGCTGCACTCCTTGCCGTTGCGGCCGCCGTTGCGTGGCCAGCTCGCGCTGGCGTGGCGCTCCGGCGGCCCGGCCGGTCCGGCGGCCCGTGCGCTGATCGGGTTCGCCAGGGCCGAGCTTGCTCTTGACGAACCGTAAAAAGCCGGGTTTCCCTGGTGGAGCCGGACGAGGAGGCGGGAGATGGGCGACGCGCTCGGGGACTGTTTGCTCGGGGTCGGGCTGCTCGCCGGGAGTGCGAACGTGATCATGCAGCTCAGCCGTCCCGAGGTCGGCTACGGTGTGGTGGAAAGCCCGGTCGAGTCCGGAAACCTCTTCCGGCATCCGGTGAAACGCGCGCGCACCACCTACACCTACCTGGCCGTCGCGGCGCTCGGCACCGATGACGAGCGCGCGGCGTACCGGCGGGCGGTCAACACCGCGCATGCCCAGGTTCGCTCCACCGGCGCGAGTCCGGTGCGGTACCGCGCTTTCGACCCCGAGCTGCAGCTGTGGGTCGCGGCCTGCCTGTACCGCGGGCTCGAGGACGTGCACCGGATCGTGCTCGGGCGGCCCGCTCCGGAAGCCCTGTATGCCGAGGCGGCGGTGTTCGGCACGACGCTGCAGGTGCGGCCAGGACAGTGGCCCGCCGATCGCGCCGCCTTCGACGAATACTGGGCAGCCGGACTGTCCAGTGTGGACATAGACGACCGGCTTCGCGAGTACCTCACGACGTTGGTGGAACTGCGGTTCCTGTCTCGTCCGTGGAGCGTCCTTTTCGGACGATTGCATCGATTCGTGACTGCCGGGTTCCTTCCGGAGCAGTTCCGCGAGCAGCTGCGGCTGCCGTGGTCGGCCGCGGACCAGCGCAGGTTCGACCGGTTGATGCGCGGAATCGGCCGGGTGGTCGAACACCTGCCGCCATCCGCCCGGCGGTTCCCGTTCGGCGCCTGCCTAGCCGACCTCCGGCACCGTCGCCGGAACGGTCAACCCCTCGTCTGAGCGGTTGACCGGCATGCCCAGATCGGCAAGGCTGGCAAGATGAGCAGCGCCGACGTACTTCCTGCCGCGGAGGCGCCATGAACGCAGCCGACGTACTTCCTGCCGCGGAGGCGCCATGAACGCAGCCGACGTACTTCCTGCCGCGGAGGCGCCATGAGCACTGCCGACCAGGAGCGCCACGGTGTCCGTCTCACGCATCTCGACCAGGAGTTGTTCGCCGGTGCCGGGGTGTGCAAACGCGACCTCATCGACTATCTCGACGCGGTTGCGGATCGGCTGTTGCCGGTGCTGGCCGATCGTCCGTTGTCGGTGGTGCGGGTGTTGCGCGGGCAGGACGCGTTCATGCAGAAGAACCTGCCGAAGTACACCCCGGAGTGGGTTCCGCGGGAGCGATTGTGGGCGGAGAGTGCTCACCGCTCGGTCACCTACGGGCTGTGCAACGACCGGCGCACGCTGGTGTGGTTCGGCAACCAGCGTGCGGTGGAGCTGCATCCGGCGCTGACCCGGGTCGGCCACGACGGGCCGACGGATCTGGTCATGGACCTCGATCCGCCGGAGGGTGCACCGTTCGCGTCCGCCGTCGCCGCGGCCCGGCTGGTGCGCCGGGTATTGGCCGACGCAGGTCTCTCGGGGGCCTTGAAGACCAGCGGGGCCAAGGGAGTGCACGTGTTCGCGCCGCTGGCTGCCGGGCAGTCGTTCGAGGACGTCGCAGCGGCCACCCGGGCGGTCGGGGCGCGGGCGGAACGGCTCGATCCGGACCTCGCGACCACGGCGTTCATCCGGGAGGACCGCCAGGGCAAGGTTTTCCTGGACTCGACCCGGGCAGGCGGTGCGACGGTGGTCGCCGTGTACAGCCCGCGGTTCCGTGCCGGCGCACCGGTTTCGTTCCCGATCCGCTGGGCCGACGCGGACGAGGTGACTCCGGCGGAGTTCACCGTGCGGACCGCGCTCGACCGGCTCGGCGACGCCGATCCGTGGGCGGCTGAACTACCTGCACCACAACAGCTTCCGGACGAACTCGTGGCCGAGGGGCACACCATCCCGGTGGCAAGGGTGGCGGCGATGCACGAAGGTAAGCGCCGCGCCAAGGCCCGCCGGGAGTCAGGGCAGCGCGAGTAGGTCCAGGTGGTGCACGGTCACCGCGGTGATGGTGCGCTCGCCCGGCACCGGGAGCCGGCGGTTCTGCTCTCGTGCTGCCGTGGTGAATCCGTGGTACCAGGCCCGGATCAGGGCATCCTGCGTCGATCCGAGCCGCCACGGAGAATGTCGTGTGTGGACTGTCCAACCACGACTCTCGAATTCCCGGACGGCAAAGACGGCGGCGTCCGGCCCGAGCCGGCTTTCCCGGCGCTGATGGTCGTTGAAGGCCTCCAGCAGCGCGCCGTCGGCGGGCTCAGCGGGGGTGATCTCGACGTCGCCGGTCACCGAAAGCGTGAGCAGTGCCGGGCAGCCGGCCTCGACGCAAGCGTTCACGAGGCGCCGGACTTCCTGCGCGGTCAGCAAATCCAGCAGGGCCGATGCGGTCACGAGCGTGGTCTGCGTGAAGTCGCTGAGCTGGGTGAGGTCGCCGGTTCGCGCTTCGGCGGTGACTCGCGCGGGCAGGTTGGACACCGCGATCTCCAGCAGCAGTGGGTCACGGTCGTGCAGAATCCAGTGCTGCGGCAACGGAAGCCGGCCGGCGAGCCAGCGGGTCATCGAGCCGGTGCCGCAGCCGAGATCCCGGATCACGGTCTCCGTGCCGGCCGGCAGCCGTGCGGCCAGTGAGCCCGCACGGGCTGCCGCATCGGCCGGTTCCCGCAGCCGCAGCCATTCCGGCGCGTAACCGGAAGAGTCCACTGTGGTCATAGCTCGCGTTGGTAGCCTGCCGACGCGGTATGCGATTCGTGCAGGGTCACCGAGATTCCGGACAGCCCGCCGGCGTGCTCGCCCAGCTGCCCGGCGTGCACGCGGGTGGCGAGCCGGTCGGCGATCACCTTGGCGAGGAACTCGGTGGAGGTGTTGACCCCCGCGAAATCCGGTTCCTCGTCGAGGTTGCGGTAGTTCAGCTCGGCCAGCACCTGGCCGAGCTGCTGGGTGGCGAGTCCGATGTCGAGCACGAGGTTGTCCTGGTCGAGTTCGGCGCGGCGGAAGGTGGCGTCGACCACGAACGTCGCGCCGTGCAGCCGCTGTGCCGGTCCGAAGACCGCACCGCGAAAGCTGTGCGCGACCATGATGTGGTCGCGTACGGTCACAGTGAACAAGGAGTTTCTCCTTCACGGGTAGGTGATCCGGTGCGCGAGCCCTGGCAGTTCCCCGGCGGCGAGGCGGGAAATCACGTCCGGCAGTTCGGCGAACGCCGCTTCCCCGGTCACCAGCACGTCGAACGCCGGGTCGGCGAGCAGCCGCAGCGCCAGTGCCATCCGGTCGTGGTAGGTCCGCCGCGCGGCACGGGCGGGGGAGACGGTGCCGACCTGGCTGCCGCGCACGGTGAGCCGTCGCGAGTGGAAGTTCTCGCCGAGCGGCACGGACACCCGGCGGTCGCCGAACCAGCTGAGCTCGACCACGGTGGCCTCCGGACCCAGCAGCTCCAGCGAACGGGCGAGACCGGCTTCGGTGGCACTGGCGTGCACCACCAGATCCAGTTCGCCCTCGGCGTCTTCCGGTGGTACGTAACGGATGCCGAACGCCTCGGCGACCGCCGCACGTGCCGGGTCGGGGTCGACCAGCTGCACGTCGACTCCGGGAAACCGGGACAGCAACCCGGCGACACCACTGCCGACCATGCCCGCTCCGACCACCGCGATCCGGTCGCCGACCAGGGGCGCCGCGTCCCAGAGCGCGTTCACCGCGGTCTCCACGGTCCCGGCCAGCACCGCGCGTTCCGCGGGAACCCCGGTGGGCACCACGGTGACCGCCGACGCCGGGACCACGTACTCGGTTTGATGCGGGTAGAGGCAGAACACGGTCCGCCCGGCCAGTTCCGGCGGCCCGGCGACGACCTCGCCGACGTTGAGGTACCCGTACTTCACCGGCCACGGAAAGTCGCCGTCCTGGAACGGCGCGCGCATGACGTCCTGCTGGCCTGGCGGCACCCCGCCGCGCAGCACCAGGCTTTCGGTACCCCGGCTCAGCGCGGAAAACCGCGTGCGGACCAGCACTTCGCCGGAGCCGGGCGGAGCGACGCCGACCGGCCGGATCTGCCCGCCCGCAGCCGAAGTGAACCAGAAGGCCTCCGCCGTCCGTGGCACGGTCGTCCTCCTCCGTCGCGGAAACGAGGTGAAATCGCTCCCCCCACCTCTACCCGACCACCGGCCGCGGTGGGTTCAACCGCGCGCTGCGGCCCACGCACTCGAGGGCCGAGTCCGCGTGCCGCGGTCGCGGTCCGGGCGAAACCCCGGGTTTCGGATCAGCCGGCCGCGGGGGCATTCAGCTGCCAGGACACGCCGTAGCGGTCGTTGACCCAGCCGAACGGGCCGAAGCCGTAGTCGTCCAGCGGCATCAGGGCTCCGCCGCCGTCGACGAGGGCGTCATACAGCCGCTTCAGCTCCGCTTGCGAGTCGCACGTGACGAACAGCGACAGCGAAGGCGTGAAGTCGAAGCCGTGCTTGACGTGGCTGTCGCTGCACCGGACTCGTTGCCTGGCCACGGTGAACTCGGCCATCACGATGGTGCCTTCGGGGCCGGGGCCTTCCGGGCCGTAGCGCTGTTCGGACAGCACCGAGTCGCCGGGTAGCAGGGACGTGTAGAACGCCATCGCCTCGGCTGCGTCGCGCTTCTGGAACATCAGGAAAGGGACGAGATCGGACATGGTTCGCCGCGTCCTTCCGGGCACTCGGGTACGAACGGGTCGAACCTCGCAGTGGCAAGTAGTTTTGTCAACAGGAGCGCGGCGGCGTGGTGTCCAGCAGACGTGCCGCGACCCAGGCCAGTCCCTCGGCAGTGTGTGCCGGGGTACCGGAGGGCTGCATCACGTGGCTCAGCACCGCGCGCACGACCAGGTCGATCACCACGGTGAGCCGGTCGTCGTCCAGCGGTGGTGCGTAACCGCGGACCCGTTCGGCCAGCACGGTCTTCGCCTCGGTCAGCAGGGCGGCGGCGCGGGTGGTGAGGAACGGGAGGAATTCGGTGTCCGTGCCGTGCGTGGCCGAGGCGATGGCCCGCAGCAGGAGGTTGTCGTCGGCCAGTTCGAGCACCGCGCGGACCGCCTCGTGGATCCCGGCCACGAGATCGCCGGGGTGCTGTTCGAACGCCGAGCCGACGACGGCGAGGAACCGGCCCAGTTCGTGCGTGACCATCGCCTCGGCCAGCGCGGTCTTCGAGCCGATCTCGTTGTACACGGTCTGCCTGCTGACACCGACCAGTTCGGCCAGCCGCGCCATGGTCACCGTCGACCAGCCCGAACGCGCGGTCAGCCCGATCGCCGCGGTGATGATCGGCTGCCGGTACTGGCCACCTTCGGACGACGGCACCGGAAGCACGCTCATGGCAGTCATACTAGCTTCGCGGCGGAAACGGGGTTCACTGCAGCTTGAGCGCCAGCACCGGACACGCGTCGACCGCCGCGGTGAGCTCCTGCCGGTGTTCCTCGCCGGGGCTCGGATCGTGGATCACCACCGTGCCCTCGTCGCTGACCTCGAAGAAGTCCGGTGCCATCGTCTCGCACATGCCGAGTCCTTCGCAGCGGGTCAGATCCGCTTCGATCCGCATCACGCACGCATCCTTCCCGGTGCCACGAAATCCACCTTTTCCCGTACTCCGCAGTCGGGGCAGCACCACGAATCCGGAATCTCCGACCATCGGGTGCCTGCCGGGAATCCCTCCCGCGGGTCACCGCGCTGTTCGTCGTAGACGTAGCCACAGCCGGGGCACATCCCGCCTTCCGCCGCGTCTCCGTGCACATCGGACAGTTCGGTCACTGGTTCCGGTTCCGAAGTGTGGTAGCGGGCAAGGATTTTCGCGCGTTTACCCGGCTGGATGTTCGCCAGGCCGAGGTCACCGTCGAAGTGTGCGAGCACGCGCGGGTCCATCACCCGCCGCCACAACGGCGGGAACAGCGCGAGCACGATCATCCCGGCGTATCCGGTGGGCAGCACCGGAGACTCGGCGAAATCCCGGAGGGTCTGGTAGCGCCGCGTGGGGTTGGCGTGGTGGTCGCTGTGCCGCTGCAGGTGATACAGCAGGACGTTGGTCGCGATGTTGTTGGAATTCCAGCTGTGGCTGGGATCCACGCGCTCGTAACGGCGCCGGTCCGGCGGGCCGACCCGGCGGCGCAACATCCCGTAGTGCTCCATGTAGTTCACGACTTCCAGCAGCGAGAAACCGACCACGGCCTGGATCACCAGGTAGGGCAGGATGGCGACGCCCAGCCACGCGATCAGCGCCGCCCACAGCACCGCGGACATCAGCCACGCGTTGAGCACGTCGTTCCCGATCCGGTACGGATGCCGGTCGCGGCGGGCATACCGCTTGCGTTCCAGCCGCCACGCGGATTTCAGCGAACCGAACACGGTACGCGGCCAGAACCGGTAGAAGCTTTCCCCGACCCGGCTGCTGGCCGGATCCTCCGGTGTCGCCACCCGCACGTGGTGACCACGATTGTGCTCGATGTAGAAGTGCCCGTAGAAACTCTGTGCCAGCGCGATCTTCGACAGCCAGCGCTCGTGGCTTTCCTTCTTGTGGCCCAGTTCGTGTGCGGTGTTGATGCCGATACCGCCGATGCAGCCGATCGAGACGGCCAGCCCGATCTTGTCCACAACGGACAGCCCACCGCGCGCGATCAGCCAGCACGCGAAGACGAAGCCGACGTACTGGATGGGCAGGAACAGATAGGTGATCCACCGGTAGTAGCGGTCCTGCTCGAGCCGTTCGATGACGTCGTCCGGCGGATTGCTGCGGTCCAGCCCGGCGATGAGGTCGATTGCGGGCACGATCACCAGGATCACGATCGGCCCGATCCAGAACCAGGCTCCCCATCCGGTCGCCGCGTGCAGGCCGATCGCAAGGAAGGCCAGTGAGGGCACGACGAGCCCGATCAGCCACAGGTACCGCTTCCGGTCGGTCCACCGTTCGGTCGAGCCGAGTGGCACCGTGCCGGTCATCTCGCTCATCACGCCCTCCTCCGTCGGCTGGCTTTACAGAAAGGTACGTGATGTACAGGCCGGTTGACAAGAGCTAGTCAGATGTAAAGAACCGATTGGCTCAGCGGGCGTGCCGCAGAACCTCCACCACCGGGTCCAGTCCGGACTGCGCGGTGCGGCGGACCAGGAACGTGGTCAGCGTTGCGGTGAGGTCCTCGATCGGCAGCACCGCGCATTCGGCCGGGTCCAGTGCCAGCGCGGTGGTCGATTCCACCGGCGCCAGCGTGAAGCTCTTCGTGCTGCGCAGGAAGATCAGCAGCCCGCTGAGGTCGGAGAACTGCGCGTCCGGATCGGCGAGCACCCCGCGGGCGGCCAGCTGCTCGGCCCGGCGCGAACCGAGGTCCCAGTGCCGCGGGCCCTGCAGGTACTGGAAACCGCGCAGATCGGCCATGGTCAGCGAGGTCCGGCCGGGGAAGCGGGAGGTGTCCACCACCGCGCCGAGTGGTTCGCGGTAGAGCACGATCGTGGACAGCCGCTCGTCGCTGGTGCCAAGGTGCGAGATCGCCAGATCGAGGGAATTGCTCAACAGCGCCGATTCCATCTCCAGCGACGGCATCTGGCGGAGACCGAACCGGTAGTGCTGCTCGAGCGACCGGATCGATTCGCTGAGCCGGCGCCGGTGCGCGGGGTTGAGCACGTCGGGCACCGCGAGCCGCACGTCGGTCCGCCGGTCTCGTGAGCGGATCCGGCCGGGGATGGCGTCGAAGCCGGTGAGCACCGATTCGGCGAGCGGCAGCAGTGCCTCGCCCGCCGCGGACAGCCGGGTGTGGTGGGTGGACCGGTCGAACAGTGGTTCGCCGAGTTCCCGTTCGAGATCCCGGATGCGCTGGCTGAGCGGGGGCACCGACATGTTCAGCGACCGCGCGGCGCGGGTGAAGTTCAGCTCACGCGCGACCGCGAGGAAGTACCGCAGGTGGTGGATCTCCACGGCAGGCAGCCTAGGCGACGGTGTTATCACCGTGGTCACACCGCTCTGAGGAACTCGGTCATTCCCTTGTCCGCCGCGGCTCAATAGCGTCGGAGGCGAAGCACTGATCGGTACAGGAAGGACCAAGATGACCTCGCCCGACGGTTCCGCCGGCCCGCTCGCCGGAGTGCGGGTGGTCGACCTCTCCTCCGCGGTGATGGGCCCGTACGCCACCCAGATCCTCGGCGACTTCGGCGCCGACGTGGTCCGCGTCGAACCACTGCGTGACGTCGCCCGCGTCTCCCCGGCCAACATCGCCCGCAGCCCCGGCATGGCGCCGCTGTATCTGCAGGTCAACCGGAACAAGCGCAGCGTCGGCCTCGATCTCAAGGACCCGGCCGGCCGGGACGAGCTGTTCGCGCTGCTCGCCGACACCGACGTCCTCGTGACCAACATGCGCGCCGGTGCGCTGGACCGGCTCGGGCTCGGCTACGACGACCTGCGGGAACGGTTCCCTCGGCTGGTCTACGCGCACGCGCAGGGCTTCGCGGTCGGATCGTCGCGCGCCGGGCGGCCTGCCTACGACGAGGTGATCCAGGCGTCCTCCGGGCTGGTCAGCCTCCAGGACCGCGCCGGCGGCACGCTGCAGTTCGTGCCCACCTACATCGCGGACAAGACCGCCGCGCTGTACCTGCTCAACGGGGTCCTTGCGGCACTGTTCGACCAGCAGCGCACCGGGCAGGGCCAGCGCGTCGAACTGGCCATGGCGGACGCGATGATCGCGGTCAACCTGGTCGAGCACCTGGCGGGCGACGTGTTCGTGCCTGCCGCCGGTGACGTGGGCAACCCGCTGTCGCTGAGCACCACGCATGCGGCCATGCGCACGGCCGACGGCGGGGCGATCGCCGCGGTGCCCTACACCAACGAGGCGGTCCGCATCCTGCTGATCGGCGCCGGGCTCACCGACGCCGCGGCCGATCCGGCCTGGGACTCCCCGGTGATCGACCGCGAGATCTTCACCGCGGGGGTGGAAAAGGTCCTCGCCAACTCCGCGAACCGCACGACTGCGGAATGGGAGGAGTACCTCACCGAGCACGACCTGCCGTACGCGGTCGTCGTCGACATCGCGGATCTGCCCACCGACCCTTATGTTCGGGAGGTCGGGTTGATCAAGGAGCGGGAGCACCCGACCGAGGGCACCATCCGCGTCGTGGAGAACCCGGTGCACTTCTCGCGGACCCCCGCCGGGTTCCGCAGGCATGCCGAACGTGCCGGGGCGAGCACCGCCGAGGTGCTCGGTGCCGCGCGCAGCAGCCAACCGTCGCCGAAAGGGAACTGACAGATGGATCTGGAACTCTCGAAAGCGGACGTCGCGTTCCGGGACGGGCTGCGGGAGGTGTTCCTCGGGGCGGTTCCCGAGGACATCCGGCGGCGCACCGCGCTGGGCGAGACCACCCGCGAGGACATCGTCACCAGCCAGCGCATCCTCAACGAGAACGGGCTCGCGGTGCCGCACTGGCCACAGGAGTGGGGCGGTCGCGGCTGGACGCCGACCCAGTCGCACCTGTACTCCTCGGAGCTGCAGCGAAACAGCGTGCCGCAGCCACTCGCGTTCAACGTGAGCATGGTCGGCCCGATCATCGCCGAGTTCGGCAACGAGGAGCAGAAGCGGCAGTTCCTGCCCGCCACCGCCAACCTCGACATCTGGTGGTCGCAGGGCTTCTCCGAGCCGGAGGCCGGTTCGGACCTCGCCGGGCTGCGCACCACCGCGCGCCGCGACGGCGACCACTACGTGCTCAACGGCCAGAAGACCTGGACCACGCTCGGCCAGTACGGCGACTGGATGTTCGTGCTCGCGCGCACCGATCCGGACGCGCCGCGCAAACAGCAGGGCCTGTCGTTCCTGCTGCTCGACCTGACCACCCCGGGTATCGAGCGACGGCCGATCAAGCTGATCGACGGCAGCGCCGAGGTCAACGAGTTCTTCTTCGACGACGTGCGCATCCCGCTGGAGAACCTGGTCGGCGAGGAGAACAAGGGCTGGAGCTACGCGAAGTTCCTGCTCGGCAACGAGCGCAACGGCATCGCACAGGTCGGCACCGGGCAGCGGATCTACGCCGATCTCGCGGCGGCGTCCGCGGACATCCCGACCGAGGACGGCCCGCTCGCCGACGATCCGCAGTTCCGCACTTCCCTGCACACCGCCAAGACCGCGCTGCTGGCGCTGGAGGCCACCCAGCTGCGGGTGACCGCCGCGTCCGAGAACGGCAAGGCCAGCCCGGTGTCGTCGCTGCTCAAGATGGAGGGCACGCAGGCACTGCAGGAGCTGATCAAGCTCCGGATGCGCGCCGCGGGCTCGGACGGCATGCTGCTGGACACGGAGGCGGAGGTGGTGGCGAGCGAGGCGGCAGCCGTTGCCGCCACGCAGTACCTCAACCAGCGGAAGCTGTCGATCTTCGGCGGCTCCAACGAAATCCAGCGCGGCGTCATCGCCAAGACGATCCTCGGCCTCTAAGGAACCACCATGAACCTCGAATTCAACGAAGATCAGCGGCTGCTCTTCGAGACCGTGGACCAGGCGGTCGGCCGGGGTTACCCGGCGGGCGGGCGGGCAGCCGTCACCGGCACCGAACTGGGCTGGTCCGATCAGGTCTGGCAGACCCTCGGCGAGCTCGGCCTGACCGGGCTGACCATCTCCGCCGAGCACGACGGCGCGGACGCCGGTCCGGTGGAGGTCTACGCGACGCTGGAGGCGATGGGCAAGCACGCCGCGGCCGAACCGCTGCTCGACGCCGTCTTCCTCCCGTCCTGGCTGATCGCCGAGCTGGGCACGGACGAGCAGGCCAAGCAGCTGCTGCCGGTGCTGGCCACGGGCAGCGCGACGATCGCGGTCGCGCACGCCGAGCCGCGCAGGCCGTGGGGCCGCGCCCCCTCCGTGACCGCGGCCGCGGACGGCTCCCTCACCGGGGTGAAATCGCCGGTGCGGGGTGCCGACCAGGCCGACAAGTTCCTCGTCACCGCGGTCGACGATGCCGGCCGCACTGGGGTGTACCTGGTCGAGGCGACCGCCGACGGCATCACCCGCGCCGACGGCCGCGCCGCGGACTGGGGCCACACCTCCCAGGTCGAGTTCACCGGTACGCCGGCGGTTCGGCTCGGCGGCGACGGTGTGGCTGCGGACGCCGCGCTGCGCAGCGCGTTCGCGCGGGCCAGGGTCGCGGTCACCGGCGAGGCGATCGGGCTGATGGAGACCGGTCTCGCGATGACCGTCGAGTACCTCAAGACCCGCAAGCAGTTCGGTGTTCCGCTCGCGACGTTCCAGGTGCTCGTGCACCGGGCCGTCGACGTCTACGCGCGGGTCGAGCTGGCCCGGTCGATGGCGTTGTGGGCCACCGCCGCGGTCGAGGCACACGACAGCGGCTCGGCGGTCGAGCTGTCCGCAACGGCCGACGACGCGTTCGTGTTCGTGAGTGACGCGGCGACCGCGGTGGCCGAGGAGATCATCCAGCTGCACGGCGGGATCGGCATGACCTACGAGTCCGAGGTGGCGCACCACGCCGCCCGGCTCATCGCCATCACGGAGAGCTTCGGCGGGGTGAGCGCGGCCCGTCGCCGGGCGATCGCGTCGGAGGCCCTGCTGCGTGCGCCCAGCGCGCTGCTCAACAACGCAGACGCGGTCACCGCGTAAAAGGAGGAACGGACCATGCCGGTCGTCGCGATCGTCGGTGCCGGAGTCATCGGAGTGTCCTGGGCCCGGCTGTTCGCCGGGGCGGGCTGGCAGGTCCGGGTCAGCGATCCCCGGCCGGACCTGGCCGAGATCGTCGAGCGGCAGCTGGCCGGGCTGCCGGTGACCGCGGTCGCCGACCTCGCGGCGGCCGCGGACGGCGCGGACTTCGTGCAGGAGGCGGGTCCGGAGCGGATCGAGCTGAAGCACGAGATGTTCGCGACGCTCGCCGCGAACACCCGCGACGACGTCGTGCTGGCCTCGTCCTCGTCGTCGCTGCTGCCCACTGCGATCGCGGCGGGCAACGCGGCCGCGGCCCGTATCGTGATCGGGCACCCGTTCAATCCGCCCGAGCTGATGCCGCTGGTCGAGGTGGTTCCCGGTGCGGAGACCTCGGCCGGGACCGTGGCTGGTGCGGTCGAGGTCTACCGCGCGCTCGGCAAGGTGCCGATCACGTTGCAGAAGGAGATCCCCGGCTTCGTCGGCAACCGGCTGCAGAAGGTGCTCAACGATCAGGCGATCCACCTCGTGCAGCAGGGCGTGATCACCGCACCGGACCTCGACGAGCTGGTCAAGGTGTCGCTCGGGCTGCGGTGGGCGACGATCGGGCCGTTCGAGAGCATGCACCTCGGCGGCGGACCGGAGGGGATGCGGCATCTGGTGACCCACGTCGGTTCGCAGATGACCTTTGAAATCGGCCGCCCGGACCGCGAGCACCTCGACGACGTCCTCGGCGAGGTCGAGGCCGCGTACGGCACCGGTGAGCAGAGCGACCGCGAACGGGCGGCCGAGCGTGACCGTCGGACCCGCGCCGTACTGGACGCGCTGGAGCAGAAATGAGCCTGACCGAGAAGCTCGAAGCCGCGCTCGCGAAGCCGGCCACCACCGACGAGTACGACCTGCACACCCCGTTGGGTGAGCTGCTGTCCGCGGTCGGGCTCTCCGCAGCCGACGCCGGCGGTGCGGTCTCGTTCACCGGCGCCGATCCGGTGTTGCCCGGTGCGCTGCGGCTGGCCGGTGCGACGTCGATCGCACTCGCTGCGAAATCGGTGGCAGTGGCGAAGATCTGGCAGCTGCGTGGTGGCCGTGGCCAGGACATCTCGATGGACCTGCGGGTCGCGCCGCACCGGCTGTGCCCGTTCTACGACAAGAAGTGGGAACTGCTCGACGGGTACCCGCCGGGCGATCCGGCTCGGGTCACCCAGGCATTCGGCACCGACCGGTTCTACTCCACTTCGGACGGTCGGTGGGTGCACCCGATCAGCCCGTATCCCAAGCTGCGCAACGATGCGGCGGCGCTGCTCGGAGTGCCGGAACGCGACGACGCGGCACGGCAGGCGATCGCGGGCCGGAACTCGTTCGAACTCGAGGAAGCCGCCGAGGCCGCGGGCGTGATCATGCCGGTGGTGCGGACCACCGGAGAACTGATGGCCACACCGCAGTACCGGCAGGTGCTGGCGACGATGCCGCCGGTGGTGGTCGAGAAGATCGGCGACAGCTCGCCGGAACCGTTGTCCGGTGGCGTTTCCGCGCCATTGGAAGGCATCCGCGCGCTCGGCCGGGCGCACATCATCGCCGGTGCCGGTTGCGGCCGGGCGCTCGCGTTGCACGGCGCCGACGTGCTGAACGTGTGGGACCCGAACGAGTACGAGCTGCCGCTGCTCTACTCGACGTCCAATGTGGGCGTTCGATCCACTCGGCTCGACTTCGGCCGTCCCGGCGACCGGGAAGTCATCCGGGGACTGCTGTCCGGTGCCGACATCTTCTACGCCAACCGTCGTCCGGGCTACCTCGCCCGGCGCGGCCTCGACGCGCAGACCGCCGCCGAGGTCCGGCCGGGCATCATCCACGCCACAGTGACCTTGAACGGGGACACCGGACCGTGGTCGGCGCGAGTCGGCTTCGACCAGACCGCCGGTTGCCTGGCCGGGGTCATGCTGCTGGAAGGGGAAAACGGCGTTCCGTCGTTGCCCGCGGTGCCGGTGGTGAACGACTACATCACGTCCTGGTTCCTGCAGCTGGGCATCCTGCGTGCGTTGATGCTGCGGGCGTCGGAGGGCGGGTCCTACCGGGTCACGGTGTCGCTCACGCGGGTCGCGTTGTGGTTGCTGAGCCTGGGAATCTTCGACAAGGAGTACGCCGCGGATGTCGCCGGATCCGCGCCGGGGCACGAGTACTTCGACCCGCAGACGTTCACCGCGGACACTCCGCTCGGCCGCTACCAGGGCGTCACCGAGCAGATCCGGATGTCGGAAACCCCCGGCTACTACACCAATCCGCTGATCCCGCGCGGGTCGCACCGTCCGGAGTGGAAATGACCGTGTTCGGTGCACTGGTGGTGCTGGGCATCCGCACCGGGAAGATCTACCGCGTCAACCTCACCGACGGTGCGGTGTCCACGATCTACGACCGGGCAGGTGCTTCCCCGGACGGGGTGGCCATTGCCGACGGCACGATCTACTGGACCACGATGGGCCTGCCGTTGCGTGATCCCGACGTGCCGGGGGAGGCGGGCCTGGACTACTCGCGGCGCAACGGTGGTCTGCACGCGGTCGGCCTGAACGGCCTCGAGCCACGTGAGATCGTCCCGTCCGGGGTGATCACTACCGGGAAACAGCTGACCTGCCAAGGTTTCCTGTACTGGAGTGACCGTGAAGGCTGCCGCGTCTGCCGGGTGCGCACGGACGGCACCGGCTTGACCGACCTGGTGGTCAACGACCGTGACGAGAGCTGGACGCAGGAATGTGTCGGCGTCGCGGTCGACGGGGACCACCTGTACTGGACCCAAAAGGGCCCGGCGAAGGGTGGCGAGGGCCGGATTTTCCGCGCTGGGCTGGAAATCCCGTCCGGTGAGTCGGCACGCGACCGTTCGGACGTCGAGACCCTGTGGGAGCACCTCCCGGAACCGATCGATCTGGAACCACACGGCGGATACCTCTACTGGACCGACCGCGGCGCGGCCCCGCAGGGGAACACGGTGAACCGCGCGCTGCTCCCGGCGCCGGGAGAGAAGGGCGGCAAGCCGGAGATCCTCGCCGGCGGTTTCGCCGAGGCGATCGGCCTGGCGGTGGACGACGAGGTGGTCTACGTGTCCGATCTCGGCGGCAGCATCACCGCCGTCCCGCTCCCCGAGGCCGGTGGCGGGGAACCCCGGCTGGTCGCCGAGCTGGGCGAACGGCTGTCCGGTATCGCGGGGATCGGGTGACGATTGCGCCCGGTCTGACCCGGACCAGGAGCATCTTGTTTCGGCAACCGCCGGCCGGGCGTCACACCCGGCTCGGCGGCTCGCTGCTCGGTGGCGGCGTGAGTGTACTGTCGTAGCGCCAAAACGACCGGACACTCACCGCGCCGAGGAGGACCAGTGCAATGCACACCAGCGCCGCGCCGGACCAGGCGATGGTGAGTGTGGTGGCTGCCGCCATGGCGCCGGCCCGCAGGTCGCCGAGACGCGGACCACCGGAAACGATGACTGTGTAGACGCCTTGCAACCGGCCGCGCATCCGATCGGGCACATAGCTTTGCAGGATCGTCTGGCGGTAGACGGCGCTGACCAGATCGGCCGCCCCGGCGAGGACGAGCAACGCCACGGCGGCCCGCAGATCGTGCACGAACCCGGCGACCGCGATCGCCGCGGCCCAGACGACCACGGCGAACGCCAGCGCGACCCCCTGCCGTCGCACGCGGCCGATCCACCCGCTGAACAGCCCGGCGAGCACCGAGCCGATCGCGATCGCCGAGTACAGCGGTCCCACTCCGCCGTGGAACTGAGTGGCCGCAGCCTGCGGGAACAGTGCTTGTGGCGTCGCGAGCGCCATGGCGGCGACGTCCACCGCGAACGACATCATCAGCACCGGCTTCGTGCGGAGGAATCGCAGCCCTTCGAACACCGAGCGCAGTCCTGGCCGTCCGGCGGGCTCGGCCGCGGGGAAGGACGGCAGCCGGAACGCCGCATACAGTGCCGCGGTGAACAGCACCGCGTCCGCGGCATAGGTGTAGGTGAAGCCGCCGGGCAGCCCGACCAGCGCGCCCGCGATCAGCGGCCCGAGCACCTGCCCGACATCGCCGATCGCGTAGTTCAGCGCGTTGGCTGCGGGGATCTGCGAAGCCGGTACCAGCCGCGGAACGATTGCACCGCGCACCGAAGACGACACGGCGAATCCTCCTGATTGGACGGCCATCAGTCCGAGCAGCAGCGCGGGCGAGTGCCGGTCCAGTACACTGTGGACCAGCAAGGCGAGCGTCACCGCCCAGGTGAGCAGCGCCGATCCCAGGTACAGTTTCCGCCGGTCCACCACGTCCGCGACCGCGCCGCCGTACAGCCCGAACACCACGATCGGGACCAGTCCGACCAGACCGGCGAGCCCCACGACGAACGACGATCCGGTCAGCCCGTACAGCTGCACCGGTACGGCGACCGAGGTCATCACCATGCCGACCGTGGCCGTGCCCTGGCCGAGGAAGGTGCGCCGGAACGCCGGAATGCGCAGTGGCCGGGTGTCCGCGACCGCGTGCCGCAGCCGGTTCCGCAGGCCGGTGGGCTTGCCGTCTGTCATCCTTCCACGATGCCCCGCGCAGGATCTTCGGACTTCCGATAAACTGTCGTACTGTGTCGCAAACCCGCCATGAGCACGCGGCCGGTGACGTCATCGCCCGGCACCGGCACGACGACCACCAGCTGCTCTACGTCAGCAGCGGAATCCTCGCCGTGCACACCGGGCACGGCACCTGGGTCGCCGGCGCACACCGCGGCATGTGGATCCCCGCCGGCAGCTGGCACGAACACCGGGTGCACGGCCGCGCCGAGGTACACACCCTGGCTTTTCCGTTGTCCAGCAGGCTTTTCCCCGGTGCTTCACCGACCGTGATTGCGGTGTCCCCGCTCCTGCGCGAGCTCGTCATCGCCTGCACCGAACCCGACCTTCCCGCCGCGGAGCGTGGCCGCCTGCGCTCGGTGATCCGCGACCGGCTCCGCCGGGCCCATCTGACCCCGCTGATGCTGCCGGTTGCGCACGACACCCGGCTGGCACACGCCTGCCGTCTGGTGCAGGACGATCTGAGCTGTGCACGGACGATCACCTGGCTGGCCCGCGAAACCGGGACCAGCGAACGTCATCTGGCCCGCCTCTTCCGCACGGAGTTCGGCACCACCTATCCCCAATGGCGCACGAACGTCCGGGTGTTCCGGGCAATGCTGGAACTGACCGCAGGCGCAACGGTGACCCAGACCGCGCACCGCTGCGGCTGGGCAACGACGAGTGCCTTCGTGGACACCTTCGCCCGCACCATGGGCCAAACCCCCGGCGCGTACCGGTCCGCCTCACCGAGCGGCAGCTGACCCAGGGGCATGACTGGCGTGCCGTGGTCCGAGTTCGACCGCGCCAGGGCCGGCCGCCGCGGCAGCACCGTCGACCACGTCCGGATCGTTTGCTTGCCGGTCCGCGATACGTTCACCCGGCCACGGTCACCACGCCGAGCGCCAGCAGTACCCCCAGTTTCAGCAGTTCCGTTGCGATGTAGGCGAAATGGGTGTGCGAACGCGGTACCGAGTCCGGATCAGCGGCGGTGCGCACCCGGTCGGTCCGGCGGTTCAGCGCCGGTCGTATCCCGACGAGCTGGATCACGAGCGTCACCACGGCCACCGCCGCCAGCACCGTGGCCGCGGTCTCCGGCCGTCCCACTGCGACAGTGACCACGAGGGCCACCGCGAGCACCGCCTCGACGAGGTTGAGCGCGCGGAAGACGAGCCTGCCGATGCCAAGCCCGATCGCGATGGTGACCCCGGGTGCCCGGAACTTGAGCGGCGCCTCGAGGAAGGAGATCGCAGCCACCATCCCGAACCAGGTGCAGGCGAAGGCCTCGATCAACGCGGTGGAAGTGTCGTGCACGGCGGGAAAACCTCCCGGTTCGATTACCTGCCCGGACATTACCCGCGCCGATCCGCGGAGCTCCCGGCCGCGAAGCGGCGGTCACACCGTCGGCGGGTCGGCATCTCGAACCGCCGCAACGCACCGGTCGTAGAGCGCCACCGGATCTGCTTTCCGGTTGCCCGCGATCCAGATCTCGGTGGCGGTGTCGAGACAGGCGAACGCGGTGGCGATGATCGCACTGGCGCGCGGGTCGTGTTCGTCCTCGGCAAGGCCCATGCGTGACTGGATGCACGGCAGCAGGTCCTTCTGCCAGCGCAGTCTCTTGGTGAGGTAACTGGCGTGCAGGGACGGGGTGGTGAAGATCAGCGTGGTGAGTTCGTAGGTCCGCTCGAGGCTGTGATTGGCCGTCATGATGGCGAGGAACCCGGCTCGCAACGCTTCCCAGGCCGACACCTCGCCACGTTGCCCGGACACCGTGGCACGCAACAGCTCGCCGAGTGCTTCTTGCTCTCCGCACACCAGGTCCTCTTTGGAACCGAAGTACCGGAACAGCGAACGTGGGGAGATTCCCGCCTCTCGCGTGATCTGCGCGATCGTCGTCTGCTCGTAGCCCTGTTCGAGAAACAGCCGGACTGCGACGTCGAGGATCGTCTGCACCGCGATCAGCCGTGAGCGGTCCCACAGCGTCGGCGGGGTCGTCTTCTCCATGGCGACCACTCTAGCTGTGCCGATGCCATCTAGGCAGTACCGCGCAACCTGGCAGACGCTGACAGCCACCGGGAAGATCCGGGGGCACCGGCAGGCGGCTGAGTTCGTTACGTGGCCGGCGCGGACGCCGGGGTGGCCGGTTCGAGTCTCGCCTGCCGGGTCCGTGGCCCGAACACCGCCAGCACCACTGCGCCGACCAGCCACGTGCCTGCGATGAACAGGAACACGCTCTGGTAGCCGCTGCCGTTGTAGAGGGCGGCCACGATCAGCGGGCCTGCCGCGTTGGACAGCCGGCCGAGGCCGTACGACACGCCGGTGCCCAATGAGCGGCCCCGGGTGTCGAACAGTTCCGGCGAATACGCGTATCCCAGTGCCGTGTAGCCGCGTTCGAACATGTTCACCAGGAAGCCGAACACCACGATCAGCACCGGGTTGAACGTGAGCCCGTACAAAAGCCCGCACAACGCGATCACCGTGCCGAACGCGACCAGGCACCACTTGCGCTCGAAACGGTCGGTGACCAGCGCTGCGAGGTACGAGCCGAGCGGTGCGCCGACGGTGGTCAGCGCGATGTAGAACACCGACTTCTCGACGCTGAAGCCTTCCTTGGCCAACAGCGTCGGTGCCCAGCTCGAGTACCCGAAGAACCCGATCGTCTGGGTCACCCACACGACGGTCAGCAGCAACGTCGGCAGCAGGTACTTCTTGCGCAGCAGCAACCGCAGCGGAGCCTTGGCCACCGGGGCTTCCTCGACCGGCGGCGCCGGCTCCGGCAGCGGTCCTTTCTCCGCGGCGACGCGCTTTTCGATCTCTCTCAGCACCGCGTCGGCCTTCACGTGCTCGCCGCGGCTTTCGTACCACCGGGGCGATTCCTTCAGCTGCCGGGTGAACAGCACCAGCAGGACACCGAGCGCGCCCCACAGGTACACCAGCCGCCACGCCCAGCTGCCGAGCGGCACCACCAGGCTCGCGATCAGGTTGGTCACCGGCGTGCCGCAGATGCCGATCACGATCGCGTAGGCCTGGTACCGGCCCCGGTTCGCCGCGGGGTACAGCTCGCTGACGTAGATGACGGCCACGACGGTCATCGCCGAAAGACCGGCCGAAGTCAGCACGCGGAACACGCCAAGCGACACGATGTCCCAGGAGAACACTGCCGCGAGCGAGAAGATGCCGAACCACAGCGTGGTCCACATCAGCGCGTTCTTGCGGCCCCACCGGTCGGCGATCGTGCTCGCGACGATCGAGCCGAAGAACATCCCGACGAACGACAGCGAAGTCACATACGCGACCTGGTCGACCGTGACGCCCCACAGCTTGATCAGCTTGGGCGCAGTGGTGGCGAAGCTGTTGATGTCCGCGAACTCGAAGAAATAGGCGAACGAGACGGCCAGCAAGGTGACCTTGTGGAACCGGCTGATCGGCAGGCGGTTCAGCCGGTTCAGCGCGTTGGCGTGCTGCATTGCATGCCCTTCGGGGGACGGGGAATCAGGCGGTTTCGCCGGGCCAGTAGAGGCGCATCGGGTTGTCGACGAGCAGTTTCCGGCGCAGATCGGCGGTTTCGGCCACCTGCCGCACGTAGTCGACCAGCAGGCCGTCGTCGGGCATGTGGGCGGTCAGGTTGGGATGCGGCCAGTCGGTGCCCCAGAGCACCCGGTCGGGGAACTCCGTGAGGACCCGCCGGGCGAACGGGACGACGTCGGTGTAGGCGTGCCGTTCGCCGTCCAGCGCTGGCGGGCCGGTGACGCTGAGCCGCTCGGGACAACTCACCTTCACCCAGACGTCGCTGTGTCCCACGAAGTCGAGGAATCGTGCGAACTGCGGGCCGTCCGGGGGTTCGGTGACGTCCGGGCGTCCCATGTGGTCGATCACGAGCGGAGCGGGCAGCGACGAGAAGAAGCCTGCCAGCTCAGCCAGGTCCGCGGCCTCGAAGTAGAGCACGACGTGCCAGCCCAGCGGCGCGATCTTCTTCGCGATCGTGCTCAGGTCCTCTTTGGGTGAGGCGTCGACGAGTCGCCGTACGAAGTTGAACCGCACCCCGCGTACACCTGCTTCGTCGAGTTCGCGGAGCTCGGCGTCGCTGATGTCGGCACGGACGGTCGCGACACCCCGTGCCCGGCCGTCGGCTGCGCGCACCGCGTCGAGCATCGCGGAGTTGTCCGCACCGTGGCAGGTGGCCTGCACGATGACGTTGCGTGTCACGCCGAGGTGGTCGCGCAGCGCGAAAAGCTCGTCTCTGCTTGCGTCGCAGGGCGTGTACTTGCGTTCCGGCGCGAACGGGAACTCGCGCTGCGGGCCGAACACGTGGCAGTGCGCGTCGACGGTGCCCGGTGGCAGCTGGAAGTCCGGTGTGGACGGACTGGCGTACCAGTCGAGCCAGCCGGGGGTCTTGGGCGCGGTCACCGGCCCTGGCCTTTCAGCAGGGCGTCCAGCCGGGGGTAGACGGATCGCGCGTTGTGCTCCCGGATCGCCGACCAGTCCTCTTCGGACAGTTTTGCCGCCTCGGCGTACCGGCGGGTGTCATCGAAGTGCTGACCGGTGCGTGGATCGACGCTGCGGACCGCACCGATCATCTCCGAGGCGAAGAGGATGTTGCGCGCCGGGATGACGTCGAAGAGCAGGTCCGAACCCGGCTGGTGGTACACGCAGGTGTCGAAGAAGACGTTGTTCAGCACGTGCTCCTCCAGTTCGGGTTTGCCCAGTGCCATCGCCAGTCCGCGGAACCGGCCCCAGTGGTACGGCACCGCGCCGCCGCCGTGCGGGATGATCAGCCGCAGGGTCGGGAAGTCGCGGAACAGATCGCCCTGCACCAGCTGCATGAACGCCGTGGTGTCCGCGTTGAGGTAGTGCGCGCCGGTGGTGTGGAACGCGGGATTGACACTGGTGCTGACGTGCACCATCGCCGGAACGTCGTACTCGGTCATCTTCTCGTAGATCGGGTACCAGCAACGGTCGGTCAACGGGGGCGCCGTCCAGTGCCCGCCGCTCGGATCGGGGTTGAGGTTCAGCGCGACCGCGCCGTACTCCTCGACGCAGCGGGTGAGCTCCGGGATGCAGGTGGCAGGATCCACGCCGGGCGACTGCGGGAGCATTGCGGCCGGGGCGAACCGTTCGGGGTAGAGCGTGCTCACCCGGTAGCACAGCTCGTTGCAGATCGACGCCCACTCCGCCGACGTCTCGAAGCCCCCGACGTGGTGGGCCATGAACGACGCGCGCGGCGAGAAGATCGTCAGGTCGATGCCGCGTTCGTCCATCAATCGCAGCTGGTTCTCCTCGACCGTCCCGCGCAGCTCGTCGTCGCTGATCCGCAGGTCGCTGCGCGCAGGCGTGGCACCGGAGCCCTCCAGGGCGGCGATCTGCCGCTCACGCCACCCGGCGAGGGCGGGCGGCGCGGTCGTGTAGTGGCCGTGACAGTCGATGATCAAAGGTCGTTCCTCTTCACGCGGCTTCGCTCGATACGCGCACTCTAATCGTCGATGAAATTGTTGACAATATGTGTGACGAGATCGCCGGTTCCGGATGCGTCAAGCGGCCCGCGGCGTGGCGAGATCCGGCCGCGGGACGCCGGCCTTGCGCACCAGGGCGACCATGGCCGCGCCGAGCAGGCCTGCCACCGCGAAGACGACGAAGCCGAACGACGACAGTCCACTCGCGACCAGTACGCCGCCGAGCCACGGGCCGAACACCGCGCCCAGCCTGCCGACGCCGGAGACCCAGCCGAGCGCCGTTGCCCGGCTGTCGGCGGGGTAGTAGGCGCCGACAGCTGCGTAGATCAGCGTCTGCGCACTGAACAACCACGCACCGGTCAGGAACACCACCAGGTAGGTCACGGCAAGTGGCAGATGCAGCGCGAGCAGGCCGACGCCGGCGGCGGTCAGCGCGAACCAGATGATCGCGACCGGCCGGGCGCCGAAGCGGTCCGCGAGCCGGCCGGCGACCAGCATGCCCGCAATACCGCCGAGGTTGATCACCAGCAGGAAGCTGATCGCCGAGCCGAGGTTGTAGCCGCTGCCGCGCATCATCGTCGGAAGCCACGTGTTCACGCCGTACACCAGCAGCAGCCCGGCGAAGGATGCGATCCAGAACAGCAGTGTCGTCAGGCGCATCGATGCGGTGAAGAGGCCACGCAGCCCGCCACGCCGCTGCGCCGCAGGCTCCGGCGCGAACTGTTCGAGCGGGACCGCGAACTTGGTTGCGATCGCCTCGGCCCGTTCGGTTTTTCCCTTGGCGAGCAAGAAGGTCAGTGATTCCGGCAGCAGAAGCACCACGGCAGGAACTACGACGACGAGCAGCAGCGCACCCAGCCAATACACCGAGCGCCAGCCCATCGACTCGACGAGTGTCATACCCAGTGCACCGGCCAGCGCCCCGCCCGCCTGGTGCGCGGTCATCACGACCGTGACGGCCAGGTTCTTGCGCCAGGCCGGGGCGTACTCCATGACCATCGCGATCGCCGAGGGCAGCAGGCCGCCGAGCCCGATGCCGGCGACCAGGCGTGCCGCACCGAAGACCGCCACCGTCGGCGCGATGGCGCAGACGGCCGCCGCCAGCGAGAAGACGGTGACCCCGGTGATGATGATCTTCCGGCGTCCGGTGCGGTCGGTGAGGATGCCGGACGCGAGTGCGCCCAGCATCATCCCGAAGGTCGTCAGACTGCCGATCTCGCCGCCACTCACCGCGGTGAGGCCGAAATCCCGGTCGGCGAGCACGCCCGGCAGGGTTGCTCCGTAGACGAACAGGTCGAGCCCGTCGAGCAGGACGAGTACCCAGCACAACGCGGTCACCCGGATCGAGAGCCGGACCGAGGTGCCGGCGCTGGGTTCCGATGCGGACATCCTCGTCCCTTCCCTCGGGGGCAGCGAAGGCGTCCGAAGGTACATCGGCTGAGATATTGAACACAATACTCAACTCATGATTGTTAACAATCTCTGAGAGTGGCCAGCTGGTCCCGCGCGGCCGCCGCGATGTCGGCGCGGACGTCCAGCTCGCCGAGCATCTCCGCGGCGGCCGCCATCTCGGTGGTGCGGCGGACGGCGTGCCGGTACGAACCGTCGACCAGCCGGTCGACGGTGGCCGCGCCGGCGGCGGTGAGCTCGTCGACGATGATCTTGCGCAGCCAGTCCTCGCAGCCCGCGGCGCGCGCCGCCTGGAGCGCTTCGACCACGGCGGCCGACATGCCCTTGAAGAACACGCTGCGCAGTAGCTTGCGTTCGGCGGCGAGCCCGGCGTCGCCGGACATGACCTCGACCGCGGCACCCAGTGGATTCAGCGTGCCGGCCACGGTTTCCGCGGCGATCCCGGTGACGAGCATCGGCACCCGCAGGCCGCGTCCGGGCACCGGCGCCATGATCGCGACGTCGGCGAACGGCACGCCGTGTTCGGCGGCGATCCCGGCCAGCGTGCGTTTCGTGCCGGGCGACGCGGTGTTGAGGTCGGCCCAGGCCGCGCCTTCCCGCAGGCCGGTGCGGCCGGCTTCGAGCGCGTCGACGGCTGCCGAAGCGCTGTTGACGCTGAGTACCAGCTCGGCGCCGTCGGCGGCCTCGGCTTCGGAACCGGTGGCGACGACGCCCTCGACCCGGGGGACGGCCGGGTCGTAGCCGCGCACGACGGCCCCGGCGGTGACCAGGTCGCGGGCGAGCGCGCTGCCTGCTTCGCCGAGTCCCAGTACCGCGATGGTTGCGTTCATAGCAGAATCCTCCCTGCAAGCTACGATCGAGTACACGATGTGCTCGACAAAATTGTCAACAAATGGAGCCGAGGCATGACCGAGAGTGCTGCGGATCGGCAGCAGGGGGAGCGTTCCGTGGTGGCGGCCATCCGCGACGCCATCGTCCGCGGCGAGTTCGTGCCCAACCAGCGGCTGGTCGAGGCGGATCTGTCCGCCCAGTTCACCGCGAGCCGCGCGACCGTGCGTGCCGCGCTGATCGAACTGACCAACGAGGGGCTGGTCGAGCGGGTGCAGAACCGGGGTGCCCGGGTCCGCGCGGTGTCGCTGGAGGAGGCCGTCGAGATCTCCGAGGTCCGGATGGCGCTGGAATCGCTGTGCGCGGCGAAGGCGGCCGAGCGGGTGACCGACGACGAGGTCGGCGAGCTGCGTGAGCTGGGCGAAGCGATGCGCGCCGCGGTGACGGCCGGGGACGTGGTCGGTTACTCGGGTCTCAACCAGCAGCTGCACCGGCGGGTCCGCGAGATCAGCGGCCAGCGCACCGCGGAGCAGGTACTGGAACGGCTGCGCGGCCAGAGCGTGCGCCACCAGTTCCGCCTGGCAATGCGCCCCGGCCGTCCGCAGGTCTCGCTGCCGGAGCACCTGGCGATCATCGAGGCGATCTGCGCGCACCACTCGTACGAAGCAGCGGAGGCCGCGCGGACCCACCTGACGAGCGTGATCGAAGCACTGAAGGCGGCCGATGCCGCAGAGGCCGCACCACTGCACGCTTGACCGGGTGGGTACCTGGCAGGTCCGCCTGGCGCCCTTGGCCGGCCGTCTGCTGTGCGCCTCCTGTGCACCAAAATTGTTGACAATTTCGTCGACCAAAATTACCGTGGCGGTATGAAGCCCGTCATCGTCACCGATCCGCCGCGTGCCGACCTGGAGCAGGCGACGCGTCTTGCCGACTACGGAGTCGCCACCGTGCACGAGGCGCTCGGCCGTTCCGGGCTGCTCGGCCCCGAACTCCGGCCGATCCAGGAGGGCGTGCGCGCCGGCGGCACCGCCGTCACCGTGCTGTGCTGGCCTGGTGACAACCTGATGATCCACGCCGCCGTCGAGCAGTGCCGGGAAGGCGATCTCCTCGTCGTGACCACCACTTCCCCTTGCCACGACGGGCTTTTCGGTGAGCTGTTCGCCACCGCGCTGCGTCGTCGCGGGGTGCGGGGCCTGGTCACCACCACCGGGGTCCGCGACGTCGCCGACCTCCGCGCGCTCGGTTTCCCCGTGTGGTCGGCCGCGGTGAGCGCACAAGGGACGGTCAAGGCGACCGCGGGCGCGGTGAATGTGCCAATCGTCGTCGGCGGGCAGCTCGTCCGTCCCGGCGATGTGGTCCTCGCCGACGACGACGGCGTGCTGCGCGTGCGCCGCGAGGATGTCCAAACCGGACTGGACGCTTCGCAGGCACGGCTGGAGAAGGAAGCCGCGGCGCGGGAAGCGTTCGAGGGCGGACAGCTGGGCCTTGACCGCTACCGGTTGCGCGAAAAGCTGGACAGCCTCGGCGTCCGCTACCTGACCGCCGAGGAGTACGAGAAGGAGCAGGTATGACCGACGGCGTGCGCTGCATGCTCATGCGCGGGGGCACCTCCAAAGGCGCCTACTTCCTGGCCGATGACCTGCCTGCGGACCCGGCCGCGCGGGACGACCTGCTGCTGCGGATCATGGGTACCCCCGACCCGCGCCAGATCGACGGCGTCGGCGGTGCGCACTTGCTCACCAGCAAGGTCGCGATCGTGTCCGCGGCCGAGGATCCCGGCCACGACATCGACTATCTGTTCCTGCAGCTCGGCGTCGACGAGCCGACCGTCTCGGATCGCCAGACCTGCGGCAACCTGCTGGCCGGGGTCGGGCAGTTCGCCGTCGAACGCGGGCTCGTCCCGGCCGGACCGGACCGGACCACCGTGCGGGTGCGGTTGCTCAACACCGGCACCATCGCCGTGGCCACCTTCGCCACTCCCGGTGGCGAAGTCGACTACCGCGGCGATACCGCGATCTCCGGCGTACCCGGCACCGCGGCACCGGTCGAACTCGACTTCACCGAGACCGAGGGTTCGGTGTGCGCCGGCCTGTTGCCCACCGGCAACGTCCGCGACGACATCGGCGGCATCGAAGTGTCCTGTGTGGACAACGGGATGCCGGTCGTCGTGGCGCGCGCGGCCGATCTCGGCGTCAGCGGCCACGAATCCGTCGACGAGCTCGCGGCCGACACCGCACTCGCCGAGCGGATCGACGCGCTGCGCATCGAAGCCGGGAAGCTGATGGGCCTCGGCGACGTGAAATCCACGTCGGTGCCCAAAACCACGCTCGTCGCCGCGCCTCGTGCGGGCGGCGCGATCTGCACCCGCACGTTCATCCCGGTCCGGCCGCACACCTCGATCGGCGTCCTCGGCGGCGTCAGCGTCGTGACCGCACTGCTGCTCGACGGCGCGGTCGGCGGCGATCTCCTGGTGGCCCCGGCTGCCGGTGCGCCGGTCGAGATCGAGCACGCGAGCGGCAAGCTCGCCATCGGCATCGAGTTCGACCCCGACGCCGCCACCCCGCGCGTCCGCCGGTCGACGGTGCTTCGCACGGCGCGGAAACTGTTCGACGGCGCGGTTTTCCCCCGTCCCTGATCTCACAAGGAGTGCTGCGATGCCCCAGTCCGCGCTGCGTCACGAGATCGCGCACCTCGGTCACGTCGAGCTGTTCACCCCGGCACCGGAGCAGAGCCTGGAGTTCTTCGTGAACGTGCTCGGACTGACCGAGAACGGAACCGACGGCGATTCGGTGTACCTGCGCACCTGGGACGACTACGAGCACCACAGCCTCAAACTCACCGCGGCCGCGACGTCCGGTGTCGGTCGCACGGCGTTGCGTGCCTCCAGCGAGGAAGCACTCAACCGGCGCGTGCTGGCGCTCGAGGAGCGGGGCCTCGGCGTCGGCTGGGCCGACGGCGACACCGGAATCGGACCCACGTACGTGTTCCGCGACCCGGACGGGCACGAACTCGAGCTTTACTGGGAAACCGAGCGCTACGATCCGCCGGAGCACTTGCGGCCGGCGCTGAAAAACCAGGCGCAGGCCTACCCGGGGCGCGGGGTCGGCGTCCGCCGCCTGGACCACGTCAACTACCTGGCCCAGGAATCGGAAGTCAACGGGCAGTTCATCTGCGAGGCACTCGGCGGCCGGGTCACCGAGCAGATCAGGCTCGACACCGGCGTGATCTCCGGGCAGTGGACGCATTTCGCGCAGAAGTCCTACGACATCGTCTACACCAACGACTGGACGGGTTCGAACGGCAGGCTGCACCACATCGCGTTCACCGCGGACACCCGCGACGACATCCTGCGCGCGGCCGACATCGCACTGGACAGCGGCGTCCACATCGAGACCGGCCCGCACAAACACGCCATCCAGCAAACGTTCTTCCTGTACCTCTACGAACCCGGCGGCAACCGCGTCGAACTGTGCAACCCGACCGCCAGGCTGGTCACCGCCCCGGACTGGGAACCGGTCACCTGGACCGAAGCCGAGCGGGCAAGGGGCCAAGCATGGGGCCTGAAGACGATCGAGTCCTTCCACACCCACGGCACCCCGCCGGTGGCATGACTCCGGCGGGAGAACCACGAAAAACTGCAGGACCGAGCGCCGCACAAGGGATCGGCCGGCTGTTCACCCGACGATATCGGCGAGCCGGGTGAGGTCGTCGAGGTTGTCGGTGGCGGGGACGAAAATGATCTCGTCGACGCCGAGGCCGGAGTAGTCCGCGATAAGCTGCTTGATCATTTCAGGGGTGGTGCAGAGTACCGCGTTCGCGGCGATTTCCGCGGGCGCCAGCCGGTAGAAGTCGCGGATATTTGCCTGGCCGGTTTCGCGGTCACCCAGTGCGAAGTAGGCGAGTACGACGAGTTTCGGGCTGCCATTGCGGCCCGCCTCCTGCCAGGCTCGTCTCGCCGCTTCGAAGCTGGGCGACGTCATGGCGAGCGGGAGTGAACCGCCGATGTAGCCGTCGCCCCAGCGCACCATGCGGCGGAGCGTGGAAGCGGAGTAACCGCCGAACAACAGGGGGACTTGCCGGGTTCCCGACGGCACGGCCGGATTCGGCCCGCCGCCGACCGGCTCGCCGTTCCACACGTCGCGGTAGGTCGCCAGGTCGGCGTCCAATCGCGCGCCACGGCCGTGGATTCCGTGTCCCGGCACGGAGAATTCGTCCTTGCTGGACCCGACTCCGACGCCGAGCGTGAGCCGGCCTCCGGAAACACCGTCGATGCCCGCGATCTCCTTGGCCAGTAAGGCGCCGGGCCAGGTCGGGGCCAGCAGGACCGCGCTGAGCAGGCCGATCGTGGTGGTCGCTCCCGCGGCGGCCGCCAGTGCAACCGTGTCGCTCACGCTCGGGTATGCGTAACGCCCAGTCGTGGCGAGGGTGGAAAACCCGGCTTGTTCGGCCTGCTCCGCCCACTGTGGAAGGACTGACGCGGCGACGTCACGTACCTGATTGGGAAGTCCGATACCGATGTGCATGAGTGAGTTCTCTTTCCCGAGCCGATTTGCCGGTCACGCCGGCGCATGACAGCATACTGTCATGGCTGACAAGGTAGTGATACGACAGCATGCTGTCAAGGATGGCGGGCAGGCCTGTGACGCCTACAGTGCGCTGGTCGACCAGGTCGTCCGGCTCGCCGACGTGATCGAAGCGGTCGGCAACGGCATCGCCCGGCCCACCGGGCAGAGTTTGGCGCGCTGGCAGGTCCTGGCGGAGGTCGAGGACGAAGCCGCTCCGGTCGGGGCCATCGCCTGCCGGCTCGGCCACACGCGGCAGAGCGTCCAGCGCGTTGCGGATCTCCTGGTCGATGAGGAACTCGGCCGGTACCGTCCCAATCCTGCCCATCAGCGGGCCAAACTGCTCGAAGTCACGTCCACCGGCCGCGCGGCACTGCACAGGATGCAGGCTGCCTACCGCAATCTCGCCCTGCGCGCCGTCGACGGCCTGGATCCCGAGAGGCTCAAGCTCGTACGCGAGACTCTCCACGAACTACACCGCCGACTCGAAGAGGAACTGCCCTGACTTCCTGGGCGGTCTGCGATCACCGCGGCGGAACCCCTCGGGTTCACCGAGCTGATGATTGGTAATACTGAACAAGTGGCGGTACCGTGGCCGGGCAATGGCCACGCTGTCAGGCATGAGCGAGGTCGCCGACGTGGGGGAGCACGCATTGCCGGATGCCGAACGCGAGCTGCTCGGGCGGCGGCTGCGCGAAGCACGCCGCGAGGCGGGGCTCACGTTGCGCGATGTCGCCAAGGAACTGGGTGTCAGCACTGGGACCTGGAGTGCCGTGGAGAACGGGCTCACCCGGATTACCGAGGACCGGCTGAACCTCGCGGCGGTACTGTTCGGCACCGAGGGTGCGGTGCTGCGCGACCCGGTGCCCGGTGAAAACGTTTCGTGGCGCGATTTCCCGCCGTTGCACCTCCTTCCGCCGCTGGCCGGGGCGCTGGAGGCGTTCGTCGAACTCGGCTACCACGGTGCGAGCATCCGGCACGTGGCGCAGCGCGCGGGCTTGTCGGTCGCCGGTGTGTACCACCATCGGCCGACCAAACAGGCCCTGCTCGTGGAACTGCTGGACCTGGCGATGGACGATCTGCAGACACGTTGCCGCGCGGCGCGTGCCGAGGGTGACGGGCCGGTCGAGCGGTTCACCCGGCTCGTCGAATGCCTGGCGCTGTACCACACGCACCGGCGCGAACTGGGCTTCATCGGCGCCAGTGAGATGCGTAGCGTCGAGGAACCGCACCGCACGCGGATTGCCAAGGCGCGCAGGGACGTTCAGCACATGCTCGACGACGAGGTCATCGAGGGCAGCCGCCGTGGGCTGATGCACGCGCCACTGCCAAAGGAAGCGGCGCGCGCAGTCGTCACGATGTGCACGGCGCTGCCGACCTGGTGGTCTCCGAAAGGAGGGCTGTCTCCCGAGGTGGTCGCGCGCCAGTACGTCGGCTTCGCACTCGACCTGGTTCGCGCCACGCGTTGACTGGACCCAATCGTTCAACCGAACATTCGATCGGTCGAGTTCAGGAGGTTTTCGTGTCCGGCTACGTTCTGCCAGCGCCCTCCGGCGGGCCGGTGAGCTGCTGCACCTGCTCGCCGGCGAACAGCAGCGACCGGAGTGGTTGAAACCCGTATGCGTTCTGGTCAGCCCGCTGCGCAGCTGTCCGCGGATTGACCGGTTCTTGCGCAGTCGTAAGTTTCGCCGTCGGCTTCGCGGTACCCGTGGTCGCTGGAGCGCGTACCGTCGGGACTCGACGTCTTGGTGCGTGATGGAGAGATGCACCGTTGGAGCTGCTGGTCCCAATCGCCGCCGCCACTGACGCACGCCGCGAATTCACGTTGTCCATCAACCCAATCCTTGTGGCCGGCACAGACGGCATAGACCACCTCGTCACCGTCGCGGCACTGGTAGCCGGCAGTCGGAGCAGACCGCTTCGGAGGCCGTGACTTTGTCGTCCCGGTCTTCGCTGCCGCGGGCCGCGAGGTGCTACTCGGGCTTGAAGCGGTTGTGCTGGGTGCACGCTGGCTCGGAGCCGCCGACGATGTCGCCTGGGGAAGCGAAGGTTTCGTCGGTATGGGTTCCGTGCCGGCAGCGCAGGCGACCCCGAGCAGTGCGAGCAACAAAACCGTTGCGATAAGGATGTGTTTCAAGGCGTCCTCCCCGCGAGGATCGATGCATCGGTATCGACTCCCAGGCAGGGCCTGTTACACGTGGCCAAGAGGTTTCGCGAGCAGGCTTGGTCCGGAAAGGGGCCACGGACCTGCCGTCCGTGGCCCCGGCTTCGGTCCCGGCTATTCGTTCGGCTCTGCCGCGCAGGTGAGGTCGTGCGTCGGGGGGTGGCCGGTGGTCAGGAATTTCGTCACCGCGTTGTTCGCGCATGTGCTGCGGCCGAGGGGGTAGACGCCGTGCCCGCCCTGGTCGGCGGTCACCATCGTGGCCCGTTTTCCGAAGGCCCGCCTCAGTTTCTCGGCGCCGGACAGCGGTGTTCCCGGGTCACGCTCGTTCTGCACCATCAGCACGTTCGACGGACCCCGGTCACCGATGCGTACCGGCGGCTCGACCCGTTCGTGCGGCCAGAATGCGCACGGTCCGATGTTGGCCATGGCCGGGCCCAGCATGGGGTACTGCAGCCGGTCGGCCGCGACATTCCGTTGGTACTCCGCAATTGTCCCCGGCCACCGCGAATCACCGCAGACGACGTAGAAACGACTGGCCGTCGCGTTCTCGTCCATCGGCGGAACGGGCGGTGGCGTGCCGTCCTGGTCGAGGGCCTGCCAGGCCTTGGCCAACGGGGGCAGGTCGCGGTAGAGGTCTTCGAAGGTGATCTGACGGAACGTCGCGCCGTCGAAACTGCCGATCGGTCGCTCGTCCAGCCGTTTCGCCAGCTCGAAGTACTTCGCGGTCACCTGCTCCGGTGTGCTGCCAAGACCGTATTCGGGATGCGCGGCCGCGAACGCCGCGAAATCCGGGAACCGGTCCTCCATCCCGCGCGCGAACAACCGGTTGGCCGCGTAGTCGTAACCACCGGGCCCCAGATTGCTGTCCAGCACGATCCGGTCGCTCTGCCCGGGGAACAGCGTCGTGTACACCGAACCGAGGGAAGTGCCGTAGGAAGCGCCGAGGTAGGAGAGCTTCGGCTCGCCCAGCGCCGCCCGTATCCGATCCATGTCACGTGCGGTGTTCGCGGTGGTGATGTACGGCAGCATCCACGACGTCGGCGAAGTGGCGCACTGCTCGGCGATGGTCCGCGCGTTCCCCGCCGCCCGCGTGACGTCGCTCGCGTTGTGCGGGTATGGCGCGAGGCCGCCGCGGGTCAGCTGCTCCGGTGTCAGATCACAGGTCACCGGCGCGCTGCGGCCGACGCCACGTGGGTCGAAGCCGATCAAATCGTAGGAGTCCTGCACTTCCTGCGGCAGCCCGGAAGCCGCGAGTACCGCCGGGTAACCCAGTCCGGTGACACCGGGCCCGCCGGGGTTGGTCAGCAGCACCCCGCGGCGCTGCGCGGGCTTCTCGCTCGCCACCCGGGAGATCGAGATTTCGATCTGCCTGCCATCCGGATCCCGGTAGTCCAGCGGGACCTCGAGCGTCGCGCACTCCAGACGGGTCGGGCCGGGTTTTTCCGAGCACCGGCCCCACTGCACGGTTTCCGCCGCCGTCGACACTCCCGGTAGCGTGGCCGCCACCGCGATGGCGATGACCGCCAGTGACAAGCTTCTGCGCATGTGTCCTCCTGATCAAGGGCGGGGTGGTCAGGCCGTTTCCCGGTCGTGGGTTTCGCCGGGCTGTGCGGTGCGCGGTTTCTGACGGGTATGCGCCCAGCCGGCCAACGCCATTGCGGCGAGTGCGACGAATCCGAGGAGAACCAGCTGGCCGGTGCGGTCGCTGAGGAGCCCGTCGAGGATTCCCCACAGCGGCTCGGTGGCCTGCTTGAACAGGCTGCGGATCACTGCCTGGGCGGCCACTGCGGCGATCACCGATGCGACCGCCTCGAGTGCCCGGTAGCCACGCTTGCTCATCGCGTCCCCTTCCCCCGTGTCCCGGTTGTTTCGGTACGAGCACGAGTCTTTCCGCTCGGCGCCGCCGGCACATCGGCCCGGCGGCTCGAATCGACCTCGACCAGAGGCGAGGTAGTGCCTTCGACCAGGGTCGGGGGCGCCACCGCCGCTGGTCTGCTGCGCCGGCGGCACAACATCGCGAGAATGGGCAGGTGAGCTCAGACGTCGCGGCACGGCACGGGTGGTGGCACCGGACCTGGCCGCTGGCGGCGGCCGCGGGACTGGGCGTGCCGTTGTGGCTGTTGACCGGTGTGCTGCTGCACGATCCTGCGACCGAACCGGCTTTCTGGTACGTCGTCGGCGATCCGCTGGTGGCCCTCGGCTGTTTGACGGTGCTTCTGTGGCGGCGCCGATTCCCGTTGGCCGTCGCCATGACGGTCGTGATCGCGTCGGCTGTCTCGGCCCTTGCCCTCGGTGCCGCACTGCTGGCTCTGTGCTCGGTCTCCACTCGTCGCCGTCCGGTGGAGATCGGGGTCATCGGGCTGGGCTTCCTGACCGCGTCGCAGCTCACCGGCGGGGTCTACCCGGTGCCGGGCCCGCCGGGTGCGACCTGGCTGCAACTGGCCTTCGCGACCTTGATCGGAGGCGTCGCGGTGGCCGTCGGCGTGGCGATCGGCGCGCGGCGCGTGGAAGTGCGGTCCCTGCGAGACCGGGCGGAAAGCGCGGAGCGGGAACAGGCCGCGCGAGTGGCACAGGTACGGACAATGGAACGGAACCGGATCGCCCGCGAGATGCACGACGTGCTCGCGCACCGGATCTCCCTGGTCGCGATGCAAGCCGGCGTGCTGGACCACCGCAGAGACCTCACCGCCGCGGAGAACCGCGTGCTGATCCGGGGCATCGCCGACGGTTCCCACCAGGCGCTGGAAGAACTCCGCGACGTACTCGGCGTGCTCCGAGCCGAGCCGGGCCGCCCGGAGCCACCGCAACCCTCGCTCGAGCGGATTCCCGAACTGGTGGCCGATGCACGCACCTCCGGAATGGACGTCACGCTCACCGACACCGTGCCGGGCACCCCGTCCGAGGTCATCGGGCGGACCTGCTACCGGATCGTCCAAGAAGGACTGACCAACGCAGCCAAACACGCCCCGGGCGCGCGCGTGCGCATCCTCCTCGAAGGAACAGCCGGCGACGAACTACGCGTCAGCGTTCGGAACAGCTCTCCGGCAACCACGGTGAGCGGCCGGACGCCGACGTCAGGGTTCGGGCTGCTCGGCCTCACCGAACGAGTCACCCTCGCCGGTGGGAAACTCGACCACCACCCGACCGCGGACAACGGATATCTGCTCACCGCACAACTACCCTGGCCAAGCCAAGAGCACGAAAAGAGCGCATGAGTGGACAGCGAACCGGAGCCGGTCCGGGTCGTCATCGTCGACGACGACCAGCTGGTACGAATGGCGCTGCGACTCGTCATCGACGGCGAACCGGACCTGACGATCGTCGCGGAGGCGGCCGACGGGGACGCCGCGATCGGTGCGGTGGACGAACACCGGCCGGACGTCGTGCTGATGGATGTGCGGATGCCCGGTCGGGACGGCCTCAGCGCGACCCGTGAACTCCTGACCCGGCCGGTGCCGCCGCGGGTGCTCGTGCTGACCACATTCGACTCCGACGATCTGGTGCTCGGGGCCCTGCGTGCCGGAGCACTCGGGTTCGTCCTGAAGGACACTCCGCCGGCCCGGATCGTGGACGCGGTGCGGACGGTCGCGGCCGGAAACCCGGTACTGTCCCCGGCGGCCACGGCACGGGTGATCGCCGCGGCGACCGGACCGGACTCCGCCCGGACTCGCAACTCCGCCCGCGAGGCCGCACGGAAACGACTGTCCACGCTGACCGAACGAGAACTCGACACCGCCCGAGCCGTCGCGGACGGGCTGGGCAACCCCGAGATCGCCGAACGGCTGCACATCAGCGTCGCGACCGTCAAGGCACATATCGGCAATCTGTTCGCCAAACTGACGCTCGAGAACCGGGTGCAGATCGCCCTACTGATCCGCGACGCAGACGACTAGGTCCTGTCCGACCCGATAGCGGGTTTGTCGCCCCTGGGGCCGGTCCGCAAAGCGGGTGGGGCTGGTCTGGTTTGATCATGGTTGCGGGGCGTAGGCATGAGTTGTCTGATGACCAGTGGCTGGTGATTGGGGCGTTGTTGCCGGTGTCGGGGGCGAGGGGTCGTCCTCGGGTGGATGACCGGCGGGTGATCAACGGGATGGTGTTTGAGGCCAGGAC
>NZ_BAAAZN010000026.1:0-107692 GCF_039536925.1 Amycolatopsis ultiminotia | reverse complement strand
GCACTGTTCAGCCAAATGGTCGGCGCGCTGATCCTCTCCCGGGCGATCGCGGACGCCGCCCCGGACCTGTCAGACGAGGTACTGACGGTCAATCGGCGGCGGCTCAAGAAACGGTGACCACCGTCGTCCCGGCCACCCCGGCACAGCGAGTCCGACGTCGAGCAGCCCCGCATGGCACCGTCGGCGGGTCAACTGCTGTGACGGACCACCATTTCCGTCACCTGACCACGACAACGGCCACCAGATGAGGATGCGCCCCGAGCCATGCTGGATGTCTGGAATCGGACCAGGGCGTTTTTTCGTCGCTGCGGAGCTGAGAATCAGCCGGAACCGCTCGCGAGACGTTGCAGAACCAACCGGAGCTGCGTGTCTGCGGCGGTCAGCCCGGCCTGGATGAGCTGCACCGACACTCCCTGCTCGTCGTGCCAACGGCCTTGCCCATCGGCCGGCCACGGCGAACAACCGCGCCGCGGCCTTGAGCTCGTCGAGTTTGGCGGCCGTGATCACCCGCGTCCCGGCACTGGCGTTCCCTGGTGGTTCACGATCCCGGCTGGGGCGCACCATGATCGGGATGCTGGTGAGGCCAGGGGGATTGTCCTGGTCCCAGCGGACGGAGCCGCCGAGCTGGTCGACGTCCTTCTTCGCGATCGCGTCGGTGGTGCAGCCCGTCTTCATCTCGATGACCGCGTGGCGGTCTCCGGTCAACGCCCAGAGGTTGTCCGGGCCTTTGCCATACAACTGACCGACGTGAACCTCAGGTGCGATCCGAGCCGTTCCTCCAGGTCGGTACCCCGCGACGGAACCGAGCCACGTCAGATCTCGCTCGATGTCATCTCACTCGCCGACCGTCGCGCCGCGAGGAAGAACCGACCTGCGCAGTCCGTAGAGACCCAGGACGGTGTCGTGGTGTTCCCGTTCGCGGACGACTCGACGAACGGCGAGACAACAGCAATCACGACCGGGTGGTTAATCCGCCATCTCCGGCGATCGAACGACGGCGCACAGTAGGTGTCCCGGTGTCCGGGCCGTCCGGGCTCTCGGACTGTGCGGTAACGCGGCCGGGGAAACGCCCAACGAGCCGATCACGCTCTCGGGGAACCGGGCGCAGCGTGTGCTGCAGCGCCGGATCAACCAATCCATCGCCGAGTACGAGGTCCTCAACACTCTGGAGCAGTCCTGGGGCGGGTTGTGCACCCACGTGCGTGAACGCTACAACATTGGTAAGCCGCTATACGGCTACAAGGCGAAGGTCATTCCGCATCCGAACCCGTCGAAGGCGGACAAGGGCCACACGAAGAGCCGGCTGAAGCCCGACGGGCGTCCGGGCCGAAACAGCGACGCAGATCGCGAACTGGCGTTACCACGAGGACGCCAGTTACGACACCATCGCCGACCGGCTCAACGCCGATCCGGAACGGTATCCGCCGCCTGAGCCGCCCGGCGGCAAACGGGCACGTAGAGCGTGGGGCAAAACCAGCGTGTACGAGATCCTGCGTAACCCGAAGTACACCGGATACCAGGTGTTCAACCGTCGCGCCTCCCGCTCAAAAGGAGGCAAAGTCAACGATCCGGTCAAGTGGGTGTGGTCGCCGAAACCGGTGCACGAGCCGTTGATCCCGAAGTGGATGTACGACGAGTCCAACGCTCGCCGTGAAGCGCGCCGAGGTTCGCGCGCGGACAACGAACCCAACGTGCACCCGCAGACCCGCCGTACCTACATGCTGCGCGGCATGGTTTTCTGCGGCTGCGGACGACGCATGTTCGGCACCCACCGGCACAACACCGCCTATTACATGTGCTGGCCCAAGAACAACAACCGCGGCCGACCCGACACCTACGCAGGCCATCCGAAGGCGATCTATCTTCGCGAGCCGTCCATCCTGGACGCGGTGTCCCAGTTTCTCGCCGACCGCGTCTTCGGTCCTCGTCGGCGCGCGATCCTCGCCGCGGACCTGGACGGACTCGACGATCGCGCCGCCCAGCAACGCCACGCCGACCGCGAACGGCTGCACCGTGTGTTGTCGGAGCTAACCCGCCGTCAGACCTCGGTCCTGCGCCAGGCGCAAGACGGCGAACCCGATGACCCATTCACCCAGGGCCTGCGCACGACCTACAACGAACTGGAGGCCCAAAAGAAGACAACGCAAGCGGCGATCGCTGACGTCGACGCAGCTGACGAAGCGGACCCGGGCAAGCCGAGCGAGGACGACCTCGCCCTACTCGGCACACTGCCCTTCCTCACGATGAACCTCGCCGACGCACCCGAGAAGCACCTACGGAGCCTGTTCGAGGCCCTCCAGCTCACGGTTGGCCTGATCGAGGACACCGACAAGGTCACCATCGAGATCCGACTACCCGCCGACGAGCTGGCCCAGATCGCCGTCCAGGCAGAAAGGACGAGTAAGACCATGCGATCCACACGCAAAACACCTGGTCAACGCGAAGGTTCTGCTTGTGTGGATGCTGTACGTGCCCCCGGTGAGATTCGAACTCACACTGGACGGGTTTTGAATCCGTTGCCTCTGCCAGTTGGGCTACGGGGGCCGACCGCGGGGAGACTCTACGCGAGCGCTCGTTCGCGGGACTGGGTGGGGCCCGGGTGCGGGCTGGGTGTCGCGCCCGCCACTTCGTGGTGAACGCCATCGTGGGATCTGGATCGTTCCCGGTAGGCTGACGGTTCGCGGGTGACCGCGTCGCCATCGTCGCGTCGAGCCTTCAGGAGGACAGCCGGTGACCGAAGAGGCTGCCGAGACCGCCACCGTGCCTCAGCGACGGGTGCTCGTCGCCGAGGACGAGGCACTCATCCGACTCGACCTGGTCGAGATGCTGCGGGAAGAGGGCTACGAGGTGGTCGGTGAAGCAGGCGACGGCGAGGAGGCCATCGGCCTCGCCACCGACCTGAAGCCCGACCTGGTGATCCTCGACGTCAAGATGCCCAAGCTGGACGGGATCGAGGCCGCTGCCAAGATCACCGGCGACCGGATCGCGCCGGTCGTCATCCTCACCGCGTTCAGCCAGCGCGATCTCGTCGAGCGGGCCCGTGAGGCGGGCACCATGGCATACCTGATCAAGCCGTTCGCCAAACGCGACCTGGTGCCTGCCATCGAACTGGCGGTCAGCCGGTTCTCCGAGCTGCAGGCGCTCGAGGCCGAGGTCGCCGGGCTCACCGACCGGCTCGAGACCCGCAAGGTCATCGACCGGGCCAAGGGCCTGCTGATGAGCCGGCAGGGCCTCACCGAACCGGACGCATTCCGCTGGATCCAGCGCACCGCGATGGATCGCCGCACCACGATGAAGGCCGTTGCCGAGGCCGTCGTGGAGAGCATCGGCTAGCCGGTCTCGCAGGCCGGCGGCGAAGCGGGCGTGACCAGGGGGTCGCGCCCGCTTCGCCGTGTCCGCGGTTGCTCTGCGCTGTGCACAAGGGCAGATTTGTTACCTTGAAGTCCGGCGATCGCGGCCTCGACCGCGATGACGGAGAGGGAGTTCCTAAACTGCCCATAGCGACCAGGCCCTGAGTCAAGAGCTCCATTCGGGCGGCACGTGCACACTCAGCGTTATCACTCGGTTGTCACAGTCCGACGATCGAGTGTAAATCGTCGGTTAACAGTCCTGACGACCGTCACGATGTGGATACAAGACGTGCTGTGACTCTGTGCAACACCCCGCGCGGCGGCTACGTTCAGCGGCCAGTCGAAGTCCCAGTGAGGGACCCGCCGTTCACCGAGCGAGCGGGTGGCATTTGGAGGAACGAGTGCAGAGAGCACGACTCACGAAGGTCATCGTGCTGGCCGCGGCGGGAGCCATCTCGCTGAGCGCGTGCGCGGCGCGAACCGACAGCGGCTCGGGTGGCGACAGCGGAGCCCCACAGGCCGCGGCGCCGTCGGCGGCGGCCAACGCCGCGGACCCGGCAGGTGACGGGAAGGCCCAGTGCTCGCCGGTCTCCATCGCCTACGCGGGCACGATCAACGGTGCCAACGCGGCCCTCGGGCAGAACATCCTGAAGGGTGCCAAGCTCGCCGTCGACCAGCACAACAAGGCCAACCCGGGCTGCCAGGTCAAACTGGAGCAGTTCGACACCGAGGGCACGCCGGACAAGGCGCCGGGCATCGTCACCCAGATCGCGAACACGCAGAACATCATCGGCGTCATCGGCCTCCCGTTCTCGGGCGAGTCGAAGGCCGCGGGCAACATCTTCAACTCCGCGGGCCTGGTCGCGGTCTCCCCGTCCGCGACCAACCCGTCGCTGGCGCAGAACGGCTGGAAGACCTTCTTCCGCGCACTGGGCAACGACAACACCCAGGGCCCGGCCGCGGCGAAGTTCATCACCGACGAGCTCAAGGCGAGCAAGGTCTGCGTGATCGAGGACGACTCGGAGTACGGCACCGGCCTCGCCGCGTCGATCACCAAGGCGCTCGGCGCCAAGGCCACCTGCCAGGACAAGGTCAAGACCAAGCAGACCGACTTCTCCGCGGTGGTCAACAAGATCAAGGGCGAGAAGCCGGACGCGGTGTTCTACTCCGGCTACTACCAGGAAGCCGCGCCGTTCGCGCAGCAGCTCAACGACGCCGGTGTCGCCGCCAAGTTCGTCGGTCCGGACGGGGTGAAGGACGACCAGTTCGTGAAGGGCGCCGGTGACGCCGCCGCCACCTCGTACTTCACCTGCCCGTGCGTGCCTGCCGACCAGTTCACCAAGTTCACCGACGCGTACAAGGCCGCGACCGGTACCGACCCCGGTACCTATTCGCCGGAGGCCTACGACGTCGCGACGATCCTGGTCAAGGGGATCGACGCGGGCAAGAAGGATCGGGCCGGCCTGCTGGACTTCGTGAAGAACTACGACGGCCAGGGCATCACGAAGCACTTCAAGTGGGACGCCCACGGCGAGCTGGCCGCGACCACCGTGTGGACCTACAAGGTGGAGAACGGGAAGATCGTCCGCAACACCGAGATCAAGTAGCGCACCGCTTCGGTTCCACGCACCGGGGTGCGGGCCAGGCGGTGGTGATCCCGCCGGGCCGCACCCCGGACCCACTTGGAGAACTAGTGTGTCGATGACCCATGACCTCAGTTCGCTCGTCCTGGCACAGGGCGGCAGCGACTGGATCACCTTCGATGTGGATTCGTTCCTGAACCAGTTCTGGGACAACACGATCGACGGCTTGTCCTACGGCAGCATCTACGCGCTCGTGGCGCTGGGCTACACCCTCGTCTACGGCGTCCTCAAACTGATCAACTTCGCCCACTCCGAGGTGTTCATCTACGGCGCCTACGCGACGTGGTTCACCTTCTACGGCCTGGGATTCCGGCCGGGCGCCACCCCCGATCTCCCGCTGCTCCCGCTGATCGGATTCCTGCTGCTCGCACTGGTGGCGGCGATGGCGGTCTCCGGCGGCACCGCGGTCGCCCTGGAACGGGTGGCCTACCGGCCGCTGCGCAAACGCGGGGCACCCCGGCTGGTCTTCCTGATCACCGCGATCGGCGCCTCGTTCGTGCTGCAGCAGATCCTGTTCATCTGGCGCGGCGGCAACCCGGAGAACAGCATCCGCCTGCTGCGCAACGACGAGGTGTTCACGATCTTCGGCGGCAGCGTCACGATCGTCACGATCATCACCGTGGTCGCCTCGATCCTGCTGATGGTCGGTGCGGACATCTTCGTGAACCGCACCAAGTTCGGCCGCGGCATCCGCGCGGTGGCCCAGGACCCGGACACCGCCACGCTGATGGGCGTCAACAAGGAACGCGTCGTCACGCTCACGTTCCTCATCGGCGGCCTGCTCGCCGGCGCGGCCGCGCTGTTCTACATGATGAAGATCCCGCAGGGTGCCTCGTACCAGGGCGGTTTCATCCTCGGCATCAAGGCGTTCACCGCGGCGGTGCTCGGCGGTATCGGCAACCTGCGCGGGGCGCTGCTGGGCGGCCTGCTGCTCGGGGTCGTGGAGAACTACGGCCAGTCGCTGTTCGGCGGGGCGTGGCGCGACGTCGTCGCGTTCGCGCTGCTGGTGCTGATCCTGATGTTCCGGCCGACCGGTATCCTCGGCGAGTCGCTCGGGAAGGCGCGGGTATGACGACGTCCTCGACTCCGGCCGCGCCGCCTGCGGCGAAGCGCCGCCGTCCGGTCTCGGACTGGTGGAACAACCTGTCCCGGGTGCAGCAATGGGTCGTGCTGATCCCGCTGGTCGCGTTGGTCTACCTGCTGCCGGTGCTGAACCCGCCGCTGATCACCACCCAGCCGGGTTACGACTTCCCGATCGCGATGTTCGAGGTGGCCCGCTACGCGCTGGTCGCCATCGGCCTCAACATCGTGGTCGGCCAGGCCGGTCTGCTCGACCTCGGCTACGTCGGGTTCTTCGCGGTCGGCGCCTACGTGATGGCGTTGTTCACCAGTCCGGACTCGTCGCTGGCGAAGCTGCCGTTCCTCGCCGTGCTGCCGATCGCGATGGTGGTCACGATGATCTTCGGCGTCCTGCTCGGCACGCCGACGCTGCGCCTGCGCGGGGACTACCTGGCCATCGTCACGCTCGGCTTCGGCGAGATCGTGCGGCTGCTGGCGGACAACGTCGACCCGCTGCGCGGCAACCGCGGCTTCCAGGGCGTCGGGCACCCGCCGGGCAGCAAGGCCGACGGCACTCCGCTGTTCACCAACACCGACGGGGTCCCCTGGTACTGGCTCTGCGTCACGGTGATCATCATCATCCTGTTCGTGGTCGGGAACCTGGAGCGCAGCCGGGTCGGCCGCGCGTGGGTCGCGATCCGCGACGACGAGGACGCGGCCGAGATCATGGGCGTGCCCACGTTCAAGTTCAAGATCTGGGCGTTCGTCAGCGGCGCCGCGGTCGGCGGTCTCTCCGGCGCGCTCTACGCGGGCCAGCTCGGTTTCGTGAACAACCAGAAGTTCGACGTGGTCACGTCGATGCTGTTCCTCGCCGCGGTGATCCTCGGCGGCGCGGGCAACAAGGTCGGCGTGCTGCTCGGTGCGATCGTGGTGGCCTACGTGCCGCTGCGGTTCCAGCAGATCGCGGAGTACAAGTATCTGATCTTCGGCCTGGCGCTGATCATCCTGATGATCTTTCGCCCGCAGGGCCTGCTCGGCGCGCGGCAACGGCTGCTCTCCTACGGCAGGCTGGCGTACCGGCGGTTGCTCGGCAAGGGTGAGCAGGTCAGCAGCGACGGGTCGCTGGCACCCGAAACCCCGGGAGGGAAGGCATGACCGTCCCCGGCAACGGCACCGGGCCCGAGGTCCCCGCCGAAGGCGGCCTGGTGGCCGAGGTCGCGAACATGACCGCGGACCAGCTCGCCGAACACGAGGCCGAGGTCGCCGACGTCGTCGCCCCTGACCGGGTCATCGACGTCGCGGTCGGGCAGACCCTGCTGAAGGTCGACGACGTCACGGTGCGCTTCGGCGGCCTCGTCGCGCTGGACTCGGTGTCCTTCGACATCCGGCGCGGGGAGATCCTCGGGCTGATCGGGCCGAACGGCGCGGGCAAGACCACCTGCTTCAACGCGATGACCGGCGTCTACCGGCCCACCTCGGGGCAGGTGCTGCTCGAGGACCGGCCGCTGGGCAAGGCTTCGCGGCACACCATCACCCGGCTCGGCATCGCCCGCACGTTCCAGAACATCCGGCTGTTCGGCGAGATGACCGCGCTGGAGAACGTGGTCGTCGGCACCGACGCGCGGCACCGCACGAGCCTGCTCGGCGCACTGCTGCGCAGCCCGCGCCACCACCGCGAGGAGAAGCAGGCGATCGAGAAGGGCATGGCGCTGCTGGAGTTCGTCGGCATCGCCGACCGGGCCGCGGACCGGGCGAAGAACCTGCCCTACGGCTACCAGCGGCGGCTCGAGATCGCGCGGGCGCTGGCCACCGAACCGAAGCTGCTCTGCCTCGACGAGCCTGCCGCCGGGTTCAACCCGGCGGAGAAGGAAGAGCTCATGGGGCTGATCCGGACCATCCGCGACGACGGGTACACCGTGCTGCTGATCGAGCACGACATGAAGCTCGTGATGGGCGTGACCGACCGGATCGTGGTGCTGGAGTTCGGCAAGAAGATCGCCGAAGGGGTGCCTGCCGAGATCCGGGAGAACCCCGCCGTGATCGCCGCCTACCTGGGAGTTCCCGACGATGACGTTGCTTGAGCTTGCCGGCGTGTCCGTCCACTACGGACGGATCAAGGCCGTGTCGGAACTGTCCATCACGGTCGACGAGGGCGAGATCGTGACCCTCATCGGGGCCAACGGCGCGGGCAAGTCCACCACGATGCGGGCGATCTCCGGGATCCGGCCGATCTCCGGTGGCACGATCCGGTTCGACGGCGAGGACATCTCCCGGCTGCGCGGCGATCTGCGGGTGGTCCGCGGAATCTCGCAGTCGCCCGAAGGCCGGGGCATCTTCCCCGGGATGACGGTGCTGGAGAACCTGGACATGGGCGCATACGCGCGCAAGGACCGGAAGAACCTGCAACCGGACTTCGACCGTGTTTTCGAGCTGTTCCCGCGGCTGGCCGAACGCAAGAGCCAGGTCGGCGGCACGATGTCCGGCGGTGAGCAGCAGATGCTCGCGATCGGCAGGGCGCTGATGGCCAAACCGCGGCTGCTGCTGCTCGACGAGCCGTCGATGGGGCTGGCCCCGCAGTTCATCCAGCAGATCTTCCGGATCATCACCGAAATCAACCGGCAGGGCACCACGGTGCTGCTGGTGGAGCAGAACGCGCAGCAGGCACTTTCCCGCGCGCACCGCGCGTACGTCCTGGAGACCGGGCGGATCACCAAAACCGGCACCGGCAAGGAACTGCTCGCCGACACCAGCATCAAGGAAGCCTACCTCGGCGTCTGAACCTGATCGCCGTGCCTGATTGCCGTGGCTTAGCCGCGGCGGTGTGATCTCGCATGGGGGTTCAGTCGTGCAGCGGCCGGTGGTGCATCGGTTCAGGCCGTGCCGTCGGTGCGCCTCGGTCAGGAGCCCGGGGGCCGGTCTCGTACCACGCAGGTGAGCCGGGCGCTGCAGGTGCGGCGGTCCTGGTCGTCGGTCAGCACGATCTCCGCGGTGATCGTGCCGCGGCCGACGTGCAGGGGAGTCGCGACGCCGGTGACCGTGCCGGAGCGGACCGCGCGGTGGTGCGTGCAGCTCAGCTCCAGGCCCATCGCGGCACGGTCGGGAGCGTTGAGCGCCGCCAGCACCGATCCGAGTGCCTCCGCGACGGTGGCGTTCGCCCCGCCGTGCAGCAGGCCGTAGGGCTGCAGGTTGCCCTCGACCGGGATGGTGCCGACGACCCGTTCCGGGGTCATCTCGGTGATCGTCAGCCCGATCTTGTCGTTCAGCTGCTGGCCTGCGGCCAGCGGGTCGGTGCCCGCGAATCGCTCCGGCATCGTCTCGGCGGCCTGTTCGGTCACTCCATGCTCCTCACCCGATGCGACACGCAAGAGTGTCGGACCCTCACCTTAGACTCGGCCCCGTGAGCCCGAGTGAGAACCGAACCGTTGCCAACGCCACAGGCGCCACCACCACCGAGCGGCCCCGGCTGCTGCTGATCGACGGCCATTCGATGGCCTATCGCGCCTTCTTCGCGCTGCCCGCGGAGAACTTCCGCACGAAGACCGGGCAGGTCACCAATGCGGTGTTCGGCTTCACCTCGATGCTCATCAACCTGCTGCGCGACGAGGCACCCACGCATCTGGCGGTGGCCTTCGACCTGTCCCGCAAGACCTTCCGGTCGGAGACCTACGCCGACTACAAGGCCAACCGCAGCACCACGCCGGACGAGTTCCGCGGCCAGGTCGACCTGGTCAAGGAGGTGCTCGAGGTGCTCGGCATCCCGTCGCTGGTCAAGGAGAACTTCGAGGCCGACGACATCATCGCCACGCTCACCACGCAGGCCGGCACCGAGGACTTCGACGTGCTCATCTGCACCGGCGACCGCGATGCATTGCAGCTGGTCAACGACCGGGTCACGGTGCTCTACCCGAAACGCGGGGTGTCCGACCTGGTCCGGTTCACCCCGGAACAGGTGGCGGAGAAGTACGGGCTCACCCCGAGCCAGTACCCGGACTTCGCGGCACTGCGCGGCGACCCGTCGGACAACCTGCCCGGCATCCCCGGCGTGGGGGAGAAGACCGCGGCCAAGTGGATCCGCCAGTTCGGCACCCTGGCCGAGCTGATCGACCGGGTGGACGAGGTCAAGGGCAAGGTCGGCGACGCGCTGCGTGCGCACCTGTCGTCGGTCACGCTCAACCGCGAGCTCACCGAGCTGGTGCGTGACGTGCCGCTGGAGGCCACGCCCGAGCAGCTGCTGCTGCGCCCGTGGGACCGCGAGGCGGTGCACCGGCTGTTCGACGAGCTGGAGTTCCGGGTGCTGCGCGACCGGCTGTTCGCCACGCTCAGCAGCGCCGAACCGGAGGCCGAGGAGGGCTTCGAGGTGTCCGGTTCGGCACTCGAGCCCGGTGCGCTGGCCGGCTGGCTCGGCGCACACGCCGGCGAAGGCGAGCCGATTGCGCTGTCCTTCCGCGCCACCGGCACGTCGGTCCGCTCCGACCTGCGGGCGGTCGCGTTCGCGGCCCCGGACGGCGAGGGCGCCTACGTCGACGTGACCGCGATGGACGAGGCGGACGACCGTGCGCTGTCCGGATGGCTCGCGGACCCGAAGATCCGCAAGATCGGGCACGATCTGAAGGTACCGCTGCACGCGGTGCGCGCGCGCGGCTGGCAGTTCGCCGGGCTCGTCATGGACACTGCGCTCGCCGCGTACCTCGCGCGGCCGGGCCAGCGCACGTTCGGGCTGGACGATCTGGCGCTGCGGTACCTGCACCGGGAGCTGCGCTCGGAATCCGGCGACGGCGACGGTCAGCTGTCCCTGCTCGACGGCGGCGCCGACGAGCTGGCGCAGAAGGAGATCTCCGCGGAGCTGGTGCGCGCCCGCGCGGTGTTCGAGCTCAGCGGTGCGCTCGGCACCGAGCTGACGGAGCTGGGCGGGACGAAGCTGCTGGCGGAGCTGGAGCTGCCGCTGCTGGAGGTCATCACCGAGCTGGAGGCGGCCGGTATCGCGGTCGATCTCGACCAGCTCACCGAGCTCGAGGCGCACTACCTCAGCCGGGTCACGCAGGCGGCGGAGGCCGCGTACGGGGTGATCGGCAAGCAGATCAACCTCGGTTCGCCCAAGCAGCTGCAGGTGGTGCTCTTCGAAGAGCTCGGCATGCCGAAGACCAAGCGCACCAAAACCGGCTACACCACCGACGCCGAGGCACTGCAGAGCCTGTTCGAGAAGACCGAGCACCCGTTCCTGCAGCACCTGCTGGAGCACCGCGACGCGACCCGGCTGCGCACCACGGTGGAGGGGCTGATCAAGTCGGTCGCCGACGACGGGCGCATCCACACCACGCTGCAGCAGACCATCGCGGCCACCGGGCGGTTGTCGTCGGTCGAGCCGAACCTGCAGAACATCCCGGTGCGCACCGAGGAGGGCAGGCGCATCCGCGACGCGTTCGTGGTCGGCGAGGACTACCCCGAACTGATGACCGCGGACTACAGCCAGATCGAGATGCGGATCATGGCGCACCTGTCGCAGGACGAGGGCCTGATCGAGGCCTTCAACAGCGGCGAGGACCTGCACACCTTCGTGGCGTCCCGGGCATTCTCGGTGCCGGCCGAGGAGATCACCCCGGAGCAGCGCTACCGGGTCAAGGCGATGTCCTACGGGCTGGCCTACGGGCTGTCCGCCTACGGCCTCTCGCAGCAGCTGCGGATTTCCACCGAAGAGGCGAAAACGCAGATGGAAGCGTACTTCTCCCGCTTCGGCGGGGTACGCGACTACCTGCAGTCGGTGGTCGGCGAGGCGGCCAAACAGGGCTACACCGAGACCATCTTCGGCCGCCGCCGCTACCTGCCCGACCTCAACAGCGACAATCGGCAGCGTCGTGAAATGGCCGAGCGGATGGCGCTCAACGCACCGATCCAGGGCAGTGCGGCGGACATCATCAAGGTCGCGATGCTCAACGTGCACCGCGCGCTGGCGGAGGCGAAGCTGCACAGCCGGGTGCTGCTGCAGGTGCACGACGAACTGGTACTCGAGGTCGCCGAGGGCGAACGCGCGGAGGTCGAGAAGCTGGTTCGCGAGGGCATGGGCTCGGCCTACCGGCTCGCTGTCCCGCTGGAGGTCTCGGTCGGCTACGGCCGCTCGTGGAACGAAGCCGCGCACTGACGTCGCCGGCGAGGCCGGGGGAGCTGCTGAGCCGACCACGGCGTGTGCCGGTCACCCCCGGTAGCTCGGGAATCACCGGGCCGGGGCGGACCACGCCCCGGCTGCCGGTGCCGTCCGCGGGGGCGGCGGGTCACGCTGGGGTCATGGATCCCCGGCGGCGGGGGCGGAAGGGAACGGCCCCGATGGCGAGTGCACTGCAGTGCGCGAAGATCGGCATGGTGTTCGGCGCGATGGACGTCGACAGCGACGGATTCCTCACCGAGGAGGACTTCCGGGTTCTCACCTGGCGGTGGGCGCGCACGAGCGGGCAGACGTCCGCGCGCCGGCTGTCCGCGCTCCTCACGGGCTGGTGGAACGCCCTGTGCGCGGCGTCCGATCCGGTGCACGACGGGCGGGTGAGCCTCGCGGAGGTGCTGCTCGTCGTCGAGCAGTTGGGGGAGCGGCCCGGCGTGGTGCGTGCTCCGGCGGAGGAGATGTTCTCGGCGATCGACGCGGACGGCGACGGCCGCATTTCGCGCGTGCAGTACGGCCGGCTGATCGAGGCGTGGTGCGGTGCCGCTCCGGACGTCGACGAGGTTTTCCCACGGCTGGACCGCGATGGCGACGGCCACCTCTCGGCCGCGGAGTTCAGCGCGCACTGGACGGAGTTCTGGGCAGGCGACGACCCGGCGGCGCCGGGCACCTGGCTGTTCGGCCGGATCGCGGTGCCGGTGGCCTGAGCCGGCCGCCCGCGGGTCCGGTGTGGACAGTGGGCGCGCGGACTTCGGTGCACGAGCAGGAAAACGTGCAGATGCAGCAGAATCCCGGTGCGGCGGGTGATTCACCCGGCCACCCGCCCGGACAGCGGTACCGGCGCCGCGCCGGATGCACTTAGCGTGATGTGCGCAGATGCCGATCGATTCCGGAGGACCGAGACATGCTCAACCGGCTCTTCACGACCTTCCTGCGCCACGGCTGTTGTTCCGCCTGCACCGGCAAGGGCTGTGGCTGCTGCGCGAACTGCGGCTGATCCGTGCACGGGGACCCGGCCGTACTCGCGGCCGGACCCCGCTCACTGCTTGCCCAGCCCACGCACCAGCACCATCACCGCGTCGACGACGTCGGTCCTGGTGCGGGCGGGCTGGAACACCTGCCAGTCGAGCGCGACGACCAGGATCGTGCCGAACAGCCCCGCGGCCGCGGTGGGGATCTGCACCCCCTCGGGCAGCCTGCCCGCCGCGTCGAGCCGCTCCAGCTGTGCCTTGACCACCGCGATGATCTCCTCGCGCAGCAGTGAAAGCGTGTCCTGCCACCGGCCCGGCGTGCGCCACAGTTCGCTCACCACGATCTGCGAAAATCCCGGGTACTCGCCGATGAACTCGAGCGTGGTGTCCACCTGCGCCTCGATCACCTCGAGCGGGTCGGCGTCCGATTCGGCCGCGCGCAGCCGGGTGGCGAGCAGATCCACCCCGAACCGCAGCAACGCGTCGACCAGGCCGTCCTTCGAGCCGAAGTTGTAGTACACGGTGCCCTTGGCAACGCCGGCTTCGGCGGCGATGTCGTCGACGGTCAGCCCGACGAGGCCCTTGCCCGCGGAAAGCCGCAGGGTCGCCTCGAAGAGCTTCTGCTTCGTCGCCTCTCTCACAGGCTCAGCTCGGGTTTGAGCGCGGACACCGACCACACCCGGTTCCTGCGCGCGGCCAGCGTGGACAGCAGCACCCCGCCGACGAGATAGGCCACGAGCACCCCGACGTCCCCGAGGATCTGCAGGGACGCACCGGAGTACAGCAGGTGCCGGAACCCGTCGATCGCGTAGCCCATCGGCAGCACCACGTGCAGCGGGTACAGCGCGTCCGGGATGGTCTGCCACGGGAACGTGCCGCCCGCGCTCACCAGCTGCAGCACCAGCAGCACCAGCCCGAGGAACTTGCCCACCGCACCGAAGAACGCATTCAGCGCGTGCACCACCGAGGTGAACGCCAGCGACACCAGGAATGCGAACCCGATCGCGCCGAGCGGATGCGCCACGTGGATACCGACGAGCCAGGTCACCGCGGCGAACAGCACCACCACCTGCGCCAGTCCCAGCAGTGCCGAGGACAGCCAGCCGCCGAGCGCGACGCGCAGCGGCGAGGCGCCCGCGGTGAGCGCGCGCGTGGACAGCGGCCGGATCAGCAGGAACAGCACGAAGGCGCCGATCCAGGTGGCCAGCGCGATGAAGAACGGGGCGAGTCCTGCACCGTAGGTGCCTGCCGAGGCCACGCCGTTGGAGGTGACCGCAACCGGATCGGCGATGGTGTTCGCGGTGGCCGTGCGGGTCGGGTCGTCCGGGTTGGGGATCTGCGACAGCCCGGACGACAGTCCGTCGCGCAGCTGCGTGGCGCCGCTCGCGAGCTTGTCGGTGCCGGTGACCGCGGTCTTCTCGCCGTCGTCGAGCTTGGCCGCGCCGTCACGCAGCTGGTTCGCACCGTCGGACGCCTGCGCGATCCCGCTCGTGAGCTGGGGCGCGGACGACGCGAGCTGGTGTGCCCCGTCGGAAACCTGCCGTGCGCCGCTCGCGAGCTTCTGCACGTCCCCGTTGGCCGACTGGATCTTCCCGTTCGCCTGGTCGACCGGGGAGCGCAGTGCGTCCAGCCGGCCCAGGATGTCGGTGACCTGGCTGTCGGACAGACCGGCGTCGTGCAGCTGGGTGTTCAGCTGGGTCCGGTAGCCGTCGAGCCTGCCCTGCAGGTCGGACGACGCCGAGGCGGCCAGTGCCGCGGCGTCGGCCACCTTCTGGTTGCCGTCGGCCACTTGCCCGGCACCGCTCGCGAGCTGCTGGGCCTGGCTCGGCAGCTGCGCGGTGCTCGATTTCAGGGTGCCCAGCCCGGTGGCCAGTGTCCCGGAGCCGGTCGCCAGCTGCGCGGCGCCGTCGGCGAGCTGGTGCTGTCCGGTCTGCAGTTCGGCCGCGCCACCGGCAAGCTGCTTGGCTCCGTCGGTCGCTTCGGAGATCTTGCCGTAGATGGTGGAGAAGCCGACGAGGAACCGGTCCGCGGCCTCGCTGCCGACCTTCTCCGCGATCGTCTTGCGGACCTGGTCGGCCACCTGCTTGGCGATCGTGCCGGAGAGGTAGTTGTTGGCGTCGTTGGTGGTGAGCGTGATGGTCGCCTGCTGCGGTGTGAAGTTCCCGGACGACAGCAGTGCCGCGGAGAACCCGCTCGGAATGCCGATGGCGAACGAGTACTTGTCGTCCCGCACCCCGTCCCGAGCGTCCTTTTCGGACACCTCGTGCCACTGGAAGGTGCCGGACTTCAACAGTTCGTCGGCCACCTCGCGGCCGACGTTGCGCTCCGCACCGGAGGAGTCCTTCGCCCCGCCGTCCTCGACGAACACGGCCGCGGGCAGCTTGTCCAGCCGGCCGTAGGGGTCGTAGTTCGCGTAGAGGTAGAAGGACGCGTACAGCAGCGGCACCAGCACGAGTGCGGCCATCGCGAGTTTCGGCAACGTGCCGGTGGACAGGCGGCGAAGCTCGTTGCGCGCAATCCGGAACGCGTTCAACCCGCCGGCACGCTTGTCGGGGGTGGTCATGCCCGGTCTCCTTCGGCGGTCTCGGTCTCGGTCTCGGGCGGGGTCTCGGGTTCGGCTGCGGCGGGGGTGGCGAACCGTACCGGCTCCGGTTGTTCCACCGACCCGATCCGCGCCGGCGGCTGCGGCAGCGCCGAGGGCGGGGTGGTCGCGGTGAGCACAGCGACCGCGAAACCGCGTTCCGCGTGCGCACGGGCGACCTCGGCCCACGTCGTGACGTCGCTGGTGTGCCGGTCCGGGGTGTCGAGGACCAGCATCCGCACCCCGGTCCGTTCGGCGGCCAGTTCGGTGAGCAGCCGGATGCGCAGCGCCGGTCCGAGGTTCTCGAACCGGCTGCCGGCGAACGGCGCGGCGTCGTGTGCGGCCAGCCAGCCTGCGACGTCCTCTTTGCCCGCCGGGCGGTGCGCGAGGGCGAGTTCCTCGCCGGCGACCACGCGCAGCGTCAGCGCCTCGTCCGGTTCGCTGACCCCCGGCGCGTCCACCACCGCGACCAGCCGCCGCAGGTCGCCTGCCGGATCGGCGGTCACCGTGCCGGTGGTCGGCCGCAGCCGCCCGGCGAGCGCGAGGGCGAGCGCGGTGATCCCGACGCCCGGCTCGCCGTGCACCACGGTGAGCCCGCCCTCCTCGGCGGTGAGCGAGGTCGGGGGCAACAACGGACCGTGGGGTCCCTCCAGGGACACCCGGTCGGCGCGGACCTGCACGGCCATACTCCTGTTTCTGCTGGACACCTGTACTGAACTGACCGGTCAGTTCAAAAACTAGCGCGCAGGACGCCACCCGGCAACGCAGCCGGCCGGACATCACACCACCGGGTGGCCGGCTCGGTGCGGGCCGGCTGAATGCAGGGTCGGCCGGGTGCAGTGCCGGTTCAGCGGAGTGCCGACGCCGGGTGTGCCTCCCACGACGTCCACAGCGGGCGGTAACCCTGCCGGTGCCAGAAGACCGAGGAGAGCGGGTTGAGCGGGTTGTAGTAGAGGTAAGTGCCGATTGCGCCCCGGTCGTGCAGTTCGCGGTGCGCGCGGGCCATCAGCGCCTGACCGACCCCGCCGCTGCGGTGGCCGTCCACGGTGACCACGTTGTTCACGTAGCCCCATCGGCCCGGCGGCAGCAGTTCGGCAGCCTCGTTCCCCGGTGCGGACTCGACCCAGGCGCACTGCGCGAGCCCGATCACTTCGCCGTCCGCCTCGGCGAGCCAGGTGGCGGGTTCTTCGAGCGCGCGCCGTAACGCGGGACGCAGCAGTTCGGCGGTCTGCTCCCGGCGGCGGTGTGCCACCAATCCGGTGTAGTCGAAGGTGGCGGTGCACAAGGCCAGCACGGTGGCGAGGTCGTCCGGTCCGGCGAGCCGGACGGCGGGCGTGCCGGGAGTGCGGGGACGCGCGTCCTGCCCGGTGCGCACGGCGAGCGCGGCCAGCGGGGCCATCCCGTGGTCGAGGAAAGCCCGGATCGCCTCGGCGTCCCGGCTCGGCCAGTTGACCACGCACGCCGAGTCCGGTTCGGCCGGTTCGGTGTCCACACGGGACCGGAGCACGCCGAGCAGCGCGTCGAATCCGGCGGTGCCGGGCGTCGCGGGATCGGGGAACAGTTGCCACACCTGCGCGGCCGACCAGAGCAGCGCGGCGTCCCCCGGTTCGTGCCGGAACCGTTGCAGCACACCGGAAACCCGGTCACCGGTGGCAGCGACGGCGGTGACCGGCTCGCCGTCGGCCTCCGGTGCGGGCGGTGGCAGCAGCGGGTCGAGTGCGCGGAAGCGCTCGGCGTGACTCATCCGGCGCAGCGTAGCCGTTCAGCCGCGGCGGGTGCGGAAGATCGCGGTGCCGGGGAACAGCTTGCCGCGCAGCGGGCTCCACTGGCCCCAGGTCCGGGTGTGCCCGGCAGGCCACTCCGGTTCCAGCAGATCCGCCAGGGCGAACCCGGTGGCCGCCAGTGCACGCACGTAGTCACCGGTCGTGCGGTGGTATTCGACGTAGGTGGCGGCGCCGTCGTCGTCCACCTCCACGTACGGCGTGCGGTCGAAGTACGGCTGGGTGACGGTGAGCCCCTGCGGGCCCGGGTCGTCCGGGAAGATCCAGCGCATCGGGTGGGTCACCGAGAACACCCACGGAGCGCCCGGCCGCAGCACACGGTGCACCTCTGCGAACACCGTCTCCAGCGAAGGCACGAACGGCAGTGCGCCGAACGCGGAGCACGCCACGTCGAAACTGCCGTCGGCGAAGGGCAGCCGTTCGGCGTTGGCCTGCACGAGGGGGACCGGCACGCCGGTGCGGACGTTGCCTTCGCGGGCGTGCCGCAGCATTCCGGCGGAGAGGTCGGTGCCCACCGCCGCGGCGCCTGCCGAAGTGAGCCAGCGCGAGCATGCGGCCTGCCCGCAGCCGACCTCGAGCACACGACGGCCGCGTACGTCGCCGAGCAGGCGGGCGTCGGCCTCGCGCACGCCCTCGGGGCACCAGACGAAGTCGGCGTCACCGAGGAATCCACCGTGCGTCGCTTGGTAGTCGTCGGCGTCCGCGTTCCACCACGCGAGGTTCGCCGCCTCGGCTTCGGCGCCGCCGACCGAGCGGTGCGCCACCCCGGTGGTGCCGAGCCGCTGTTCGGTGCTCTCGTACCGGCTCGCCGGCGGCGCTGCGGGCTCGGGCATGACGGCTCCTTGCAGGGCGGGTGCGGGAATGGTCCGGGCGGGCGGAACGTTGGGCTCACCGTAGCGGGAGCCGGGACCGACCCTGATTGTGTCCGGTACCGGGGCCCGCGTACGATACGTGTTAGCGCAGTGGGTTCGCGCTGTCCGGGTCACTACCAGCCGGGGCCGCGCACCGTCAGCGGGTCATACCGCGGTCGTTCACTGGTGGAACGTTTGCTCGCCGGACGTTTGAGCAGGGTCGTCGCATGTCTCGTTTCCGGGCCTCGCCGCGTGCACCATCCGGTAGCCAAGCGACCACCTACGATACCCATCCACCGGAGCAACCCGCCTAATGACCACCGACACCGCCACCGCCCCGACCGCGCCCGCCGGGCCCCAGCAGGTCGCCATCAACGACATCGGGTCGGAGGAAGACTTCCTCGCGGCAATCGACAAGACGATCAAGTACTTCAACGACGGCGACATCGTCGAAGGCACCATCGTCAAGGTCGACCGCGACGAGGTCCTGCTCGACATCGGCTACAAGACCGAGGGTGTCATCCCCTCGCGTGAACTCTCCATCAAGCACGATGTCGACCCGGCCGAGGTTGTCACCGTAGGCGATGAGGTCGAGGCCCTCGTTCTCCAGAAGGAGGACAAGGAAGGCCGCCTGATCCTGTCCAAGAAGCGCGCGCAGTACGAGCGCGCCTGGGGCACGATCGAGGAGCTCAAGGAGAAGGACGAGCCCGTCAAGGGCACCGTCATCGAGGTCGTCAAGGGCGGCCTCATCCTGGACATCGGCCTGCGCGGCTTCCTGCCCGCGTCGCTGGTCGAGATGCGCCGCGTGCGCGACCTGCAGCCCTACGTCGGCCGCGAGCTCGAGGCGAAGATCATCGAGCTGGACAAGAACCGCAACAACGTGGTGCTGTCCCGCCGTGCCTACCTGGAGCAGACCCAGTCCGAGGTGCGCAGCGAGTTCCTCAACGCGCTCGCCAAGGGCCAGGTCCGCAAGGGCGTCGTGTCGTCGATCGTCAACTTCGGCGCCTTCGTCGACCTCGGCGGTGTCGACGGCCTGGTGCACGTGTCCGAGCTGTCCTGGAAGCACATCGACCACCCGTCCGAGGTCGTCGAGGTCGGCCAGGAGGTCACCGTCGAGGTGCTCGACGTGGACATGGACCGCGAGCGCGTGTCCCTGTCGCTGAAGGCGACCCAGGAAGACCCGTGGCGTCAGTTCGCCCGCACCCACGCGATCGGCCAGATCGTGCCGGGCAAGGTCACCAAGCTCGTCCCGTTCGGCGCGTTCGTGCGCGTCGAGGAGGGCATCGAAGGCCTGGTGCACATCTCCGAGCTGGCCGAGCGCCACGTGGAGATCCCGGAGCAGGTCGTGCAGGTCAACGGCGACGTGATGGTCAAGGTCATCGACATCGACCTCGAGCGCCGCCGGATCTCGCTGTCGCTCAAGCAGGCCAACGAAGGGGTCACGCCGGACGCCGAGTTCGACCCGACCCAGTACGGCATGGCGGCCGAGTACGACAACGAGGGGAACTACATCTACCCCGAGGGCTTCGACCCGGACACCCAGGAGTGGCAGGAAGGCTTCGACAAGCAGCGCGAGGAGTGGGAGCGCCAGTACGCCGAGGCGCACACCCGCTACGAGCAGCACATGGCCCAGGTCAAGAAGGCCGCCGAGGCCGATGCCGAAGCCGCCGCGGACGCCGCCACCGGTATCGAGGGTGGCAGCAGCAGCGCCGGCGCCGGCGCCGGTGGCGACCAGAGCTACACCTCCGCCCCGGTCGAGGCGAAGAGCGGCGGCACGCTCGCCAGCGACGAGCAGCTCGCGGCCCTGCGCGAGAAGCTCTCCGGCGGCGCGTGAGCCCAGCTCCCGCACCACCCGATCACCCCGCGGCCCCGGTCCTTTCGGACCGGGGCCGCGGCCGTGTCCCGGCAACGCTGCACGTGCCTGTCGTGGCCGGCCCACGTCAAGCACGCTTCGGGAGGACTGCGTGGCGGTCGCCCTGGGCGGTGGTCACCGGGCAGGTGAGGGTGGGCAGTGTGGCTCGGATTGCTGGGCAGGTTGTGCTTGCGGGGTGGGGCAGGGTGGCTCGGGTTGATGGTCGCTGGGCACGTTCCGCTGACGACGGTGGACAGACCGGCTCGGGTTGGTGTCGCCTGGGCAGACTCAGCTTGCCAGCGGCGGGGGAGGGCGCACTTCTCCCGCTGATGCGACGCCCGGGTTGGTTGGCGTGTGCATGCACGGGACCGTTGCCGAGCCGGCCGGCGGATCTGGTGCCGGGGCAGCGGACTGGGTGGCGTTCCGGTTGTCCGGTGGCCCGGTCCCGGCTGGGGTAACGCGCTCACCCCGGTGGGACTGTTCCGGTGGTAGCGAGGTCGGCTACGCCAAGCGGGATCCGGGTCGTGGGATACGGATTCGCAGTGCGGCCGGGGATGGCGAGGCCGATCGCCGTGCGGCGGCCGGCAGGACGGACTCGGCTTGTCCCGAGGGAGAATTCGGCGTCCCATCGTGCCGGCACGACACGGCGTGATCCCCGGAAATCGCTGATCGGCGCGTGGTCCCCGCCGGCGTGCATGCTCCGCCCAGAACAGGCCGGTGCGGCCAACGGTTCCGAGCGGCAACGAGGACAGGTTCCTCCGTGCCATCGGCCATCGGCCATCGGGCACCGGGCACCGGGCACCGGGCACCGGGCCAAGGTGCCATGGGTGCCACGGGCACAGGCTGGGGCCACTGGCCACCGGGTCAAGGGCCCGGGACCGAGGGGCCATGGGCACAGGGCGGGACCACAGGGCTACGGGCCACGCGCCACCAGGTCACGGGAGCGGGGGCCGCGGGACACGACGGGCGTGGAGCTGGTCGGGTCGTGGCCGGTGGGGCTGTCCGGGGGCCGAGCCGGGCTCGGCGGTCGCCGGAGTGGTTCTTCGGTCGCCGGGCCGGGCCCGTTCGGTGGCCGAGCCGGCTCGTTGCCGGGTTGCCTCGGTCTCACTGGGTACGTTGGGTCCGGTGCGGGTGTGGCTCGGGCCGGGGCCGGACGGGTCGGTTGCGGGGGCGGTTCGCGCGGCGGGCGCGGGGGACTCAGTGGCGCAGGCCGAGACCGGTGATCATGGCCAGTACGCCGTGCCGGTACATCCGCTCGTGGGCTTCGTCGGTGGGGTCGAGGAACCAGTCGTCGATGTGGGTCTGGGAGCGGATCGTCAGCTCGACGCTGACCAGGCCGTGCATGGACGTCCACAGCAGGTAGCCGCAGTCGCGCGCCACGACGCCCGGTGGGCTGATCCGGTCGATCTTCGCGACGAACTCCACGAACGTCGTGCTCACCACGCCCGAGCGCAGCGCCGGGTCCGGGTCGTAGTCGTGTACCGAACGCTCGAACATCAGCGCGTAGCGGGCCGGGCTCGCCAGTGCGAAGCGGCGGTAGGCGAGGGCGACCTCGAGCAGGTCGGCGACCCCGTCGTCGGATTCCGGCGGTACCGCGCGCAGCTCGTCGCGCAGCAGGTCGAACGCGCGCTCGTACAGCGCGTCCAGCAGTCCGACCCGGCCGCCGAACCGGGTGTAGACGGTGATCGTCGACGCGCCGGCCCGCTCGGCCACACCGCGGACGGTCAGCCCGGCGACGCCGCGGTCGGTGAGGACCGCCAACGCCGCATCGAGGAACCGCCGCCGGTGCTGTTCGGCCGGCTGTGTCGAGAGATGGCGGGTGGCCACGCTCCGCACCCCCTTCGCCCGTGCCACGCGGGAAGAGCATCCGCGTCTCGATGCAGAAGATACGATATCCACGGCGTCTTGGGAACGTCGCCCCACGGCCGGATCCGGCCGACCGGGCCGGTCACCGTCCACACGCGACGCCCGAATTGCGTCACCGAGCCGGAGGAAACCCCGCCATGACCCAGCCGGAGCCCGGCACTGTCGTCGTCACCGATGCCGGCAACGGCCACTACACGCAGCGGGTCAGCACCACGGCACACGAATTCCTCGCCGACGAACCGGTTTCGGCCGGCGGGGACGACGCCGGTCCCACACCGTACGACCTGCTGCTGTCTTCGCTCGGCACCTGCACCGCGATGACCCTGCGGATGTACGCCGATCGCAAGGGCATCCCGCTGATCCGCACCGAGGTGCGGTTGCGGCACGACCGGGTCCACGCGCGGGACTGCGAACACTGCGAAACCGAGGCCGGCCTGCTGAGCCGGATCACCCGCGAGATCGCGTTCGAAGGCGACCTCGACGACGAGCAGCGCGCGAAACTGCTGGAGATCGCGGACAAGTGCCCGGTGCACCGCACGCTGAGCCGCGAGATCGTGATCGAGACCCGCACCGCCTGAGCACCCGGGGCGCGCGCTCGCCGCACCCCGCCTGCCGAAGAAGCCGGATCGCGTGGTCAGGGGGTGGACACCGCCGGCACCCAGGTGCGTTCCCTTGCCGCGGCGAGTGCGCGGCGACGGAGGCCGGCCAGGCTGTGCTGCGCGGGCACGAGCAGGGCGCTCAGCCACGTGCGCCGGTATTCCGCGAGTGCGTCGGCGACCTGGCGGTAGGCAACGCAGTGCACCAGTCCCGGCGTTCCGAGCCGGTGCTTCCCGACGTGCTTGTCCGCCATCCGTTCCTCCGTGTGGGCGACGTTTCCGCTGCGCACCGTACGCATGCCGTGGCGGAAAACCCGGGAACCGCGCGGCGTGTCACCCGGATCAGTTGGGCAACCCTGCGGAATGTGCTTGCCTTTCCCGGCCGGATGTGCGACTACCCATGCTGGTGCACGTGCAGGGGACGGCCGTCCCCTGAGCGGGTGACGGACACGCTGGTTAGGGTGTGGCTCATGTTGCGCGTGGGCCTGACTGGCGGAATCGGTGCGGGAAAGTCGACGGTGGCGAACCGGCTGGCCGAGCACGGCGCCGTGGTGGTGGACTCCGACCGGATTGCCCGCGAGGTCGTGGAGCCGGGCACGCCGGGGCTCGCCACGCTCGTGGCGGCCTTCGGCACGGAGGTGCTCGCCGGCGACGGATCGCTCGACCGGCAGGCGCTGGCCGCCCGTGCGTTCGCCGGCGAGGAATCGCGCCGGCGGCTCAACGGGATCCTGCACCCGCTGATCGGGCAGCGCACCGCCGAGCTGATGAGCGCGGCCGCCGAGGACGCGGTGCTGGTGCACGATGTCCCGCTGCTGGTGGAGAACGACCTGGCCCCGGCTTATCACCTGGTGGTGGTCGTGGACGCGCCGGTCGAGGTCCGGGTGCGCCGGCTCGTCGAGGCGCGGGGCATGACCGAGGACGACGCCAGGGCCCGGATCCGCGCGCAGGCGGCCGAGGAACAGCGCCGCGCGGTGGCCGACGTCTGGCTCGACAACGGCGGCCGGGAGGACGTGGTGCTCGCCGAGGTCGACGCGCTGTGGGCGGACCGGCTGGTGCCGTTCGAGGCGAACCTGCGGCTGCGCAAGCCGCGGCCGCCGGCGTCCCCGGTGCTCTCCGCCTACGATTCGAGCTGGCCGCTGCAGGCGGAACGGCGGCTCGCGCGGCTGCGGCAGCTCGCCGGGGCGCGCCTGGTGCGGGCCGATCACATCGGCTCCACCGCGGTGCCGGGACTGCCGGCCAAGGACGTGCTCGACCTCCAGCTCACAGTGTCTACTTTGGACGATGCGGACGCGCTCGCCGAGGCGCTCGCCGACGCCGGATTCCCGCGGCGGGAGGGCGACTGGGCGGACGACCCGCAGGGCGGCGACACACCGTGGCCGAAACGGCTGCACGTGGGTGCCGACCCGAAACGTGCGGTGAACCTGCACGTGCGATCCACCGAGACCCCGGCGTGGCGGCTCGCCCTGCTGTTCCGCGACTGGATCCGCGCGCACCCCGACGAACGGGACAGCTACGCCGCGGTGAAACAGCAACTCGCCCGCGAGCACGCCGCGGACGGCACGATCGAGCACTACGCGGACGAGAAGCAGAGCTGGGTCAACGAGGCTTTCGTGCGGGCCGAGGCGTGGGCCGAGGAGAGCTCCTGGAAGCCGTGACGCGGAAAACCGGGTGCGGCCGGTCGGCCCGCCCGGTTACCGTCGAGGGCATGCAGCGCGCCGCGAACACGACCACGCCGGATTCCGTCCCGGCGCGCTGACACCTGACACCGAGCCCGGGGCGAGTGCCCCGGGCTTCGCCGTGTGGTCTCCTCGTCCCGCCAGACCCGAAGGAGACCACCGTGTCCGATCCCCGCCTGCCCGATCCCCGCCTGCCCGATCCCCGCCTGCCCGATCCGCACGTGTCCGGTCCCCGCAGGACCGGATCCCGCCTGCCCGATCCCGGCAGGTCCGATCACCGCAGGCTCGGCCGCGAACTCGGCCTGTTCGGCGGCGACCCGCTGATCGGCGCCGGACTGCCCTACCTGCTGCCCGACGGTGCGGCCGTGCGGCACGTGCTGGAGGAGTACGTGCGCGAGGTCGAACGCCGGGCCGGTTACCGGCACGTGTGCTCGCCGGTCCTCGGGAAACGGGAACTGTACGAGCTTTCCGGGCACTGGGAGCACTATCGCGACGACATGTTCCCGCCGATGCGGGTCGGTGGCGAGGACCTCGTGCTGCGGCCGAGCCTGTGCCCGCACCACGCGCTGATCTACGCCTCCCGTGCCCGCAGCCACCGCGAGCTGCCGCTGCGGCTGGCCGAACTGGGCGGGATGTACCGGGCCGAGCTGTCCGGGGTGCTCGGCGGGCTGAGCCGGGTGCGCGCGATCCAGCTCAACGACGGGCACCTGTTCTGCGCACCGGACCAGGTCGCCGGTGAGCTGCGCGGGGCACTCGAGCTGATCCGCCGGGTGCACGCCGACCTCGGCCTGAAACCCGCGCGGTACCGGCTTTCGCTGCCCGGCGAAGGTGCGAAGTACGCCGGCTCGCCGGAAGACTGGGCACGGTCGGCCGAACTGCTCGCCGAAGCGCTGGCGGGCTTCGACTTCGAGCGTGCACCGGGTGAGGCCGCGTTCTACGGCCCGAAGATCGACGTCCAGGTCGCCGACCGCGCCGGTCGTGAATGGACCCTGTCCACCGTGCAGGTCGACTTCCACCAGCCGGAGCGGTTCGGCCTGGAGTACACCGGACCGGACGGCCGCGCGCACCGCCCGGTTCTGGTGCACCGCAGCATTCTCGGCAGCCTGGAACGTGTACTGGCCCAGCTGATCGAGGACCACGGTGGCGCGTTTCCGCCGTGGCTGGCTCCGGTGCAGGTCACGGTGTTCCCGGTGGGCGACGCCGAATTCCCGGCCGCGGCAACGCTTTCCGAGCAATGCCTTGACGCCGGTCTGCGCTGCGAGGTCGTCCCGGCGGACCGCGGCAGCCTCGCCGCCCGCATCCGCGGTCACCGGCTGGTGCCCTACCAGGCGGTGCTGGGGCCCCGCGAGACCGAGGAAGGCCTGGTCGCGGTGCGCCTGCGCGACGGTCGTCGCCCGGATCCGGTGCCTGCCGGGGAATTCCTCGCCGAAGTGCTCGCGCGGGTCGGTGCTCGAGGCGGGCAGTTGTGGCGTTAGGAGTTCAGCAGCCCGCGTCCCAGCGCGACCGCGACCGCCGCGGCCCGGTCTTTCACCCCGAGTTTCGCGTACGCGTGCAGCAGGTGGGTCTTCACCGTCGCCTCGCTGATGAACAGCTGCTTCGCCGCGTCCTTGTTCGTCGAACCGCGGGCAACGAGGGTGAGGACTTCGATTTCGCGCTGGGACAACGGCTCCTGGGCGGGCGCGCGCAGCTGGCCCATGATCCGGCTGGCGACCGCGGGGGAGAGCACCGACTCGCCGCGGGCGGCGGCGCGCACCGCGCGGAACAGCTCGTCCCGTGGTGCGTCCTTGAGCAGGTAGCCGGTGGCACCTGCCTCGATCGCGGGCAGCACGTCCGAATCCGTGTCGTAGGTGGTCAGCACGAGCACCCTGGCCGGGTTGCCGAGCCGGGACAGCTCGGTGATCGCCGCGACCCCGTCGGTCCCCGGCATGCGCAGGTCCATCAGCACCACGTCCGGTTTCAGCGCCTCGGCGAAGGTGACCGCCTCGGCGCCGTTCGCGGCTTCGCCCAGTACCTCGAACCCGTGCTCGCCGGTGAAGATGCCGCGCAGGCCGTCCCGGACGATCGGGTGGTCGTCGGCGATGAGCAGCGTGACGGTCATCCGGGCGTCCCCTCGTGGTCGGTCGCGTCCAGTGTGGCAGCCGGAACGGCGGGCAGGTTCACCGAGATCGCCGTGCCGCCACCGGGTTCCGATTCGACGTTCAGGGTGCCGGCCAGCCGGTCGGCCCGCCGCTGCATCCCCGGCAGCCCGAAACCGCCCTCGCGCACCGCCGCCGGATCGAAGCCGATCCCGTCGTCGCGCACGTCGAGCGTCACTTCGTCACCCATGTAGGACAGGGTGAGCCCGACCCGTCCGGCGCCCGCGTGCTTGGCCACATTGGACAGTGCCTCCTGGGTGATCCGCAGGAGCGTCGCCTCGAGTTCCGGGTGCAGCGCCGCGGCTGCGCCGGTGGCGGAGAACGTCGCGGGCACGCCGGTCTGCGCACTCCACCTGCGGGTCACTCCGGCGATCGCCTCGGGCAGCGTCGCCGAGTCCAGCGGTTCCGGCCGCAGTGCCTCGACCGAACGCCGCGCCGAGGTGAGGTTCTCCCTGGCGAGCGCGGCGGCCGCAGCCAGGTGCCGCCGCCACTTCGCCGGATCGTGCCCGGCCTGTTCGGCGGCCTCGAGCTGGGTGATGATGCCGGTGAAGCCCTGCGCGAGGGTGTCGTGGATTTCCTGGCTCATCCGCTGGCGCTCGTCGAGCACGCCCGCCTCCCGCGCCTGCACCAGCAGTTGCTGCTGCAGCCCGCGGTTCTCCGCCTCGGCGGCGGCCAGCTGTTCGAGCATCCGGCGGCGTTCCTCGTTCTGCCTGGCGAGTGCGGCGAACACCGCGCCCCCGCCGCCGATGGTCACCGTCTGCACGAGCACCACGGTCAGCGAGATCCACGGCTGGGTGGCCAGCGCGTGCACCGGCCCGCCGTCGTTCATCGTGTTGATCAGCGCCGAGGTGATCGCGATACCGAGGACCGCCAGCGGCAACGGGCGCATCCGCATCGCCGCGAAATAGGAGTACACCGTGAAGATCAGGAAGTAGTCCTCGCGGGCCTGGAGCACCGCACCGACCGTGACCAAGCCGGCGAAGTGCACTGCCGTGACCGCCGGGTGCGCACGCAGATCCGCGCTCGGCACGAGGCTCCGCACCACCAGCCAGAGCGCGGCGCCACCCGCGATCGCCAGCGTCGTGAGCCGGTAGCCCGGCGGGTGGTCCGACAGCACGGTGGCGAGCACCGAAGGCAGGAGCAGCAGCAGGAAGGACGTCACGCTTTCGGCGCGGGTGAACCAGTAGTGCCACGGCAGCGGCGAATCGCCGGGCCCGATCGCAGGCGGGGGCATCAGCGAACCGTGCCAGTCGAGTTTGACCCCGCCAGTTCTCATGCCTTCAGATCCTTCAGCTGCGGCCAGATCTCCGCCCAGCTGCCGGTCCGCCCGGACAACAGCCAGACCGGCAGGTGCCGGCTGGAGTTCGGGGCGCCGAGCCGGTTGTCCACTTCGCCTGCGACGCGGGCCGAGCGGAAGTGCGGCACCAGTTTCGCCGGATCCCGGCCGACGAAGAGCACGGTGTCCGCGTCGTCACCGGGGCGCCCGAAGTACCAGAACCCGCGGCTCGCGCTGTAGGTCGTCGGCAGGCCCTGGTCCGGTCCGTACCGCTCGAGCGCGCCGGCCTGCCAGTAGCCCGCGGTGAGGAGTGCGGTATGCGCGCGCTGACCCGGCGGCAGCGCGCGGTACACGGCACCGACCGAGTCGGCCAGGTCCGGCCAGCCGACCTCTTCCAGTGCGTACGCCGGATGCGGTGCTTCGGGGTGCTCCACCAGCCAGTGCGCCGGCCACACCGGGAGCGCGTAGGGCAGGCTGTACAGCGCGGACAGCACGAACACCGGCCACGTCGGTACCCAGCGCCACCACCTGGCCGGACGTCGCTGCTGCAGGTGCACCGCGGCGGCGGCCCACAACAGCCCGAACGTGCCGGCGGCGTAGTAGAACCGCCCGTCGGCCAGGAAGAACACCGCTGCCACGCCGAGCGCGGTCCAGCCGAGGAACCGGTAGGGCCGCAGTCGCGGGCTGCCGAGCAGCACCCCCAGCCCGTAGAGCACGCCCAGTGCCCCGATCACCAGGCCGGCCCCGGACAGCAGCGCGGGCACGAACGTGGCCCGCCCGCCTGCCTCCTGGACCTCCCTGGACACCGCGTCGCCCATGCCGAGCTGCGGCCAGCCGTTGGCGGTCTGCCACCACAGGGTGGGCACGCAGGCCAGCGCGGCGATCCCGGCCCCGGCCCACAGCTTCGGCCGGCGCAGCAGGTCGCGGGGGCCGAACACCAGCGTGGTCACCGCGGTGACCGCCCAGAACGCGCCGATCAGGAACTTCACGTTGAGTGCGACGGCGGTGACCACGCCCAGCCACAGCAGCAGGTTGTCGTCCCTGGCGCGGACCCAGCGCACCAGCAGCCAGATCGCGACCGTCCACAGCAGAGGGTCCACAGTGGAGGTGGCCAGGTAGTGGCCGCTGCCGACGAACTGGCCGCAGATCGCGTACGCCGCGGCCGCCCTGGTCTGGGCCTTGCGCTCGCCGCCCAGCTCACGCGCGAGGAGGGCGGTGCACACCACCCCGGCCACGGTCGCCAGTATCGCGGGCAGCCGGAACACCACCAGCGAACCGGGGGCGATCGAGTTCATCAGCCAGGCCAGTGCGGGCAGCACTGCGGGCTGGTCGGCGTAGCCCCAGGACAGGTGTTTTCCGGCGGCGAGGAAGTACAGCTCGTCGCCGAAGTAGCCGTACCGGCCGGCAGTCGCCAGCAGCACGGCGGCGGTGCCTGCCGCGAGCAGCGCGACCGGCCGCCGGGCGAATCCGGCGAGTGCGCCGTCCGTCCGGCCTGGTGCTCCGGCCGTGGTCACGGCGTCCATCCTGCTCCCTCGTCCGCTGTCGGGGCCCGGTGCGGCGCACCCTACGGGTTCGTGCCCGGCGCCACCCCCAGGGCTGTGGCGCCGGGCACAGGACCTCAGCTGTACACAGTGAACAGCTCCGGCCAGATCTCTCCCCACGACTGCAGCCGTCCGCTGGCCAGCCACATCGGGGTGCCGTCGGCGGCGCTGGGCTTCGCCGCACCGGTGTCGACCTTGCCGATCGGCCGCAGGTCGGTGAAGTGGCCGAGCAGCGGGCGCGGGTCGGCCCCGACGTAGAGGACGTCACGGGCCGAGTCCGCCGGGGTGGTCAGCGTGGCGTAGCCGCGGTTCGGGCTCGACGGCTCCGGCAGGCCGAGTGCCGGACCGTAGTAATCGAGCCCGCTCGCGGACCAGTAGCTTTCGCCGACGATCGCGGTGTGCGCCGGGTCGGGCAGCTTCGCGAAGGCGCCCGCGACCGAACGCGCCGCCTCGGGCCAGCCGATCTCGGCGAAGGTGTAGGTCGGCCTCGGCAGCGACGGGTGCTTCGCCAGCCACGACTGCGGCCAGACCGGCAGCGTGCCGGGAAGCAGGAGCAGGAAGCCCGCCAGGTACACCGGCCAGGTCGCGATCCAGCGCCACCGGCGCGAGGCCTGCCCGCTCTCCAGCTCGACCGCGGCGGCCGCCCAGCAGACCGGGAACATGCCCGCGAGGTAGTAGGACCGGCCGTTCACCGCGAGGAACACCACGGCGAGCCCGATCGTGGTCCAGCCGAGGAACCGGTACGGACGCAGCCGCGGCGACCGCACCAGCCGCCACACCCCGTAGCCGAGCAGCGTGGCCCCGGTCGGGATCCCGGCGATGAGCAGGACCTCCGGCAGCCACCACAGCCGTCCGCCGCCCTCGCCGACCTCGGTGGCGATCGCGGTGCCCATCTGCAGCTGCGGCCAGCCGTGCCGGGCCTGCCAGATCAGCGTCGGCACCAGGGCCAGCACCGCGATCGCCGCGCCGCCCCACAGCGCCGGACGGCGCAGCAGCTCCCGCGGACCGCAGATCAGCAGTGCCACCCCTGCCACCAGCCAGAACCCGCCGACGAGGAACTTCACGTACAGCGCGACCGCGGTCACCACGCCCGCCCAGAGCAGCAGGCCGTCGCGCCGCGTGCGGATCCACCGGACGACGAGCCAGCTCAGCACCGTCCACAGGAACGGGTCGAATGTGGAGGTCGCGAGGTAGTGCGCGCCCGCCACGAAGACGGCGGACACCGCGAACATCGCCGCGCTGAGCACCTGCGCCCGGGTCCGGCCGCCGAGTTCACGGGCGATCAGCGCGGCGAACACCACCCCCGCCGCCATCGCCAGCATCGCCGGGATCCGCAGCACGAACGGCGAGCCGGGCCCGAGCGACTCCATCACGTGGGCCAGCAGCGGCAGCAGCGGCGGCTGGTCCACGTAGCCCCAGGAAAGATGTTTGCCCGCGGCGATGAAGTACAGCTCGTCGCCCATGTAGCCGTAGCGGTTCGCGACGAGCGCGACCACCACGAGCAGCGCACCGGCGATCGCCAGCACCGGGGTGCGTGCGAAGAGCACCGCCGGTCCGGCAGGGGAGGACAGGTCCCCCGCAGCGTTCCCCCGGCGCCTGCCCTCGCGCCCGTCGATGACCGGCATCTCCGCCGCCTCCTCTCGATGACCTTCTCTCTCGGGTACGAGAGTCCCGCGGGAGAGGGGTGCGGCGGATCATCGGAACGGTGCGACCTGCATCCACCGATCGGTGGATGCGCACCGGTGCGTCAGGCCGGTTCGGCCTCGATCAGGCAGAACCCGGTGCCCGGCACCGGCTGCACCTGGGCGACGCGGAAACCGGCGGCACCGCACAGATTCTCGAAGTCGGCGCGGGTGCGCTCCCGGCCGCCGACGTTCACCAGCATGTTCAGGTCGCTCAGGTACAACCCGGGCGGAGCGCCGGGGGTGACCAGATCGGGCAGAACCGGTTCCACGATGAGCAGCCGGCCGTGCGCCGGGACGGCGGTGCGGCAGTGGCCCAGTATCGTCCTGCACGTCTCGTCGTCCCAGTCGTGGACGATGCTCTTCAGCAGATACGCCTCGCCTCCTGCGGGCACGCCGGTGAAAAAGTCGCCGACCGAGACCGAAGCACGGTCCTGCAGCCCGGCGGCGGCAAACCGGCCGGCGGCCGCGGCACCGCCTTCCGCGGTGTCGTACACCGAACCCCGCACTGCGGGATACCGCTGCAGGATCTCGGCGAGGACCGTGCCGTCGCCACCGCCGATGTCGATCACCGTGGCGAACCGGCCGAAGTCGCAGGCCGCGGCGAGTTCCCGGCCCGCCGCGCGCGAACCGTCACTCATCGCCGCGTTGAACAGCGCCGATTTCCGCGGATTCTCGGCAAGGTGCGGGAAAAACGGCTTGCCGAACGCGTCGTCGAACGTCGTCCGGCCGGTCCGCACGCTGGTCGCGAGATCGCTCCAGGCACGCGTCATCACCGGGTCGGTGAACATGTCGACGAGCGCGTTGAGGGAGTGGGGGTGGTCGCCGCGCAGCAGCCGCCCTTCGTCGGTGGGGGAAAAGTGCCCCGGTTCGGTCTCGGTGAACAAGCCCAGCGCGGTCAGCGCGCGCAGCAGGCGCGTGGTGGCTTCCGGCGAGAGAGCCAGTTCCCCGGCGACTTCGGTGGCCGAGCGTGCCTGCGCGTCGAACGCTTCGACGAGCCGGAGCTCAACGGCTGCGCGCACCGCATACGTCGTCATGAAGCCGAATGCCAGCTGTCGCAGCCGTGCGCCGTCCGGAACCGTGTCGCTCATCAGCCCTCCCTCGATGGAGAGGTAAGGCTACCCTAATTAACGGGTCGCCGGAAGTAGATCATCGGGTTGTCGCGGCCGGTGTGCACGGGTTCGGTCAAGCCCAGCGCACGCCGCAGTTCGCCGAGCCGGGTGTGCGTGTGCGGGTCACGGGCTCCGGCCGCGGTGAAGTACGGGGTGCCGGTGCTTCGGAGCCAGCCCAGCACCTCGGACCCTTCGGTGAACGGCAGCGGGGTCCTCCGGTGGAACACGTCGTGCACGCTCACCGGGGTGTCCGGCGCGAGTCCCGGGAACACGTCGGCGAGGTACCACCGCGCGAAGCGTGCGCCGTGATCGGCGTCGACGAACAGGTAGTCCACATCGGACAGCCAATCGCCGGTCAGGGTTTTCGCGTCCCCGCCGCGGAATTCCCAGCGGCCGTCGGACAGCGACGCCGGCACGGTCGCGGTGGCGTGGTCGACCAGGTCGACGGTGACCAGTGCTCCGGTGCCGTTGTCCGCCAGCGCACGCAGGATCCAGCTGGTGGACCAGCCGTGCAGTGCGCCGATCTCCACCACCTTTGCCGGCCGGAAGTACCGCAGCAGCAGGTAGGAGATCTCCGCTTCGACGTCGTCCAGCTGGGTCTTCATCGCCGGATGCGCGCGCCGATGGGCCCGCTGCGCCTCACGCGCGGCCCGTAGCGCGTCGGCGTGGTCGTGGTAGAGCCGTTCCACGAGGTCGGGGGTCACCTGCTCGGCGAGGTGCCCGTGCACGTTGCTGTCCATAGTGGTCAGCATCGCGAGCGGGCGGGGCGCGGATAAGCCGGTTGCCCGCCGTCGGCGGTGGGGGTTTCCCCCGGGGTTACTGCCCGGGGTGCCGCCGCCAGGTTGCGGTCACGTCCTTCGCGGACAGCCAGGCGGCCAGGTCGTAACCGTGCCGCGCGAGGCCTTCCACCGCGGCGTAGGCGGTCTCGAGCGCGTACTCGCCCTCCGCTTGCGGAAGCAGCCCGGCCACGACCGCGGCGAGCAGTTCGTCGCTGTCGATCACGCGGACCGAGACCTTGTCCTTGAGCACCAGGTCGAGGTACAGGTCGGTGGTCACCCAGCGCGGCCCGTCGCGGTGCACCCGCACGACGTCGAGGTAGAAGTCCTGGTCGCGTTCGTAGCCGGGGGAGAACCAGAAGTCGGTGATCCGGAGCCCGAGGCCGGGCAGCAGCCAGGATTCGAGGTAGTGGAATTGCGCCCGCCCCGGTGCAGGCCGTGCCACGTACAGCCCGAAGGGCTCCACCCGGAACTCCTCCACGTCGCGGCGGATCCCCTTGTTGTCCACGTTCACGCGGGCGGCCGGGTCGAAGATCTCCACCTTCGGCGGGTGCACGTCGGTCATCCGGCCATCCTGCCCGGTACCCGGCCGCCGGGGAGTGCGGCGGAGCCGGTGCCGGCGAAGGCCGACCCGGATGGCGGATGCGCACCGGTGGGGTCCAGCCGGTCCAGTAGCCGGGAACGAGCACGTCGGCGCAGGTCGGGGCGGGTGCGCCGGAAACTGTCGGTGGGGCGGCCTACCCTGGGGACGTGGCTTTCGCAACCGAACACCCCGTCCTCGCGCAGTCCGACTTCCGTCCGGTCTCCGAAGTGCCCCGCAGCGGCGGCCGGTTCGAGGTGGTCAGCGACTATCAGCCCGCCGGTGACCAGCCGGCGGCCATCGACGAGCTCGAGCGCCGGGTCGGTGCGGGCGAGAAGGACGTCGTGCTGCTCGGCGCCACCGGCACCGGCAAGTCGGCCACCACCGCGTGGCTGATCGAGCGCGTACAGCGGCCCACGCTGGTGATGGCGCCGAACAAGACGCTGGCCGCGCAGCTGGCCAACGAGCTGCGCGAGCTGTTCCCGCACAACGCGGTCGAGTACTTCGTCAGCTACTACGACTACTACCAGCCCGAGGCGTACATCGCGCAGACCGACACCTACATCGAGAAGGACTCGTCGATCAACGACGACGTCGAGCGGCTGCGCCACTCCGCCACGATGAACCTGCTCTCCCGGCGGGACGTGATCGTGGTCGCCTCGGTGTCGTGCATCTACGGCCTCGGCACGCCGCAGTCCTACCTCGACCGGTCCACGAAGCTCGAGGTCGGCGGCACGGTCGACCGCGACGTGCTGCTGCGCGCGCTGGTCGACGTGCAGTACACGCGCAACGACATCGCGTTCGCGCGTGGCACCTTCCGCGCGCGCGGCGACACCGTGGAGATCATCCCGGCGTACGAGGAGCTCGCGATCCGGGTCGAGTTCTTCGGCGACGAGATCGAGAAGCTGTACTACCTGCACCCGCTCACCGGCGACATCGTGCGCGAGGTGGACGAGGTGCGGATCTTCCCCGCCACGCACTACGTCGCCGGGCCGGAGCGGATGGAAAAGGCGATCCGCGGTATCGAGGCCGAACTCGAGGAGCGGCTCGCCGACCTGGAAAAACAGGGCAAGCTGCTGGAGGCGCAGCGGCTGCGCATGCGCACCGCCTACGACATCGAGATGATGCGGCAGGTCGGCTTCTGCTCCGGCATCGAGAACTACTCGCGGCACATCGACGGCCGGTCGGCAGGTTCGGCGCCGGCCACCCTGATCGACTACTTCCCCGAGGACTTCCTGCTGGTCATCGACGAATCGCACCAGACGGTGCCGCAGATCGGCGGGATGTACGAGGGCGATATGAGCCGCAAGCGCAACCTCGTCGAGTACGGGTTCCGGCTGCCCAGCGCGGTGGACAACCGGCCGCTGACCTGGGAGGAGTTCTCCGACCGGATCGGGCAGACGGTATACCTGTCGGCCACTCCCGGGCCGTATGAAATGGGGCAGACCGGCGGCGAGTTCGTGGAGCAGGTGATCCGGCCGACCGGCCTGATCGACCCGAAGGTGGTCGTGAAACCCACCGAGGGCCAGATCGACGATCTGGTGCACGAGATCCGCGAGCGCGCGGACAAGGACGAGCGGGTGCTCGTCACCACGCTCACCAAGAAGATGGCCGAGGACCTCACCGACTACCTGCTGGAGCTGGGCGTCCGGGTGCGCTACCTGCACTCGGAGGTCGACACGCTGCGCCGCGTCGAGCTGCTGCGCCAGCTGCGTGCCGGGGACTTCGACGTGCTGGTCGGCATCAACCTGCTGCGTGAGGGGCTCGACCTGCCCGAGGTGTCGCTGGTCGCGATCCTCGACGCGGACAAGGAGGGCTTCCTGCGCAGCGGCACGTCACTGATCCAGACGATCGGCCGCGCGGCGCGCAACGTGTCCGGCGAGGTCCACATGTACGCGGACAAGATCACCGACTCGATGCAGTACGCGATCGACGAGACCGACCGCCGCCGTGCCAAACAGGTCGCCTACAACGAGGAGCGCGGGCTGGACCCGCAGCCGCTGCGCAAGAAGATCGCGGACATCCTCGACCGCGTCTACAGCGAGGCCGAGGACTCGCAGGACTCGGTCGCGGTCGGCGGCTCGGGCCGCAACTCCTCACGCGGCAAGAAACCGGAACAGGGCGACCGGGTGCGCAGCTCGGGCGTGCTCACCGAGAAGAACGTCTCGTCCATGCCGCGCGCCGAACTGGCCGACCTGATCCAGCAGATGACCGACCAGATGATGCAGGCCGCCCGCGACCTGCAGTTCGAACTGGCCGCCCGGCTGCGCGACGAGGTGTCCGACCTGAAGAAGGAACTCCGCGGCATGGACGCGGCAGGCATCAAGTAGCCCTTCCCGCGGGTCGGCGGGGAGGGCAGGCCGGCGGGAAGCCCGGCAGGCCGGGAGCGGACCGGGCGAGCAGGGGGAGGGGCCAGGACGGGCCGGGCGAGCGGGGAGACGGACTGAGGAAGGGCCGGGTGAGCGGACCGGGGTAGGGGCCGGGCAAGCAGGCCGGGAGAGGACCGGGGCGAGCAAGGTCGGGAGAAGGCCGGGGCCGAGTAGGTCGGGAGAGGGCCGGGGCGAGCAAGGTCAGGAGAGGGCCGGGGCCGAGCAAGGTCGGAAGAGGGCCGGGCCGAGCAAGGTCGGGAGAAGGCCGGGTGAGCAGGGAGACGGGCCGAGGAAGGGCATCGGGAGGGGCCCGGAGGTGGTCGACCGTCGCGTCGCGAGTGCCGTCGGTACCCGGTTTGCCGGACGCCGGGCTTGACTCGGGTGCGGGTCGGTTCGTGCTGGGTGCGGGTCGGCTGGGGTGGGTCCGCGGCGCGCGGGGTGGCTGGTTGTGGTGCGCCGGGTTTGTCCTGCGCGGTTTGCTTCGTGCGGGGGACAGCACAGCCGGGGGACAGCACAGGCCGGAACGTGCTGGGCCGGGTGGGGCCGGGGTGGCTGCCGCCGGTGCGGTGGGAGCGCCGGGGTGCGGAGGGCGAGCTCGACGGCACTCGCAGTGGCAGCAACCGGTGCTTCGTCGGTTACTGCGGTCAGGAGGTTGCCGCACCGTCACCCGGGGTGGGGCGCTCGTCGTGTCGTCGCGCGGTGTGATCTGCCTGCCGTTGCGGGAGCAGCCGCTTGGGCACGACCGGTGTCGACAGCTTTTCAGCCGACGGCCGGTTGAGCCACGTCGAGTGCTGCGGAGCGTGGCCGGTCAGCCGTTGTCCACAGCGGACTTGACTGCGGCGAGCGTGGATTCCGTGCCCCACAGGTGTTCCACGTGGGCGTCGTCGGCGACGCGGTTTTCCGCGATGCGCTCGTGGTACGGCTGGCGCAGCTGGGCTTTGGTGTGTGCGAACGCCTCGGTGGGCAGGGTGGCCAGGCGCGCCGCCATTTCGTGCGCGCGGGTCGCCAGTTCCCCGGCCGGTACGACCTCGTCGACCAGACCCCGGGCCAGCGCGTCCGCGACGGTGAGGGTTGCGCCGCTGTAGGCGAGCGCGGGCAGCGGGGTGGTGCCGTAGGCGCAGCGGAGAATCTCCAGTGCTGCCAACGGGAACGGCACACCCACCAGAAGGTCGGGAACGCCCAGGCGGCCGTCGCCGTCGGCGGCGACGCGGTGGTCGCACGCGGCGGCCAGTACCAGCCCGGCACCGAGTGCGGTGCCGTTGACCGCGGCCACCACCGGGTGCGGGAAACCGAAGACCGCCAGCAGCGCGTCGGACAGCGTGGGGAGGAATTCCTCGGCGTAACGGGCTCCGCCCTCGGTGAGACGCGCCAGATCGACGCCGGGGGAGAACGTGTCGCCGGTGCCGGTGAGCACCACGGCGCGGGCTCCGGCCGCGTCGGCCTCCTCGAGTTTGAGCACCAGCTCGGCGCAGGTGGCGGTGTCGAGGCCGCGATCGAGGGTGGTCAGGGCGATGCCGTCGTGGAGCTCGAGGTGGATCGTCACGCGCAGCACCGTACCGCCGTCCGGTCCGGTTCGTCGGATGACGCCGGACCGGACAGCGGCCGATCAGCTGGTGACGTCCTTGCGTGCGAACCGGCGGCCGGCCAGCAGCAGGAACACCGTGGCGTAGATGAGCGACGACAGCGCGCCGCTCGCCAGGTTGTTCCAGTCGATGTCGGTGGAGATCAGGTCGATCCAGGCGAAGGAGTAGTGCGTGGGCAGGTAATTGCGCAACCCGCCCAGCGCGGTGATCTGGTCGAGGATCTGCGACAGGATCGCGACCAGCACCGTGCCGCCCACCGCGCCGAGCGGGGCCTCGGTGGACACGCTCAGCAGCAGCGCCAGCCCGGCCACCCAGGCCAGCTGCACCACGATGTACACAGTGGACAGCAGCAGCGCGAGCATGCTGTCCCCGAAGGAGATCGCGTCGCCGGTGGGGCTGATCGCATCGCCTGCCCCGTACCAGAGCACCCCCACCAGCAGGGACACCAGCGGCAGCAGCACCAGCGCGGAGACCGAGAGCAGGCCGGACACCGCGGCCTTCTGCCGCAGCAGCCGGTGCCGTGGCACCGGGATCGCCAGCAGGTACTTCAGGCTCGACCACGACGATTCGCTCGCGATCGTGTCGCCGAAGAACAACGCGACGATCATCGGCAGCAGGAAAGTACCGGACACGAAGAACGCGAGCACCACGAAGTTCGGTGCGCTCGCCGTCGCGAGGTCCACGAACCCGCCCGAGCGGCGGTTCGGGCTCGACTGCCCGATCTCGAACGCCACCACCAGGATGAACGGCAGCACCGCGACGAACGCCAGCACCAGCTGGGTCCGCCGGCGGCGCAGCTGCCGCCGCAGCTCCACGCCCAGCCGCAGCGTGCGCCCGGCGCGGTAGCCGGCCACCGCGCCGTCCGGGCCCACCTCGGTCCGCTCGGCGGTGGCCAGCTCGGTCAGCTCCCGCAACGCCGCGGGGTCGGTGTGCACCCCGCCTGCACCGTTGGTGTCGTTCATGAATCCTCTCCCACCAGCTGCAGGAACGTGTCTTCCAGCCGGCGCCGCGGCCCGGCCTGTTCCACCGGGACGCCGGCGCGCACGAGTGCCGCCACCGCCTCGGCCCGCGGCATCCCGTCGAGGTTGGCGTGCACGAGGTCGCCTTCGGTCTCGATGTCCGAGACGCCGCCGACGGCCTTGAGCGCCGCCGCGGCGGCCGCCGGATCGCCGACCCGGAAGGTGGCCTCCCCGCTGGACGCGGCCAGCTCGCCGACCTCACCGGAGGCCACCAGCGTGCCGCGGTGCATCACCACGACGTGCGAACAGGTCTGCTCGACCTCGGCCAGCAGATGACTCGACACCACGACGGTGCGCCCGGTGGCGGCGTAGCGCTGCAGCACCTCGCGCATCTGGTGGATCTGCGGCGGGTCGAGCCCGTTGGTCGGTTCGTCGAGCACCATGAGCTCCGGCAGGCCGAGCATCGCCTGCGCGATCGCGAGCCGCTGCCGCATGCCCTGGCTGTAGGTCTTCACCCGCCGGTGCACCGCGTCGCCGAGTCCGGCGATCTCCAGCGCCTCGGTGAAGTGCGCCCGCTCCGCGGGCCGTCCGGTGGCGGCCCAGTACAGCTCCAGGTTCGCCTTCCCGGAAAGGTGCGGCAGGAACCCGGAACCCTCCACGAAGGACCCGATCCGCGACAGCACCGGCGCACCCGGCGTGATCCGGTGCCCGAACACCCTGATCTCGCCCTCGGTGGGCGTGATCAGGCCCATCAGCATGCGCAGCGTGGTGGTCTTGCCCGCGCCGTTGGGACCGAGCAGGCCGAGTACCTGTCCCGGCTCCACCCGGAACGAAAGGTCCTGCACCGCCACGAAACCGCCCGGGTACTGCTTGCGCAGCCCGCTGATCACCAGCGGTGTGCCGGCCAGATCCGGGTCGACGTCGTGTGCCCGCCGCCGCCGGATCGCGGCCACCACCAGCGCGGCGATCCCGACGAGCAGGGTCACGCCGATACCGATCAGCTGCCCGGCAGGCACCGGAGCGCCCGCCGAGGCACCGGGTACGACCGGGACCGCGAGCGAGCCACCCGGTGCGAGACCGACGCGGAACACTCCCGGCTGCTCGGGCACGGAGTACGACTGGTCAGTGCTGCCGACGACCAGCCGCAGCGAATGTCCGGCCTCGATCGGGCGCACGATGCCGGGCAGGGTCACCGTGACGTCCACCGGTGTGCCGTCGGCGGGCAGTCCGCTCACCCGCAGCGGCGCCACCGCGTTCGCGGGCAGTACGCGGCTGCCGTCCGTGCCCACGTCGTAGAGCTTCGCGAACAGCACCGCCTCCGGCAGCGGGTGTGCCGGGTCGGTCGCGATCCGCAGCCGCACCGTGCTGGAGCCGGCCACGAGGACCTGGCTGTCGAACGGGGCGGTGCCGAACTGCGCGGACTGCCCCGGCGGATCGGAGCCGAACAACGGGGTCAGCCGCGACGAACCGGCGGCGAGCCCGTTGAGCCCGGGGATGCCGCTCACGGCCGAGGGGTTCGCGCCGGCCGGCCGCACGACCTCCTGTTGCGGACCGGCGAGCGCCGTCGGACGGCGTTCGGTGCCTGCACCGCCCAGCCCGGGATAGGCGTCGGTGGAGACCGTGCGCACGGACGGGGTTCCGTTGGCCCGCAACGTGCCCTGCACGTCGTAGGCGAAGCCTCGGCCGGGCTCGCCCTCGCCGGTCAGCGAGGACCACAGGAAGTCGCCGATCTTCGCGCGCAGCTGCGGGCCGGGGGAACCGCCGTCGTGGCCGCCGGTGTACCAGATCGTGCGGACCGGCCCGCCCGCCGCGGCGATCTGCCGTGCGGTGGCGTCGGACTGGTCGAGGCCGAACAACGTGTCGCTCTCGCCCTGCACGAGCAACGTCGGCACGGTGATCCGGTTCGTGACCGAGGAGGGGGAGACCCGGCGCAGCAGCTCGACGGTCTGCGGGCTTGCCTTGCCCGCGGTCGCGAGCTCCGTGTAGGCCTGGCACACCGCCGGGGTGAAGCGGCCGCACGGGTCCGCGGCCGGTTGCTGTGCACGGCCGGGTTGCCCACCTCCCGGTTGTCCACTGCCTTCGGCCGGGGCGGCGGCCTGCGGCGACGTGCCGCTGTTGCCTGCCGTGTCCCCGTTGTCCGTGGTTTCCTGGCCCGCTTCGGGTGCTTCGGACGAGGGCGCGCCGCTCGCCGCGGCACCGGATCCGGCGGAGAAGAAGATGCCTGCCCAGCTCTTCTTGAAGACCCCGTCCGGGGCGAACGCACCCGCTGCCGGGGTTTTCGCGTCTCCGGCTGCGGTCGCCGCCGCGTTCGGCACCAGGCCTTGCCCGAGGTCGTTGTAGGTGATCACCGGGGCGATCGCGCGCACCCGGTGATCGGTGCCTGCGAGCAGCAGCGAGAGCGCACCGCCGTAGGAGGCGCCGGTGACCGCCAGCTCGGGTGCGCCGTCCTGGCCGGTGGCGACCTCGTGGCTTGCCACCAGCCGGTCGATCAGCCTGCTCGCGTCGGCGACTTCGCCGTCCGGGTCGTTGAGCCCGATCCGGCCGGTGCTGTGGCCGAACCCGCGCGCGGACCAGGTCAGCACGAGGAACCCGCGCTGGGCGAGTTCCTTCGCCTGCGGATCCACACTGGTCTTGTCCCCGCCGAAGCCGTGCGCCAGCAACACCGCGGGGGCGGGAGTGCGCTCGGGGTAGTAGGTCGTGGTGTCGATGCGGACTTGTTCGGCGGAGCCGGGCGCGGCAGGCATCGCGACGACGGCGTCCTGGGTCCGGACCGGCGCCGGGCCGGTGTCGCGGGTCGTCCAGACCGCCACGGCGGCGGCGACCACCAGCACGACTGCGGCCAGCGCGGTGAGCCGGGTTCCGCGCGTGCGCGGGAGCGGGATTCGGGGCACGTGCCGACGTTATGGGAGCTTTCCTGAGAACGTCGCGCCGGGTTCACACGGATCAGACACCGATCTCACCCTTTCGAGCGGCCGGTGACGCAGGTAACAGGCCCGGCCCGGTGACGCGGGTGACCACCGCTGGCGTTCGCCGCGGGCAACCGGCACACTGAACGCGCTGTGAGGGGAGTATTCCTCCGCGGCGGTGTCGTCAGCACGGCGGCCCGGACCTCCGGTGAGCACGGTGATCGCGATGATCACGGGCGCTCGCCGGGCACCGGCCCCCGGCACCGCCGGCCGGGTTGTGAAACCGGCGGAAGAGACCTCCGGTTAGTTGCTGCTGCGCACTATCCGGAGGTTTGTTTTCATGACCGTTCCCGTGTGGCTGTGGTTCGCCACGGTCGGTGGCTTGCTCGCGCTGATCGGCCTCGACCTGGTGATCGTCGATCGCAAGCCGCACGAGGTGAAGACCGGCGAGGCCGCGCGCTGGGTGATCTTCTACGTCGCGTGCGCCGTGCTGTTCGGTGCCGGCGTGTGGATCTTCGCCGGGCACGACCCGGGCGTCGAATTTTTCACCGGCTACATCACCGAGTACTCGCTGAGCGTCGACAACCTGTTCATCTTCATGATCATCATGGCCTCGTTCAAGGTGCCGGTGATCCACCAGCACCGGGTGCTGCTGGTCGGCATCCTGCTCGCGCTGGCGATGCGCAGCGTGTTCATCGCGGTCGGCGCAGCGCTGATCAACCAGTTCGTCTGGGTCTTCTTCCTCTTCGGTGCGGTACTGGTCTGGACCGCGATCAGCATGCTGCGCGGCAAGAGCGAGGACGAGCAGTACCAGGAGAACGCGGTCACCCGCTGGGTGCGCAAGCTGTTCCCGGTCGCCGACGATTTCCACGGGCACAAGTACCTGGTCAAGCGGGACGGCAAGCGGATGATCACCCCGATGCTGCTGGTGATCGTGGCGATCGGCTCGGCCGATCTGCTGTTCGCGGTGGACTCGATCCCGGCGATCTTCGGCATCACCCAGGACGCCTTCCTGGTGTTCACCGCCAACGCGTTCGCGCTGATGGGCTTGCGGCAGCTGTACTTCCTGCTCGGCGGGCTGGTGAACAAGCTGGTGTACCTGAGCTACGGCCTCGCGGTGATCCTCGCCTTCATCGGCGCCAAGCTGGTGCTGCATGCGCTGCACGAATACCACGTGGCGCCGGATTGGCTCGACATCAGCAACTGGGTATCCCTCGGCGTGATCGTGGTCGTGCTGGCCGTCACCACGGTGCTGAGCCTGGCCAAGGCCCGGCGCGACGAGCGCGCGGGCGTCGAGGCGAAATAGGTCGTTCGCTTTGCTAAAGGTCCGGTACGGTCGTCGGCATGCGTCCTGCCGACATCGAAGCACTCGTCGTCCCCGGCCGTCCCGCGCTGCGTGGTGAGCTGCTGCTCACCACGGTGAGCAGGCCCGATCTCGAGGCAGACCGGAACCACACCGCACTGCGCCGGGTCTCGCTCGCCGACGGGGGCGACCGGCCGTGGACGTACGGTCCGCGTGACTCGGCGCCGGCGATCTCGCCGGACGGGCGCTGGGTCGCGTTCCTGCGTGCCGGCGAAGGCAAGGCCGCCGAAGGCAGTCCGCAGGTGCACGTGATGCCTGCCGAAGGCGGCGAAGCGCGCCGGCTGACGTCGTTCCCGCTCGGTGCGGACGAACCGGTGTGGGCGCCGGATTCGCGGCGCCTCGCGTGCACCGCCCGGCTGCCCGAAGCGGGACGTTACGGCACCGAAGACACGGACGGCCGGACGCCGGAGGCGGACGCCGAGCAGCCCCGCCGGATCACGCGGCTGGACTACCGGATCGACAACATCGGTTTCCTGCGGGACCGGCCGAAGCGGCTGTTCGTGCTCGGCATCGATGAAGAGACCGGCGAAGGCGGGGAGCCGGAGCCGCTTTCACCGGCGGACTACGACGTGCAGGAACCGGCGTGGACGCCGGACGGCGAACGTGTCGTCGTGGTGGTACCGCAGGAGTTCGACCGGGTGGAGACGCTGTCGAACGACCTGGTGGCCTTCCCGGCCGGCGGCGGGGAACCCGAGCTGCTGGTCTCCTGCCCCGGCGAGGCGAAGTACCCGGTGTTCGGCCGGGACGGCGCGCTCTACTACCTCGGTACGTCCTATGCGGACGGTGTACTGGTGGCCACCAACACCGGGCTGTACGCCGTGGTTGCGGGCGCGGAGCCGCGGCGGCTGACCGACCAGGAGACCGTCGACGTCGAGTCCGGCGCCGGTCCGGCGATCCCGTTGGCGGACGAGGTGCTGGTGCCGGTGCGCAATCGCGGCGCCGTCGAACTTCGGGCAGTCCCCGCGTCCGCGGAGAATGCCGAACTCGACAGCCTGCGGGTGCTGCACAGCGGCCAGTCGGCGGTCCACGGGTTCGCGGCGGACGGCGACACGGTGGTCGCCGTGGTCGCGACGCCGGAGACGGCGGGTGAGATCGTGGTGCTCGGCGGGGACCGCCCACGGGTGCTCACGGATTACTCGAAGACGTTGCGGGACAAGGGACTTTGCCGTGTCGAGGAGCTGAACACCACCGCTGCGGACGGCTACCCGGTGCACGGCTGGCTGGTGCTCCCCGACGGCGACGGACCGCATCCGGTGCTGCGGGTGGTGCACGGCGGCCCGTTCACCCAGCAGGAGTGGGCAGTGTTCGACGAAGCCCAGGTGTACGCCTCGGCCGGCTATGCGGTGGTGCTGGGCAACCCGCGCGGTTCGGCCGGGTACGGGCAGGCGCACGGGCGCTCGGTGGTGCACGCCATGGGCACCGTGGACGTCGAAGATGTGCTTGCGCTGCTCGACAAGGCGCTCGAACGGCCGGACCTCGACTCGTCCCGGGTCGGCATCATGGGCGGTTCCTACGGCGGGTTCATGACCAGCTGGGTCGCCGCGAAGCACCCCGAGCGGTTCCGTGCCGGGTGGAGCGAGCGGGCGGTGAACGCCTGGGATTCGTTCCTGGGCAGCTCCGACATCGGCTACTTCTTCACGAAGGCGTACGTCGGCACGGATCCCGAGGTGCAACGCGAACGCAGCCCGCTCAGCTACGCCGCGGACGTGCGGATCCCGTTCGCCGTGGTGCATTCCGAACAGGACTGGCGGTGCCCGCTGGAACAGGCGCAGCGGATGTTCGTGGCGCTGCGCCGGGCGGGGGCGGATCCGGAATTCCTGCTCTTTCCCGGCGAGGGCCACGAGCTGTCCCGCACGGGCCGGCCCCGGCACCGGGTGCAGCGCTTCGCCGCGGTGCTGGAGTGGTGGTCGCGCCACCTCAGCTGAGCAGCGTGTAGTTCAGCTCCTCGCACACCCGGCCGAGCGGTACGTCCAGCCCCGGATGGTCCAGCGGCAGCAGGACGTCCGGGGCGATCGGCAGGGCCGCGCCTGCCGGCGGATCCCACAGGCACACCGCGGGACCGCCGGAGTCCATCGACGAGCGATACCACAGGCCGTCGAGATCGGGCATCGCCGCGCGGATCGCGCGTGCCCAGGCCTGGGTGATCTTCTTCGGCCCGCTGGAGATCTCCTGCGAGGCGCCGACCCTGGTCGGCCACAGGCCGCTGAGGTCGAGCATCCGCAGGGCCCGGATCGGCCGCACCACGACCAGCCGCGGGCCGCGGGTGGTGCGGTCCACGGTGGAGGTGGTCTGGAAAACCTCGGCGATGCTGGTGCGCACGGTCAGGCCGAAGTACAGCACGCCGTCGGCGGGGTCGGTGACCGGCTGCCCGCCTCGTCCGGGCTGCTGCTGGTCGAACCGCCCGTGCGGGAGCGGGCCGGTGTAGCGGAACGTGTTCCACTGCTGCGGGTGGTTGCCGTGTGCGGTGAAGATGCGGACCAGCCTGGTCTCGGGCTGGACCGCCACCACGTCGTGGTCCCGATCCAGCTCCTTGACCAGGACGGACCGCGCCGGTGGCAGGGGGAGCCGGGCCATGCGTCGGTGGTTGTCCGTCCTGTGTCGGTGATCTTGCCGGTCAGCCTAGAACGGCTCGCCGAGCGTGGCGACCAGGCGGGCGACCTGGTCCGGGTCGCCGCCGGCGAGCAGCCACTGGCGGGGCGTGGCCGGGCGGTCGCTGATCACCAGGTCCGTCTGCGGGGTGTTCATGAAGGCCGCGACGACCAGTGCCGGCTGGTCCGCGGGAATCGCGCGCAGCACGACCTCGAGGCCGGGCAGCACGCCGGAGCCGTTGAACTGCCATCCGGGCAGTCGCCACCCCTGGTCCTTCCAGCCGGTGAGCCTGCCTTCGTTGAGCCGGTGGCGGATGCGGCTGTCGTCGACGTTGAGCATCTCCGCGGCCTGCCCGACCGACAGTGCGGAGTCGGCCAGCACGGCGTGCGCGGCGACGGTGCGCGCACGGAAATCGGGCTCGCCCTCCCCGCGTGGGCTCAGGTCGAGGCCCGCGCCGGAGAGCGCGGCGACCTGATCGGGGGAGAAGTAGTGTGCAGGGTCGGGGTTCGGCGGGGACAACCGGCGGGCCGCGTCCTCCACGAGCGTGAGGAAGGCGTTCGCATCGGCCTTGAGCCCAGCTCTGGCGAGAACATTCTCCAGCGCGACTGACATGCGCTCAGACTAGCGCGGATGTGCGGGTTCGTGCGGTTCCTGTCCGAAATGTGGGCGAATTCATCAAAGATCGACACGTATCGCACAGCACCCAACACGATGAGTAGGCAATTTCGAGTCAGTGTGCCCCGGCCAGGCAGGGTTGTCCAGGCTTTCGTGTTCTTGACACTCCCTCGTGGCGCACTTACGTTCACTGTGGTAATCGATTTCTCCGCCTCAGGCTCGCGCGGGCTCCGGCGACCGCCGGTGCTGGGGGGACAGGGGGTGGGACGTGCCCGGGGGTCGGCTCGACGCCGGCCCCCAGGTACGTCGTCCACCCTTCCGTTCCGCCGGGAGCCGCTCTTTCACCGGGAGCCGCTGTTCGGCCGGGATCCTTTCTTCGGCCGAGACCCTCTGCTTTCGCCGGGATCCTCTGCTTTCGCCGGGATCCCAGTGCGGCAGGCGGTCCGTCATCCGGGCCGTGCTGGGCCGTGGGTTCGGGCTTGCCGGGCCGGCTCGCACCCGGTAGCCGACCAGCCGGGTGTGCCTGCCGGACGTGCCGCCCGGATTTCCCGCGACAATCGGGTTTCTTGCGCACCCGCCGGTCGCCCCACGGCCGGGTCTTGCGGGTAAGCGCCGGGCCGCGCGTGCGCGACCGCCCGGGTTCTCGCTCCGCTGCGGCGGGTTTCTTGCTGCGCGACGGCCGGCTCCCGTCGCTCGACGGGTCAGCGCCGGGAGCTTTGCCGTTCGATCAGCCGGGCGTCCAGGGTTTCCGTGACTGCGGTGCGGGTGCTGTCGGCGATGCGGGCGAGCAGGAGCTGGGCGGCGACCCGGCCGATCTCGTACGCGGGCTGGGCCACCACGGTGAGCGGCGGGTCGATCAGCGGGGCCCACGGGGCGTCGTCGAAGGAGACCAGACCCACGTCGCGGCCGGGGCGCAGGCCGCGGGCGGCCAGTGCCTCCAGCACACCGATCGCCATCGTGCTGTTGGCGATGAGCAGCGCGTCCGGCGGGACAGGCAGATCCAGCAGTTCGCCTGCGGCCAGCCGGGCGCCTTCGGCCCGGTACCGCGCCCGGCGGCAGAGCGCGTTCTCCTCGCCGACCGCGTCCAGGTAGCCGGTCAGCCGGTCGTCGGCGGTGCGCACCCCGGCCGGGCCGCTCAGACAGCCGACCCGGCGGTATCCGCCGGTCATCAGATGCCGCGTCGCGTCCCGGGCGGCGCGGCGGGTGTCCACCAGCACCTGGTCGCCGTCGGTGCCGGTGAGCGGCCGGTCGACCGCCACCACCGGGGTGCCCAGCCGGCGCAGCAGCGCGACGTTCGTCGCGGGACCGGTGGGGGAGAGCACCACGCCGGCGACCCGTTCCTGCAGCGCCACGTCGAGGTACCGGCGTTCCTTGTCGGCGTTCTCGTCCGAATTGCACAGCACCACCGAATAGCCCGACACCTGCGCCAGATCCTCGACCCCGCGGGCGAGCGAGGTGAAGAACGGGTTCTCCACGTCGGAGATGATCAACGCGAGCACCGCGGTCTCCTGGCGGCGCAGGTTCCTGGCCAGTCCGTTCGGGTGGTAACCGAGTTCCTCGGCCGCCGCGACGACCCGCGCGGCGAGCTCCGGGTCCACAGTGGACTTCCCGTTCAGCGTCCTGGACACGGTCGCCGTGGAGACCCCCGCCCTGGCGGCGACGTCGCTGATGGTGGCCACCGCGCCTCCTCGTCCTGGCTTCCTTGACACTCCGGTGACCGAAGAATAGCGTCCTCGGTAATCGTTTACCGTCCGCTCACCGGAGGTACCGCGGTGCAACCGGGCCCGCTGCTCGGCGTCGACATCGGCACGTCCAGTGCGAAGGGCGTCCTGGTGGGTGCGGACGGCACTGTACTGGCGCGGGCGAGCCGCCCGCACACGACCTCCCGCCCGCGTCCGGGCTGGTTCGAACACGACGCGGAAACCGTCTGGTGGGCCGGGTTCACCGCGCTCGTGCGGGAGCTGCTCACGGCCGCGGACGGCACCCCGCCTGCCGGGCTCGCGGTGAGCGGGATCGGCCCGGTGCTGCTGCCTGCCGACGACGCCGGACGTCCGGTGCGCCCGGCGATCCTCTACGGCGTGGACACCCGCGCGAGTGCGGAGATCACCGAGCTCACCGCGGAACTCGGCGCAGAGTCCATTGTGGAGCGGTGCGGCAGCGCGCTGTCCAGCCAGGCGGTGGGCCCGAAGTGGCGCTGGCTGTACCGCCACGAACCGGAGGTCGCCGCCCGCGCGCGGCGGTTCCTGATGGCGAGTTCCTATCTGGTGCAGCGGCTCACCGGCGCGTACGTGCTCGACCACCACTCGGCGAGCCAGTGCGATCCGATGTACGACCTGCGAACCGGGGACTGGGCCGCCGACTGGGCCGCGCTCGTCGCGCCGGGGATCGAGCTGCCCCGGCTGGCCTGGCCGAGCGAGGTGGCCGGCACGGTGACCGCGGCGGACGCCGCGGAAACCGGTCTGCCTGCCGGGATGCCGGTCACCTGCGGCACCGTCGACGCGTGGGCCGAAGCGGCGAGTGCGGGCGTCGTGGCACCGGGCGACACGATGATCATGTACGGCACCACCATGTTCTTGATCCAGCAGACAGCCACGCCGCGTCCGGTGCCGGGACTGTGGGCGACGCGCGGCGTGTTGCCCGGCAGCTATTCGCTCGCCGCGGGCATGGCCACCTCGGGTGCGATCACCGACTGGCTGCGCGATCTGTTCGACGGTGATTTCGCCCCGCTGGTGGCCGCTGCCGGCGAGGTGCCCGCCGGCAGCCGGGGGCTGCTGATGCTGCCGTACTTCGCGGGCGAACGGACGCCCGTGCCCGATCCCGAGGCACGCGGCGTGCTGGCCGGGCTGACCACCGGGCACGGACAGGCCGAGCTGTACCGGGCCGCGCTCGAGGGAACCGCGTACGGGGTGCGCCACAACCTGGAAGCGATGGGTGGCCCGGCGCGGCGGCTGGTCGCCGTCGGGGGCGGCACCCAGGGCCGGGTGTGGACCGGGATCGTGAGCGACGTGACTCGCGAGGACCAGCACGTACCCACCGAAACGATCGGCGCGGCGTTCGGCGACGCACTGCTCGCCGCCGTCGCCGTGGGCCAGGACCCGGACGTCGAGGCCTGGAACCCGGTCGCGGAAGTGATCCGCCCCGACCCGGCCCGCGCGGACACCTACGACGAGTTCTACACCCGCTACCGCGCTCTGTACCCGGCGACCGCGGAGATCGCACACTTCCTTGCACACCAGCACAACCTCGCGGCGGGCGCGGGGGAGTAGCCCGGTGCCTCGTCAGGCGAGGCGGACAGCATCCGGCGACAGCCCAGCCTCCCCGGGACCGCCGGGCGCAACGGTCCCGGTCGACGGCGCTTGGCAGGATCGGCGTGCCGCCCGGTCTTCGTCCGGGCCACGAGCACCGGCTCGATTCCGCGGGGGACGTGCCTGGTTTCGCCGGATGCGATGGGTCGAACCGGTCGGGGGCTAAGCCGACGTGGTGACCTCGCCGGGGAAGGTCAGGTCGGCTGGTGGGCGAAGCCGGCGCGGGTAGCTCCGGGGCGGCGGGTCCGGGCCGGCAGTGAGGCGACTGGCGTGACCTTGCCGGTGCGGTGGGTTGGTCGGCGTGGGTGCCAGGCGTGGGTGGTTTTCGTCGGATGTGGCGGATCCGAGTCGGCGGTGAGGCAAACCGGTGCGCATGGTTCCGCCGGGAGTGCCGGGTCCGGAGCAGGCGACACCGGTGGTTTCGTCGGGGGTGGTGGGTTCAGCCGGTGGCGTGGCGGGAGAAGTACGTGTTCGGCGGCAGCCCGGTGAGGGTCCGGCATTCCCGCGACAGGTGGGCCTGGTCGGCGTAGCCCGCGGCGGTGGCGAGGGCTGCCAGCCCGGCTGTGGCCGGGGCGCGGGCGATTGCCCGCTGGAAGCGGAGTATCCGCAGGTAGGTGGCCGGTCCGTAGCCGACGGCCAGGATGAACCGGCGGCGCAGCTGACGTTCCCCCACCCCGTTCGGCGCGGCGCCGATGCGGGCGGGCGCCTGCGCCAGATGGGCGAGCATCCGGTCCACCACCGGATCGGGGACGGCCGGGCGCACGGTGTCGGCGAGGGCACGGCCGTTGAGGATTTCGTCCGCACGGGAAGGGCTCCACAGCCGCGCGAGCGGTACTCGCTGGTCGCGTAGCTCGTTCGCGCCTGCACCGAGTACCGGGGCCGCCGCGCCCGGACGGAGCCGGAGTCCGCGCAGGTGCGTGCCCGGGGCGAATTCGGACGTCCACGCCCCGGTGTCCGGTCCGGCGACGAATACCTCGCCGCCTCCCACGACCAGGTCCACGCAGCCGTCGGGCACGATCCGCTTCGGGCCGTGCTCCACCGACTCCCACAGGCAGCGCACGGTGCCGCGCAGCACGGCCGGCGGAGGCGTCTCGCGATACACACCGCAGTTGTGCCGCCCGGGTACGACAGAATGCGGCCATGATCCCGATCGACTCGCTTGCCTGGGTCCACGTCCGCGACCGGCGGCTGCTGTCCGTGCGGACCACCGGCAAGGCCAAGTTCTACCTGCCCGGCGGCAAACGCGAGCCGGGCGAAGGGGACGTCGAGGGGCTCTGCCGGGAGATCCGCGAGGAACTCGGCGTGCGGCTCGACCCGATGAGCTTCCGGTTCTTCGCACTCCTCGACGAACCGGCGGACGGGTTCGCCGACGGCCGCCGCGTGCGGATGACCTGCTACACCGCCGGTCACACGGGTGAGCCGATGCCGTCCGCGGAGATCGCCGAAACCGCCTGGCTGGGCTCGGCCGACGCGGGCGCGTGCCCACCCGCCGGACAGCGCGTCCTGCGGATGCTCGCCGACTCGGGGCTCGTGGACTGACCATCGAGTCCACCCAAAAGGGTGAAGAATTCTCGGATACGCCGGTGTGGGTAACGCCGCGTGACTATCCGCCGAGAAACAGGACGTCCTGCTCAGCCGCGTTCACGCCGAGCGCGCTCGAGGAGAGAAGACCTCTCGATGGATGTTCCTGGTGCGGCCCGGCCCACGGCGGACCGGGGAAAGCCGGACCGGCTGCGGCCGCTCGGCAGGGTGGCGGTGGTGCTCGGGGTGCTCGCGGCCGCCGTGGCCGGGTACCTGATCCCCGGCTCCGGTCCCGGGCAACCCGATCCGGCCGGCGCGGCGGCGACCGGGCCTGCGGCAAGCGGCGGACCGGCCGGCTCGGCCGGCCGGAAAGCGGGCTGGACGGGAACGAGCGGCCGGGCCGGATCGGCCGGGCAAGCCGCGGCCACCGGACAGACCGGAACCACTGGGCAGGCCGGGACCACCGGGCAAGCGGGGACCACCGGGCAAGCGGGGACCACCGGGCAAGCGGGGACCACCGGGCAAACGGGGACCACCGGGCAAACGGGGACCACCGGGCAAACGGGGACCACTGCCGAGACCGGGACCATCGGCCAGACCGGAACAACCGGCAAGACAGGCCGAGCCGCATCCACCGGCCGGACCGGCTCGGCCGGGGACGCGGTGGCCGCCCAGCCTGCCGTCGACGAGAGCGTGCGCCGCACCGTCGTGTACGAGCTGACCGGTTCCGGCGGGGCGCACAACCTCACCTATGTCGCCGACGGTGGCGACCTCGAACAGCAGGCCGAAGTCGCCACGCCGTGGTCGGTCACCGTGCACCGTTCGGCCTCCGCCGGTGCACAGGTTTTCTCGGGTCTCGTCGTGCAGAACGCCGGAGCCGGCGCGCTGGCCTGCCGCATCCGGGTGGACGGCACGGTCGTCGCCCGGCAGTCCGTGACGGGGAAAGGGACCCGGCTCAGCTGCACGGCGTGAGGCCCGCTGAGGCAAGATCCCCATGGTGAACGCGGCGATCGGCTTCGGCCCCGCCCTGGTGGCGGTCCTGGTGGTACTCACGCTCGCCGGTGCCGCGGTCGTGCGCTACGGCGGGTTGGGACAGGGCCGTGCCGTGGTCGTGGCCGCGGTACGGGCGGTCGCGCAGCTGGCGCTCGTTTCGCTGGTGATCACCGTGATCCTGCGCTCGGGCTGGCTGACCGGGCTGTTCGTGCTGGCGATGTTCGCGATCGCGGCGGGTACTTCGGCCGCCCGGATCGGGGCGCGACGGCACGTCGGCTGGGTCGCGCTGGCGCTGGCCTCGGGCGTGGCGCCGGTGCTGGCCCTCGTGCTCGGCTCGGGAGTCGTGCCCGCGCGGCCGATCGCGGTGGTGCCGATCGCCGGGATCGTCATCGGCGGCGCGATGTCCGCGACCTCGCAGGCCGCCCGCCGCGCGCTCGACGAGCTGGCCCAGCGCCACGGCGAGTACGAAGCCGCGCTCGCGCTGGGGTTCCTGCCCCGGCCTGCCGCGCTGGAGATCTGCCGTCCGTCGGCGGGCCAGGCACTGATCCCCGCACTGGACCAGACCCGCACGGTCGGACTGGTCACGCTGCCCGGCGCGTATGTCGGCGTGCTGCTCGGCGGCGCGAGCCCGCTGCAGGCCGGGACCACCCAGGTCCTCGTGCTGATCGGGTTGCTGGCCGCCGAATCGGTCGCCGTGCTGGTGAGGCGTGCAGCTGGTCGCGGACGGGCGGATCCGGCGGCGTCAGCCGAGCGGCGCGGCCAGGTGAGCGGTGTCGTTGAACCGGCGCACGATCCAGTTTTCGCCGTGCACCACCAGATGCGACACCGAACCGTTGTCCGCGCCGAGGAAGGCGAACCGGTCGAGTGCCCGGCTGGCCTGTGCGAAGATCTCGCCGATCACGCCGCCGTGGGTGAACACCGCCACCCGCCGGTCCGGGTTCGCCGCGGCGATCCGGATGAGCGCGGCGCGGATCCGGCTGCCGAACGCCTCGTCGGACTCCGCGCCGGGGATGACGTCCCAGCGCTGCTGCGTCCACAGCTGCTCGACGATCGGATGGCCCTCGGTGGTGTACTTGCGGAAGAGCCCGTTTTCCCAGTCACCCAAGTGGATTTCCCGCAGCTCCGGCTCCACGGACGGGGTACGGCCGAGCTGCTGCGCCAGCGGTGCGGCGGTTTGCGCGGTGCGCCGCAGGGTGGTCACGTACAGCGCGTCGAGCCGTTCGCCTGCCAGCCGCCGGGCCACTCGTTCGGCGTGGTCGCGGCCCTCCGGAGCGAGGTCCGGGTCGGCCTGCCCGGCCACGGTGTCGAACGGCCGGCTCGTCCGGGCAGGCATCGATTCGCCATGGCGCACCAGGAAAATCTCGGTCGCCCCGGGCGGCGGGGTGAACCGGTGCTGGCGGTACTCGATCTCCTGCTCGGGCGTGCTCATGTCCCCGACCCTAACCGGCGCGGCGGGTTCAGCCCAGTTGCTTGTCCACGAAACACCACCGCCAGGATTCGCCCGGTTCGAAGCTGCGCATCACCGGATGCCGGCTTTCGTGGAAGTGCTGTGCGGCGTGCTTGGCGGGCGAGGAATCGCAACAGGCGACGTTGCCGCACTTCAGGCACATCCGCAGGTGCACCCAGGTGGTGCCTTCCTCGACGCATGCCGCGCAGGTGTCCGGCGAGCTGGGTTCCTTCGCGGTCCACTCGTGCGCGAGGTGCTTGCACGAACCGGCCGTCGCCGCGGGCGTGCTGAGTTCACGGCCCTCCTGCGGCGGTTCCTCTTCTTCGCGGTCGAGCATGGACTCCTCGATGTCCAGCCGCGCGAGGATCCGCCGCAGCACGTCGTCGTCGGCGGTGCCCTGGTCCCGTGCCTGCAGGAACTGCTCGCGCTCGGCGTCCAGCAGCTGCACCCGCAGCCGGCGGTAGGCGTCGCTGGGGGTTTCCGCCAGCGAGCTCTGCCTGCCGAGCTGTTCCCACGCCGAGTCCGAACGGTCCTGCAGCCGGTCGCGCAACCGCTGGAGCACCTCCGGCGGATCGTCCGGTTTCTGCAGTTCTTCCAGCCGGCGCAGCGCGACGCCGGTCATGTCGTGCAGCACGGCCGCCTCCTGCAGTGCGTCCTCCGCCGGATCGGGCCGGGGCAGCCGCAGCCGCCGGATCAACGGGGGCAGCGTCATGCCTTGCACCAGCAGCGTGCCGGCCACCACGACGAACGCGGCCAGCACCAGCACCGCGCGCTGCGGGGTTTCGGCGGGCAGCACGAAGGCGGCGGCGAGGGTGACCACGCCGCGCATCCCGGCCCACGAGATCACCGCCGAGTACCGCCACGGCCAGATCTTGCCGCGGCTCGCGCCGAGGCGGCGCAGCAGCCGCCGGACGATACCGATGCCTGCCATCCACACCATGCGCGCGGCGACGGTCGAACCCAGCACCGCCGCGCAGATGCCGATCAGCGTCCACAGCGACAGCCCGCTCTTGGCGACCTCGGCCAGTATCCGCCGCAGCTGCAGGCCGATCAGCAGGAAGACCATGTTCTCCAGCAGGAACTGCACGGTCTGCCAGTTGAGCCTGCTGGCCAGCCGCGACGGGCCGGACTGGATCTGCGGTGCCTTGTGCCCCTGGATCAGCCCGGTGACCACCACGGCGAGCACCCCGGATCCGTGCGCGGCTTCGGCGAGCAGGTAGGCGGCGAACGGCACCGCGAACGACAGCGCGGTGTCGGTGATCGGCTCTTCCAGCTTGGCGCGCAGGAACGCCACCACGACGCCGACGACCAACCCGATCACGACCCCGCCGACCGCGGCGAGCAGGAAGTCGAGGCCGACCTGCCACAGGCTGACCGCGCCGGCGATCGCCGCGATCGCAGTGCGCAGCGCGACGAGCGCGGCGGCGTCGTTGAACAGGCTCTCGCCCTCCAGCAGCCGGACGAGTTTGCGCGGCATGCCCACCCGCCGCGCGACCACGCTCGCGGCCACCGCGTCCGGCGGCGCGACGACCGCGCCGAGCGCGATCCCCGCCGCGAGCGGCAGTCCGGGCACCACCGCCCAGGCGACCAGCCCGACGCCGAACGCGGTGAACACCACCAGCCCGACCGACAGCAGCGCGATCGGCCCGCGCAGCTTGCGGAACGCGACCAGTGAGGTCTGGATCGACGCCGAGTAGAGCAACGGCGGCAGCAAGCCGATCAGCACGACTTCGGGATCGAGCTCGTACTCCGGCACCCCGGGCACGAACGACGCCGCGACTCCCACCGCAACCAGGCACAACGGTGCCGACCAGTCCAGCCGTCGCGCCGCGACCGTGACGACGAGGACGGTCACGACCAAGGCGACCAATTCCGCAGCGATGTGCACGCGACAATCATCACCCGCGCACCCCCGGCTGCGCCCGGGGGTGGCCGAAACTACCGCATTAGGCTGGCTCCGTGACAACGGCGGAGACCACGACCGGGACAGTGCGCGGGGTGGCGGGGGACGGCGTCCGGGTGTTCCGCGGCGTTCCGTTCGCGCAGCCGCCGGTGGGGCAGTTGCGGTTCTGCGCGCCGGTTCCGGTGACCCCGTGGACCGGCGTGCGGGAGGCGACCGAGTTCGCTCCGATGGCCCCGCAGCCGGACGTCACCGGCAAGCGGTTCGTCGGCGACGAGGACTGCCTCTACGTCAACGTCTACGCGCCGGACTCACCCGGTCCGTACCCGGTACTGGTGTGGATCCACGGTGGCGGCGGGGTGATGGGGTCCCCGCACCAGTTCGACGGTTCCGGCTACGCCCGGCGCGGGGTGGTCGTGGTGACGGTCGGCTACCGGCTCGGCGTGCTGGGCATGCTGCGCCTGCCCGGCGTTTCCGAGGGCAGCCTTTCCCTGCGGGACCAGGTGCTGGCGCTGGAGTGGGTGCGCGACAACGCGGCCGCGTTCGGCGGCGACCCCGGCCGGGTCACGCTCGCCGGGCAGTCGAACGGCGGGCGCACCGTGGGCACGTTGCTCGCGGTCCCTTCCGCGCGCGGGCTGTTCCGGCAGGCGATCGTGCAGAGCGGCACCGGCGTCGGTTCGGTGGTGCACACCCCGGCCGAAGCCGAGACGGTCGGCAAGGCGGTCCTCGACGATCTGGCGTTGCCCGCCGAAGCTCTCGCCACGGCACCGGTGACGCAGATTCTGGCGGCACAGCAACGGGTCACGGCCGCGCTCGGCACGCTGGTGCCCTACCGGGTGGTCGTGGACGGGGAGCTGCTGCCGCGACGCCCGGGAGACGCCGTGGCCGACGGCGTGGCCAGGGACGTGCGGGTGCTCGTCGGCACCACCGCCGACGAGCAGGACCTGTTCTCCTGGCTGCAAACCGGTGGTGCGAAGCTGCTCGGCACCGGCTCGACGATGCTCGACGCGGACGCTCTGGCCCGCGCCCGCACCGCGTACCGCGAGCTGTTCCCGGACCTGCCCGAAACCGAGCTGATCAACCGCGTGCGCACGGCGGGTGACTGGTGGCTGCCCGCGATCCGTCTCGCGCAGGCCCAGCACGCGGCGGGCGGGCGGGCGTGGATGTACCGGCTGGACTGGCGGATCGCACCGCGTGGCCGCGGACTCGGTGCGGCACACGGCATCGACCTCCCGTTCGTGTTCGACGACATCGGCAATCCGAACTGGCGCTTCCTGTTCGCAATCGCGCGTCCGGACCCCGCACGGCTGCGCGCGATGGCCACGGAGATGTTCGACGCCTGGCTTCGCTTCGTCACCACCGGAGAGCCGGGCTGGCCGCACTACGAGCCGGACGAGCGGGTGACCCGGCTCTTCGACGATGCCAGCACCACGGTGTCGGACCCGAACCGTGAAGAGCGCCTGCTGTGGAGCGGCCGCGGGTGAGGGCGTCGCTCGCCGGTTGACCAGCCCGACGTGTCGTCCGCGAAGACCGCTTGTCAGAGCGCGTCGAGGTAGTACCAGCGGCCTGCTTCGCGCACGAAGCGGCTGTTCTCCTGCTGCGCGTCCTCGTGTCCCCGGTAGCGGTAGTGCGCGCGGAACTCGACCGTGCCTTCGGTTTCGAGCAGCGAGCCGCCGGTGTGCCCGAGCACTTCCAGCCGGAGCCACTCCTGCGCGGGGTCGAGCCGCAGCCTTCGGGGCCGGGTGTCGGGATGCCAGGTGGCCATGAGGTAGTCGCGGTCCTCGACGGCGAACGCGCAGTAGCGGGACCGCATCAGCCGCTCGGCCGTCGGAGCCTGCTTTTCGCCGCGATGGAAGCGGCCGCAGCAGTCGTCGTAGGGCTCGGGCAGGCCGCAGGGGCAGCGGTCAGCCACGGGCCCGCCGTACCCCGGCTTCGGCGGACTCCTGCGCGCCCTTGACCGCGAGCCGGTCCGCGCGTTCGTTCTCCGGCAGGCCGGCGTGGCCCTTGACCCACAGCCATTCGACCTCGTGCCGCTCGCCCGCGCTGTCCAGGCGCTGCCAGAGATCGGCGTTCTTGACCGGCTGCTTCGCCTGCGTCTGCCAGCCGTTCTTCTTCCAGCGCGGCATCCACTGGGTGACGCCGTTGCGGACGTAGGTGCTGTCGGTGTAGATCCGCACGACCGCGGGCCGGGTGAGGCTTTCCAGCGCGCGGATCGGGGCCATCAGCTCCATGCGGTTGTTGGTGGTGACGGTGTCCTCGCCGCCGTAGAGCTCCCGCTCGTGCTTGCCGTAGCGCAGGAACGCGCCCCATCCGCCCGGTCCGGGATTGCCGCTGCACGCGCCGTCGGTGTAGATCTCCACGGCCTGGTCCGTCCGCTCCGCCACGCGGAGACCCTACCGTTCCCGCATCCTGGGACCGGGAATGCCGCGCCCGCGGGTGCGTTGTCCCCGCGACACGAGCGGAAGGGGCACGATGAGCGCGGATTTCACCCAGGCGTGGCGGGACTGGAAGACGGAACGGGAAAAGACGCTCGCCGACCCGTACGGCTGGCTCGCGCTGGTCTCCCTGGACTGGCTCGAGAACGAGCCGCGCACCTACCCCGGGCTGCCCGGCCGCTGGTGGCAGGACGCGGACGCGGCCTACGTCGACCCGGACGGGGCCGATCTGCGCCACGACGGCGAGCCGATCACCGGAACGCACCGCTTCGAACTCGTCAACAGCGGCGCGGGCACCCGCGTGACGGCGGGGGCGGTGGAGGTCGAGATCGCCCGCCGGTCCGGCTACCTGATCCGCGTGCACGACCCGGAAGCCGAGGTACTGCGCGACTTCCGCGGGGTCCCCGCCTACGCCCCCGATCCGTCCTGGGTGCTGGCCGGTCGCTTCGAACCGTTCGACGAGCCCCGCCCGACCACGGTGGGCGCGGTGGTCGAAGGTCTCTCCCACGTCTACACCGCACCCGGCCGGGTGCACTTCGACCACGACGGGACCGAGTACACGCTGACCGCCTTCAACGGCCACGGCGACGGGTTGAACATCCTGTTCACCGACGCGACGAGCGGCGTGACGACCTACCCCGCGAACCGCTCCCTGCCGGTGCCCCGCCCCGCGCCGGACGGAACGGTCACGCTGGACTTCACCCGGGCGGTCAACCTGCCCTGTGCGTTCACCGACTTCGCGACGTGCCCGCTGCCACCGGAGGGCAACCGCCTGCCGTTCGCAGTGGAAGCGGGGGAGCAGCTGCCGTACGAACGGCAGAGCTGACACACTCCGGCCGGTTTTCAGCACAGCGTTCCACCGGTGTCCCCGCCGGCCGTCGTCACCGGCGGGGCCCGGATTCACCAGCCGCGTTCGCGCCACTCGGTGAGGTGTGGCCGCTCGGTGCCGAGGGTGGTGTCGTCGCCGTGTCCGGGGTAGACCCAGGTGTCGTCCGGCAGTGTGCCGAAGATCCGCGTTTCCACGTCGTCGAGCAGCGAGTGGCTGGTTACGAGGCGGATGTGGAAGACGCTCGATCAGCTCGTTGTCCGGAAACCTGGCGGTTGTACCTGCGACGTGCACGGCGGGGAGCACTGGCGTAGATCTGTTCGGGACGCACGTACCGGCAGATTGTCCGGTGGTGACGCCCGAAACCGTCGCTGCCGGTGATGAGCAAGTAGTCACCGGTTTTCACCCGGTGGCTGTGGAACCATGCATCGCTGCTCTTCCCCGATCCCTCGAAGCGAATCACCGCCTTCGTGCCGGTCCGTGCCAATTGGTAGACCTTCCGGACTTGGACCAGGTCGGCCTCGGGGTGGGCACGTCGCCGAGCCAGCAGAAGTTCCCACTTGCCGCTGCCATGGTGCCGGCGGAACAGCAGCCGGAAAAGGTTCCGGAGCAGTCGTAGCTCTGCCTTCAGCAGGGCGATCGGAATGCCGCCGCCGTAGCTGTCGTCATTGTGCGACCGTCGCCGGTAGGACAATGCTCTTCACCAGCCGCGTTCGCGCCACTCGGTGAGGTGTGGCCGTTCGGTGCCGAGGGTGGTGTCGTCGCCGTGTCCGGGGTAGACCCAGGTGTCGTCGGGCAGTGTGCCGAAGATCCGCGTTTCCACGTCGTCGAGCAGCGAGGTGAAGTTCTCCGGCGCCCAGGTCTTCCCGACTCCGCCGGGGAACAGTGAATCCCCGGTGAACAGGTGCGGGTGTCCCTTCGGGTCGCGGTACAGCAGTGCGATCGAGCCCGGTGTGTGCCCGCGCAGGTGGATCACCTCGAGGGTGACCTGCCCGAACTGCAGGGTGTCGTCGTGCTCGACGAGGAAGTCCGGCGGGATCGGCAGCGGCTCCGCGTCCAGCGGGTGTGCCGCGGTGTTCGCGCCGTTCGCGCCTGCCACCGCGCCCAGCGCCTGCCAGTGGTCCTGGTGCTGGTGGGTGGTCACGACCGTGCGCAGCGCGGGCCGGTCCGGGCCGTGTCCGACGACGTCGGAGATGCGGTCCGGATCGTTCGCCGCGTCGATCAGCAGCGCCTCGTTCTCGGCGCGGCACACGAGCAGGTACGCGTTGTTGTCCATCGGGCCCACGGAGAGCTTGGTGATGGTGAGGCCGTCCAGCGTGCGGCGGGCGGCGTCGCCGCCCGGTTCGACGTGCCCGGTGTAGGTGTCGGCGATGTTCACGAGACCACACGGTAGCCGGGTCCGGCCGCCGCGCTCCACCCGTCCGCGCCGGGGGCCGCACCGGTCCGGGCGCGCGGGCCCGGCCTGTATCGTGGTCGGGGACCCGCCTGCCTCCCCGAACCGCAGGGCGCGTCTTCCCGCTCGCCGGTGAAAAGCCGGAAAAGACCAGGTAACAGACGTGCGGTGCGGTTTTTGTCGGGGGTCCGCCCTAGCCTGGGCGGCGCCCGCAGGCGGCGGGCCAGAAGCCGAGAATGACTGAAGGGACGTGGGCGTGGCTGATCGCCTCGTTGTTCGCGGTGCGCGCGAGCACAACCTCCGCGGCGTGGATATCGACCTGCCCCGCGACAGCCTGATCGTGTTCACCGGCCTGTCCGGGTCGGGCAAGTCGAGTCTTGCCTTCGACACGATCTTCGCCGAGGGGCAGCGGAGGTACGTCGAATCGCTGTCGGCCTACGCGCGGCAGTTCCTCGGGCAGATGGACAAGCCGGACGTCGACTTCATCGAGGGTCTCTCGCCCGCGGTGTCGATCGACCAGAAGTCCACCTCGCGCAACCCGCGCTCCACGGTGGGCACCATTACCGAGGTCTACGACTACCTGCGGCTGCTCTACGCCCGCGCGGGCAAGGCGCACTGCCCGAAGTGCGGTGAGGCGATCAGCAAGCAGACCCCGCAGCAGATCGTCGACCAGGTGCTGGACATGGCCGAGGGCACCCGGTTCCAGGTGCTCGCACCGGTGGTGCGCGGGCGCAAGGGCGAATACGTCGACCTGTTCCAGAACCTGCAGCAGCAGGGCTACGCGCGGGTGGTCGTCGACGGCACGGTGCACCCGCTCACCGATCCGCCGAAGCTGAAGAAGCAGGAGAAGCACCAGATCGGCGTGGTGATCGACCGGCTCACGGTCAAGGCGAGCTCGCGCCAGCGGCTCACCGATTCGGTGGAGACCGCGCTGCGGCTGGCCGACGGCCTGATCGAGCTGGAGTTCGTCGACCTGCCGGAGGACGACGCGCACCGGGTGCGCGGCTTCTCCGAGAACCTGGCCTGTCCCAACGGTCATCCGCTGGCGATCGAGGACCTCGAACCGCGCTCGTTCTCGTTCAACTCGCCCTACGGCGCATGCCCGGAGTGCACCGGTATCGGCATCCGCAAGGAGGTCGACCCGGAGCTGGTGGTGCCGGACGACGAGCTGTCGCTGGCCGAGGGCGCCATCGCGCCCTGGTCCGGCGGGCAGAGCGCGGACTACTTCCTGCGGCTGCTGGAATCGCTGTCCGAGGCGGTCGGGTTCCGCACGGACACGCCGTGGCGGCGGCTGCCCGCGCGGGTGCAGAAGGCGGTGCTGCACGGCGTCGACGAGCAGGTGCACGTCCGCTACCGCAACCGCTACGGCAGGCAGCGTTCGTACTACGCCGCTTTCGAGGGGGTCATCCCGTTCCTCGAGCGGCGGCTCGAGCAGACCGAGTCCGAGTACATGCGCGAGCGGTACGAGGGCTACATGCGCGAGGTGCCGTGCCCTGCCTGCCAGGGCACCCGGCTCAAGCCGGAGATCCTCGCGGTCACGCTGGACCACGCGACGCAGGGCGAGCGGTCCATCGCCGAGGTGTGCGCGCTGTCCATCGCGGAGTCCTCGCAGTTCCTCGACGAGCTGGTGCTGGGCCCGCGCGAGGCGATGATCGCCGGTGCGGTGCTGAAGGAGATCCAGGCCCGGCTGCGCTTCCTGCTGGACGTCGGCCTCACCTACCTGTCGCTGGACCGCGCATCGGCCACGCTGTCCGGCGGCGAGGCGCAGCGCATCCGGCTGGCGACGCAGATCGGCTCCGGTCTGGTCGGCGTGCTCTACGTGCTGGACGAACCGTCGATCGGGCTGCACCAGCGCGACAACCACCGGCTGATCGAGACGCTGACCCGGCTGCGGGACCTCGGCAACACGCTGATCGTGGTGGAGCACGACGAGGACACCATCCGCTCCAGTGACTGGGTGGTCGACATCGGCCCCGGCGCGGGCGAGCACGGCGGGCACATCGTGCACAGCGGACCGTACAAGAAGCTGCTGAAGAACCGGGAATCGCTCACCGGTGCCTACCTGTCCGGCCGGCGCGAGATCGAGGTGCCCGGGATCCGCCGTCCGGTGGACAGGAAGCGGCAGCTCACCGTGGTGGGCGCGCGCGAGCACAACCTGCGCGGGATCGACGTGTCGTTCCCGCTCGGCTGCCTGGTGTCGGTCACCGGGGTGTCCGGTTCGGGTAAGTCCACGCTGGTCAACGACATCCTGGCGCAGGTGCTGGCCAACAAGCTCAACGGCGCGCGGCAGGTGCCGGGGCGGCACACCCGGGTCAACGGGCTGGGCAACGTCGACAAGCTGGTGCGCGTCGACCAGTCGCCGATCGGGCGGACCCCGCGGTCCAACCCGGCCACCTACACCGGCGTGTGGGACCACGTGCGCAAGCTGTTCGCGGCCACCACCGAGGCAAAGGTGCGCGGTTACCAGCAGGGCCGGTTCTCGTTCAACGTCAAGGGCGGCCGCTGTGAGGCGTGCGCGGGTGACGGCACGATCAAGATCGAGATGAACTTCCTGCCGGACGTCTACGTGCCGTGCGAGGTGTGCAAGGGCGCCCGGTACAACCGGGAGACGCTCGAGGTGCACTACAAGGGCAAGACGGTGTCCGACGTGCTGGACATGCCGATCGAGGAGGCCGCCGGGTTCTTCGAGCCGATCAAGGCGATCCACCGGCACCTGCAGACGCTGGTCGATGTCGGTCTCGGTTACGTGCGCCTCGGCCAGCCCGCGCCCACCCTCTCCGGCGGTGAGGCGCAGCGTGTGAAGCTGGCCAGTGAACTGCAGAAGCGTTCCACCGGCAAGACCGTCTACATCCTCGACGAGCCCACCACCGGCCTGCACTTCGAGGACATCAGCAAGCTGATCGGCGTGCTCAACGGGCTGGTCGACAAGGGCAACACGGTGATCGTGATCGAGCACAACCTGGACGTGATCAAGACCTCCGACTGGATCGTCGACATGGGCCCGGAGGGCGGTTCCGGCGGCGGCATGGTCATCTCCGAGGGCACCCCCGAGGAGGTGGCGGCGGACGAGGACAGCTACACCGGCGAGTTCCTCCAGCAGGTGGTGAACCCGGCCTGACGCACCCGGCGACTGGGCCCGGCCCGGCCGGTGGTGCCGCGGTGGACCACGGGGAGCGCAGCCGGAGGACCTGCCGCGCGAGCCCGAGCCCCGTTCCCCGGCTGCCGGGACAGCCCGCAGCGGGCGACGCTCGGGTCGGCGGGACGGGGCGTAGCGGGCGACGTTCGGGTCGGCGGGACGGGGCGTAGCGGGCGACGTTCGGGTCGGCGAGACGGGGCGTAGCTCGGGCTGGCGGGACAGGGCGTAGCTCGGGCTGGCGGGACAGGGCGCAGCTCGGCCGGTTGCCCCGACCGGTCCACCGGTTTCGCAGACCGGGACCGGTGGGCCTGTGCTTGGCGTGCTTGGGGTTTCGGCGCGCGGCCGGGTGTGCCTGGTTCCGTCTTGGTGCGTGCTGGCCGCGGTGTGCCTGGTTCCGGTTTGATGTGCCCGGCCGTGTGCCTGCGACCGTCGTTGGGGGCTCGTGTGCCGCGGTTTCGGCTGGTGGGTCTGCGGCTGGTGTGGTTGCGGGCAGGGTTTGGTGTGCCTGCGGCGAGGCCTGTTGCCAGGCCGGTCTTTCGCCGACGTGTGCGACCGGCGACGGCGGACCGTGCCGCGGCCGGATCCGGTAGACGAACGGAGTCTCCGGGAGCAGATCCGCGTCGGTGTCGGAGGCTGGCGCGGGCGGCAGGAACTGCAGCGCCGGCCAAGGCCTCGGGCGCGTTGTCGTAGGTGAGCAGATGCGGCCGGCCGCGACCGGTTCCACAGGCCACCACTGCACGATGTCGGTGGGCGAAGGCATCGTCGCGGTGAGCGCCGGAGCAGCAGGCGCGGAGTTCCCGGAGTGCGCCGAGCACCCGGCGGCGCGGCTGACCCAGGGTGCGGAAGCACCGCGGCGCGGGTGCGACGACCTTCCGGAACGTCCAACCGGCGGCGGTGCGGTAATGGCCGGGGACGCCGCCGGTCTGTGCGATGTGGTGGCTGGGGGCACCGTCATGGGTGTGGGATCGGTGGCAGGCTGGGGAGGGTCGGCCGTCGGGAGTTCAGCGCAGTGTGTGGGGGTGCTTGCCATGGCAGCTGCCGAGTACCGGTTTCGCAGCAGCTGGTGGTTGCCTGCGGTGCCGGCGGCGCGGGTTTTCGCCGCGGTCGTCGATCTCGAGTCCTATCCCCGCTGGTGGCCGGACGTGCGCGCGGTGCGGCAGGTCGACGACGACACCGCCGAGGTCGTCTGCCGGTCGAGGCTGCCCTACCGGCTCGTGATCGCGATGCACCGGGAGCAGCAGGACCAGCTGGCCGGTCGGGTGCGGGTCCGGCTCAGCGGTGACCTCGACGGGATCCTCGCCGGTGCGCTGCACTCCGTCGACGGCGGCACCCGGCTGGAGATCACGCAGCACGTCCGCGCCCGCAAAGCGTTGCTGCGCCGCCTCGACGGCGTGGCCCGGCCGTTCTTCCGCGTCAACCACGCGTGGATGATGCGCCGGGGTCACCGCGGCCTCGCCGCCTACCTCGTCGGCCCACCCGGCTGATCCACGCCCGCGGCGCACAGTTCCGCAGGCGCCACGACGCGGCGGCGCGGGATCAGGGTCACGGCCGCCACGACCGCGGCGAGCGTCACCAGCGCCGCGCTCAGGCCGTAGGCAACGCGGAAGCCCGAGGTCAGCGCCTCGCGCCGGTCGGCACCCGTGGCGAGCAGGCCGCCGGTACGCGCGGCGGCCACGGAGGCCAGCAGCGCCGTGCCGATCGCCGCGCCGACCTGCTGGGTCGTGGTGATCAGCCCGGACGTCACCCCCGAGTCGGCCGGTCCGGAGGCGGACATCGCGAGCCCGACCAGCGACGGCACGGCCAGGCCGGCGCCGGTGCCCATCAGCAGCAGCGCCGGGAACACGTGCAGGAAGTAGCCGCCGTCCGCACGCACCTTCGTGAGCAGCAGGAACGCCACCGCCGTCACCAGCAACCCGCAGACGAGCACGGTGCTCGGCGAGAACCGGGCGCTCAACCGGTCGGACAGGCCGAGGGAGAAGACCGCGATCATCACCGGCGCCGGCAGGAACGCACATCCGGTGCCGAGCGCGTCGAGACCGAGCACCTGCTGCAGGTACAGCGCGGTGACGAACTGGAAACCCAGGAACCCGGCCACCATCACGATCATGGTCAGGTTCGCCCCGGAGACCGCGCGGATGCCGAACAGCCGCAGCGGCAGCAACGGTGTGCGCGCTCTGGCCTGTCGCAGTACGAAACCGGCCAGCAGTGCGCCTGCTCCGCCGAGCGTGCCCACGGTCGCCGGTGTCCAGCCGGCCTCGCCGGTCTGGACGATGCCGTAGCCGAGCATCATCACGCCACTGGTGACGAGCAGTGCGCCCAGCACGTCGATGCCTTCCCGCAGCCCGGTTCCCCGGTCCGCCTCGACCACGAACGGCGTCAGTACCAGTACCGCGACGCCGATCGGCAGGTTGACGTAGAAGGTCCAGTGCCAGTCCAGCGTCTGGGTGAGCGCACCGCCGGCGACGAACCCGATCGACGCGCCCGCGGCCTGCGTGAAGCTGTACACCCCGATCGCCCGCGCACGGGCCCGCGGCTGCGGGTACATCGTCACGATCATCCCCAGCACCACGGCCGAGGCCAGTGCTCCGCCGACGCCCTGCACGAACCGGGCCACGACCAGTGAACCAGCGTTCGGGGCCAGCCCCGCGGCGAGCGACGACGCGGTGAACACGACGAGCCCGGCCAGGAACACCCGGCGCCGTCCGGCGAGGTCGCCCAGCCGTCCGGACAGCAGGAGCAGCCCGCCGAACGCGACGAGGTAGGCGTTGACCACCCACGCCAGGCCGGGCGTGCTGAACCCCAGATCCTCCTGGATCGCGGGCAGCGCGACGGCGACGATGCTCCCGTCGAGCACCACCATCAGCGAGGCGGTGCACAGCACCGCGAGCGCGATCCCGCGCCGACGGGTCGTTTCCGGCATTTCGGTCCCTTCACCTGCTGGTCGCAGAGTTTGCCCAGCTCAGAGCCAGGGCATCTGTTGTTACTGCGACCATCATGTGTGACCATGGGAGGCCTGAGAAGGAGGCACTTCCATGTCCCAGGGGAACATCGCTGTGACCGACCAGGACGGCGCCGTGGACCCGGAGAAAATCGAGGCCTGTACGGTGCTCGAGGCGGTCAACCGGATCAGCGGCAAATGGGCGATCGGCATCCTGCTGGAGGCGATGCGCGGTCCGGTGCGGTTCACCGCACTCGAACGTTCGGTGGCGGGCATCAGCCGCCGGATGCTCACGCTCACGTTGCGGAACCTGGAACGCGACGGCCTGCTCGTGCGCACGGTCTACCCGACGATCCCGCCACGGGTGGAGTACGAGGCCACGCCCATGGCCCGCGAGCTGTACGAGACGTTGTCCGGCCTGATCGGCTGGGCCGAGCGGCACCGCGAGGCGATCGGGGCTTCGCGCGCGGCCTACGACGGGCACGCCGCCTGCTGAGCACGAAAAAGGTGCCGTGGCCGTACGCGCGGGGGACGCGCACGACCACGGCACCTGGAGCCGGCCCGGCGGGAGAGGCGCCGGGCGCGGACGTCAGCTGCCCGAGATTGCCGGCACCTGCTCCTTCGGCGGTTCCGCGGGTGCGGAGTGCCCGTCGTCGAGCAGGGTGGCCTCGTCGAACGGGTTCTGCCCGGCGAACACCGCATGCGAGCGTTCCCGGTCGAACTCCTTCATCCACGATCCGATGAGGACGGTCGCCACCGCGTTGCCCGCGAAGTTGGTCAGCGCGCGGGCCTCGGACATGAACCGGTCGATGCCGAGGATGAACCCGACGCCGTCGACCAGTTCCGGCCGGTGCGACTGCAGTCCGCTGGCCAGTGTCGCGATCCCGGCGCCGCTCACGCCCGCCGCACCCTTCGACGCGATGATCATGAACAGCAGCAGGGTGATCTGCTCGCCCAGTGCGAGCGGCTCGTCCTGTGCGGTGGCGATGAAGATCGTCGCCATGGTCAGGTAGATCGCGGTGCCGTCGAGGTTGAACGAGTACCCGGTCGGCACGGTGATGCCGACCACCGGCTTGCTCACGCCGAGGTGCTCCATTTTCGCGATCAGCCGCGGCAGCGCCGATTCCGACGACGAGGTGGACAGGATCAGCAGGAACTCGCGGCCCAGGTAGCGCAGCAGCTTGAAGATGTTCACCCTGGCGCCGAGCCAGAGCACCGCGCCGAGGATGCCGAACACGAAGATCAGGCAGGTCACGTAGAACCCGAGCATGATCACCAGCAGACTGCGCAGCGCACCCCAGCCGGTGGCGCCGACCACCGCGGCGATCGCGCCGAACGCGCCGACCGGGGCGGCCCACATGATCATCGCCAGGATCCGGAACACCAGCCGCTGCACGTGCTCGATGCCACGCAGGATCGGCTCGCCGCGCTTGCCCAGTTTCTGCAGCGCGAATCCGCAGAGCAGCGCGACCAGCAGCGTCTGCAGCACCTCGCCCTCGGTGAACGCCGAGACGAACGAGGTCGGGATGATGCCGAGCACGAAGTCGACGCCGCCCTCGGCGTCCGCGGACTGCTCGTGCACCTTGGACACGTCGGACGGGTTGAGGTGCAGCCCGGTGCCCGGGTGCAGCAGATTGCCGACCACCAGGCCGATCGCGAGCGCGAAGGTCGACATCACGATGAAGTAGACCAGCGCGGTCACGCCGACCTTGCCGACCTTCGCCGCCTTCGCGACCGAGCCGATGCCCAGCACGATGGTGCAGAAGATGATCGGCGAGATCATCATCTTGATCAGGTTGACGAAGCCGGTGCCCAGCGGGGCGAGGCTCTTGCCGACGGACGGCCAGAGCAACCCGACCGCGACGCCGAGGACTACGGCGACGATCACGGCCAGGTACAGGTAGCGGGTGCGGTCGCGCTTGGGCGCGGCCGCCTCGGGGGTCGGTGTCGGCACCGTTGCCTCCAGCTCGGGATCAGTGGAACGCAGGTCACTATGCGGGCAGGATATGACCACCGTCACCGTTGTGTTCATTGAGTTCGCACAGTCGCGGCACGCTCCGCGTACAAGAGCGTCCGCTGTGGACGCAGGCCCGCCGCCGGTGTGTCCCGGCCGCCGCCGGTGTGCTGGTATGGGCGGGTGCCCTCGACGCCGCGGATCCGCACGAGCCACTGGAGCCTCGCCCGTCAGCTGCTGATCCTGCAGCTGGCGGTGCTGCTGGTGCTCGTGGCAGGCGGAATCGCGATTGCCTACCTCGATGCGAAGCGCAGCACGACCGACCGCGCGGGGGAGCAGTCGCTCGCGGTCGCCCGCGCCATCGCCGACGCACCGGATGTGGCGGGCGCGGCGTCCACAGCGGACCCCACCGCGACGCTGCAGCCGTACGCGCAGCGGGTGCTCGCGGACACGAAAGTGGACTTCGTGACGATCATGTCGCCCCAGGGAATCCGTTACACGCACCCGAATCCGGCACTGATCGGCCGTCCGTTCCTCGGTCACATCGAGGCCGCGCAGCGGGGCGGGATGGTGACCGAGACCTACACCGGTTCGCTCGGCCCGTCGGTGCGTGCGGTGGTCCCGGTGTTCGGTGCGGCCCACCGGGTCGTCGCACTCGTCTCGGTGGGCATCACGATCGCCGCGATCTCCGCGGAACTGCAGGACCGGGTGTGGCCGCTGCTCGGGGTCGCGGCGGCGGTGCTGGTGGTCGGCGCGTGCGGTGGCTGGCTCGTGAGTGCCCGGCTCAAACGGCAGACCCGCGGTATCGCACCCGGTGAGCTGAGCAACCTGTTCGAATACCACGAGGCGGTGCTGCACTCGGTTCGCGAGGGAGTGCTCCTGATCGGCAGCGACGGCCGGGTCGGGCTCTGCAACGACGGCGCACGCACGCTGCTGGGGCTCGGCGGCGACCCGGCCGGTCTGCCGCTGTCCGGGCTGGGGCTGCCTCCGGAGCTGACCGCCTCGTTCACCGCGCCGGAGACCCGCACCGAGGAGCTGCACCTGACCGATTCGCGGGTCCTGCTGGTCAGCACCACGCTCGTGCGCTCCGGCGGACGGGCGCAGGGCACCGTGGTGACCTTGCGCGACCACACCGAACTGCAGTCGCTGACCGGTGAACTGACCACCGCGCGCAGTCTCTCCGAGGCGCTGCGGTCACAGGCACACGAGGCGGCGAACCGGTTGCACACCGTGGTTTCGCTGGTCGAGCTCGGCCGTCCGGAGGATGCCGTGGAGTTCGCGACCGCGGAGCTCGCGCTGGCGCAGGAACTGACCGACCGGGTGATGAGTGCGGTCGCCGAACCGGTGCTGGCCGCGCTGCTGCTCGGCAAGGCCGCGGAGGCGAGCGAACGCGGGGTCGAGTTCACCATCACGCCGGACACCGTGATCGACGACCTCGGTCCCGGCGTCGAAGGCCGGGATCTGGTGACGATCCTGGGCAACCTGGTGGACAACGGCATCGACGCGGCGGTGCGCGGAGCGAGCGGACGGCCCGCAGTCGTGGTCACCGCCCGATCCGGGAAAGAAGGGCTGATCCTGCGCGTCGCGGACAACGGGCCGGGCGTTCCGGAGGAAGCTGCGGAGGATTTGTTCCGCCGCGGCTGGTCCACCAAGGCGGACGAGGGACACGGGCTCGGACTCGCGCTGGTGGCGCAGGCGGTCCGGCGCTACGGCGGCAGTATCGACGTGGACACCGACCGCGGCGCGGTGTTCACGGTCCGGTTGCCGAGGCAGGAGGTGGTGCGGTGATCCGGGTGCTGGTGGTGGAGGACGAACCGGTCGCGGCCGACGCGCACCGGCTGTACGTCCAGCGGCTGTCCGGGTTCGAGGTCGCCGGTGTGGTGCACTCCGGCGGGGACGCACTGCGGTTCTGCGAACGCGAGCCGGTGGACCTGGTGCTGCTGGACTTCTACCTGCCGGACACGCACGGGCTCGCGGTGTGCCGTTCGCTGCGCGCGGCCGGTCTGCCGATCGACGTGATCGCGGTGACCTCGGCGCGGGACCTGTCGCTGGTGAAGGCCGCGGTGTCCGTGGGTGTCGTGCAGTACCTGCTGAAACCGTTCACCTTCGCGTCGTTGCGGGAGAAGCTGGAACGCTACGCGCAGTTCCGGGAGGCCTCCGGCGAGGTGACCGGACAGGCGGAGATCGACCGGGCACTCGGCACGCTGCGGACCACCGAGCACCCGTCGCTGCCGAAGGGGATGAGCGCGCAGACCCTCGACGCGATCACCGAAGCACTCGCCGACGCCGCGGACGGGCTTTCCGCGGGCGGCGCGGCGAGCGCGATCGGCGCCTCCCGCGTCACCGCCCGCCGTTACCTCGAATACCTCGCGGACAACGGCCTTGCCCACCGCGAACCCCGCTACGGCCAGGTCGGCCGCCCCGAGGTCTGGTACCGCCTGCATTCTGTATAACGGCCTATACGGCGCGGGACCGGTCCCGCAGTGTGGCCCTAGGGTGCTTCCGAGCACGGAGGAGGGGGCACATGAGGCGCGCAGGTGCAGCCGGTCTGGCAGCAGGTGGACTGATCGGCACGGTCGTCATCGGTTGCAGTGGCGAGGCGCCGAGTGCGGCCCCGGCCCCGATGAGCGTGCGGGACGCCGATCCCTGTTCGTTCATCGAGCAGTCCGTGGCGACCGCAAACGGTCTCGGGCAAGGGAAAACCGTCAACGAAGCGAGGTTTCGCAACTGCTGGTGGACCGCGGGTTCCTTCACGACCGCGATCTTCGTCAGATGGGACCGCGGCGTGTTCGTCGACTTCAGCGACAGCTATCCCGAGCCGCTCGGCGACGTGGAACTCGGGGGCGAGCAAGTCCTGCTGGGCAAAAGCCGGGTCAACGCCGGGTGCGCTGGGACGATCTTCGCCGAGAACGGGACGTCGGTCCTGGTCGGCGTCGCCTACTACCCGCCGGCTACTGCCGACACCGCTTGTGAGCGCGTCAAGACCATCGGCGGGCCGGTGGTTCAGCGGCTCCGCTCGCTGCACCTGCTGGACGAGCGACCCACCTCCTGAGCGGTGGGCTCAGCGTGGCCGCCCGGGTACCCCCGGCCGGGTCTGCCAGGGGTGCGGACCGTCGAGCGGCCGGTAGTCCACCCCGAGCGCGTCCAGTCGGGGCAGATGGTGCTCGCGCAGCCGTGGCAGGAATTCGGCGAAGTCCCGGGGTCCGTTGCTCCACGCCACTTCCGCGAACGCGCACAGCCTCGGGAATGCCGCGTAGTCCACGCGCCGCGCGGTGTCCAGGTGCTCGGACCACACCTGTGCCTGTACCCCGCGCAGCCGCGGGCCCGGCAGATCGGGTTCGTAGGCATAGACGTTTTCGAGCGTGTGCAGGTAGCCGACCGGGATCGGTTCGTCCGGATGGTCGCTCTGCCGGTGGTCGAGGTACAGGTGCTCCTCCGGGCAGAGCACCACGTCGTGGCCGAGCCGGGCGGCGCGGGCACCGTGCGCCGGATCGCGCCACGCGCCGATCACCATGGGCGGCAGTTCGCCGGTGTCCAGCACCTCGTCCCAGCCGAGCGGGGTACGGCCGCGGGCGCCGAGGTGGTCCGCGATCGCCCGTACGAGACGGCTGTGCCCCGCGTTCGCACCCGGCACCTCGTCACCGCCGAGGCCGATCACCGGGGACGGGAACACCTCCAGCAGGTGGTCGAACACCGTGCGGAAGAATTCCACAGTGGACTCCGACGGATCGAGCAGATCCGTGCTCACGCCCCAGGACGTCCAGACCTGCCACGACGCCGACGGGTCCGGGCCGAGCTCCGGATAGGCGGCGATGGCTGCGCGCGAATGGCCCGGAAGGTCGATCTCCGGCACCACCGTGATCGCGCGCTCGGCCGCGTAGGCCACGATTTCCCGCAGGTCGTCGGTGGAGTAGAAACCGCCGTGCGGACGTCCGTCGCGTTCCGGGCCGTCGTGCCTGCCGACCATCGACGAACGCCGCCAGCCGCCCACCGAGGTGAGCCTCGGAAACCGCGGAACCTCGATGCGCCAGCCCTGGTCGTCGGTGAGGTGCAGGTTCAGCACGTTGAGCTTGTGTGCGGCCAGCAGGTCGACGAACCGCAGTACCTCGGCCTTCGTGCGGAAATGCCGTGCGACGTCCAGCAGGCAGCCGCGCCAGCCCAGCCGGGGATGGTCCTCGACGGTACCGCACGGCACCCGCAGTCCACTGTGGATGGCGGCCGCGCGGAACGCGTCCGGTCCGGCGAGCTGGCGCAGTGTCTGGCGGCCGTAGAACTCACCGGCCGGATCGGCGGCGGACAGCGTGACCCCGCTCGGGGTGATCTCCAGCCGGTAGCCCTCGGCGGGCAGTTCCGCAGTGCGGCGCACTTCGACCGGGGCGGGCCACGCGCAGGTGCCCGGCGCTTCGGTCACCGAGACGGGGCGGGGCAGCAGGGTCGCGAAACCGGGCATGGTCAGCCTTTCACCGCGCCGGCCAGCCCGCCGACGAGCCGCCGCTGCACGAGTACGAAGAACACCAGCACCGGGATCGTCATCAGGGTGGAAGCGGCCATCACCGCGCCCCAGTCGGTGTCCTCCGGTTTGAAGAACACCAGGATCGCCTGCGGCAGCGTCTGGTTCTCGGTTTTCGAGATGATGAACGTCTTGGCGAACAGGAAATCGTTCCAGGCATGGATGAACGCGAGCACGCTCACCGCGACCAGTCCCGGTGCGACCAGCGGGAACAGGATCTGCCAGGTGAACCGCATCCGCGAGGCGCCATCGATTTCGGCTGCCTCCTCCAGCTCCACCGGCACCGCCGCGACGAACCCGCGCAGCATCCAGATCGCGAACGGCAGGCTGAACACCAGGTGCACGAGCACCAGCGAGCCCAGCTCGTTGAGCCCGAACGCGGGTACCGCGGCGCCGACCGAACGCATCAGGAAGAACAGCGGGATGGTCAGCGCCTCCACCGGCACCATCTGCGCGACCAGGATCATTACCAGCGCCACGGTGCGCCCGCGGAAGCGGAACCGGGTGAGTGCCACCGCGGACAGGAACGACAGCAGCAGCGACAGCACCACCACCACGACGGCGACCACGAGGCTGTTGAGGAAGTACCGGCCGAAGCCGGACACCGTGAGTACGCGCGTGAAGCTGTCCAGGCTGGGGGCGAACGTCCACGGTTTCGGGTCCGCGCTCTGGATCTCCCCGGCCGGTTTGAACGCGGACAGCACCATCCAGTACAGCGGGAACGCCACGATCCCGGCGATCACCACGGTCACGATCTCGGCCACCAGCCGTCCGGGACGGCGCACGCGGCGGGCACCGGTCACCGCCATGGCGCGGCCCCTTCCTGCCCGGCCCGGCGCTGCGTGCGCACGTAGAGCCCGGTGACCGACAACAGCAGCAACGTCATCACGACTCCGATCGCCGAGCCGAGGCCGTACTCCTGCCCGGCGAAGGCCTGCTGGTAGGCGTAGACGTTGAGCACCAGGTTCCGCCCGGCCACGCCACCGCCGTTGGTCATCACGTAGATCTGGGTGAACACCTTGAAGTCCCAGATGATCGACTGGATGGTGGCGATGGTCAGCAGCGGGCGCACCATCGGCAGCACGATCGCCCAGGTCCTGCGCCAGGTCGAGGCACCGTCGAGCGCGGCGGCCTCCAGCACCTCACCGGGCACCGCGCGGATTCCGGCGTACATGGTCACCAGCACGAACGGGAACGAGCACCAGATCACCTCGGCGGCGACCAGGCCGAATGCGCCGACCGTGCCGAAGGTCCACGAGTGGTGTGCCATCCCGCTGAACCCGATGCCCGACAGCACCTCGTTGACCAGCCCGAAATCGGTGTCGAAGAGGAACAGCCAGACGTACGAGCCCGCGATCGCCGGCGTCGACCAGGCGCCCAGCGCGGCCAGGAACAACAGCATCCGGGGCAGCGCGCGCACCCGGGTGGCGAGCACCGCCAGCGCGGTGCCGGCCACCAGGCTGCCCGCCACGCAGACCGCGGCGAACCCGACCGTTTTCGCGAGCACGGTCCAGAACTGCACGTCCGAAACCAGTGCCGCGTAGTTGTCCAGCCCGAGGAACACCAGCGGTGCCGCGCCCGCTGCCTGCGGCTGGCCGTAGTCGTAGAACGAGATCAGCACCAGCTGGTAGATCGGGTACACCAGTACCGCGGCGAGCAGGATCCCCGCGGGCAGCAAGTAGAGCAGGGCGGCGCGGCCGTCGCGGCGTACCGCCCGGCCCGGCGCCCGCGGGCGCAGTGTGGCCACCGCGTCAGCCGAAGTTCTTGTTCATCGCCGCCGCGGCGTCGGACAGCGCGGCAGCCGGGGTCTTGCCGCCGGTCGCGATCTGCTGCACCGCGGTGGGCAGCACGTTCTGGCTGTCGATCTTCGACCACCCCGGTGCCGCGGGCACGAACTTCGTCCCTGCGGCGAGGGTGTCCACGAACGCCTTGAGCGACGGGTCGTTCGCGGCGAGCTTCTTCTGCACGCTCTGCAGGGTGGGCAGGTTGCCCATCGCGGCATACATCTTCTCCTGGTACTCGGGGCCGGCCAGCAGCTGGGCGAACTGGACTGCGAGCCCGTGCCGCTTGCTCGCACCGAACACCCCGAGCAGGTTGCCGCCGGCGAACGCGGGTGCGACCGAGCCCGGCTTGGTGCCCGGCAGCGGCACGATCCCGTACTTGCCCTGCACCGTGCCCTGTTCCACCGCCTTGCGGTTGAAGTCGCCGCCGATGACCATGCCTGCCTTGCCGCCGGCGAACGCGGTCACGCTCTGCGTGCCGGTGAGGTTCGCACAGGCCGACGGCGGGCAGATGTCGTCCTTGAGCAGTGCGGCATAGTCCGCGAGCCCGGTGGCGGCCGCGCCGGATTCCACAGTGGACGTCCACTTCCCGTTGTCCTGCTTGGCGACGTCGCCGCCGTTGGCCCAGACGAAGGGGAGCATCGCGTAGGTGTACTTGCCGCCGGTGGCGATGCCGTAGAGATCCGGCTTCGCGGCACGGATCTTGCGTGCGTCGTCGGCCAGTTCGGCGAGCGTGGCGGGTGGCTTCAGACCCAGTTCGGCGAACACGTCGGTGCGGTAGTACAGCGCACGGACCCCGGTGTACCAGGGCAGGCCGTAGGTTTTCCCGTTCGCCTTCGCGGTGTCGAGCACCGAGGGCAGCAGGTCCTTGCCCGCCGGCCACGAGGCGAGGTCGCCGGAGAGATCGGACAACGCACCGGTCTGCGCGTAGCTCGCGACGTCGGTGTTGCCGAATTCGGCGACGTCGGGAGCGTTCGAGGAATCGTTGAACGCGCCGGAAAACTTGTCGGCGCGTCCTTCCACCGGGACCCACTGCACGTCCACGTGCACCCCGGAGTGCGCGGCCTCGAACTCGGCGGCTGCCTCCTTCACCGCGGCCTCCTTGGGGGCGCGGCTGGCCTCGTCGAACAGCCACACTCGCAGGGTTCCGGTCTGTTCGTCACCGCCCGCGGCCGCCGGAGCGGACTGGGTGGGTGCGCAGCCGGCCAGCAGCGCGAGCGCGGCGAGAGCGGGCAGGGTAGGGCGCAATCTCATGGGGACTCCCGGGGAGGATGCGGGGATCAGGCGAAGAAGACCGAGTTGACGCTGGGGACCGCGAGCGAACCGGCGACCTTGCCGGGCAGCCCGCTGGTGGCGTCGCGGGGCAGCCAGGTGACCGTGCCGGAACGCTGGTTGGCCACGTAGAACCACTTCTCGCCGGAATCCAGCGCGAGGTGCCGTGGCCAGTCGCCGCCGGTGTCCACACTGGACGCCAGGGTCAGGCCGGCCCCGTCGTCGGCGACGGTGAAGGTGGCGATCGTGTTCGGCCCGCGCACGGTGGCGTAGACGAACTTTCCGTCCTGGGACACCGCGATCTCACCGGGGAAGAGGTCACCCGTGCTGCCCGCCGGCACCGCCGGGACGACGGCGAGCGGCGTGAACGTGCCTGTTTCCGCGTCCCAGCCCGCGACGGTGATTTCCGGGCGCAGCTCCTGCGCGAGGTAGGCGTGCTTGCCGTCGGGGTGGAACACCAGGTGCCGCGGCCCCGCGCCGGCGGGCAGCGTGACCTGCTTGTGCAGCGACAGCTTCCCGGTGGCGGTGTCCAGCGCGTAGACATACACCGAATCGGCACCGAGGTCCACCGAAAGCACCCAGTTGCCGGACGGATCGTTCACCACCTGGTGGGCGTGCGCTTCGCGATCCGTTCCGGTGTGCTGCTGGAGATCGGTCGCCTCGCCGAGTTTCCCGCCGTCCTCGACCGGAAGCACGACCACGCTGCCGGAGCCGTAGTTCGCTGCCAGCACGAACTGCTGGCTGCTGTGCACGGAAAGGTGCGTCGGCGCGGCACCCTTCGACGACGTGGCACCGAGCAGCTTCGGGCTCGCCCCGTCGCTGAGGTCGAGCGCGGACACCGTGCCGTCCGGATCGCCTTCGTTGGTCACGTACAGCGTGCGGCCGTCGCTGCTGCGGTCGAACCACGACGCGTCCGGCACATCGGCGACGGTCCGGACCGCGCTCAGCGCGGGATCGGTACCGGCTCGGCTGACCACGTCCAGCCCGTGCCCGGTCGGCGGGGTGCTGGTGTAGCTGCCGACGTACGCGGTGGTCCCGGCCTCGCGGCCGGACCCGGACCGGCCGGACGCGGCGCTCGCGAACGGGGCGCCGAGCACGGTGCCCGCCCCGGCGGCGCCTGCCGCGCCGAGGAACGTGCGACGGGAAACTGCGGCCATCGGATTCTCCCTGCTCTCGCTCCGGGTGGTTCAGCCCAGCATGGTTCAGACCAATGCCATGACCAATGCTGCCACGGCGAAACCGCTCAGGGAAAGGACTGTTTCCAGTGCGGTCCAGGTTTTCAGCGTTTGCGGCACGGAAAGCCCGAAGTAGCGGGACACGATCCAGAACCCGCCGTCGTTCACGTGCGAGGCGATGATCGACCCGGCGGAGATCGCGACCACGATCAGCGCCAGCTGCGGCTGGGAGTAGTGCAGTTCCACCACCGTCGGCGCGACGATCCCGCCGGTGGTCACGATCGCGACCGTGGCCGAGCCCTGTGCGATGCGCAGCCCGCAGCTGATCACGTAGGAGGCCAGGATGACCGGCAGCCCGGCGTCGCCGAGCGAACCGGCCACCGCCTTGCCGATGCCGGTCGCGGACAGCACCGCACCGAAGAACGAGCCGGCGCCGACCACCAGCAGGATCATCGCGACCGGTCGCAGTGCGGCGGCGGAGAGCTGGGCGAGGTCGGCACCGGTCATCCCGCGGCGGCGGCCGAGCAGCCACGACGCGAGCAGGGTCGCGATGGTCAGCGCGATCGCCGGGGTGCCGAAGAACGCCGCGACCTCGGCACCCGCCGAGCCCTCCGGCAGCAGGATGCTGCCGAACGTGCCGAGCAGGATCAGCACCAGCGGGACCGCGATGATGCCGCCGACCAGTCCCAGCGACGGCGGGGTACGGGACTCGTCCTCGTCGTCGCCTGCCAGCTTGGCGAACTCCTCGGCGAGCGGTACGTCCACCCGTTTGCCGATCCAGGTGGAGTACAGGATGCCGCCGACGAACCAGGCCGGGATGCCGCAGACCGCGCCCATCAGGATCAGCCAGCCCAGGTCCACGTGCAGCAGTCCGGCGGCGGCGACCGGACCGGGGTGCGGCGGGATGAACGCGTGCGTGATGGACAGCCCGGCCAGCAGCGGCAGGGCGTACAGCACAATCGAGCGGCCGCCCTGTTTGGCCGCGGCGTAGACCAGCGGCGCGAGCACGAAGATGCCGATGTCGAAGAACACCGGGACACCGAAGATCAGCCCGGACAGGCCCATCGCCAGTGGCGCGCGTTTCTCGCCGAAGGCCCGCAGCAACGCCGAGGTCAGCACCCGCGCGCCGCCGGATTTCTCCAGGATCGAGCCGAGCAGCGTGCCCAGCCCGATGATCGCGGTGATGTGCCCGAGGATGCTGCCGAATCCCTTTTCCAGCAGGGAATCCGAGGTCTTCTGCGCGGTGCCGACCAGGGTGCCCACCGGCACTCCCGCGGCCAGCGCGGTGAGCAGGCCGACCACGATCAGTGCGATGAACGGTTCGAGTCTGGCCTTGATGATGAGCACGAGCAGCAGTGCGATGGACACCGCAGCGAGGGTGAGCAGACCGCCGGTCGTGGTCTGCAGCCAGTGGATCATCTGCCCCTCCCGGGGTGCCGAAGGGAGTGTCCGGCGAGTGCGCCGGTGGGGTGGGTGTCCGCGATCGCGGCGACGCCGTTCACGAAGACGTGGGAGATGCCCGCGGCAGGTTGCCGCGGGGTTGCGAACGTGGCGGTGTCGGCGACCGTGTCCGGATCGAAGAGCACCAGGTCGGCGGCGTGCCCCGGGCGGATCAGGCCCCGGTCGGCCAGTCCGAGCCGCCGTGCCGCGCGCCCGGTGAGGTGCGCGACGCAGTCGGCCAGTCCGAGCACGCCCAGTTCGCGGACGTAGCGGGCGAGGTAGCGCGGGAAGGTGCCCCACGCCCGCGGATGCGGCCGGTCGCCCACCAGCAGGCCATCCGAGCCGCCGGTGTGCGTGCGGTGGCGCATGATGGCTTGCACGTTCTCCTCGTGCCCGACGTGCATCAGGCAGGAGGTGCCGAGCTGTTCGTCCAGCAGTGTGTCGAAGTACAGCTGTGCCGGCGGTTTTCCGGCTGATCGCGCGGAATCCGCGACGCTGTGCCCGACCAGCGCCGCGTTTTCGGCCCGCCGGACGCCGTTGATTTCGATGGCGGCCCAGTCGATCGGCACACCGTGTGCACCGTCCGAACCGGACTCTTCCAGTGCTGCCCTGATCCGCTCGCGGGTGTCCGGATCGGACAGTCGCGCCAGCGTCGGCGCCAGCCCGCCCTCGGTGGCCCAGCTGGGCAGCAGCGCGGACAGGTAGGTCGCGCCGGGCAGGTACGGGTAGGTGTCGAGGGTGATGTCGCAGCCGTCGTCGAGTGCTTCGTCCAGCAGCTGCAGCAGATCCGGTGCTTTGCCCTGGTTGACCGAGAAGTTCATCGTGGCGTGCGCCAGGTGCAGCGGACAGCCGGAGCGGCGGGACACCTCGACCATCTCCGCGAACGCCTCCAGCGCACCGGCGCCGTAGCTGCGGTGGTGCGGGCTGTAGTAACCGCCGCGTTCGCCGGCCACCCGGCACAGCTGCACCAGCTCTTCGGTGCTCGCGTACATCCCCGGCGTGTAGGTGAGACCGGAGGACAGGCCGAACGCGCCTTCGGCCATGCCGGTCGCGATCAGCTCTTTCATCCGCGCCAGTTCGGTTTCGGTTGCCGGCCGGTCCGCCCAGCCCACGGCCAGCATCCGGACCGTGCCCTGCGGCACGAGGTAGGCGGCGTTCACCGCGATGCCGCGATCCAGCCGGTCGAGGTATTCCCCGACCGACCGCCAGTTCCAGTCGAACCCGGGCGGATCGTCGTTCCAGCCGGCGAGCTGCTGGCGCAGCGCGGCCAGCACGGTGTCGTCCACCGGTGCGTACGACAGGCCGTCCTGCCCCAGCACCTCGGTGGTCACGCCCTGGCTCACCTTGGCGAGGTGGTCCGGACGGGCGAGCAGCTGGAGATCCGAATGCGAGTGCATGTCGATGAACCCGGGGGACAGGACCTGCCCGTCCGCGTCGAGCACTCGGCCTCCGGTCAGCGAACCGGGTCCGGCGACCTCGGCGATCCTTCCGCCGGCGAGCCCGACGTCCTGACGGGTGAGCGGGGCTCCGGTGCCGTCCGCGACCTGCGCACCGCGAATGACCGTGTCCAGCCGAACCGTGCTCATCAGAACCACGTCCGGACGAAATCGACCACCGTTTCGCCGTCGGTGCCGACGACCGGCAGCAGCGGCCACTTGTCGAACGTCGTGCACGGATGCGACAACCCGAGCCGTACCCAGTCACCGACGTCCACCGGCGAACCGGCGGGCAGGGCGAGGAAAGCGTGTTGGTCGTTCATCTTCGTCACGGTGTGCCCGCTCAGCTCGGTGACCACGGCTTCCTTGCGCAATTGCTGCGGTTCTGGCATGCCTTCGTCGTAGGGCAGATCGCGTTTGCCCGCGGTCAGCAGAGCCAGCTCGTCCGACGGCTTCGAGGTGACCTGCGCCCAGGCGTGCAGTGCGGGCCGGAGGGTTTCCACGCCGGTGATCCGCGGGTGCGCGCCGAGCGGCGAGATCTGGCGGTAGAAGCCGTCGTCGTGCGTCACGTAGGCGCCGCTGCGCAGGATCGGGACCACGTCGAGCCCGTCCGGCCAGGGCTTCGTCAACTCGTCGACCACGCGGTCGAAGTAGGCGCTCCCGCCCGCGGTCACGTAGACCTGGCCCGGTGCGAGCAGGTCCTTTTCCGCGAATGCCACGGCAAGCTCGCGCAGACCGTGCACGTAGGAACTGATCTTCGCCAGCGCCGCCGCGTCGGTGTCGTGCGACAGCGCGCCCTCGTAACCGCCGGTGCCGCGCAGCCGGAGGGCTGGACTTTTCGCGGCCGCTTCGGCAACGGCGAGCGCGGTAGCGGTGGTGCGCACGCCGGTGCGTCCGCCGTCGGCGCCGAGCTCCACCAGCACGTCGACCGGCCGCGGTGAACCGTCGAGTGCGGCGGTCATCAGCTCGACGCCGCGGACCGAATCGACCCAGCAGACGAACTCGAACTCCGGATCCGCGGCCAGCTCACCGGCCAGCCAGCGCAACGCGGACGGGTCGACGAGCTGGTTCGCCAGCAGGATCCGGGACACCCCGAAGGCGCGGGAGATCCGCACGTGCCCGGCGTTCGCCGCGGTGATGCCCCACGCGCCGTGTGCGAGCTGGCGGGCGTACAGCTCGGGTGCCATCGTGGTCTTTCCGTGCGGCGCCAGCGCGACCCCGCGTTCTGCGCACCACCGCGCCATCGTGCTCAGGTTGTGCTCGAGCGCGGCCGCGTCGAGGACCACGAACGGCGCGAAGAACCCGTCGGCGAACAGGTTCGCGCGGCGGGCCGCGGCCTCGTCGAGGGTGAGCCCGGCGAGCGCGGGCGCGATGGAGCGGAACCGCCAGTCGATCCGTTCCGCGCGCCCGGCGCGGACGGCGGCGTCGAGTGCGGCGTTGCCGGAGCTGTTCATCACGAGACCTCGGTTGCGTATATTGCAACGGACGTTGCGCAAAATGCGTTGCATAGGTGTAGCATCCGGGTCGGCACAGGTCAACGGGCTGAAAGAACGGGGAATGCGGCAGTGACGAAGGGTCCGACCGGTCCGCCGGAGGTGCTCTGCATCGGCGAGTCGATGGCCTTGTTCGTGCCGGCCGAACCCGGTCCGCCGGACGAGGTCCGCACCTGGCTGCGCACCGTCGGCGGGGCCGAGTCGAACGTCGCCTCGCACCTGCCCGCACTGGGTGTGCCGAGTGCCTGGGTCAGCGCGGTCGGCGACGATCCGTTCGGCCGCGCGATCGTGCGTGAGATCGCCGCCGCGGGCGTCGACGTCGGTGGCGTCGTGGTGGATCCGGCCCGGCCGACCGGGCTGTATCTCAAGGAATCCGGTGCGAGCGGCAGTCCGGTGCGGTACTACCGGAGAGGTTCGGCCGCCTCCGGGATGGGACCGGAGCTGGTGTCCGGGCTGGATTTCCCCGGCGTGCGCGTACTGCACCTGTCCGGGATCACACCGGCGTTGTCGGACAGCTGCGAAGCGCTCGTGCGGGCGTTGCTGGACATACCGCGCGACGAGCTGCTCGTCTCGTTCGACGTCAACCATCGTCCGGCGCTGTGGACCGGGCGTGATCTGTCCGTTCTCCGTGAACTGGCCGGGCGCGCGGATCTCGTGCTCACCGGCGACGACGAGGCCGAACGTGTGTGGGGCACCGGTGATCCGGTGCGGCTGCGGGAACTCCTGCCCGGTCCGCGCACGCTCGTGGTCAAGCGCGGGGAGCACGGGGCGACGCTCGTGGAAGACGGTGCGGACCCGCTGTTCGCACCTGCGTTGCGAGTCGAGGTGGTCGAACCGGTCGGCGCCGGGGATGCGTTCGCCGCCGGATTCCTCGCCGCCACCCTGCGCGGTGCGGACCCGCTCACCCGGCTCCGCCAGGGGCATCTCCAGGCGGCCGCGACGCTGCTGACCCAGGACGACGTCGGCGTCCCGCTGCCGGACGAGATGGTGCGCATGTTGCTGCAGGCGGACGCGGACGGCTGGGCCGCGGCGCGGCTGACCGGGGAAGGGGTGACGGCGAGGTGAGTCAAAGCCTCGACCGGGCGCTGACCGTGCTGAGCGGTCTTGCCCGCGGCGCCAGGACGCTCGACGAGCTGGCCGAGGAGATCGGCGTGCACAAGACGACCGTGCTGCGCCTGCTGCGCACACTGGAATCGCACCATTTCGTCCGGCGCGACGACGCGCGCCATTACCGGCTCGGCAGTGCACTGTTCGACCTCGCGAACCAAGCGCTGGAGGACCGGGACGTGCGCCGGAGCTCGCACGAGGCGCTTGCCGCGCTCAACCTGCGCACCGGGCACACCGTGCACCTTGCCTCCTATGAGGACGGTGAGGTCGTGTATATCGACAAGTACGAGGGGCACCACTCGGTGCGGATGTACTCGCGGATCGGGAAGCGGGCACCGCTGCACTGCACCGCGGTCGGCAAGGTGCTCGTCGCCGCCATGCCTGCTGCCCAGCGCGAGAAGCTCGCCCACGAGATCGACTACCCGGTGCTGACGTCGACCACGATCACCACCCCCGAGGCGTACCTGGCGGAACTGCAGGACGTGCTGGCCCGCGGCTACGCGGTGGACAATGCGGAGCACGAGGACTTCATCCACTGCATTGCGGCGCCGGTACGCGGCGCCGGCGGGGAAGTACTGGCCGCGGCGTCGATGTCGGTACCGAAGGTCCTTTTGGACCACGACGGCCTGCTGGCGCTCGCTCCCGAGCTGCTGGCCGCCACCGAGGAAGCTTCCGTCCACAGTGGATGGACGGGGAACGGAAAGGGGCAATGATGGGCAAGACGGCGATCACCACGCAGAACGCGCCGCAGCCGCCGGCGAGGTTCTCGCAAGCCGTCCGGAAGGGAAACCTCCTGCAGGTGGCGGGCCAGGTCGCCTTCGACCCGGCGACCGGCGCGGTGGTCAGCGACGACCTGGCAGGCCAGACCCGGCAGGTGTTCGGGAACATCGAGGCGATCCTCACCGAGGCGGGCGCGAGCTGGGCGGACGCGGTGATGGTGCGCGTGTACCTCACCGACACCAGCCACTTCGCCGAGTTCAACGAGGTCTACAACGACCTGATCGGCGACGCCCCGCACGCGGCCCGCACCACGGTGTACGTCGGCCTCCCACCCGGCCTCCTGGTGGAAATCGACGTACTGGCGGTCCTGGACTGAACCACGCGGGTGCCGGCCCGCCCCGGGCACCCAGCCCCCGGGGCGGGCGGTGCCCCGGCGGGTTTCTCCGGCACCGGCCGGTGCCGCTCAGCCGGACGTGTCGCCGGAGACCCGCCGGCCCGGGACGCTGCCGGCCACCGGTCGGTCCGGAGTTTGCTGCGTCGGCCCGGATCTGCTGCGTTGGCCGGATGGTGGCCCGGACGTGTTGTGCCGGTCGGATGTGCTGCGTTGGCCGAGTGCGCTGTCCGGGTCCGGGCGTGCCGGGTTGGTCGGGACTCGGCGCGGATGTGCTGTGCCGGCACCCGATGTGCCACGGCAGCAGGGCGTGTCGTGCTGGCCTGATGCCGGCCGGACGTCCTTCGGCCGGCAGCCCGCGTCGGCGGCCACGGGTCAGCCGAGCACGCTCGTGTAGGCGTTGATCGCGGGCTGTCCGCCCAGGTGCGCGTACAGCACGTTCGATCCGGCCGGAATCTCCTTGCGCCGCACCAGATCGATCAATCCGGCCATCGACTTCCCTTCGTACACCGGATCGGTGATCATCCCCTCCAGCCGTGCGGCGATCCGGATCGCCTCGAGCGTCGTCTCGTCCGGGATCCCGTAAACGCCCGCGTGGTAACGCTCGTCGAGCAGTACCTCGTCGACCGGCCCGGCGCCCAGCAGTTCCACGGTGCTCTTCGCGATCCGGCCGATCTGCTCGCGCGTCTCGACCGGCTTCGCCGAGGCGTCGATCCCGAGGATCCGCCGCGGCGTGCCGCTCGCCGCGACTCCGGCCAGCATCCCGGCCTGGGTGCTGCCGGTGACCGAACAGACCACCACCGTGTCGAAGAAGATGCCGAGTTCCCGTTCCTGTGCCTCGAGTTCCAGTGCCCAGTTCGCGAAGCCCAGCCCGCCGAGCCGATGGTCGGAGGCGCCCGCCGGAATCGGGTACGGCCGTCCGCCGCCGGACTCGACCTCGGCGAGGGCCTGTTCCCAGCTTTGTTTGAATCCGATGCCGAACCCGGCGTCGACCAGCCGCACGTCCGCGCCGAGGAGCCGGGAGAGCTGGATGTTGCCGACCCGATCGTGCAGCGGATCATGCCAGTCGACCCAGCTTTCCTGCACCAGCACGGCTTTCAGCCCGGCCCGCGCCGCGGCCGCCGCGACCTGCCGGGTGTGGTTGGACTGCACGCCACCGATGGACACCAGCGTGTCCGCGCCCTGCGCGAGCGCGTCCGCGACGAGGTACTCCAGTTTGCGGGTCTTGTTGCCGCCGAACGCGAGGCCGGAGTTGAGGTCCTCGCGCTTGGCCCACACGGCCGCGCCGCCGAGGTGCTCGGTCAGCCGTTCCAGCCGGTGCACCGGCGAAGGCCCGACGAGCAACGGGAAACGGCGGAAATCGGCGAGGCTCACGAATCCTCCAGCAGTGTTTCGAGATCGGCCCAGATGGTCGAGGTGATCCGGATGGCGGCCGTCGCGTCACCGGCTTCGAGCGCGGCGATGAGGTCTTCGTGCCGCTGCACCGAACGTTGTGCGGGCAACGAGCTGAATCGCGCGTATTCGAGTCGCCGCAGCAAAGGTGTGTACCGCTCGAGAGTCGCGGCCACGGCGCGGTTGCCTGCTGTGTGCATCGGTATGTCGTGCAATTCGTCGTCCGCCTCGATCGCGGTGCCGGCCTCGCCGCCGGCGACCGCGGCGGCGAACCGCTCGTTGGCCGCCCGCATCGCGGTGATCTGCGCCGGCCCGAGCCGGGGAAGCGCTTCCCGGACCGCGAGCTCGTGCAGTGCGCGCACGAGCCGGACCGCGTCCCGGACGTCGTCCGCGACGAACTCGGCGACCCGCGTGTAACTCTGCGGTTTGGAGACCACGAGCCCGTCCTCGGCCAGCCGGAGCAACGCCTGCCGCACCGGAGCCCGGGAAAGCCCCAGTTCGCCGGCGAGGTCGGCGTCCCGCAACGGAGTACCCGGCGCAAGACTGCCGTCGATGATCGCCTGCCGGATGCGCTGGTACGCCTCATCGCGCAGCAGTGACCGGGGCACCCGGGGCAGCACACTCACATCTAACATGTTAGATGAACGAGGACGACCCCGGCAACGCTTCGCGCGGCGGAGCCCACTCCGCGGCCTGCCACCGCCGGGCGAGGTCGCCGTCCTGGTCAACCGTGCGAGCCGCGCCGGTCGTTCGATCCCGGTGGCGGCTGCCGTGGAATCGTCCGGCAGACCTGCCACGGCATGACTTCGGGCCGAGCCCGTCCGGCCTCGCTCGGCGCCGGTCCGGTGCGCGGCCCGGCGGATCTGCCGTGACCCGCGCGGGAAGCGCTCACGCCGGGCCGGCGGAGACCGTTCAGCGCACCGGGCCGGTGTACTTCTCGCCTGGTCCTTGGCCGGGTGGGTCGGGCACCGCGGATGCTTCCCGGAATGCCTTCTGCAGTGACTGCAGCCCGTCGCGCAGCGGGCCGGCGTGCAGGCCCAGGTACTCCGCCGACGCGGTCACGAGCCCGGCCAGCGCGGTGATGAGCCTGCGGGCCTCGTCGAGATCGCGGTGCGGCGAGGTCTCCGGGTCGGCGTCGGCCAGTCCGAGCCGTTCGGCGCCCGCGGACAGCAGCATCACGGCTGCGCGGCTGATCACCTCGACGCTCGGGATGTCCTCCAGGCTGCGGTCGTCCGGGGAATACGGGGGCGGTGAAGAGGGTTGTTCCGACACGTCTGGTACCCTTCCACGTGCGACCAGCTCCCGAGTGATCGGGGGCGGCAAGTGGAGCCCCGCTCCCACCCGCGTCACCGTCTCAGGTGTCCGGGTCCGGTCTCGCCGAGGTGTCGGATGCCGTGATGGTATCCGTGCAGCGCGGCGATCGGAGACAGAGCGGGCCCCGTCCACCGGCAGCAGCCGGCGGCGGGGCCTGAGTCATTGTGGGCACCAGGTCGAAACGAGAAGTAGTCAACTCGGACCAAGGAGGCCCCATCAGCTCCGAGACACGCATCAACGAACGCATCCGGGTGCCGGAAGTCCGGCTCGTCGGTCCCAACGGCGAGCAGGTCGGCATCGTCCGGATCGAGGATGCGCTGCGGCTTGCCCAGGAAGCGGACCTCGACCTCGTCGAGGTGGCCCCGCAGGCGCGCCCGCCGGTGGCCAAGCTCATGGACTTCGGCAAGTTCAAGTACGAGAGCGCGCAGAAGGCCCGTGACTCGCGTCGCAACCAGCACCTCACGGTGATCAAGGAACAGAAGCTGCGGCCGAAGATCGACCAGCACGACTACGAGACCAAGAAGGGTCACGTGTCGCGGTTCCTGGCGGCCGGAAACAAGGTCAAGGTCACGATCATGTTCCGCGGGCGTGAGCAGTCCCGGCCGGAGCTCGGTTTCCGGCTCCTGCAGAAGCTCGCCGACGACGTCACCGAACTCGGTTTCGTGGAGTCGTCGCCGAAGCAGGACGGCCGCAACATGATCATGGTGCTGGCACCGCACAAGAACGTGAAGCCCAAGGCCGTGAAGGCCGAGGCTCCCGAGGCGTAACGCCTCCAGCGCCGACCAGCACAGTCAGCGGCACACCGGGGCACCGGTGTGCCGCCGCACGAAAGAGGACAACCATGCCGAAGATGAAGACGCACAGCGGTACGTCCAAGCGGGTCCGCGTGACGGGCACGGGCAAGCTGCGCCGCCAGAAGGCCGGCCGGCGGCACCTGATGGAGAAGAAGTCCAACCGCCTGACCCGTCGTCTCGAGGGCACCACCGAGGTCGCCAAGACCGACGTCGGCCGCGTCAAGCGGCTGCTCGGGCGCTGAGCCCCGCCCCCACACACTTTCCCGACCACTCCGGGGTCCCCGCACCCCCCGAACCCGACAGGATGGACCAGTGGCACGCGTCAAGCGGGCGGTCAACGCCCAGAAGAAGCGTCGCGCGACTCTCGAACTGGCCAGCGGCTACCGCGGCCAGCGTTCGCGGCTGTACCGCAAGGCCAAGGAGCAGACGCTTCACTCGCTCAACTACGCCTACCGCGACCGCCGTGCGCGCAAGGGTGACTTCCGCCAGCTGTGGATCACCCGCATCAACGCGGCCGCCCGTGCCAACGGCGTGACCTACAACCGGTTCATCCAGGGCCTCAAGGCCTCGGGTGTCGAGGTGGACCGCAAGATCCTGGCCGACCTCGCGGTCAACGACGCCGCCGCCTTCACCGCGCTCGCCGAGCTCGCCAAGGCGAACATCACCACCGGCGAAGCGAAGTCGGCCTGACCGGCAGCTTTTTCCGACCCGGGGCGGCGCCGTTCACCGAACGGACCCCCCGGGTCGTTGCTGCGCGCAAGCTCACCCGGCGTGCGGAGCGTGAGAAGACCGGCCGTTTCCTGGCCGAAGGCGCCAACGCGGTCGAGGCCGCCCTCGCGCACGGCACAGTGCACGCGCTCTTCGCGACCCAGCGAGCTGCCGGCGCACATCCCGAGCTGCTCACCACCGCGGCCGAGGCCGGCGTGCCGGTATCGCCGATCACCGACCGCGCGGCGGACGGGCTGTCGGAAACCGTGACCCCGCAAGGCATCGTGGCGGTCTGCGCGGTGGTCGACCGTCCACTGGAGACGGTCCTCGCCGACGCCCGGCTCGTCGTGGTCCTCGTCGACGTCGCGGAACCCGGCAACGCCGGCACCGTGATCCGCGTGGCCGACGCCGCCGGCGCCGACGCGGTGGTCCTGGCCGGTGACACGGTCGATCCGCACAACGGCAAGAGCGTCCGAGCCGCCGCGGGCAGCACGTTCCACATCCCGCTGGCCCGGGCCCGCGACGTGGACGGCGTGCTCGTCGCCCTGCGAACGGCAGGCCTGCGCACGCTCGCCGCCTCCGGGCACGCGTCGACGTCCCTCGAGACCCTCCGCTTCGAAACCCCGGTGGCCTGGCTTTTCGGCAACGAGGCACACGGCCTGCCCGCCGAACTCCTGACCGCAGCGGACGAGACGGTCCGAATCCCCTTGTACGGCAAGGCGGAAAGCCTCAACCTGGCCACCGCCGCGGCAGTCTGCGTCTACACCACCGCAATGGCCACCTCTCACTGACCACCCTTCGCTTCTTTCGCCGGCGTCGAACAGACGGGATGCCCGTGTCACCCCGGCGCCAACCGCCCCGGCCGAGTCGAGTTCGAGTGCCGGAGGGAATACCGGACTTCCTGCGGCGATGCCTAGCCCAGGCAGTCGCCGATCTGCGCCGACCACCTGCGCCCGCCGGCCACCTGCGCCCGCCGGCCAGCTGCGCCCGCCGGCCAGCTGCGCCCGCCGGCCACCTGCCCCCGCCGGCCGTCGTACTGCGCGCCCCGCTTTCGTCCGCCCGAACGGTCCGGATCAGACGACGCCGAACCGATCGGCCGAGCGATCTTGTCCGCGGAACGTGCGAAAGAACGTCCGGCCAGATGGCCCGAGACGACCAGCACTCTCCGTCGGCCGAGGCGCCCCGCCCTCCGGGCGAGGCCAGCCCTTCCCCTCGCCGGCCTGCGCGCCCCGCCAACCCCGGCGGGAAAGCCCCCCGCGAGAACACCCAAGTCCGACCCACCGGATGAGAGACAGCCCCAACCCAGACACCCGGAACGCCCCCACCCCGCCCGGCAAACGCCTCCACCCCGCCCGGCAACAACCCCCACCCCGCACGGCAAACGCCTCCAACCCAGCATGGCAACCGATGTGGTCCGCGCAGGGCCTGCTGCCGACGCCCGCATGCGAGCCTCCTCCGACGAGCCGCCGAGTCCCCGCACCAGCGCCGCCTTGTTGGCCCGCTGCCAGGTGTCTGGCGCCGGGTGTGTCCAGCCATCAGCGCCCTGCGCCCTGCGACTAGTGCCCGGCCCTCATCAGCAGCTGATTACAGCCCGATACCCCACGCCCGACGCCCGGCGACTGGCAGTTGGTACCCGGTGACTGGTGCCCAGTGACTGATGATTACCGCCCGGCCCCGGAGCTTCGTTGATTACCGCCCGGTCCCCGGAGCTTGGCGGCCGACAATTGCCACTCGCGCCCCGCGCCGGCACGCGGCGGCTCACCCCGCGACTGTCACCCGCGCCGGCGCCCGCGCCCGGTGTGACTGGCGCCCCGCGCCGGTTGCCGGTGCTCGGCGACCAGAGCCCATCGCCAAGTGATTGGTATCCGGTACCCGGCGGCTGTCGCCCGTGGCTGGCAGCTGGTGCCTAGCGCGACTGGTATCCACTGCCCACTGCCCACTGCCCACTGCCCACTGCCCACTGCCCACTGCCCACTGCCCACTGCCCACTGCCCGGTGGCCCTGGCTGGTGCCCAGTGCCTTGTCACTGGTGCCCGTGACTGGTGGCCAGTGGCTGGTGGCCAGTGGCTGGTGGACGATGTGGTCAGCTGGCGTCGCTCGTGATCGCCCGTTCCTGGCTGGCCATCGCTCGTTCTTCCCGTCGCCTTATTGCACGCTCCGCGTACAAGACCGGGGTACCTGTTATTCCGGGGTACCTGGGACCGAGGGCAGCAGCCGATCTGTCTGTCACGCCGCCGGGCGGCGCCGTGGGGTCGTGCCTCTCGTTCTCCTCGACTTGTCCTCCTCGGCGACGCCTGGCCGTCCTGATTGCTCGGCGCGCTTCCGGATGCGCACCGTCCACAAGGAACACCGTCGGGTGATTTTGCCTCTGGCTGTGCGGTCTCGTGTGACTCTGTGTACTGAAAACGTCGCCCGCAGGGACGATCGCATCGCTCGTTTCGTCTTGTGACGGTGCGGGTGTCGCGAATCCACACCGGTGCCGGGCGGCGGGTGCGCATCGGGAGCGGACGTCCGGGTTCGGAGGGCCTCGTCCTGGTCTCACCCGATGTGCTGACCTCCGGCCCGGCTGCCCGGACCGCTGACCGGCGTCGGCAGGTGCAGGCGCCGAGCGGATCCGGCGCGGGCGCTCCGGAAACGGAGGGTGACCGGCCGGGGCCTGCGGCCGATCCCCTAGACTGAGCTGCCCGATGAGCACGTGTGGCGGCCTGCCCGCGTGCCGCCGACGAGACCAGTCCCAGCGGACGCCGAGGAGTCATGTCCGGAGCCACAGAACAGCCGGTCGACGTGCTCGCACCGGAGACCCTGCGTGCGGCGACCAAGGCGGCCGAGGAAGCCTTCGCCGGCGCGGCCGACCTGGACGCGCTCGCCGCCGTCAAACCGGCCCATCTCGGGGACCAGTCGCCGCTGCTGCTCGCGCGGCGTGAGATCGGTGCCCTGCCCAAGCAGGAAAAGGCCGATGCGGGCAAGCGGGTCAACGAGGCGCGCCAGGCCGTGCAGTCCGCGTTCGACCAGCGCCGTGCGGCGCTGCAGGCGGAGCGCGACGAGCGGGTGCTCCGCGAGGAGGCCGTCGACGTCACGCTGCCGTGGGACCGTATCCCGCGCGGCGCGCGGCACCCGATCAGCACGCTGTCCGAGCGGATCGCCGATGTCTTCGTGGGCATGGGCTACGAGGTCGCCGAAGGCCCCGAGCTCGAGGCCGAGTGGTTCAACTTCGACGCTCTGAACTTCGGCAAGGACCATCCGGCCCGCCAGCTCCAGGACACCTTCTACGTCGGCGAGGAGGACTCCGGCCTGGTGCTGCGCACGCACACCTCGCCGGTACAGGCCCGCAGCCTCCTGCACCGGGACCTCCCGGTGTACGTGGTGTGCCCTGGCCGCACGTACCGCACCGACGAGCTGGACTCCACGCACACCCCGGTGTTCACCCAGGTCGAGGGCCTCGCGGTGGACAAGGGCCTCACCATGGCGCACCTCAAGGGCACGCTGGACGCCTTCGCCAGGGCGATGTTCGGCGAACGCTCCAAGACCCGGTTGCGCCCGCACTTCTTCCCGTTCACCGAGCCGTCCGCCGAGGTGGACGTGTGGTTCGAGGAGAAACGCGGCGGCGCAGGCTGGGTCGAATGGGGCGGCTGCGGCATGGTCAACCCGAACGTGCTGCGCGCCTGCGGAGTCGACGCGCAAGTGTACTCGGGCTTCGCCTTCGGCATGGGCATCGAGCGGACGCTGCAGTTCCGCAACGGCATCCCGGACATGCGCGACATGGTCGAGGGCGACGTCCGGTTCACCCTTCCCTTCGGAACGGAGGCGTAGTGCGAGTCCCGGTGAGCTGGCTGACCGAACACCTCGACGTGGGTGACGAGGTCACGCCCCAGGACCTGGCCGACGCCTTCGTGCGGATCGGGATCGAGGTCGACGAGCTGAGCGGGCTCGGCCCGGTCAGCGGCCCGCTCGTGGTCGGGCGGGTGGCCGAGATCGAAGAGCTGACCGGCTTCAAGAAGCCGGTGCGCTACTGCCGCGTCGAGGTCGGCGAGGAGCCCGATCCCGAACCGGAAGAGCCCGAAGAGTCCGAAGAGGACTATGAGGACGACGACGAGCAGGACGGCCCGATCGAGAACGAGGGCCCGCACGGCATCAAGACCCGCGGCATCGTGTGCGGTGCGCGCAACTTCGCCGAAGGCGACCTGGTCGTGGTCGCCTTGCCCGGCGTCGTGCTGCCGGGCGATTTCACGATCGCCGCGCGCACGACCTACGGCAAGGTCAGCGACGGGATGATCTGCTCGGCCAAGGAGCTGGGCCTCGGCGACGACCACACCGGCATCCTCGTGCTGCCGCCGGGCGCCGCGAGCCCCGGCGACGATGCCCGGGAGCTGCTGGGCCTGGACGATCACGTCATCGAGGTCACGCCGACGCCGGACCGCGGTTACGCGCTGTCGGTCCGCGGTCTGGCGCGGGAGCTGTCCAACGCGCTCGACGTGCCGTTCGGTGACCCCGCGCTGCTGGAGGTGCCGGAAGCCGAGGGCGAGGCGTGGCCGGTGCGGGTGGAGGACCCGCAGGGCTGTCCCCGGTTCGTGCTGCGCCGGGTCACCGGGCTCGACGCGACCGCGCCGACCCCGTGGTGGATGCGCCGCCGCCTGATGCTGGCAGGCATCCGGTCCATCTCGCTTGCGGTCGACGTCACCAACTACGTGATGCTGGAGCTGGGGCACCCGCTGCACGCGTTCGCGACCGGCTCCGTCCAGGGCCAGCTGGTGGTGCGGCGGGCGAAGGCGGGCGAGAAGCTCACCACCCTCGACGACGCCGAGCGGGAGCTGGACGCCGACGACATCGTGATCGCCGACGACAGTGGCGTGATCTCGCTCGCCGGCACGATGGGCGGCGCGAGCACCGAGATCACCCCGGAGAGCACGGACGTGCTGCTCGAGGCCGCGCACTGGAACCCGGCGTCGATCAGCCGGACCGCGCGCAGGCACAAGCTGTTCTCCGAGGCGGCTAAGCGCTTCGAGCGGTTCACCGATCCGGCGCTGTGCGCGGCAGCGGTCGAGCTGGCCGCGCGGTTGCTCCGCCAGTACGGCGAGGGCGCGATCCGGCCTGGCCGCACCGATGTGGGCGGTGTCGCCCCGCACGCCCCGGTCACCATGCCGATCAACCTGCCGGACAAGGTCGCGGGGGTGCGCTATGAACGCGGCGTCACCGTGCGCCGCCTCGGCCAGATCGGGTGCAAAGTCCAGGTGAGTACCACCGACGAAGGCATTTCGGTCGTCACCGCGGTGCCGCCGAGCTGGCGGGCCGACCTCGTGCAGCCGGCCGACCTCGTCGAGGAAGTGCTGCGTCTCGAGGGATACGACAGCATCCCGTCGACGTTGCCCGCCGCACCCGCGGGCCGGGGCCTCACCGACACGCAGCGCCGCCGCCGAGCGGTTTCGCGCGCGCTCGCGGAGGCCGGTTACGTGGAAGTGCTGCCGTTCCCGTTCGTGAGCGACGCGGTGTGGGACGCCTTCGGCTTGCCCGAGGACGACGTGCGCCGCGCCACCGTGCGGGTGCGCAACCCACTCGAGACCGACCACGACCGGATGGCCACCACCCTGCTGCCCGGCCTGCTGGAGACGCTGCAGCGCAACGTTTCCCGCGGCATCAAGGACCTGTCGCTGTTCCAGGTCGGCCAGGTCGTGCTGCCGAAGCCGAACCAGCTCGCCGTGCCCGACCTCGGCGTGCAGCACCGGCCGAGCGACGAGGAACTCGCCGTCCTCGAGGAGGCGGTGCCGGCACAGCCGGTGCACGTCGCCGTGGTCCTCTCCGGAGAGCACTCCCGCGCCGGCTGGTGGGGCAAGGGAGACCAGGCAGGCTGGGCGGATGCGGTGCAGGCCGCACGGCTGGTCGCCGAAGCCGCCGGCGCGTCGGTGACGGTGCAGGCAGCGGACCTTCCGCCGTGGCACCCGGGCCGTTGCGCCCAGCTGCGCGTGGGGGACTGGCCGATCGGGCACGCGGGTGAGCTGCACCCGAAGGTGGTCGAGGCACTGGGCTTGCCACCGCGCACGGTCGCAATGGAACTCGACCTCGACGCCATCCCACTGCCCGACACCCGTCCGGCGCCCAGCATTTCGGCTTATCCACCGGTGCTGCTGGACGTCGCACTCGTCGCGGGTGCGGACGTGCCCTCCGCCGACCTTGCCGACGTGCTCCGCGAGAGCGCCGGCGAGCTGCTCGAGGAGATCACCCTCTTCGACGTGTACACCGGTGAGCAGCTCGGTGACGGAAAGCGGTCGCTCGCGTACAAGCTCCGCTTCCGGGCACCGGACCGCACCCTGACTGTCGACGAGGCCACCAAGGCGCGCGACGAGGCCGTCGCCGCCGCGGGCGACCGCTTCGGCGCCACGCTGCGCGCCTGACCGGTACCGCCCCCACCGGCCGCCGCACCACGCGGCGGCCGGTGGGGCGTACCGGCAGTTCAGCCGAGGTGCTTCAGCGCTTCCCGGGTGGACAGTGGTGACAAGGTGGGGTGGGTGCGGACGAACGCCCGCACCCAGGACGGGTCGGTGCGTGCGTGATCTCGCAACGCCCACCCGATTCCCTTGCGCAGGAAGAAATCCTCGTCGCCGACGTTCGCCTCGACGGCGGCGGTGAGCAGCGATTGGTCCACTTGGTCCTTGGCGCTGACCTGGCAGATCACCGCCGTGCGACGGCGCCAGCGATCGGCGTCGCCCGCCCAGCGCCGGACGATCGGGGTGACTGCCGCGCGATGTGCGCGCAGGATCGGGCCGATTCGGCGAATCGCCAGCTCGTCGACGTAGTCCCACCAAGCCCCGGTGACGATCAGTTCGTCGTAGACCGGCAGCAGTTCCGGATCCTGCCACTGTCGATAGCCGCGATGCCCGGAAAGCGCGATCGCGGCATAACGTTCCTCGCGGTAGCCCGCCTCCCGCCACAGCGTCAGCACGGTGTCGGTGAACGTCACCCGATCCGGCAAAGGATGCACGGCGAAGACCGCCTTGGTGAGCGTCGCGCGCGCCGGCTTCGGGACGCCCCGAAACGGCATCTCCGACTTCATGTACGCCTGCATCGCCGGCGCCCGGGTGGCGTCGGCCAGGTCGGCGAGCCCGCTTCGGACGGCCGCGACCAATTTGCTGTCCGCGCCCATTCGTGATCACCTCCGCTAGGTCGGCCCCCGGGGATCGGGGGACGGCGCACCCGGCGCCGGGACGGGCGAGTGTGCCGGGCTGCCGGTAGTTTCGCCGAATTCGGGTCGCCCTCGGACGAAAAGGACCACTGTGAGGAGAATCGCCGCTGTCCTCGCCGCCACGGCTTTCGGCGCCGGCGCACTGGCTGCCGCACCTGCGGCCGGCGCCGGACCGGCCGCCGGACCGGGGTACACCCCGGCGCCGATCAGCTGGGCTCCGTGTACCTCGGGCACACTCGCCGGCTCGGGCGCCGAATGCGGTTTCCTGGTCGTCCCGATGGACTACGCACAGCCCGGCGGTGCGCAGGTGCGGATCGCCGTGTCGCGGATCAAGCACACTGCGGCGCAGTACCAGGGCGTGATGCTGGTCAATCCCGGTGGTCCCGGCGGCTCCGGTCTCGGCCTCTCGAGGCTCGGCAAAGCCGTGCCGGAGCACGCCGGCGACAGCTACGACTGGATCGGCTTCGACCCGCGCGGCGTCGGCGCCAGCGAACCGGCCATCACGTGCGACAAGAACTACTTCTCCTACGCCCGCCCGCGGTACGTGCCCTCGGCTCCGGGGGACGAGCGCACGTGGCGGGCGAAGGCGAGCGGCTACGCCAAGGCGTGTGCCGCGAACGGACCCTTGCTGGACCACGTGAAGACCACCGATGTCGCCGAGGACATGGAAAGCCTGCGCAAGGCCCTCGGCGAACGCCGGATCAACTACTACGGTTTCTCCTACGGGACCTACCTCGGCCAGGTCTACAGCACCCTTCACCCGGACCACGTGCGGCGCATGGTGCTGGACGGCAACGTGGACCCGCGCAAGGTCTGGTACCAGTCGAACCTCGACCAGGACGTCGCCTTCGACCGCGCGGTCAAGGTCTACTTCGACTGGGTCGCGAAGTACGACGGGATCTACCACCTCGGCAAGACCGGCGCCGAGGTCGAGAAGCTCTGGTACGACCAGCAGGCACGGCTGGACCGGTCGCCGGCGGGCGGCGTGCTCGGCGGTGACGAGTGGACCGACGTGTTCCTCCAGGCCGGCTACTACGTGTTCGGCTGGGAGGACATGGCCAAGGCCTTCGCCGGCTGGGTGCACCAGGGCGACTGGCAGCCGCTCAAGGACCTCTACGACCAGTCGAACCCACCCGGCGACGACAACGGATACGCCGTGTACAGCGCGGTGCAGTGCACCGACGTGCCGTGGCCGCGGAACTGGAACCGCTGGCGCCTCGACGCCTGGCGGACCCATTTCCGCGCGCCCTTCGAGACCTGGGGCAACACCTGGTTCAACGCCCCCTGCACGGAGTGGCCCGCCAAGGCGGGGCAGCCGGTGCACGTCGACGGCAGCAAGGTGGGCGGGGCTCTGCTGATCAGTGAGGAACTGGACGCGGCCACGCCTTATGCCGGCAGCCTCGAGGTGCGCTCTTTGTTCCCCCGATCGAGTTTGATCAGCGCGCCCGGCGGGACAACGCACGCCGGATCGCTCTCCGGCGTCGCCTGCGTGGACGACAAGGTGGCCGGCTACCTCGCGACGGGCGCATTGCCGAAGCGCACCGCGGGCGAGGGCTCCGATGTCCAGTGCCAGCCCGTGCCACCGCCGGTGCCGGATGCTTCCGGCGCACAGCAGAAGGCAGATTCCCCGGCACAGACGGCGAAACAGCGCGCGCTCGCCGACTTGCCACGGTTCTGAGTTCCTCGCGGTGTCCCGGCCCGGTCCGCCGGGCCGGGACACCGCGCGTCTTCGCTCGTCCACCGATCCCCCTCGGTAGTCCTTCGTGGTCGCCGAAGACGCTACGGCGGGGGTCCGACAATTTCGGAACGCGGTCACCCGATCGCGCTAGGTGAGTAAAAAGTGTCGGGGGTCGCGGCTACCTTCGCCGCCATGACGATCATCCAGGAGCACCGGACCGAGATCCGGGCAGGAGACATCCAGTACCAGGTCGCCGTCATCACCCGCACCGACGGTGGTGAGCCCGACCGGGTCACCATCACCGTCGGCGGTGAACGGACCGACGGCGAACCCGTTGCCGAGGGCAGACTCGATCTCGACGTGGCGTCGGTGCCCACGGTCGCCGAACTGCTCGGCACCAGCCTGCGCACCTTCGCCGGGGGTGGTGCCAGGCGAAGACCCCGCAGCCGTCCCGCGCGGCAGGGGCAGCCGTGGTCCGACGAGATGGACGCCGAACTCGAGGCCCGCTGGCTCGACGGAGCATCGATCGGCGACCTGGCACGCCATTTCGCGCGCACACCAGGGGGTATCCGGGCTCGGCTGCCACGGGTCGGCTGCGATCCGGAACGGCCCGGGAACCACCTGCCGACGCCGCCGAGTCTGCGCGAGGCGGAGGAAGGGGTGGATTGAGCTGGGTCCGCCGGGTGCGCGACCCGGACATCGGACCACGGCCGCACCGGAGTGGACGGCGGCTCGAAGGCAGCGCGCGGAGCGGATGTTCCGCCGGCGCACGGGTGGGCTGCGGCCCGGTCCGGCGCAGGTGGTGCCAGTTCCGCGGACTCGACGTCGGGAAGGGGCGATCGGGGTGGGCAAACCCTGTTTGTTTGAGCTTGCACGCTCGTGCATAATCATTCGTATGACGGTGAAGATCGCGGTGGCCGGAGCGAGCGGGTACGCCGGCGGCGAACTCCTGCGCCTGTTGCTGACCCATCCCGAGGCCGAGATCGGTGCGCTGACCGCGGCAAGCAGTGCGGGGACCACGCTGGGCACGCACCAGCCGCACCTCGCACCGCTGGCAGGCAGGGTGCTGGCGGACACCACTCCGGACACCCTGGCGGGCCACGACGTGGTGTTCCTCGCGCTGCCGCACGGCCATTCTGCCGAGATCGCGGCGCAGCTCGGGCCCGATGTGCTGGTCGTCGACCTCGGTGCCGACCACCGGCTCGCCGATCCGGCCGACTGGCGGCGCTGGTATTCCGGGGAATACGCCGGGCAGTGGCCCTACGGGCTCCCGGAACTGCCGGGGGCCCGCAAAAAACTGGCCGGTACCAAGCGGATCGCGGTCCCCGGTTGTTTCCCGACCGGTGGTTCGCTCGCCCTGGCGCCCGCGCTCGCCGCGGGCCTGGTCGAGCCCGTGGTCACCGTGGTGTCGGTCACCGGCACGTCCGGGGCGGGCAAGAGCCTGAAGCCGAACCTGCTCGGTTCGGAGGTCATGGGCAGCGCCAGGGCATACGGGGTGGCCGGCGCGCACCGGCACACTCCGGAGTTCGCGCAGAACCTGTCGGCAGTGGCGGGTGAGCGGGTCACGGTGTCGTTCACCCCGGTACTCGCGCCCATGCCGCGCGGCATTCTCACCACCGCGAGCGCTCCGCTCGTGCGGGACGTGGACGAGGCGGCCGCGCGCGAAATCTACCAAAAGGCCTACGACACCGAGCCGTTCGTGCAGGTACTGCCGGAGGGCGCGTGGCCGACGACCGCGGCCACGGTCGGTTCGAACAACGTCCAGCTACAGCTGGGCGTCGATGCCGACGCACGCCGTTTGGTCGTGGTCGCCGCGATCGACAACCTGACCAAGGGCACCGCGGGCGGTGCCGTGCAATCGATGAATCTGGCGCTCGGTTTCCCCGAGGCCACCGGACTTTCCACCGTGGGAGTGGCACCGTGACCGTCACCGGCCCCCAGGGCTTCCGCGCCGCCGGCGTCGCCGCCGGGATCAAGGCTTCCGGCGCACTCGATCTCACGCTGGTCGTCAACGACGGCCCGCTCGACGCGGCGGCGGGTGTGTTCACCCGCAACGTGATCAAGGCCGCACCGGTGTTGTGGTCGCAGGAGGTACTCAAGCAGGGGAAGCTGAAGGCCGTCGTGCTCAACTCCGGTGGGGCGAACGCGGCCACCGGGCCCGGCGGGTTCCAGGACACCCACGCCACCGCGGAAAAAGTCGCGGAGCTGCTGGACACCGGGGCGATCGGGGTAGCGGTGTGTTCCACCGGACTGATCGGCGAACGGCTGCCGATGGCCGCCCTGCTGTCCGGTGTGGACAGTGCGGTGAAGGCACTCGATACGACGCCGGGCGCGGGTCTCGCCGCGGCCGAGGGCGTGCTGACCACTGACAGCAAACCGAAGGAAGCCTTTGCCAGGCACGGAAACGGGTGGAGCGTCGGCGGGTTCGCGAAAGGCGCGGGCATGCTCGCCCCGAATCTGGCGACCATGCTGTCCGTGCTGACCACGGATGCCGTGGTGGACAAGGAAACCCTCGACCGGGCACTGCGTGCCGCCACGCACGTCACGTTCGACCGGCTCGACGTCGACGGTGGCACGTCCACCAACGACACGGTGCTGGTGCTCGCCTCGGGGGCGAGCGGGGTCGAACCGTCCGAGGCGGAGCTGACCGAACTCCTCGCCACCGTCAGCCACGACCTGGTCCAGCAGCTGCGTGCCGATTCCGAAGGCGCGACCAAGGACGTCGACATCACCGTGCGCGGTGCCGCTTCCGAGGCGGACGCCATCTCCGTGGCACGCACCATCGCCGAGGACAACCTCGTCAAGACCGCGTTCTTCGGCTCCGACCCCAACTGGGGCCGGATCGCGATGGCGCTCGGGCGGGCGCCGGCGAGGCTGGATCCCGAGACCCTGTCCATCACCATCAACGGCGCCACGCTCTTCGCCGCAGGCACCACCGCGGAGGACCGCTCGGCCGCGGACCTGTCCGGCCGGGCCATCGACGTCGTCGTGGACCTGGGGGTCGGTGCCTCGGCAGCGACGATTTACACCACGGACCTGTCGCACGGGTACGTCGAAGAGAACAGCGCGTACTCCTCATGAGCGGCACCGAAGGACTGGTTTCCGCGGACGAGCGGCTCGCGACCGCCGCCGAGAAGGCCGGTGTGCTGATCGAGGCCCTGCCGTGGCTGCAGCAGTTCCACGGCGCGACCGTGGTGGTCAAGTACGGCGGCAACGCGATGATCGACGACGAGCTGAAGGCCGCCTTCGCCGAGGACATGGTGTTTCTGCGGTTGGCGGGACTGCACCCGGTGGTCGTGCACGGCGGCGGACCGCAGATCACCGCGATGCTCTCGCGCCTCGGCGTGCCGGGGGAGTTCAAGGGCGGACTGCGGGTCACCACGCCGGAGACCATGGACATCGTGCGTATGGTGCTCGTCGGACAGGTCAGCCGGGAGCTGGTCGGCCTGATCAACGCGCACGGGCCCTACGCGGTGGGCATCTCCGGCGAGGACGCGCGGCTGTTCACCGCCGAGCGCAAACAGGCCACTGTGGACGGTGAACCGGTGGACATCGGGCTGGTCGGCGAGGTGGCCGCGGTCAACCCGGACGCGGTGCTCGACATCGTGAACGCCGGACGCATCCCGGTGGTCTCGACGGTGGCCCCCGATGTCGACGGCGTGGTGCACAACGTGAACGCCGACACCGCGGCGGGCGCACTCGCCGCGGCACTCGGCGCGGAGAAGCTCGTCGTGCTCACCGATGTCGAAGGCCTCTACGCCAACTGGCCGGACCGGTCTTCGCTGATCGACCGGATTTCCGTCGACCGGCTCGAGAAGATCCTGCCGGAACTGGCCAGCGGCATGATCCCGAAAATGGAGGCGTGCGTGCGCGCAGTGCGCGGCGGGGTGCGCGGCGCCCACGTGATCGACGGCAGGCTGGCGCATTCGGTACTGCTCGAGGTGTTCACCTCGCGTGGTGTCGGCACCATGGTCCTGCCCGAATCGTCCCCTTCCGGAACGGAGCACCCGTGACCACCTTGAAGTCCAATGAGGACGGCCGGCAGCACTGGCAGTCGGCCGTGATGGACAACTACGGCACCCCCGGCCTCACCCTGGTCCGCGGCGAAGGCGCGCGGGTGTGGGACGCCGACGGTGCGGAGTACCTCGACCTCGTCGGCGGCATCGCGGTCAACGCGCTCGGCCACGCCCATCCGGATGTGGTGCGCGCGGTGACCGAGCAGATCACCAGGCTCGGGCACACGTCGAACCTTTACGTGAACCCGGTCGCGGTCGAACTCGCCGAGACCCTGCTCGACGTCGCGGGCTTGCCCGGCCAGGGGAAGGTCCTGTTCGTCAACTCCGGCGCCGAGGCCAACGAAGCGGCGCTGAAGATCAGCAGGCTCACCGGCCGCGGCAAGATCGTCGCGGCCGAGGGCGCGTTCCACGGCCGCACCATGGGCGCGCTGACCCTCACCGGGCAGCCCGGCAAGCGGGATCCGTTCGCACCGCTGCTGCCGGGGGTCACGCATGTGCCCTACGGCGATGTCGAGGCGCTGCGCGGCGCGGTCGACGGCGAGACTGCCGCGGTGTTCCTGGAACCGGTGCTCGGCGAGGCCGGGGTGTACCCGGCGCCGGACGGGTACCTCCAGGCCGCACGGGAAATCACCAAGGCCGCCGGTGCGCTGCTGGTACTGGACGAGGTGCAGACCGGCATCGGCAGGACAGGCACCTGGTTCGCGTTCCAGCAGACCGGGATCGTGCCGGACGTGATCACTCTCGCCAAGGGCATCGGCGGCGGGCTGCCGCTCGGTGCGGTCATCGGCGTCGGCGCCGCAGGGGACCTGCTCAAACCCGGGCACCACGGCACCACGTTCGGCGGCAACCCGGTGTGCTGCGCGGCCGGGCTGGCCGTGTTGCGCGCGATCACCCGCGACAACCTGCTCGACCACGTCTCCTCGCTCGGCAAGGACATCGTCGCCGGGGTGGAAGCGCTCGGCCACCCGCTCGTCAGCGAGGTCCGCGGCAGCGGCCTGCTGCTCGGCATCGGCCTGCGTGAACCGGTCGCCGGTGCCGTCGCCACGGCCGCGCAGGCGGCCGGATACCTGGTCAATCCCGTCGCTCCCGACGCCGTCCGCCTCGCCCCGCCGCTGGTGCTCGACGAGCAGCAGGCGAGCGGTTTCCTCGCCGCCCTCCCGGGCGCGCTCGACTCCACCACCACCACCACGAAGGACGCCGACTGATGCTCCGCCACTTCCTCCGCGACGACGACCTCACTCCCGCCGAGCAGGCCGCACTGCTCGACCTTGCCGATCAGCTGAAGGCCGATCCGCTCGGCACGAAGGCGCTGGCCGGGCGCACCGTGGCGGCGATCTTCGAGAAGAACTCCACGCGCACCCGGTTCTCCTTCGAAGTCGGCATCAGCCAGCTCGGCGGGCATCCGGCGATCGTCGACGGCCGGTCCATGCAGCTCGGTCGCGAGGAGACCATCGAGGACACCTCGCGGATGCTGTCGCGGTACGTCGACGCCGTCGTCTGGCGGACGTTCGCGCAGAAGCGCATCGACGCGATGTCCTCGGCGGCGACGATCCCGGTCGTCAACGCGCTCACCGACGAATTCCACCCCTGCCAGGTGCTCGCCGACCTGATGACCGTCCGCGAGCGCAAGGGCAAGCTCGCCGGGCTCACGCTGACCTACCTCGGGGACGGCGCCAACAACATGGCGCACTCGCTGCTGCTCGGCGGCACCACTGCCGGGATGAACGTGCGGGTCGTGTCCCCCGAGGGATTCCAGCCCGACCAGAAAGTGGTGCTCGACGCCAAGCAGCGGTCCACCGAGACCGGTGGCAGCGCCGTGGTGTACACCGATCCGCATCAGGCGGTCGAGGGCGCGGACGTGCTCGTCACCGACACCTGGACCTCGATGGGACAGGAGAACGACGGCCTCGACCGGGTCGCCCCGTTCCGGGCGCTGCAGATCAACACCGAACTGCTGAAGCGGGCCGCGGACGAGGCGATCGTGCTGCACTGCCTTCCCGCGCACCGGGGCTGGGAGATCACCGACGAGGTCATCGACGGTCCGGCCAGCGCGGTGTGGGACGAGGCGGAGAACCGGCTGCACGCGCAGAAGGCGCTGCTGGTCTGGTTGTTCGGGCAGTCCGGCCGGTGACCGGCAGCCGAGTCGGCCGCCAGGCTCGGATCACCGAACTGGTGTCCACGATGGCCATCCGCAGCCAGACGGAGCTGGCGAAGCTGCTCGCGGCCGAGGGGATCGACGTCACACAGGCGACGCTGTCGCGCGATCTCGACGAGCTGGGCGCGGTCAAGCTCCGCGGCGCCGATTCCGGGGCGCCGGTCTACGTCATTCCCGAGGACGGCAGCCCGGTCCGCGGCGTCCAAGGTGGTACTTCGCGGTTGTCGCGGCTGCTCGGCGAACTGATGGTGTCCGCCGACGCGTCCGGCAATCTCACCGTCCTGCGCACGCCGCCGGGGGCCGCGCAGTTCCTTGCCAGCGCCATCGACCGGGCAGCGCTGGAAGAGGTCGTCGGGTCCATCGCCGGGGACGACACAGTGGCGGTGATCGCTCGGGAACCACTCAGCGGACGGGATCTCGCGCAGCGCTTCACCGCGCTCGCGCAGCGGCCGGCCGAACCGTCCGAAGAGGACGAGCCGTGATCCGCCGGGTCGTGCTCGCCTACTCAGGCGGGCTCGGCTCCACCGTCGCCCTCGGCCTGCTGGCGCCGCAGGCCGACGTCCTCGCCGTCGTGGTCGATTTCGGCACCGGGGACGTCGATCTCGGTGCAATCCGCCGACGCGCCTTCGAGTGCGGGGCAGCGGACGTCGTGGAGGTGGAGGCACGCGACGAGCTCGCCGACGGCTACTGTTTGCCTGCCCTGCAGGCGAATGCCGTCGTTCTCGGCTGCTACCCGCTGGTGGCGTCGCTGGCGCGTCCGGTGCTGGCCGGGCACCTCGTTGCCGTGGCTGAGAATCACGCCGCGTCGGCGGTCGCGCATGGCGGGGACGGAGTGCTCACCACGACCGTCGCCGACCTCGCGCCCGGCCTCGACGTGCTCGAGCCGGTGACCGATCGCGACGACGCCGTTCGATACGCCCGCGAGCGCTGTCTACCGGTCGGCGGGCCGCAGGTATCGACGAAGCGCACGTTGTGGGGCCGGGACGTCGATGCCCCGGTGCTCGTCGACCTGTCACGGGCACCGGGCGCGGTGTTCTCGTACGTCGAGGACGCTGCGGTGAATTTCGACGCACCTGACGAGGTTGTAGTCACTTTCGAACGAGGCGTGCCGGTAGCGCTCGACGGCGAGACGGTGAGCGTGGCGGAAGCCGTTCAGCGGCTCGGGCATCGGGCCGGTGGTTACGGGTTCGGCCGGTTCGACCTCGACCTTGCCGGGGGCGGGCGGGAAAGCTACGAGGCGCCGGGTGCGGCCGCGCTGCTCACCGCGCATCGGGAGCTGGAAGCCGTGACGCTGGACCGCGATCTGGCCCGGTTCAAGCGTGGGATCGACCGGCGGTGGACCGAGCTGGTGCAGGACGGATCGTGGTTCTCGCCGCTGCGGGAGCCACTCGACGCGTTCGTCCGGCAGGCGCAGGAGCGCGTATCCGGCGAAGTGCGGCTGGCGCTGCACACGGGCACCGTCGCCGGAGAGCGCGGCGTCCCCGGGCGGCGCGCTCGTCCGGCCGGGCGGCGGTACCGTCCGGTGACCGGGCAGACTCCGCTGGGCAGTGCCCAGCATCCGACTCCACAGGCGTCCTGAGACGCCGGATTCAGAAAGGCAGAACGTGAGCGGGAAAGACCAGCCGGTGCAGCTGTGGGGTGGCCGGTTCGCCAGTGGCCCTGCCGAGGCGATGGCGGCGCTGAGCGCATCGACCCACTTCGACTGGCGCCTTGCGCCTTACGACATCGCGGGTTCTCGCGCGCACGCCCGTGTGCTGCGCAAGGCCGGGCTGCTCACCGATGCCGAGCTGGCCGGCATGCTCGCGGCGCTCGACGCACTCGCGCACGACGTGGAGTCCGGTGCATTCACGCCGACGATCGCCGACGAGGATGTGCACACCGCGCTCGAACGCGGTCTGCTCGAACGCGCCGGTGCCGAGCTGGGCGGCAAGTTGCGGGCAGGCCGGTCCCGCAACGACCAGGTGGCCACGCTGTTCCGGATGTGGCTGCGTGACGCCGCCCGCCGCGTCGTCGCGGGCACGCTCGACGTAGTGGACGCGCTGGTGTCGCAGGCGGCCCGGCACCCGGACGCGATCCTGCCCGGCCGCACCCACCTCCAGCATGCGCAGCCGGTGCTCTTGGCGCATCACCTGATGGCACACGGGCAGGCGCTGCTGCGCGATGTCTCCCGGGTGCGCGACTGGGACGCGCGCACCGCGGAATCGCCGTACGGCTCGGGCGCGCTCGCCGGATCGTCGCTCGGTCTGGATCCGGAGGCGGTGGCCACCGAGCTGGGTTTCGACACGAGTGTGGAGAACTCGATCGACGGCACCGCGTCGCGCGACTTCGTGGCTGAGTTCGCGTTCGCCGTCGCGATGCTCGCGGTGCACCTGTCCAGGATCGCCGAAGAGGTGATCATCTGGAACACCGCCGAATTCGGCTACGTCACGCTCGACGACGCGTGGGCCACCGGCAGTTCGATCATGCCGCAGAAGAAGAACCCGGACGTCGCCGAGCTGACCCGGGGCAAGACCGGCCGGCTCATCGGCAACCTCACCGGACTGCTGGCCACGTTGAAGGCGCAGCCCCTGGCGTACAACCGCGACCTGCAGGAGGACAAAGAGCCGGTTTTCGATTCGGTCGAACAGCTGGAGCTGCTGTTCCCGGCGATCGCGGGCATGCTCGGCACGCTCACCTTCCACACCGGGCGGCTGGCCGAGCTGGCTCCCGCCGGGTTCACGCTGGCGACCGACATCGCCGAATGGCTGGTGCGCCAGGGTGTGCCGTTCCGGGTGGCGCACGAGGCCGCGGGGGAGAGCGTGCGGGTGGCGGAGTCGCGTGGCGTGGGGCTCGACGAACTGACCGACGAGGAGTTCCAGGCGATCAACCCGGCGCTCACTCCGGCAGTGCGCGAAGTGCTCACCGTCGAAGGCTCGGTGCGTTCGCGCAACGCACGCGGTGGTACCGCACCGGAGCGGGTCGCCGAGCAGCGGGAGCGCCTGGCCGAGCGCGCCGCCGAGTACCGGCAATGGCTGAAGTGAACCGGGCGGTCCCGCCTGGTTAGGCTGGACGGCGAACGAGGGGAGTGCGCGTGGACGACCGGTTGTTCCGGCGCGAGGAACTGGCACTGGACCCGGTCGACCTGGCTCGGCTGTTGCTCGGCGCGGTCTTGGAGGCGGAGACACCCGAGGGGATCGTCGGGGTCCGCCTGGCCGAGGTGGAGGCCTACCGGGGTCTCGACGATCCGGCCTCGCACTGTTACCGGGGCAAGACCCCGCGCAATGCGGTGATGTGGGGCCCGGCCGGGCACCTCTACGTGTACTTCGTCTACGGCATGCACTTCTGCGCGAACGTGGTGGGCACCGAGGACGGCCAGCCGGGTGCGGTGCTGCTGCGCGCCGGCGAAGTGGTCGAGGGGGCCGGGCTGGTACGGGCACGGCGCCCGAACGCCAGGGGCAACGGTGAGCTGGCCAAGGGGCCGGCGATCCTCACCTCCGTTCTCGGGCTCGATCGCGCGCAGAACGGTGCGGACCTCACCGATCCCGCGTCGCCGGTACGGCTGAGGAGGGGAGAACGAGTGCCCGCCGAACGCGTGCGGGTGGGCCCGCGGGTCGGCGTGGCGATGGCGATGGACACCCCGTGGCGGTTCTGGATCGACGGCTCGCCCGCCGTGTCCACCTATCGCCGCGGTGGGAAACGGCGGCAGGTGCGACCCGCGGGTTAGTCGATTGACCTGGTGCGGGAGGATCTACAGACGTGAGCGAGCACATCCTTGACGAGCTGTCCTGGCGCGGCCTGATCGCGCAGTCCACCGATGCCGACGCCCTGCGCCGAGAACTCGACCAGGGCCCGCTCACGCTCTATTGCGGATTCGACCCGACCGCACCCAGCCTGCACGCGGGCAACCTCGTACCGCTGTTGATGCTCAAGCGGTTCCAGCGGGCCGGGCACCGGCCGATCGTGCTGGCCGGCGGCGCGACCGGGATGATCGGCGATCCCCGTGACACCGGGGAACGCACCCTCAACACACTGGACGTCGTCTCCGAGTGGGCAGGCCGGATCCGCGGGCAGCTGGAGCGGTTCGTGGACTTCGACGACTCGGTGACCGGGGCGATCGTCGAGAACAACCTGAACTGGACCGGCCGGCAGAACGTGCTGGAGTTCCTGCGGGACGTCGGCAAGCACTTCCCGGTGAACGTGATGCTCAACCGGGAGACGGTCAAGCGCAGGCTCGAGACCGACGGGATGTCCTACACCGAATTCAGCTACCTGCTGCTGCAGTCGCAGGATTACCTGCAGCTCTACCGGCAGTACGGATGCAAGCTGCAGGTGGGCGGTTCGGACCAGTGGGGCAATCTGGTCGGCGGCGTCGACCTGATCCGGCGGGTGGAGGGCGGCACCGCGCATGCGCTGACCGCGCCGCTGGTCACCGACGCCGACGGGCGCAAGTTCGGCAAATCCACCGGCGGCGGCAACCTGTGGCTCGACCCGGAGATGACGTCGCCGTACGCCTGGTACCAGTACTTCGTCAACGTCGGGGACGCCGATGTGATCCGGTACCTGCGCATGTTCAGCTTCCTGCCGGAGGAGGAGATCGGCGCGCTGGCCGAGGACACCGAGCAGCGGCCGCACCTGCGTGCCGCGCAGAAACGCCTGGCGGAGGAGTTCACGAACCTCGTGCACGGGGAGGACCAGACGCGGCAGGTCATCGCGGCCAGCCAGGCGCTGTTCGGCCGCGGCGAGCTGGGTGAGCTCGACGCCAGGACGCTCGACGCAGCGATGGCCGAGGTGCCGACCGGTGAGGTCGCCGCGGCCGAGGCGGACGGGCCGACGATCGTCGATCTGCTGCTCGCCGCGGGGCTGGTGGACAGCCGGGGCGCTGCGCGGCGCACCGTCAAAGAAGGCGGCGCGTACGTGAACAACGTGAAGATCGCGGACGAGCAGTGGCAGCCGTCGTCGGCGGACGCCCTGCACGGCCGTTGGCTCGTGGTGCGGAAGGGCAAGCGCAACGTGGCCGGCGTGAGTGTCGGGGCCTGACTCCGGCCAGCGGTTCGGAACAGGGGCTGACCTGCGGAAACGTAGTTAAGGTACCCCCCTGTTTGGGGTCTTGGGTGGTCATGTAAAGTTCTTCAAGTCGCCAGGGAGACCGGGTGGCTGCGGGGCACGAACCAAGCTCTCACTGGAAGGTGATTGAGTGGGTGTCTCTGGATAAAACTGCTAGGAATGGTTGCTTCGGTTGGGGCTGGGCCTGAGGGTTCTGGTTTTTTCTGGGGTGTGTTGCTTGAGAACTCAACAGTGTGCTAGTGAACTAAGCCAGTAGAGTTTTTTTGTTTTTGGAGAATCCTCGTTGGGTTTTCTTTGAGTTTGATGTGTAGTCATTGGTTGAACTGTTCATTGTTGGAGAGTTTGATCCTGGCTCAGGACGAACGCTGGCGGCGTGCTTAACACA
>NZ_BAAAZN010000025.1:40085-123747 GCF_039536925.1 Amycolatopsis ultiminotia | reverse complement strand
TCGCCGCGGTCAGGGGCTTGACCGATCCGGCGGCGCGCTTCACCGCAGTGGGACGTGCCTACCTGGCCTTCGGACTCGGCAACCCCGAACTCTTCGACCTCATGTTCCGAGCCACGGAACTCGATCGCGACGATCCGGCGCTCGCCCGAGCCCACCGCGAATCCTTCTCGATCCTCGGCGACATCGCATCCGAAACCGCAGAAGGCAGTACCGGGAACTCCACGGACGTCTCCCTGCTGGCCTGGGCAGCCGCCCACGGCCTGGTGCTCCTCGTACAAGGCGGTGCACTCCAGTCACTCACCGGACTCACCACCCCGGACGAGACAGACGCAGTGGCACACCACCTCACCGACACCTTCACCACACTCGTCCAGCCGCCACATTGAGCCCCCGACGTTCCAGACTCCGGCTCAGCCGACACCGGGAGACATCCACCCGCCACGTCCAGGTGCGGCATCGCTGCGGCACATCGCGAAATCGACCGTGTCCACGATGCACACCTCCGCCGGGCGCGCGGCGGGCCGTCCCCGGACGACCGGCGCGCTCAGCTGATCAACTGCGCCAACACCTGCCAGCGCCGGTGCCGGTGGCCGAACATGAGCCGGGCGAACAGCCGGACCGGCGTCCCCCGCCAGCCGTCTTCGACCTCGATTTCGTCGGTGTACCGGCACCCTCCGCCGGGCAGTGGCACGAAAACCAGCCGGTGGTTCCACATGCGGACCGGTCCGCCGTGTTCACTCGTGCGGATCTCGGTGGGATCCAGGCGGTCCACCACGAGATGGTGCGTCCAGGTCGGGAGGACACCGAACCACCACAGCCGCGCCCGTCCCCGAGCCCCCACCTCGAGACGCGCGGGCACCTCGAGCCGGCGCAACCGCAGGACCGGGCTCAGCACGAACGCCATGACGTCCGGTTTCCGCGCCAGCGCTGCTGCCGTCTCCGCCGGGACCGGCAGCTCCACGCTCATCCTCACCATGCCCATCGCCGCCTCCACCCAGCACGTCTTGGAACCGTCGAACACCCGGCACCGTAGTGGCGCCGACCACGAGCAGAAGTTTCCGCTCAGCCGTCGTGACCAAGGGCAACCGGACGCAGGTGGAAGGGCAGCGGCTCCCCCGCGTCAATTCCCTTTTTCAGCCATTCACACAGAGCGGCGGTGTCGTCGGCCTCGTGCAACGGGCCGGCCACCACGGGTGAACCGAGCGGCCGCAGCGCGGTATCGCAACGCTGCACGAGCACGAAAGCGCCCGGCCCGGCCTGATGCACGCCACCGTGGGAACACGGAGACACCTCACCGCGCAGCGCCTGGAACAGACACCCCGAACGGATCAGCACTCCGTACGGGTGTGTGCGCACGACCGCACGCAGCGCTGCGAGCACCTCGCGTCGACCCGGCTTCGGACAACACCCCGCCTGGTCGCACACCACCACGGTGAACCCGGTTCTGGCCTGCATTCCTGCCACAGCCCGTCCTCATCAGCTCGCCGGTGCCCCGGCCGGCCCGGCTCAGCCCTGACGCGCCTTGAACTTCGGGTTCTTCTTGTTGATCACGAACGTCTTCCCGTGCCGCCGCACGACTTGCGAACCCGGCTTGTTCTTCAGCGACCGCAACGACTTCCGCACCTTCATCGATTCTCCTCCGTTGTCCGCTCCCACCGGCATGCCGCCAGCATACATGACAACGGTTTTCATTTCACTCTGCGGTCGGGTTCCGGGTTCGTCTTGACGGTCGGGCCGGGGCGCGTCAGTCCGTGGACGACGAGCACCACGTCATCTGTTGCCGGCAGCCTGTGCGAGTGTCGGCGAGGACCTGCTGGGCAGCTCAGGCGTGGCCGTTCCCGGCCGCTGCGCGGTGGCTGCGCATCGCGTCGCCGTGGCCCCACGGGCGTCGGCGGTTGCTGTCCCGGATCTCGGCCCAGTCCGCACCGCATTTGACCCCGCCCCAGCCGATTTCCATGCCGAACCGGCCGGGCGTCTCGATGTAGAAGGACACCATGTGGTCGGTCCGGTGCCGCCCCAGCGGCTGCCGGATCCGGTAGCCGAGGTCTTCCGCGCGGTCGAGGCATCGTCCGACGTCGTCGAGCTCCAGCATTTCCGCCATGACGTGCTCGAACCGCAGTTCCTCGCCGGGCAGGACGGCAAGGCTGTGGTGGCGCGGGTTGCATCCGTAGAAATGCCCGCGCCCCACCGGCGTCGGGATGTCCTCACGAAGCGACATCCCGAACGCCCCGAGCATGAGGTCGTCCATCGCCGGTACGTCGGGCACGGTCCAGACCACATGACCCAGCCCGTCCGAACCGGTCACGTAACCCGTCACATCACCGCGTGCGGCGAACTCCCGGCCGCGGGCGGCGCCGCACACCACCTCGTGGGTGATGCCGTTCCGGCACCGGAACCGGATGCCCGCATCCACCTGCCTCGCGGTCGCCGCGGCCCCGTCGAACTGCTCGACCGCGAATCCCAGTGCGGCGACCCGCCCGGCCAGTTCGTCCAGGCCGGCGCGATCCCGGGTACGCCAGCCGAGCGCGGCAACCCGGTCCGCCGCGTCCACGCCGACGATGTACCGGTACGCACGCTCGTCGATCTTCACCCGCAGTTCGCCGGGGCCGAGGTCGACCACCTCGGCGCCCAGGATCTGCGTGGCGTACCTCGACCAGGCGCCGAGATCAGTCGCCCCGACGGTGACGTACGCGAGTTCCTCGATAAGCTCAGCCATCAACTACTCCGGTCCGCAGCCCCGAATCGTGTCTCATACCAGGTGATCGTCCAATTTGAACAGTTCCCTGGCATTCCCGCCCCTGATCTTGTCCGCTGATCCGGCATCCAGGCTCAGCTCGTCCAGAAAAGCGAATCCGTCCACCGAGTCCATTCCACCGTAATTGTCCCCGACCACGAGATTGTCCGGACCCATCCAGTCGACCAGGAACCGCCGGGCGGCGAGGTCGTGCACCAAGGTGTCGAAAAAGAAGTTCTTCAGATACTGCCGCGGTGGGTTCTTCGCGCGCACTTGCCGGTTCAGCGTGGCGAAGGTCTCGATTCGCCCGAACTGGTAAGGGATGAACCCGCCACCGTGGCTGACGTAGACCTTCAACCGCGGGAAGTCGTCGAACACGCCGCCGAGCACCAGATTGTTCACCGATTGCGCGCACTCGAAGGGGTAATCCAGGATCAATCCGGTGTACCGGTCAGCCGGCCGACCGCTGAGTTCCGTGGGAGACGGGTGGATGCACAGCGGCAGGTCCTGCCGTTCGAGCTCCTGGTAGATCGGCCAGAGCTCCTCGCTGTAGAGCTCCTTGCCGGCCAGCCCTCGTCCACCGACATTCACTCCCCGTGCACCACGAGCGGCATTGCGGCGAATTTCCTCCACCGAAGCGCCGACATCCTGCAGCGGCAGCGAAGGCATGTAGAAGAACCGCTGCGGAGCCGCTTCGCAGTACCGCGCCAACGCGTCATTGGCCGCTCTCGCGAACTCGATCGCGGTTTCTGCCTCGATATCGTAGAAGTAGAACAGCGGGGGGATCGTCACGCCGAGCACGTCGATGTCCTTGTCGTCCAGCTCCGCCACCCGCCGGAGCGGGTCACCGAGCCCGGCGACGTACCGCTCCTGCTGTGCCTTGCGGCCGACGACCTTGGCCTCCTCGTTGCCCGCCACCGACACCCCGCGGAGACGGTAGTCGCCCACCCTGATGACCATGGTGTCGTCCTCGTCGAAGACGATATCGGGCCCGTGCCGCCCGGCCTTGCCCAAGATTTCCGGCGGGATCACGTGCGCGTGGATGTCGATACGCGGCTGCGTGCGCTTGTCTCTTCCCGGCATTGGACGCCTTCCGATCCGTTCTTGGCTCGCTGACAACCTGGCGCCGGCCGCGAGCCGGCGCCTGCTCCCGGTCAGGCCGACCGGCGACGTTTCCGCCCGCTCGAATGGCCGGTGGCCGCGGCCGGATCCGTGGCCCGGTCCAACGGCAACTGCACTCGACGTTCTTCGACTCCGCGCACGATCCGGACGGTCAGGCTTCCCCGGCCGCGTGCGTCCGACATCGCGTGATGCAGCGTGGCAATGGAATTGAGCGGCTTACCGCCCGCGGCGACCAGGAGATCGCCTTCCTTGATCCCGGCGCTTTCGGCAGGCCCGCCGGCCACGACCGACTCCACCAGCAGGCCCGCCATCGGCGGAAGCCCGACCGCCCGCCGCATCTCGTAAGCGACGTGCGGGGGCTCCAGGCCGGCACCGAGGTCCCTCGCGGTGCCGGGCACCGCCTCACCTTCCAAACCCAGCAACAGTTTCCGCAGCAGCCCCGAAAGCACTTCCTGTTCATCCGAGGTCAGCGACAGGAGCAGCCGCTGCTCGTGCGCGTTGTGCTCGGGAAAGACCGATTCACACAGCAGCAATCCCTCTGCGGTCAACGAAACCACCGAGCTCCGCCGGTCCGTCTCGTCCGGAGTCCGCTCCACCAGGCCCAGTTCCAGCAACCGGTCGATGCGCACGCTGATCGTTCCGGACGTCAGCCCGAGCCGATCCATCAGCAGCCGCTGGCTCATCCGGTGCGGCGCCCGGCGGCGGCGCAGCGTCGCCAGCACGAGAAAATTCGCGTGCGTCAAACCGTATTTGCCCAGTGCGGCCTCGAGCTCCTGTTCCAGGTATTTCTGGACGAAGCGCAGCCGGGCGGTGACCGACATCGAGTCGATCGGCAGTTGCGGCCAGGCATCGGCCCATTCCTCCTGCACGATGTCGATACGATCTTTCGGCCCGATCGACCTCACTGGACACTCCTCATCCCGGATGTAACCGACTGTCGTCGCTGAAATACCGGCAGTGCTTCACAGCCGGAAAAGTTTGATCGCGTTGCCACCGTTGATCTGTTCCGCTGCCGCCGCGTCCAGGCCGAGTTCCCTGACGTAGGCGAAACCGTCCGCCGAGTCCAGGCCACCGAGGTTGTCCCCGACCAGCACGTTCGACGGGCCCATCCAATCGACCAGGTACTGCCGGGCGGTCACCTCATGGATCAGGCCGTCGAAATAGAGCCTGGGCAAGTACTCCCGCAGCGGCTTCTTCGCGCGTACCGCCGGGTTCAATTTCGCGAAGGCCTCGATGCGCCCGAATTGATAGGGCAGGAACCCGCCACCATGCGAGATGCAGACCTTCAGATCCGGCACCTCGTCCAGCGCACCGCTGAGGATCAGGTTCGCGGCGGCCATCGAAGACTGGTACGGGAATTCGAGCATGGGACCGGAGAACCGCAGCGGCGGAACCCCGACCAGCTCGAACGGGTAAGGGTGGATGAACAGCGGGAGACCGGCCTCCGCGATCCTCGCGTACAGCGGCCACAGCTGCTCGTCGTAGAGTTCCCTGCCGCCCAGGCTGTGCGCACCCACGTTGATCCCGCGCGCACCCAGCTCGACAGCACGGTCCAGTTCGGTCATCGACGCGGACAGGTCCTGCAAGGGCAACGTCGCCATGAAGAAGAACCGCGACGGAGCGGCCGAACAGTACTCCGCCAGCGCATCGTTCGCAGCCGACTGGAACCTGCGGGCAACGCCGGCGTCGATCCCGTAGAAGTACATCTGCGGATTGTTGGTCACACCCAGGATGTCGATGCCCTTCTCGTCCATCTCGGCCACCCTGGTCAGCGGATCCGTCAGGCTCCTCAGGTAGCGCTCGGCGGCGCCACGGAGTCCCCAGATCCGCTCCTGCTCGATCGAATCGACCGACCGGATCTTCGTGAACCGGCCGCCCACCCGCAAGGAGGCTCTGCCGTCGTCGTGATGCACGATCTCCGGGCCGAGTTCTCCCGCTTTCCCGTACAGCGCGGGCAACAGCAGGTGGCTGTGGATGTCGACACACTGCGCCATGCTTCTTCCCCATTCCCTTCTTCTGCCGGAACGGTTCCACCTCGGGGCGACCTCACCCGCGGCTTGCCTTGGCAACTTTACTTGGACTCAAGGTATCTCGCAAGACGCCGGTCGTACCACGCCGGGAAGTCACCGGCGAGCTGTGGCTGTGCGACGGCGTGCCGCCACCACCGGGGCCACTCTCGTCGCGTGATCCCGTGGCCACACACGGAGATTGCGCTGCCGGACTTATTGCTTGGTATCAAAGTTTGGTCTTGTGCCAGGTATCCCGGTGGTTCATCATGAGACCCAGTCCCCGCACACCCCTTGACCAGCGTCGGTAAAGGATGGGATATGAGCGCACAGTCGACGTCCGGTGTGACGACGAACGAGGTGATCGAGCGCGCGGAGGCGTTGCTGCCGGCAATCGCGCAGCGGGCGCCGGACACCGAGCGGGAGCGCCGGATTCCCCGGGAAACACTGGACGAGATCGAGGCTGCCGGGCTGAACCGGATCCTGCAGCCGACGCACTGGGGCGGCCTCGGGCTCGACTTCGACGCCTTCTTCGAGGTTTCCTGGCGAATCGCCTCGGCCTGCGGGTCGACCGGCTGGGTGTACTCGGTGGCGACGGTGCAGAACTGGGAGATGGGCCTTGCCACCGAGGCCGCCCGGAAGGACGTATTCGGTGCCACGCCCGATGTCTGGTCCTGTTCGGCCTTCAACCCACGTGGTGCGCAGGTCGAGCCGGTCGCGGACGGCTGGCGGCTGACCGGCCGGTGGCGGTACTCCAGCGGATGTCTGCACGCCGACTGGGCGATGCTCGGGGCGAAACTGCCCGAGCAGGCCAGCCCGGTGTTGCTCCTGGTGCCCCGCAACGATTTCCGGATCGAAGACACATGGCATGTCTCCGGCCTGCGCGGGACCGGCAGCAACGACATCGTCATCGACGAACCGGTCTTCGTGCCGGGACACCGCTACGTGCCCACCGACAGCAGTGGTTTCCTACCTTCGGCGACGGAATCCCGTGGCTCCTACGGGGCACCGCTTCCCGTGGTCAGTCCCTGGGGAGTGGTGGCGCCGGTGCTCGGCATGGCGCACGGCGCGCTGGAAGCCTACGAACGTGCGACACGAACCCGGGTTTCTTCCTTCACCGACCGGGAGATCGCCAAGACGGTCGGCCCCCAGATGCGGATCAGCTCCGCCTCGGCGGCACTCGACGCGGCACGTGCGCTGGCACGCCAGGACATCCGCGAGCTCATCGAACGAGGGGCGCGCGCGGAGGAATTCAGCGACGAGGACCGTGTCCGCCTGCGGCGCGACCACGCCTACATCGTCGACCTCTCCTACCACGCGACGATGACGCTCGCGAGGGCGGCCGGAGCTGCGTCCCTCTTCGAAACGCACCCCATCCAGCGTTTCCTGCGGGATGTCCACGCGGGCTCGATGCAGGTCGTGTCCAATTGGGACGAACAAGCCGAGTCCTACGGGCGGGTCCGGCTGGGCCTGGAGCCGAACGGCCAGATGTGGTGAGCACGGACCGGCCGGTGCGGGGCAAGGCGAGGAGGGATCGTGGACGTAGCTGCGCGAGGTGAACAGACGGCGGTCGGCGTCCGTCTGACGATCAACGGCCTGGACTACTTCGCAAGAGTCGATGCCCGCACGACGCTGCTGGATTGGCTGCGGGAAGGGGCGAAACTGACCGGCACGAAGAAGGGGTGCAACGAAGGAGCCTGCGGAACCTGCACCGTTCTGGTGGACGGGCGGCGGATGAACAGCTGCCTGATCCTGCTCGCCCAGTGTGAGGGCGCCGAGATCACGACCGTCGAAGGCCTTGCCGATTCCGCCGGTGCGCTCCATCCCGTGCAGGAAGCGTTCATCGAGCACGACGCCTTTCAGTGCGGCTACTGCACACCCGGCCAGCTGCTGTCCGCAGTGGCCTGCATCGCCGAAGGGCACACCGGCTCCGCCGACGAGGTGCGCGAGTGGATGAGCGGCAACCTCTGCCGCTGCGGCGCTTACCCGCAGATCACCGACGCGGTGCTCGACGTGGCCGAAAGGTGGGCGCCGTGAAGGAGTTCGCCTACTCCCGCGCACGAACGGCGGCCGAGGCCTCAGCGCTGGCAGGCAGATCCGGCACCTGCCTGATCGCGGGCGGCACCGAATTGCTCAACTGGATGCGCCTGGGCATCGTCGCACCGGACCAGGTGGTCGACATCGGCGCCATCCCCGGACAGGCCGGCATCCGGCTGGAAGGCGACACGCTGCTCATCGGCGCGCTGGCCGACCTCAACCGGATCGCCGGGCACCCGTTGGTCGAAGCACACGCACCGCTGCTCGGCCAGGCGTGCCGGTCGGCAGCGTCTCCCCAGGTGCGCAACCGGGCAACGCTCGGTGGCAACATCCTCCAGCGGACGAGATGCCCGTACTTCCGCGCCGAGGAACCACTCCCCTGGGGGTGCAACAAACGACGGCCGGGCAGTGGTTGTTCGGCGCACCGCGGCCGGAACGGCGAGCACGCGATTCTCGGGTGGACGGGCTCCTGCGTGGCGACGCATCCCTCGGATCCGCTCGTCGCGCTGACCTGTCTGGGTGCCGAGGTCGAACTCGTCTCGCCGAATGCGCTGCGGCGGGCCCCGGTCGGTACGCTGCACGTGACACAGCGAGAAGCCCGGCACGCCGGAGAAGACTCCGCACGGTATGAGAACACGCTTCGCGACGACGAAATGATCGTCGGCTTCCGCATCCCTGCGCAGAGCGTGACCGGCACTTCGTACATCAAGGTCCGCGAACGCCGAAGTTACGCCTACGCACTCGTCTCCGCCGCTGCCGCGCTGCGCGTCGAAGGTGGCGCGGTCCGCTCGCTCGGCCTTGTCCTGGGTTCGGTCGCCCAGCGGCCGTGGCGGCTGCGTGGTGCAGAGGCCGCCCTGATCGGACAGCCGATCAGCAAGGACACTGTGCACGCGGCGGTCGAGGAAGATCTCCGGGAGGCGAAATCCTTACCGGACAACGAACACAAGATCCGGCTCGCCCGCAACGCCGCGGTCCGGGCGGTACTGACGGCGGCGACGTCATGACTGTGCACGAGCAGGTGCGGGCCCGGCGGGCGGACCTGGCGCGTGTCGAGGCTGCCGCCAAGGTCACCGGCGCAGCCGGATATTCGATGGACAACTCACCCGGGGGGCTGCTGCACGCGGTACTGGTCGGGGCGCCGGTTGCACGCGGGAAGATCGTCGGCATCGATACCGCCGCCGCACTCGCCGACGACCACGTCGTACGGGTGCTCACCCGCGCAGACATGCCGGTCTTCGGGGAGGTTCAGCCATTCCAAGCCGCCGCTGTGCACCTCCCGATGCAGACCGGCGAGATCCGGTTCGAGGGCGAACCGGTGGCGATCGTGCTCGCGACGACCATCGAGGCGGCCGAGCACGCCCGCTCGCTGGTGGACGTCCTGGTCGAGGCCCGGCCCGCGGTACTGCCGGGAGCCGGCGCGCACCACTTGATCGACGACGTCGGACAGGGCTCCGGCGGCGTCACATGGTGGCCCTACGGCCAGCCTTTCCGGCGCGGCGACGCAGCATCGGCCTGGGATTCGGCTGCGGTCCGGGTGTCCGGGACCTACGTGCAGCCCTCGCGCCACCACAACGCCATGGAGACTTCGGGCACGCTGGCCGAGTGGGAAGGAAACCGGCTGACACTGCACGACTCCACTCAAGGCGGGCACATCCTGGCACCGGTGCTCGCCGACGCCTTCCACATCGCCGCCGAGGACGTGCACGTGATCGCGCCCTTCACCGGCGGTGGCTTCGGCTCCAAGGGCTGGGTGTGGCCACACCAGATTCTCGCCGCGGCTGCGGCGAAGATCGCCGGAGTGCCGGTCAAGCTGCACTTGCGCCGGCACGATCAGTACACCGCGAGCGGCTTTCAGCCGAGGATGGTCCAGCGCGTCGAACTCGGGGCGGACTCCGAGGGCCGGCTGACCATGCTGCGGCACCGGGTTTCCAGCATCACCGGACTGCTCGAGACCTATTTGGAAGGAGCGACCGAGGCGAAGGCGCTCTACGACTGTCCGGTCATCGAGACCCGCCAGGAAATCGAACGGGTGAGCATCGGCTCGCCGACGCCGCTGCGCGGAACCCTCGAAGGCTGTGGACTGTGGGCGCTCGAGAGCGCGATGAACGAACTGGCCCGCGAGGCCGGGATCGACCCGCTCGATCTGCGGCTGCGCAACTACGCGGAAACAGACCCCATCTCCGGCCGGCCGTGGTCTTCCAAACGCCTCCGTGACGCCTACCAGGAGGGCGCGAAGCTCTTCGGCTGGCGCGAACGCGATACCGGCGGGCGCCGCGACGGTCCGTGGCTGATCGGTTCGGGCATGGCAACCTCGATGCACAGCGCGATGCGGATGACCGGTGGCGCACGGGTACGGGTCCGCCGTGACGGAAGCGCGCTCGTCGAAACCAACATCACCGACATCGGAACCGGACTGCAGACGGTGCTGACGCTCGTCGCCGCAGAGGAACTGGATCTGCCGGTGGACGAGGTGACGGTGGCGTGGGGCGACAACAGTCTCCCGGTCACCGGCCCGATCTACGGTTCCGCCACCCTGCACACGGGAAGCGCGGTGGCCCTGGCCTGCCAGGATCTGCGACGACGACTGCCCCGCTTCGCAGCTCATCTGTCCATTGTGGAGGCGATCCGCGAGGCAGGCCTGGACGAGGTGGTCGGCGAAGGGGTGTTCGGTCTCCCGGACAAAATGCCGGTCGATCACGACGGCGGCGTCTCCGGGTATGCCATGCGGACCTTCGGCGCGGTGTTCGTCGAGGTCGCAGTCGATCCGGACCTGGGGATCGTGCAGTTGCGCCGGATGGTGGGTTCCTACTCCGCGGGACGGATCATGAACCACCGGACCGCACGTTCGCAGATGATCGGCGGGCTGACCTGGGCCTGGGGAAAGGCCACCATGGAGCACAGCGAACTGGACCCGTTGAGCGGCCGGTGGCTGTCCAAGAACCTCTCCGGCGTGCACGTGCCGACGAACGCGGACATCCCCGCCGACATCACCGTGCACTTCGTGGACGAGGTCGACCGGCACGCCAGCCCGATCGGCGCCAAGGGGATCGGCGAACTGGGGGTGATCGGCATCGACGCCGCCGTCGCGGAAGCAGTGTTCGATGCAGTTGGCGTACGGATCCGCGAGCTCCCCATCACGCCGCAGCGGATACTGGTCTGACGGCGGGCGCAGGCAGCACACAGAAGGGCCGGCACGTGGACAGGAAATGGGCTCAGCACGACGTTCCCACCGTGACTCCCGATTCCTTCCGCGCTGCGATCGGCCATTTCGCGAGTGGCGTAACGGTGGTTTCCGCGGCAACCGGCAGCCGCCGCTTCGGCGCGACCGTGAGCGCGGTGTCCTCGCTGTCGCTCGAACCGGCCATGCTGCTCGTGTGCCTCAACCGGCAGACCGGAACCGCGGCAGCGATCACGCGAGCCGGGTTTTTCGGCGTCAACGTGCTGGCCGAGAACCAGGCTCACCTTGCCGCCCGATTCGCCGGCAGGGCGGTCGGCAAGTTCGATGACGTCCCGGTCACACCGGGACACCACGGTCAGCCACTGCTCACCGGCGCCCTTGCGCACTACGAATGTCGTGTCGCGGAACAGGTCCAGGCAGGTACCCACACCGTGTTCATCGGCGAGGTCCACCATGCCGCGGCACGCGAGGGCAAGCCACTGGCCTATTTCCGCGGCCGGTTCGGCACGCTGAACCTGGAGAACCACCGTGCGCCGGACGACGAGCTCGCCGCCCGGATCGCCCGCTATTCGATCGGGGATTGGCCGGTCACGTGAGCCGAACCGGCAATCCGTCTGCCCGGAAGGTGTTTGCTCGGGCGTAGCTCCCGGCGTCGCCGAGGCTGTCCGCACACCGGTGGTCAGGGATTGACGACGGCCATCCAGATGGGCTCGCCGCGGCTCTGCATGGCTTCGACGGCCTTGAGCGCGTCGGCAAGTGGATACCGGTGCGTGATCAGCTCGCCGGCCCGCAGAACTCCGGTCTCCAGCAGACGCAGGACCTGCCGTACGTCGTTGCGTGTGCAGGCGCGGGTGCCGACGAAACGCCAGCAGTTGACCATCAGCGCGACCGGCGGCACCGCCAGCGGAGTGGCGTTCCCTCCCATGTGGACGATCGTTCCGCCGGTGGCCAGTGCGGCCATCACCTGTCCGGTCGCCGGACCGTCCGGGGTGTAGTCGAGGACCGCGTCCGCACCGCGTGGCGCGAGCTCGCGCAGACGCCGGGTGAGTGCGCCGCTGCTCGCCCAGTCGTGCGGAAGTTCGGACAGGGCAACCGTGCTCGCGGGAAGATCGCCGCTGAGCCCGGCCACCGCCTCGAGCCTCGCGCGGTCCCTCCCGACGAGGATCAGCTCGGCCACCCCGAAATGCGCCGCCAGTTTGACGGTCGCGGTGCCCATCGTTCCGGTCGCGGCGGCGACCACCACGGTCGATCCCCAAGGCAGGTCGGCACGTTTGAACGCGCGAACCACATTGGCGAGGTCGTGCACCTTGGCCGCGACGTCGAAATCGACCGAGTCCGGCAGCACGTCGACGAGCCAGTGCGGAACGCGGACGTATTCGGCCAGACCACCGTTGTGGTATTCGTCGTAGAGCGGGATCGCCACCTTCGAGAAGGCGGCGTGCCCGAGCATGGCCTGCTGGGCGCACATCATGTCCCGGTCACTGCGGCAGTACTCGCACGAGCGGCAATTGAGGTTCGGGTGCACCCGAACCCGGTCGCCGACCGCGATCCCGGTGACCTCGCTGCCGACGGCCGCGATGGTGCCTGCGGCCTCGTGCCCCAACGTGGTGGGCAGATGTTTGAACGCACCCTGTTCCAGCAGCCGCATCATACCGGTCGCCAGACCCGCGGAGGCCACCTCGACCACCACGTCCGACGGGCCCGGTGACGGCACCGGTACGTCTTCCAGCACGAGCGAGTCGGCGTCGCGATTGGCCCTCAGCGCCAGCATGCTGCTCATCAGTGCACCTCCGCACCGAGGTTCGCGAGCCACTCGGCTGCATCGGGTTCGGCAGCACGCGTCGTCTCCGCGATCTGGGGCAGTTCCCGGTGTGAGAGCAGGCTGAGGTACTCGGCAGGCTCGGTCGCGACATTCGCGTACGCGATGCCGAGCGGGATCCGGACGAAGTCACCCGGGCCGAGTTCGACGACCCCGCGTTGCGTGAGCAAGGTGCGGTGCCCGGAGATCTGGTACTGAATGTCGTCGGCGTCGAGAACGCGCCGGTAGCGGCGATCGCTGCCCGGCGTGACGGTGACCGTGCCGAGCCGGACGTGGTCGGTGCCGTAAATCCAGGTGGCGTCCTGCCCCGGCGTGGCGCGCAGCACCTGCATGCGTTCGTCCTCGGAATGCACGCGTTCGAGGAGCAACTGCTCGTCGGCGCCGAAAACGGTGATGTCGTGCCCGGGTGCGCCCATGCACTGGGTGACGGCCTCGTTGATCGCGCCCGGCTGCCAGCCGGGGAACGGCGGGAACACCGGCTGCGATTCGCGCTCCGCCGGCACCAGTTCGGCAACCGGCGCGGGGAGGTAGAACAGCAGGTGGCTCTCGGATCGCCCGTAATTGTCGTGGGCGACGCCACGGGGTATCCGGGAGAACTCGCCTCGGCGGTGTTCGATGACGCCGAGTTCCGTCATCAGCGTGCGCTCGCCTGCGATCTGGTAGGAGATTTCGTCCACGTCGCAGTTGCGGTGGTAAAATGGCTGCCGGTTGTCCATGGTCTGCCATTCGACCCGGATCTCGTCGTTTTCGTAGATGCCGCGCGGCGGCGCGAACGGCTGCGCCCGGTATTCCTGCGAATAGTGCACGACGGTCAGCGGCGGGTGCTCTCGCCACAGTTTGATGGGCACGTTCGGCGGATGCGGTGGCGACAGCAGCAGGTGCTCGTCGCGGACTACGCTCCGCAGCGGCAAGTCGGTACCCAGGACCATGATGTCTTCGACCACCTGCATGGCGGCCTCCTTCTCCGGTTTCGGCATGGAATGAGGTGCTTCAGGCTGCCGGGAGCGCCTGGTAGTAACGCGCGGCTCCGGGGTGCAGCGGGATCGGGGTGCGGCCCATCGTCGGCGGGTCGAGCGGATAGCTGATCGGACTGCGCTCCGGCGGCAGGTGCCGGTACTGGGCCTCGATGAGGTGCCTTGTCTCGCCGAGGATCCAGGCAATCGCGTAGGCGACGTCCTCGTCGAGGCTGCTGGTGGTGACCATGAGGAAATCGGAGAAATCGAGGGTCCGGAAGCCGCCGGCGCCGGGGAAGTAGCCCTCGGCCACGGTGGCGGCCGGCCAGCCGTAGTCGGCTTCGAGTCCGGCGAGCACGTCGTCCTCGACCGGCAGGAACCGGTAGTCCGGCGCCAGCTCCTGCCACTGCGGCAGCATGACGGCCTCGTGGACGATCGCGTTCGCCCGGCCGGTCAGCACGTGATCGAGCGATTCGAACGGCCGCTCGTCCGACAGGAACCGCCCGCCCCAGCCGAGCACGTCGACGCGGGCGCGCTCGAGGATCTCCTGCGCCGCAAGCCCGACGTGGTTCACACCGTCCCGGAACGAGGTCGCCAGCCGCAACTGCGGGGCACGATCGCGAAGTTCGGCGAACGAGGTGAGCTCCAGCGACCGGTGGACGGCCATCACGAGCCGGTCCCGCTGCGGGACCACGCCAAGCGCCCGCAGCTGCGGGAACGCCTCGCCGGCGTAACCGCCGCGCCCGTCCAATGCCGCGACGGCGAACGCCGCAGGCGTCGTCATGGCGATGTCGACCTCAGCGCGGCCGACTGCGCGCACCGCGTCGGAGAAGCCACGGCTGTTCCAGATGGCGATCCGGGTGCCCGGACCGGCGCGGTCGGCGAGTTCCTGACTCACCCAGCCACAGACGCGGTGCAGGTTCGCGGTGCCCCAGTCACCCCGCAAGTGCAGCGTCAGCGGCCGGTCGATCTTCGGTTCCTCCGGGCGGCCGCCGGTCGCGTTCTCGCCTCGGTGTGCAGGCATCGGTGGGGCCCCTCGCTTTCGCGCACGACGATCTGCAACCAGACTATGCTCATGTCCTGTTTATCGCAAAGTACGTCCTGTAAAGCAGGATCGAGAGCAGAGTGCCGGCCGAATTGCAACACCGGATCGAGTGCGTGTTCGGCACGGCGGCCGCGGACGGATGCGGACACCGCAGCGCCGTCGGTGACGTCCTGACATTCACACTCTGGTTTTGACATACAGGTCTGCGGTCTCTACCTTGGGCGCTCCAGGAATCCGCGGGCCGGCGGTGCACGCCCGGCCGGCCCGTTCTGCACGGGAGTTGCGATGGAGCAGCCGAACAGTTCGACGTCACCCGCAGCGATGCAGACCACCTCGCCTTCGGCTACGGTCACCGCCTGAGCGGCTGACGTGCTTCGCATCCAGATCAGGACACCGCCCGTTTCCGGCCGGAAAGAGAAAGCAATGCCTGCCTCCCGACCAACGGACCACCAGCCGGCCGCCGAAGCGGAACAGCTGCGAACCGATGTCGTGCGCGCGAGCCACGCACTCGCCGCGGCGGGTCTCGGCGACCTGGTGTGGGGACACGTTTCGGTGCGTGACCCGGACGGCCGCGGCGGCTGGATGAAAGCCTCCGGCTGGGGCCTCGAGGAGGTCACCACCGAGACCGTCCTGCTGGTCTCGCCGGCCGGCGAGGTCCTCGCCGGCGCGGGCAAGCGACACCTCGAATACCCGATCCACACCGAAATCCTGGCCCGGCGGCCGGATGTCGGCTGCGTCGTGCACACGCACGCTCCGGCACTGGCCGCCTTCGCCTCGTTGGACGAACCGCTGCGGCCGATTTCGCACGACGGCGTGCCCTTCGCCCGCCTGCCGAGGTTCACCCGGACCGGCGCACTGATCGCCACCCGTGAACTGGGCCGGGCGCTGGCCGACACCCTCGGCGACGCGCGTGCCGCCTTGATACCCCAGCACGGCGCGGTGACCGCCGGACCCAATGTCGCGGCCGCCGTGATGTACGCCGTACTGCTGGAACGCGCCTGCCGCACGCAACTCATGGCGGCAGCCGCGGGCGGCCCGCGCACTTGGTCGGATGCCGAGGAGACGGCCTTCAAAGACGAACAAGCCTGGAATCCCGGGCAGCTGGCAGCAGGCTACGAGTACCTGACGAGGAAGACGCAGCCCCGTTCCTGAGCGCACGCCTGGGATTCGCGCCGACCGGCGGGAAGCAGAACGCAAACGCGGTGCTCCTACCCCGCGACGTTCATCGGCATCCGCAGCGGAGACGTACGCCTACCTCGAAAACCCCGCGGACAGGGCGGCACACTCCCCTGTCGTACTGCACGGGCAATCCTGGTGCGTCCTAGTTAGCAGAACTCTCTTCCTTGATTTCAGGACACGGCGAAGGTAGCCTGAACCGGTGTCCGAAGGTGGAGTGGTGTCAGCCAGTGCCGATGGCATTCGAGCCGACGTGGTGGTGACGGGTGCGGGACCCGTCGGCATGACCGCGGCCGCCCTGCTGGCCGCCCGCGGCGTCCGGGTCGCCGTACTGGAACGGAATTCGACGACCAGTGACGCACCGAAGGCGATCAGCCTCGACGACGAAGCCTTGCGGGTCTACCAATCCGCCGGGCTGATCGATCGCATCCTCCGCGTCATCGTGCCGGGAGTCGGCACCCGGTACTTCGATTCGCACGGCGATCCGGTTTTCCAGGCGCGCGCGCCGGAGCCGTTCCGCCTCGGGTATCCGTTCAAGAACCCGTTCGCCCAGCCGGATCTGGAACGCGAACTGGACGCGCACCTGCGCGCGCACCCGGGGGTGACGATGCACCGCAGCTCGGAGGTCACCGGGCTGGTGCAGGACGACGACGGCGTCGAGATCGAGTACCGCCGTTCCGACCGGACCGTGGCTTCCTTGCGGGCTGCCTACGTCCTGGGGTGCGACGGCGGGCGATCGACGATCCGCGCATTGCTCGGCGTCGGCATGACGGGACGCAGCTACGACGAACCGTGGCTGGTCGCGGACGTCGTCGGCGACGACCACGACGAGCGTTACGGCATGCACCACGGCGACCCGGACCGGCCGCACGTCATCGTTCCCGGCCGCGCCGGCCGGTGCCGATACGAATTCCTGCTGCGCGACGGGGAAGGCGCGCCGGAGGAGGTACCCGGTTTCGCGTTGGTGCAACGCCTGCTCGCCCCGTTCCGTACCCTCGCTCCGGAGCAGATCGAGCGGGCGGTGATCTACCGCTTCCACGGCCTGATCGCCGACCGGTGGCGGATCGGACGGGCGTTCCTGCTCGGTGATGCCGCGCATATGATGCCGCCGTTCGCCGGACAGGGCCTGAACTCCGGCATCCGTGATGCCGCCAACCTGTGCTGGAAAATCGCGGAGGTACTGGCCGGGCGGCTCGGCGATCCGGCGCTGGACACCTACCAGACCGAGCGCGAACCGCACACGCGCGCGACGATCCGCCTTTCGGAACGGCTGGGGCGGGTGGTCATGACCACCGACGTGCGGTGGGCGCAGCGCCGCGACCGGTATTTCGCCAAGGCGTTGCGGGATCCGGGGAAACGCGCTTTCTACGAACAGATGCGGTACCGCCCGCCGCAGGTGTACCGCGCCGGGTTGCTGGTTGCCGGCCCCGTGTCCGGGCCGCCGGCAGGCACGATGACCGGCCAGCCACGGGTGTTCGACTCGGCCACGTCGTCGATCTCGTTGCTCGACGACGTGCTGGGAACCGGCTGGGTGTTACTCGGCGTCGGCGTCACCGCCGGCGAACTCGACGCCGCCGCGCACTCGGTCGCCACACTCGCCCCGTCGGCTGCCCGGATGGCCACGGACCACCGCCTGCCGAGCGGACCCGGGCGGCTGCTGGTGGACGTCGACGGACGGCTGGAGGCGGAATTCGCCGCCTACCGGGGTCGAATCGTCCTGCTGCGGCCGGATCACTTCGTCGCCGCGTCGTGGGTGCCCGGCCACCGGCCGGCCCTGGAGCCCGCGCTCCGCCTCCCGCACCGAACCCTCTCCCGCACCTGAAGCGCCCCAAGGAGATGCCGATGTCCCGCCCGCACCGCGTAACCCTCGACGAGCCGGGCGCGGCCGGCAGTCTTCGCCGCACCGCGACCTCCCACCTCGGGCTCCGGGTACCGGACGTCGAGGGCACCGCCGCGTTCTACGCCCGCGTTCTCGGTCTCACCCCGCACGCCGAACTGCCCGGCGGCGGGCAGCGCCTGGGCTGGGGACTCGGCCACCATGTGCTCGACCTGCTCCCCGGCCCGGCCGGGCTCGACCACATCGCGTTCGAGATCCGCGATCCCGGCGGCGTTCCGGCACTCGAAAAGCGGCTGCGCGAAGCGGGCCATTCCGTGGCCGAACTCGATCCCGGGTACCTCGACGAGGCGTTGCCGGTGGAGCACGGGCAGTCCCGCGGGCTGGTGACCGCCGACCCGGACGGCACCACCGTGCACTTCCACACTCCGGTCCGCCGCGCCGGTGAACACGCCGCGGACACCGGTCGCCGTCCGGTGAAGTACCAGCACGTGACCCTGGCGACCGCCGATGTCGCGGGCATGGTCGCCTTCTACACCGGGGTCGCCGGTTTCCGGATCTCCGACCAGCTCGCCGACGGCCGCTTCGCCTGGCTGCGCTCCGATCGCGACCACCACACGCTCGCCGTCGTCCACACCGGACACCGCGGCGGACTCGACCACTACTCCTACGACCTGGCCGAATGGGCGGACTTCAAGACCTGGTGCGACCGGCTCACCGAGCAGGAGGTCGACGTGGTGTGGGGTCCCGGCAGGCACGGTCCCGGCAACAACCTGTTCGTCTTCTTCGACGATCCGGCCGGCAACCACGTCGAACTCTCCGCGGAGATGGAGAAGTTCCACGACGACCGGGTCACCTACGTTCCGCGGCGGTGGGAACCCGTGCCCGCCAGCGTGAATCTCTGGGGCGGCCAGCTGGCCGGCTGGCGCCGGACTTCCGAGGGGAACTGATCCGGATGAGCTACGCAACCTATGCCCACGAGGGCAACAACCGCGTCGGCCGGGTGGAAAAAACCGCCGCAGGCGACCGCCTGATCCCGCTGGAGGGGCTGTCCGAGCTCGGTCGCGACACCCCGGCCGAGGTGCTCTCGGCCGCCACCGAACGACCGGAGCAGGCCGTCGCCGCAAGCGAGGTCCGCCTGCGTCCCGTTGTCCCCCATCCGGACAAGATCATCTGCGTCGGCCTGAACTACCGCGCGCACGTCGGCGAAACCGGTCGTGCACTGCCCGGCTATCCCGTGCTGTTCACCAAGTTCGCCGCCAGCCTGATCGGAGCGCACGACGACATCCTGCTGCCTGCCGAGTCCGAGCAGGTCGACTACGAGGCGGAGCTGGCCGTGGTGATCGGCCGGGCCGGACGCCGGATTCCGCGCGAACTGGCTGCCCGGCACATCCTCGGCTACACAGTCGCCAACGACGTCACGATGCGGGACTACCAGTACAAGACCCATCAATGGCTGCAGGGCAAGGCGTGGGAAAGCTCCACTCCGCTCGGGCCGTACCTCGTCACCCCCGCGGAGGCGGACGTTTCCGCGGCCGGAATCCGCACCGTGCTGGGCGGCAGGAAGCTCCAGGAATCAGACACGTCCCGGCTGATCTTCGACGTCGCGACCCTGATCGCCACGGTCTCGGAGTTCACCACGCTCCTGCCCGGCGACGTCATCCTGACCGGTACGCCGGGCGGCGTCGGCTACCGCCGCGACCCACAGCTGTTCCTCGGCGACGGGGACGAGATCACGGTCGAGGTCGACGGCATCGGCTCGCTCACCAACCGGGTCCGGCGCGAAGCCTGACCGGCGACTGCCCGGCAGGTCAGCCGGCCACCGTGATCAACCGCTCGCTGATCTCTCCGGCGGCCGCGCGAACCGCGGCGACGATCCCGGGCTGTCGCGAGGCGGGGACACGCGCGGCGATCGCGGCGACGCTGAGCGCCGCCACCACCCCGCCGGACTCGTCGCGAATCGGCGCGGCGACACCGAGCACTTCGTTGTCCAATTCGCCACGGGTGACGGAGTATCCCGCCCGGCGGATTTTTTCCAGCCGCTTCACCAAGGCGTCGACATCGGTCACCGTGTTCGGCGTGAACGACGAAAGCTGCGCACGTCCGAGCAGATCGCGCAGGGTGGCCGGCTCCTCCCAGGCGAGCAGCGCCAGTGCGGACGCACCCGCGTTCAGCGGAAGAACACTGCCCCGTTCATAGGAAATGCGCACCGAATGCGCCACCGACTCCGCCCGATCCAGGCACACCACCAGATCCCCCGACCGCCGCGTCAGCAGCACGGACTCGCGGGCCTGCGCGGCCAGCCGCTGCATGACGGGCATGGCGACGTCCGAGAGGCCGAACGCGCGGCGCGCGACCCGGGCGAGTTCGAGCACGCGCAAACCGAGCCGGAACCCGCCGGCCGGCGCCTCCTCCAGGAACCGGTTCGTCACCAGGCTCTGCAGGTAACGGTAGGCCGTCGAACGCGAGGTGCCCAGCTGCTCGGCGACCTCGGCACCCGAGACGACCGCACGCTCCTCGGTGAACATGCCGAGGATGTCCAACGCGCGGTCCGCCGTCGAGTTCCGCTCCCGGTAACCCGAACCCCGCGGTGCAGCACCACTGTTTCCTGCCATACAGGAAACAGTACCTGCAATACGTGGCCAATGGTCAGGCAGGCAGCGGGCGTGTTTCCGCGCTGCCGGTGGCTTGCACGGCTTCGCGGAACCGGTTCACCAGTGCGGGAATTCCCGCCGGCCGGACAACCGCACCGGCGATGTAGTGGTCGGGCCGCAGCAGCACGGCCGTGACGCCCTCGGCGGCGAACCAGCGTGCCCAGTTGCCGGTGGGGTCGGCCAGATCCGAGGTGCCGGCCGCGCCGACGCTCAGCATCACCACGCCCGCGTCGCGGCAGGCACCATACGATGCGGGTTCGGCCTCGGCGGCCGGGCGATCGCTGTGCACCAGCAGCAGCGTGCCGTATCCGGTCACCTCGTCGAGCAGGTCCCGGTGGCCTTCGCGCTCGACCGGATACTGCGGCGCCAAAGTGCCGCGCAGAGCGGCAACGTCACCTTCGACGGCGGTGACCCCGGCGCCGAGGACCGGTTGCTCGGTCACCGGAAGAACCCGGACCGGGTCGGCGCCACCGGCGATCATCCGCTCGTCCCGCTGCGCGGCCTGTTCCTCGTCCAGGACACAGATGACCTTGCCCAGCGCGATGGACATCGCGATCGCGTGCTGCACATGCACCCGGCGCTCGCTCGTGTAGGTGTCCAGCAGGTCGATGCCGGACAGTCCACTCAGCACCCGGTCCAGCTTCCAGGACAGGTTCGCCACGTCCCGCAGCCCGGAACACATGCCCTGCCCGGCGAACGGCGGCATCTGATGCGCCGCGTCACCCGCGATGGCCAGCCGGCCACGGTTCCAGCTCTCGGCCCACCGGGCGGCGAAGGTGTAGACGGCGTGCCGCTCGAGTTTCGTGTTCTCCGGCGTGCGATCCCATGCGGCCAGCAGCTCCCACGCCTTCTCGGGAGTGTTGAGCTCCGCCCTGGTCTCCCCCGGCCGCCGCATGAACTCCCACCGGCGCCTGCCCGGTCCGCCGGAGACCACCGTGGTGGGACGCACCGGATCACACAGCTGCCAGTTCATCGGCGACCACACCCGATCGTCGAGCGGGATCGTGTCCACGATCAGCCAGTCGTAGAAGAAGCCGTGATCAGCCATCGTGGTGCCCAGCCGCTCCCGCACGAAACTGTTCGCGCCGTCGCAGCCGACCACGAATCGAGCGCGAGTGCGCGACTCTCCGCCTGCAGTGCCGGTGAAGGCGACCTCCACCTCCTCGCCGGTGTCGGCAAGCTCGACCACTTCGGCGCCGCGGCGGAGCGTCACGTTGTCCATCGCCGCCACCGCTGCGGCGAGGACCTGCTCTAGCTCGGGCTGGCAGAAGAAGTTCGCGGTCGGCCACCCGCAGTCCGCGGTCCCCGACCAGTCGATCCGGACCAGCGCGTCCCCTGCGGCATTCCGCCATTCGTAATGGTCCGGCACCGGCTGGGACAGCCCGCGGACCTCGTCGGCCAGCCCCAGGTTCTGGAAGATCCGGCCGATCTCGTCGTCGAAATGCACCGCCCGCGGCAGCGCATACGGTTCCGGCCAGCGTTCCAGTACCAGCACCTCGTGGCCACGCAACCCGAGCATGCGCGCCAGCGCAAGCCCGACCGGCCCGGCACCTACCACCACCACATCGTGCACCGTGTCCCGCATGTCACCTCTCCTGCTCCATCGCAGGGCTCCTGTGTACGTCGGGCACATTCGATCTGTCAAGCAGCTTTCGAAAGTCAGGACTGAGGTCGACTGACCACGGCGGCCGGCGTCGTCCGGCGGCCGGGGCGCACCGCGCCGAGGAGGGCAATCGCGACCAGTGCCTGGATGCCCAGGATCATCGCCTGCACGACCGGTGCGCTGACGCCGAGCAGGACCATCGTCGTGTTGGTCGCGAAGTGCACCGCGATCGCCGCGAGCACGCCGGCCCGTTCGTAGGCGTAACAGACCAGCATTGCCATCGGGATCGCGCTGACGGTGAACAGGACACCGCTCGGCGTGGCAAGGCCGAGCTGGTTCTGCACGGTTCCGGTGACGAAGAACAGCGGCAGGTGCCAGATCGCCCAGATCACGCCGATCAGCACACTGACCCGGTACCGGCCGGCCGACGCGCGCATCCTCGGGTAGGCGGTGCCGCGCCAGCCCGGTTCCTCCGACAGCGGGCCGGTGATCAGCATGGTGGCGAAGAAGGCCACCGGGCCGAGCGGGTTCTGCTTGATCACGGTCGCGGCGAAATCGAGGCTCGGCGCGGGGCCACCGCCTGCGATGTGCGCCAGGAACGCACTGGCCAGCACGATGGCGGACGCCAGTACCAGCAGCGCCAGTGCCCAGAGCAGCGAACCAGGGCGGAACCGGATCGCGTGTCCGGGGGCGGGTTCCTTGCGCACGGCACGGCGGATCCGGACCACCGCACCGGCGAGCAGCGGACCGAAAGCGCCGAACACGTACGGCAGGAACGCGGCGGAGCCCGGGGTCGGCGGCCGGCCGATGCCGGCGGTGATCAACCACGCTGCCCAGCTCAGCCCGAAGGCCAGTGCGAAGAACAGGATCAGATCGGTGCGGTACCGGACGGGGATCGGAGAGCCGGTGGACATGACAAAACTCCTTGATACGTAAGGGGTTGCGGTCCGTGCATCAGTGCGTGAGCCGGGCGGCCAGCCAGCCGGCGACGAGAGCCAGCAGGTCGGCATCGACCGGCTCGCGCAGGAGACGGCGGTAGGAGCCGATCCGGTGCCTGCCCGGATCACGGCGCAGGAGATGGGTGAGGTCGGGGACGCGGTGGGTTTCGGCCCCCGCCGGAACCAGGCGGTGGATCTCCGCCAGGTCCGCGGGATCCACCTGACGGTCTTTGCCGCCGGTCACCGCCAGGACGGGGACCTTGATGGCGGCCAGCTCGGCACGGGTGTCGTGGGCCAGCATTTCGCGCATCCAGCGGACGTTGAGCGGCAGTCCGGCGATGCGGGCGACGTCGGTTTCGGTTCTTTTCACTTTCGCCAGTACGCGGTTGCCCAATGCGCCCAGCGGACGACGCAGCAGGCGGACGGGCGCGGGCAGGCCGTCGAAGACCGAGCGTGCTTGCCGGCGCAAGGCATCTTCGCCTTGGCCGGCGAACCCGGCCAGCAGGACGACTGCCCGCACGTCGGCACGAGCGGCGAGGGTCATCGCGTGCAGTGCGCCTTCGCTGTGGCCGACGACCCCGACCGAGCCGACCGCCGGATGGGCGGACAGCGCGCGGACGGCGGCTGCGGCGTCTTCGCAGTTGCCGGTGAAGCCGGATGTCCGCCAGCGGCCGGGGGTGGCGCCGACGCCGCGCCGGTCGTAGCGCAGGGTCGCGATTCCCTGTGCCGCAAGGGCGGTCGCCAGTGGCGCGCCCAGGTTCTGGACCAGCTTTCCGGCATTGCCGTCACGATCCACCGGGCCGGAGCCGTGCAGCAGCACGACGGCGGGGTGCGGGCCGGATCCGGCGGGCAGGGTCAGCGTGCCGGCAAGAAGGGTGCCGTCGGTCGCGGACACCGCCAGATCGGTGTCGAACAAGAAGCTCTCCCGTTCTCACTTTTATCAATGTTGAGAACGTTATCAGATGTGAGAGCATGGGGGCATGGCGACCGCGGATTTTCTTCTCCACCCCGTCCGGATGCGGATCATGCAGACGCTGCTCGGCGCAGGCGAGCTGACCACCGCCCAGCTGCGCGAGCGGCTCCCGGACGTCTCCGCGGCGACCATGTACCGGCAGGTCGCCGCACTCACCCAGGCCGAGGTCCTGGAGGTGGTGCGGGAACGGCCGGTGCGCGGCACGATCGAGCGCAGCTACCGGGTACGCCAGGAGGAGGCGCTGGTCGACGAGAACGCGCGCACGACCATGACGAAAGACGAGCATCGGCGCGCTTTCAGGGTCTTCACCGGTGCACTGATGTCCGACTTCGACCGGTACGTCTCCCGCGACGACGCGGAACCGGCCAGTGAAGGCGTCCTCTACCGGCAGGGCGCGGTGGCACTGACCGACGAGGAGTTCGCCGACCTCGTCGAGGAGCTCGAGGCGGTGGTGGCCCGCCGGACCGCAACCAGCCCCGGCGACGGACGCACCCGGCACATCATCAGCTTCGTCGTGGTACCGGACAAGACCGGCGACAGCTGAACGAGCCCGCCCGCCGACCGCCGAACCGGACCCACCGACCGTGGCCGAGTACGCCCGGTCGGCGAACCGGCACGCCTTGACACGTCTGCATGCTGCATGCAGGATGACCGCAGCTGTTTCGACGAGGAGGCACGTTCCATGTTCGGTCGGTTCGACATGCATCCAGGCGGTGGCGTGAACCCGCCCTATTCGCCGGCGTATCCGCTGGAGTGGGAGACCGGGATCCACACCGTCGAGGTGATGACCAGGGTCGATCGCGCCAAGCTGGAGAAGCTGCTCGCGGACACCGGCTTCGAGCTCGTCAACGACCGGGTCGCATTCCGGTTCATGCTCTCGCCCGGCCACACGTTGTCGCTGCACCGCGGACGGATGTTCGATCTGATGGTCACCGTCGCGGTCCGGTACCGCGATCTCTGCACCCAGACCCACATCCACATGTACTGCAGCGATCCGATGGGCATCACCGCGGGCAGGGAGCTGTTCGGGTACACCAAAAAGGACTGTGATTTCGAGTTCTTCGAGGACGAGGACGGCAGCGTCACCGGTTCGGTCACCCGCCGTTCGGTCCCGCTGGCCGCGTTTTCCTTCACGCCGGACCCCGCCGCGCCGCTGGTACGGCTCACCGATGACGACGAGCAGCCGGGCGGGGAGCTGCACGTGCGGCGGTTGCCCGAACCCGACGGCATCGGTGTCGCCTACGCCGATGTCGTCTACCGGCGTACCCCGATCGAGTATTCCGAGCCGGTCCGCGGCCGGGTGGATCTGCAGTTGCTCCCGTCGCGGTTCGACCCGCTCACCGAACTCGAACCGGAAGTGCTCAGTGCGCAGTCGATGAAAACCCCGGTCTACGGCGGCGGTTTCGCGGTCGAGGACCGCCGGCTGATCGAACGGCGGACGCCGTGAGCGCCGGGGCGGCGATCGTCACCGGCGGAGGCGGGGAGATCGGCGCGGCGATCTGCCGTCGCCTCGACCGTGACGGCTGGACCGTGGTCGTCGTGGACCGCGACGGCGCCGCCGCGGAACGGGTCGCCTCCTCCCTGCCGTCCGGGGGCACGCAGGCACACGAGGCGGACGTCACCGACCACCAGCAGGTCGAGGCACTCGTCCGTAGCGTGACGAGCCGGTATGGCGGCCTTGGCGCACTCGTCAACAACGTCGGCATCGAAGGTGCGGTCCAACCGTTGGTGTCGTACCCGGAGGACGTGTTCGAGCGCGTCATGCGGACGAACGTGCACAGTGTGTTCCTCGGCGTGAAATCCGCACTCGCGGTCATGCTCGAGGCCGGTAGCGGCGCGATCGTCAACACCGCGTCCACCTCGGCGATCCGCGGCCGCGCGAACCTCGCCGGCTACATCGCGAGCAAACACGCGGTACTCGGTCTGACCAAGGTCGCCGCGCTCGAAACAGCAGGCACCGGGGTACGGGTCAACGCGGTGCTGCCGGGGCCCATCGAAACGCGCATGATCCGCGCCATCAACGAGGGCACCCGTGCCCTTGCCCCTGGGGAGAACGCCGAAGTCAAGCGGGCCGTCGCGACGCCGTACGGCTCAGTCGACGACGTCGCCGCCGCGGTGTCCCATCTCTTGTCGCCGGACGCACGCCACATGAACGGCGCCGCGGTCGTCGTGGACGGCGGCAGCACGGCCGCCTGAGCCAGGGAAACCCGAACGGCATCAAGGAGGATGACCATGCCGGCAACCACGCACGCGAAACGGCTCTGGGCACTCGACGGAGCCAGGATGACCCTCGAGAACAGCCTGCTGATCGTCGGCGGCACCGGCAAGCTGACCGTGCCGCTGCCGTCCTTCCTCATCGAGCACGAACGCGGACTCGTCCTGTTCGACACCGGGCTGGTCCCCGAAGCCGCCGACGACCCGCACCTGATCTACGGCGAACTGGTCGAAGAAGCAGGCATCGAGATGACCCCGGACCAGCGCGTCGACCGGCAGCTCGCCGCGATCGGCTTCCGGCCGGAGGACATCACGCACGTGCTGCTCTCCCACACCCACCTCGACCATGCCGGTGGGCTTTCCCTGTTCCCGCAAGCGAAGTTCTTCATCCAGCGCGGAGAGCTCGGCTACGGCTACTGGCCCTACCCCGCGGCCGCCGCGTTCTTCCGCCAGGCCGACTTCGAGCCCATCCGCAAGATCGGCTGGAACGAGGTCGACGGCGATTTCGACCTCTTCGGCGACGGCAGCATCCGGATGCTGGCCTGCCCCGGCCACACGCCGGGCAACGCGAGCCTGTTCGTGCAGCTGGGCGAGCGGTCGTTCGTCATCACCGGCGACACCGTGCACAGCACCGCCGCAATCGAGGCGGAGCTGCCCGCGTCCCCGGACGCCAACACCGAACAGGCGGTCTGGTCGATCCGCAAGATCAAGCAGCTGGCCGCGGCGCGGCAGGCCGAGATCTGGGTGCCGCACGATCCGGCGCAATGGCCGACGTTCCGGCACGCGCCGGAATGCTACGTGTGAGCCGCCGATGATCCTCGTCGAGTACGCCTGCCGGAAGTGCGCCAACCGTCAGGAAAACTGGGCACGGCACGAGGTTCCCGACACCGCCACGTGCACGGCCTGCGGCGGTCTCGCGCGGCGCCGGTTCGGCGGCACCTTGCTCGGGGCGGCACGGACGACACCGCCGGAGACTTCCGGACCGCCTTCCGGACACAGCCACGCCACACCGGGCAGCTGCGTGCTGACTCCGACGGCGGCGCGGATGTTCGACGCCCGGGTTCGCGGTGACCGCCGTGCGGTCGAGCGGGAGACCGCGTGCCAGGAACGCGCGATCAGCGAAGGCCGGCTCGACCCGCGCAAGCCACCGGTGTCCGGACAGCCCTGATCCGACACTGTATCCTGCATGCACGATCGGGTGCGGGCGTCGGGAGGAGCACAGATGGTCGAGCGGGTCACGCGGCCGGCCTCGTTGACCGAGCTGGCGTATCAGCAACTGCGCGACGACATCCTCAACGGAGTTCTGGCCGCCGGACGACGGGTCAGCGTGGTGTCGCTGGCCGCCGACCTGGGCATGAGCCGCAGCCCGGTGCGAGCGGCGATCGAACGTCTCGCGACCGACGGCCTGATGGTGCTCACCCCCGGCGGTGCGCTCGTGCCCACGCCGGGACGCGGCGATCTGCTCGACGCCCTCGCGGTCCGCGGACCGCTGGAGGGGCTGGCCGCCCGGCTGGCCGCGCCGCAGCTGGCCGACGGTGATGTGCAGCTGCTCGGCGATATCCACGCCGAGTTCGAGAAAGCGGTGCACCAGGGCGACACCCGCACCGCGCAGCGCGTCGACCTCCGGTTCCACCAGCAGGTCCAGGCCCACTGCGGTAACGACCTGCTGGTGGAACACCTGGAGCGGGTGCAGGCGCGGGTCATCCTCGCCACCTATTCGACCGCGTGGAGTTCCAACCAGCTGCAGGCGGTGCCCGAGCACGCCCGGATCGTGGCCGCCCTCGCCGCCCGTGACGGCGAGGCCGCCGGGCGCGCCGCGACGGTGCACCTGGAAAACCTCGCCGACCGGGTCCGCCGGGAATGGCTGCGCCGCGACCACGAGGAGTCGCGCACCGCCTGATCCGGCATCGCCGTCAGCGCAGCCGGATCCGGTCCGGGGTGAGTTCCTTGACCGAGGCCGCGCCCAGCAGTTGCATCGTCTCCCGCACCTCGGCCGCGAGCAGCTCCAGGACCCGCCGGACACCCGCCTGCCCGCCCGCCATCAGTCCGTAGAGGTAAGCGCGGCCGACGAGAACGGCCGTCGCGCCGAGGCACCGCGCCGCCACCGCGTCGGCTCCCGAGCGCACACCTCCGTCGAGATAGATCTCGGTGCGGTCACCGACCGTCGCCACCACCGACGGCAGCTCCTCCAGCGGCACCGGGGCGCGGTCGAGCTGCCGCCCGCCGTGGTTGCTCAGTACCACTGCATCAGCGCCGGCCTCGACCACCGCGAGCGCGTCCGCTGCCTGCTGCACGCCCTTCACGATCAGTTTGCCCGGCCAGGTTTCGCGCAGCCAGGCGACGTCCTGCACGGTGGCGGACGGATCGAACATGTGGTTCGCCAGCTCGGCGACCGTGCCCTCCCAGCTGCCGAACGACGCGAACTGCAGCGGCTCGGTGGTGAGCAGGTTGAACCACCAGCGCGGGCGCAGTGCCCCGTCCAGGAAGGTCTTGGCCGTCAGTGCCGGCGGGATCGTCATTCCGTTGCGAACATCGCGCAGCCGCGATCCGGCGACCGGCGTGTCGACGGTGAGCACGAGCGCCTCGTACCCCGCTCTTTCCGCCGCCCGGATCAGTTCGAGGCTGCGGTCGCGGTCACGCCACAGGTAGAGCTGGAACCACCTGCGCACGTCGGGGACGGCCTCGGCCAGCGCCGGGGCCGAGGTCGTGCCCATGGTGGACAGCGCGTAGGGCACACCGGCTGCCGCCGCAGCGGCGGCCACCGCGATCTCGCCTTCGTGGTGCATCATGCGGGTGAAGCCGGTGGGCGCGAGCGCGAGCGGCAACGCCGACGACCGGCCCAGTATCGTGGCGGAGGTGTCCACATCGGACACGTCACGCAGCACGTTCGGCCGGAACTCGACTCGTTCGAACGCGGTCCGGTTGCGCGCCATGGAAGTCTCTTCGCGCGCGCCGCCGTCGGTGTAGTCGAACACCGCTCGCGGGGTGCGCCGCCGGGCGAGGATCCGAAGATCGCCGATCGTCGCGGCGTTGCCGAGCCGCCTGCGGGTTCCGTCGAGGACCACGGGCTTCGGGTGCAGCAACGGTGCGAGGTCGCGCCAGCGGGGAACCCGCCGCCGGGTCATGCCGGCACCTCCGTACCGGCCACGCAGCGATGTGTCATCGTGCCGATGCCTTCGACGGTGGTGACCACGACGTCACCGCTTGTGAGGTAGCGCGCAGGCTTGCGGCCCATGCCGACGCCGTCCGGGGTACCGGTGAAAATCACGTCCCCGTGGCCGAGCGGGCAGATCCAGGACAGCGCGGACACCAGCCGGGCGACCGGGTGGATCATCAGGCTGCTTCGCCCTTCCTGCACGGTCTCGCCGTTGACCCGGCAGCTCAGGAGGAGGTCGTCGCGGTCGTCGAACTCATCGGGCGTCACCAGTGCCGGACCCAGCGGTCCGTAACCCGGGAACGACTTGCCCAGCGAGAACTGCGGTGGCGACCCGGCCATTTGCACTGCGCGGTCGGAGAAGTCCTGCCCGGCAGTCAGCCCGGCCACGTGGTCCCACGCCTTCTCCGGAGCGACGCGGTGCGCCGGCCTGCCGATGACCGCGACCAGCTCGACCTCCCAGTCCACCTGGTCGCCGGACAGCACGAGGTCGCCATCGGGACCGGCGATGCTGCTGGGGAACTTGGTGAAGGTGAGCGGGCGGGCGGTCGCGGCCGCGAGACCGGTCTCCTCGGCGTGGCGCACGTAGTTCAGCCCCACCGCGAAGACCTGCGGCGGCCGTGGCACCGGTGATCGCAACGGTCCTTCCGGCCCGCCGGGTCCGGGGCGCACCGTTGCCGCCCACGCACCGAAGGCGTCCCATTCGGTGAACAAGGACTGGGGATCGGGGCCGAACCGACCCGAACTGGCGGTGGCCACGTCGGCCCGGCCCGCCGCGGTCTCGAGCACGGCGCGGCCGTCCACATTGAGCACTCGCATGAAGCACCTTTCCGTTCTGCTAGGCGGCGATGAGGTCGGAATGCGCGGTTTCCCGCGCGGCCAGCGCCGCCACGAGTGAGACGATCGCCCCCGCCATCACGAAGAATGCCGGTGCGGCGGTATTTTCCGAACGCGAAATGAGGAACGTCGCGATGAGCGGGGCGGTCCCGCCGAGCAGCGTCACCGGGATGTTGAGGCTCAGGGAAAGCCCGGTGTAGCGCACGGTGGTGGGGAACAGTTCGGCGACCACGGCCAGCATCACCGCGGAGTGCGGCGCGAAAGCCAGTCCCAGCAAGCACAATCCGGACACGACCACGGCGACGTGCGCGCTGCCGAGCATCAGGAACGCCGGATAGGCGAGCACCACCAGTGCGACCGTGCCGGCGATCATCAGCGGTTTGCGCCCGATCCGGTCGCTCAACCGCGCGAAGAGCGGGATCAGCACGCAGTAGAACGCCAGCCCGGCGAGGTTCGCGGCCTGTGCCTCGAACCGGCTGTGCCCGACGACCTGGCCCAGATAGGTCGGGGTGTAGACGAACAGGACGTAAATGCAGATCGCCGGCGTGACGACCACCCCCATGCCGATCAGCAACGACCGCCACTGGCGCCGGATACCGGCCATCACGGGTGCCCGCACGACCTCGGTGTTCTCCTTGGCCGCGAGGAAATGCGGCGTCTCGTCCAGGCGCATCCGCAGGTAGAGACCGATCAGTCCGAGCGGGACGCCGACCAGGAACGGCAGTCGCCAGCCCCACGCGCTCAGCGCCTGCTCGGACAGGCTCGCGGTCAGGACGGTGGCGATCGCACCACCGGTGAACAGGGCCAGGCCGATGGTGAAGGTCTGCCAGCCGGTGTAGTAGCCGCGCCGCCGGTTCGCGTACTCGGCGATGAACGAGGTCGCCCCGCCGTACTCTCCCCCGACGGCGATGCCCTGCACCATCCGGGCACCGGTGAGGATGATCGGCGCGGCGATGCCGATCGCGTCGTAGGTCGGCAGCAATCCGATGACGGTGGTCGACACGGCGATGAGGATCACCGATACCGCCAGCGGTGTGCGGCGCCCGTGCTTGTCGCCGAGGTGGGAGAAGATGACCGCGCCCAGCGGACGCGCGGCGTAACTGACCGCGAACGCGGCGAAGGTGAGCAGCAGACTTGCCGCGGTGTCACCGCTCGGGAAGAACAGCTTCGCGATGACGGACGCGAAGTAGCCGTAGACGACGAAATCGTAGTACTCGATGAAGTTGCCGATACACGCCGCCGTGATCGCCTTGCGGCGCTGAGTTGCGGCCAGGCCGGATGGCGAGACAGGGGCGTGCACGGTCATGCCCAACCTCCGTTGGTCGGCGATACAGAGGATCACCATCCTGCATGCAGCATGCAGGAGGTGTCAATCTCTCTCCCCGGGTCGCCGATGCTGTTGGAGGTCGGAGTGCCGGCCACGCGCTCGTCCGGGAGGGCCACGGAAGCCGCGCCGATGCCGAAACACGGGTGCAGACCGGCCACTGGGCCGGTCTGCACCCGTGTGACCGGCCGGATTGACCGGCCGGATGTGCCGCGGACCGCTACGCGGCGTGGGCGGCGTCCGGGTCGCTCACCTCGCCGCTGAGCAGGTGGCCCGCGTCCGGGACCTCCGGTTTGAGCCCGAGTTCGCTGAGGATCCGGAACGTCGTGGCGGTGGCCGCGGAGAGCACCGGGATGCCGACGGCGTCCTGGACCGGCTGGATCGCCGACAGCGAGGGCATCTGCACGCACGCGGACAACACCAGTGCATCCGCACCCGCGAGGTCGAGCTTGCGGTGGTGCGCGCGCAGATCGGCCGGGTCGAGCCGGGCCACCGCGAGGTTGTCCGGAACCTCGAGCGACAGTGCGTCGACGACTTCGACGCCGGCGTCCTCCAGGTACTCCACGACGGCCTGGGTCAGCGGCTTGAGGTAGGGCGTGATGATCGCGACCCGCTTCGCGCCGAGTGCGGCGATGCCCGACAGCAGCGCGCCTGCCGACGACACGACCGGGGCGTCCGAACCTTCGGCCCGCAGTGCCGAAGTGATCGCATCCTCGGCAGTGCAGTGATAGCCCGGCCCCTGCGCCATGATCGCGACCAGGCACGCGGTGGCCACGACCCCGGGCCGGACGTCGGCCAGTTCGGTCGCGGCACGCTCGGCCTGCGCGTTCATCGCCCGCAGCTGCTCCGGCGTCACGTGCTGCATCCGCGCCCTGGCGGCATGGAACACGAACCGTTCGCCGGGGTAACGCTCCTCCCGTGCCCGCAGCATCCGCGGGAGCTCGGTCTCCATCGTGCGGTTCGAGCTCGGGACGATCATCCCGATGTGGTGGTCGGTCATCGCTTCTCCGCCGGGCGCATCTGCTCGACAGTCAGCTCGCCGGCGTCGACGATCAGTTCGTCGTCGAGGTAGAGGCTGTTGCCGCGCATCGGGATGTCGAAGTGGCAGGCGGTGTCGTTCGGGCCGCCCAGTTCGTTGTTCGGGCCGATGGAGAACATCACGTTGCCGTAGAAACTGCGCAGCTCCATGCCCATGCCGCCGGGGAACTGCGTCAGGCCGTGCCAGTGCGCGCGCTCGTCGAGGCCCCATCCGACGTGGGACATGCCGTAGCCACGGGGATCGTGGAAGGACTCGATGTAGCTGCGCAGCAGATCGGCATCCAGGCCGGACGATCCGGCGCCGCCGCGGATGTCCTGGATGAAGCCCTTCTCGATGGTCAGCTCTACCGGGGTCTGCACGTAGGTGTTGAACGGCAGCAGCACATCCCCCGGCGCCAGCACGATCTTCCCGTCCACGCCGTCGTCGGAGCCACCGGTGAACACGAACGCCGCGGGCCAGTGGTCCCAGCGGCCCGGCTGGTCGGTGTAGCCGTACTCGCTCAGCGTCGGGTAGACGCCGAGCTGGTAAGTGACGTCCGTGCCGTGCGGGCTGGTGATCCGCATGGTCTTGGCCTTCGCCAGCAGTTCCGCACCGATCTCGACGCGCTCGCGCAACTGCTTCGTGGGCATCAGCCGGGCCAGCAGCTCGGGCGGCTCGACCGCGGTCAGGATCCGGGTGCCTGCGCCCTGAATCGCGAACTGCTCCTCGCTGAAGAGCAGGAACGTGCAGTCCACGACCATGTCGACCGCCTTGAGCGCCTCCACCGCGAGCGGCAGCCGGGCCAGCCCCGAGTCACCGACGGCCCAGGCGCCGGACGCGTTCGCCGGCGGCGGGAGCCGCAGGTGGTAGGTGGCCGCGCCGAGCTGCTGGGCGGCCCACAGGAACGCGTCCGCGTACTCGGCGCGCTCGGCGCCGCGGGTCAGCACGACGACGGTCTCCCCCTCGTGCACCCCCGAAAAAGTCAGCTGGCGCAAGCAGATGTCGTTGAACAGGTTCCGGTCCATGACGACCTCCTCCTAATTGATCCGAATACGGGCTGTCCGGGTTTGCCGGTCCGGCACGGGCGGGCCTCAGCGCGCGGTGGTGACGAAGTCCTTCAGCACGGCCCGCAGCGCCTGCAGAGCGGGCCCAGGCTGATCCCAGAAGACCATGTGCCCGGCGCCTTCGACGGCCACGAGCGGATGCACCGGGTTCACCGCACCGAGGCCGGCGACGTCCGCCGCGGTCACCACCGGACTGTCCGAACCGAACAGCAGTGCGGTGCGACCGGTCAGTTTCTCCCAGAGCGGAAGGAATTCCTCGGACTCGAACCCCGCGTGCGTCGCGGCGATCGCGGTAGCCGAACACGACGCGAGCCAGCCCGCGCGCAGTTCCTGCTCGCGGCGCGGCCACCGTGGCCACGACGCGGCCACCTCGTCGGCGTCGGTCCCCCGCCGGGCCTGGTCCAGCTGGGCCGCGAAAGTGTCCACTGTGGTCGGATACGGCCGGCCAGGACCGCTCATCGGCGGATCCACCAGAACCGTACCCGCGACCCGGCCGGAAAGCGCGCTCCTGGCGGCGATCCGGGCGCCCATCGAATGCCCGAGCAGAATCGGCGCCGGAAGCCGCAGCTGTTCGATGACCGCGTCGACGTCCGCGGCGTAGGCGTCGAGGTGATACCCGTGCAGTGGCCCGGCATCGGGTGCGTCGTCGGAGAGGCCGCGGCCGCGGACGTCCAGCACCAGTGGCCGGACCAGGTCGGTCAGCTCGCGGGCGACGAAGTCCATGGTCACCGCCGGGCTGGTGATCCCCGGCAGCACGACGAGCGGAACGGCGTCGGCGGGGCCGTAGTCGAGCAGGTGCAGGCGCACCTCGCCGGAGCGCACCCAGACGCTGGTCGCGGGCACGTCCGCCAGTTCGGCCAGTGCCGGCTGCGTGAGCACGCGTGGATTTGCGGTGGGAGTGGACATACGAAAACCCTTCCCGGCTAGCGGACCGCATCGAGGGTCGCGATGCCCTCGGCGAGGTCGATCACGTCGGCGTACTTGGCTTGCAGATCGAACAGGGCCGCGTCGTGCGGGCCTCGGGCGCGATCACCGCAGGCGTCCCGCACGACGAGGGTGTCGAAGCCGGACTGCAGGGCATCGACCGCGGTGGCTCGCACGCAGCCGGACGTCGTGGCACCGCACACCAGCACGGTGTCCGTGCGCAGTCCGGTCAGCAGGGCGGCCAGGCTCGTCCCGTGGAACGCGGAAGCGCCTTTCTTGGTGATCAGGTGATCGCCGTCGCGGCGCTCCAGCCGCGGATCCAGGGCGACCTCGGCGCTCCCCTCGAGCAGGCTGCGCATACCGGGTGCCTTGCGCAGCCAGGCGATCGAGTCGCCGCGTACCTCGGCGTCGCGGTAGCTGATCGCCGTGCAGACGACCGGCGCCCCGCTCCGATGCGCGGCACGCATGAGCTCCCCTGCTGCCGCGACCTCGGCCGAAAGGTCTGCGCCCAACGGGAAATCCGGCTCGGTGAAACCGCGCGTCAGGTCGACCACCAGCAGTGCCGGGCAATTCCCCCGTGGCACCGCCCCGCCGAAACCCGCCCGCGCGTAGGTGCGATCGGTTTCGGCGCCGTGCAGCCCGGTCGTTTCAGGCACGTCCACGCAGCAGCTCCTTGATCAGTTTGTCCTGGGAACGGATCCGGCCGAGCAGCCAGCCCTGGAAGAACCCGAGAGCACCGACGGCGGCGACGGCGAGATAGCGTTTGGCATCCGGCGGCAAGAGCATCGCCAGCCCGTCGAGCGACTCCGCGTCGGCAGCGGGGGCGGGCGCAGCCGACGCGGTGGCCGGAACAGCCGCAGGTACAGGTGCAGCTGCAGTACCGCCGTTTTCCAGCAGAGCACCGAGGTTCTGGGCGAACTGCGCCAGGATGCGGTTGGACACGGTGCTGATCGCGCCCTTGCCGAACTGCGCGATCTTGCCCCGCACGACGAGGTCGGTGCGCAGGTGCAGAGCACAGCCCTGCGGATCGGGGACGACGGTCAGCGTGACGTCGGCCTCGGCGTCGCCGTTGCCGTGGCTGTCCGCGCCGCGGGCCGAAAGCCGCAGCCGGTGTTCGGCTTCGGCGATCTCGGTGAAGCGGACCTTGCCTGCGTACGCGGCCTTGACCGGCCCGACCTTGAACGTGACCTTGCCGAGGTAGGCCTCGCCGTCCCGGCCCTCCAGCACGGCGCCGGGGAGGCAGCCCGCCACCCGCTCCACGTCGTTGAGCAACGCGAACACGGTGTCCGGGTCGCCGGGGAGGCCGAGCTTGTTCTCCAGGATCATCCGACGGTCTCCTTGCCGGGGTCGAGGGGTTCGGCGACCGGACCGGACGCCTCGCCACGGCGGCGGGCGGCGGTCTCCTCGATCGCGTCGACGATGGTCTGGTAACCGGTGCAGCGGCAGAGGTTGGCCGACATGGCCTCCCGGATCCCTTCCCGCGTCGGCGCGGGCTCCTGTGCGAGGAATCCCTCGGCGAGCATCAGGAATCCGGGCGTGCAGAACCCGCACTGCAGGCCGTGGTGTTCGGAAAAGGCCTGTTGCAGGTCGTTCGGCTGCTCGGGGGTGCCGAGTGCCTCGACCGTGCGGATCTCGTACCCCTCGGCCTGCACCGCGTACATCAAGCAGGCCCGCACGGGTTCGCCGTCGACCAGGATCGTGCACGCCCCGCACACCCCGTGCTCACATCCGACGTGGGTGCCGGTGAGCCCCACCTCGTGCCGGAGCACGTCGAGCAGGGTCCACCGCGGTTCGACGAGGAGTTCGTACTCGGCGTCGTTGACGGTCAGGACGATCAACTGCTTTTCGCTCATGCGCTGGTACCCGCTTTCTGCCGATCGCCCGCGGCCAGCGCGGTGAGCACCGGCTCCGGGTGGATCGGGGTTTCTTCGAGCTGCACGCCGGTGTGCCACAGCAGGTCGTTGACCGCGTTGAGCACCGCGGCAGGTGCTCCGATGGTGCCGCCCTCACCCGCGCCCTTCGCACCGCTTTCGGTGAACGCACAAGGGGTTTCGAGGTGGTCCACGGTGATGTCCGGGATCTCGGTCGCGGTCGGCACGAGGTAGTCGATGAAGCTGGCGGCCGAGGGCTCCCCGTTTTCGGTGTAGGTGACCGCTTCGAACAGCGCGCCGGCGATGCCCTGTGCGATCCCGCCGCGGGCCTGCCCGTCGACCACCTTGGGGTTGATCACCACCCCGCAGTCCTCGACACAGGCGTAGCGCAGGATCTTCACCTGGCCGGTACCCGGATCGGCCTCGGCCACCACCGCGTGCGTGGCGTTGGAGAACGTCCCGTCGCCGGGCACGTCGAACGCCGCGGTGGCGGTGAGCGTGGGTTCGGCCTCCTTGGGCAACAGGTGGCTGCGCAGGTAGGCGACGTCGGCGATCTCCTCGAACGAGAGCCGCTTCGCCGGGTCGTCCAGCTGGAGCACGCCGCCGTCGCCGTCGAGCCCGACGTTCTCCGGCCGGGTGTCCAGCAGATGCGCGGCGATGACGCAGAGCTGCTCGCCGAGCCGGGTCGCGGCCGTGGCGACCGCCGATCCGCCGATGGTCACCGACCGGGAGGCGAACGTGCCCCAGCCGTAGGAAATGCGCTCGGTGTCGCCCTGGCGCAGCTTGACCTTGGCGAGATCGACGCCGAGCCGCTCGGCGACGATCTGCGCGAAGGTCGTCTCGTGCGACTGCCCGTGGTTCACCGTGCCGCTGGTGACCACGACCGAGCCGGTGAGATCCATCCGGATCTCGGAGACGTCGAACCCGGGTACGACGGTCATCTTCCGCTTGGCGAACGCCTCGGACCCGTAGCCGGTGCGCTCGGAGAAGCAGCTGTAGCCGATGCCGAGGTGCCTGCCTTCCGCCGCGGCCTTCTCCCGGAGTTCGTACCAGCCTTCCTCGCGCAGGGTCCGTTCGGCGAGTTCGAGCGATTCGAGGTAGCTGCCCGGGTCGTAGGTGACGTTGTTGATGCCCCGGTACGGGAACTCGGTGATCACGTTGCGGCGGCGGATCTCCACCGGATCGAGGCCGAGCCTGCGGCCGGCGAGGTCCATGATCCGCTCCATCACCAGCACGTACTGCGGACGGCTCACCCCGCGGTACGGGGCGGTGGGTGCCTTGTTGCTGGTGATCGCCCGTGCCCGTACACGGTAGGCGGGCACCCGGTACACCGACGGCATTTCCGCCGCGGCCATCAGCGGCTCGATGCCGACGGTGAACGGGTAGCAGGAGTAGGCACCCATATCGCAGACGATGTCGGCATCGAGCGCGGTCAGCTCGCCCTCGGCGGTGAACGCGGCACGGGTGCGGTACCGCTGTTCGCGCGCGAGGAACCCGGAGCTGAGTGCTTCGCTTCGGTCTTCGATCCACTTCACCGGGCGGCGCAGGAGCTTCGCCGCGGCAGCCACGGCGATCTCTTCCCGGCCGACGACACACTTCTGCCCGAAGCCGCCGCCCATGTCCGGAACCACCACCCGTACTGCTTGCTCCGGCAGCCGCAGCGAGCGGGCGAGAACGGTGCGGACCTGGTGCGGCACCTGGCTGCAGGTCTGCACGAGCAGCTGGTCGTCACGGTCGTCCCAGGAGGCGACGGCACCGCGCGTCTCGAGCGGCAACGCGTTCTGCCTTCCGCTGCGGGTGACCAGTTCGATCATGCACCCGTCGCCATGCTCGGACACCGAAAACGCCTCGTCGACCCCCGGCGTATCGAACGAGGTCACGTCGAGCAACACGTTGCCCGGCGCTTCTTCGTGCACGCTGGGCGCGCCGTCGGCCAACGCTGTCTCCTCGGAGACGACCGCGTCGAGCACGTCGTAGCTCACCTGGGCCGCTTCGACACCGTCCTCGACCGCGTAGGGGTCTTTCGCGACGACCAACGCGACCGGCTCGCCGACGAAGCGGACCTTGCCCCGGGCGAGGATCGGCATCGTGGTCGGGGTGAACTCCTCGGGCGGCCGATCCAGCAGCGCGACCATGTCGCCGAGCTGGAGATCCTCGGCGGAGTACGCAGCGACGACCCCTTCGACCTCACGGGTGGCGCCGAGATCGAGTCCGGTGATCCTCCCGTGCGCGACGGTGGCCCGGACGAATCCGGCGTGCAGCATGCCGTGCAGGTGGATGTCGTCGACAAAGCGTCCCCTGCCGGTGACGAGACGCGGATCTTCCCGGCGCCGTACCGAGGCACCGATCCACCGCCCGCCGCGGCCGTCGAAGCGCGGCGACCGGGTGCCGTCTCCACTCATCGGCCTTCTCCCCTTTCCCATGCCTGGCCGAGGCTGCGCGCGACCAAGGTCTTCGTCAGCGCACGGCGGTAATCGGCGCTGCCTTGGGCGTCGCTCGGCGGATCGATCGCTTCGGCCGCCGTCCGGCCGCATTCGGCGAACAGCTCCGGCCCCGGCGTCCCTCCGGCCAGGACCTGCTCGGCCTCCGGGATCCGGGTCGGCGCGGGAGCGATCCCGCCGAGCACCACGCGCCCGCCCCGCAGTGCGGCGTCCGGACCCGGTTCGAGACTGACCGCGGCCGCGACCGTGGCGAAATCCCCGGCGCGCCGGGCGAACTCGGTCAGCGCCGCCCGTGGTGCCGCCCGGGTGAACCGGACCTCGGTGACGACCTCGTCCGGCTCCACCGCGGTGGCATAGAACCCGTAGAACATCTCCCCCGCCGGGATTTCCCTGCGCCCGCCGGGACCCTCGGCGACGATCACAGCGTCGAGCAGCAGCGCAAGCATGCACCATTCGGCTGTCGCGTCGCCGTGCACGATGCTGCCCGCGACCGTGCCGCGGGAGCGGATCGGCAGGTGCCCGACGTACTGCATCGCCTGCGCCAGCACGGCGAAGCCGGGGCCCAGCTCGTCGGCGGCCAGCTCGACCCGGCGGTGGGTCACCATGGCGCCGAGGCGCAGGGACGATCCGGCGGGTCCGAGGTCGGCCATGCCCGGCAGCTCCCGGAGCCGCCCGAGATCGACCAGATCGCTCGGGCGGGCCAGCCGGAAACTCATCATCGGCAGCAGGCTCTGCCCTCCCGCGAGCACCTTGGCATCCCGGCCCTGCCCGGTGAGTTCGGCGAGCAGCCCGACGGCGTCGGCGACGTCGTGTGCCCGGTGGTACGCGAACGCGGCGGGTTTCACGCCGGGTCCTCCTTTCTCCGGCTCCGGTTCAGCCGGCGTCCACTTCGGACCGTTGCCGGGCGGGTGCCGGCCCGCCGGTGATCCGGTCGAGTTCCCGTCCGCGGGTTTCCGGTGCACCGAAGACCATGAACACCACCGCGGCGACCAGCAGCGCACCGAGCAGCGTGAAGGTCAGCGGCAGTCCGAGGACCGGCCACAGGACGCTGCCGAACAGCAGCGGTGCGAACCCGGTGACCGCCCGGCTCGCCGAGGATGCCCAGCCGAAGCCCGAGGCACGCAGCTCGGTGGGATACAGCTCGGACACGTAGGCGTACATCACCGGGATCACGACCAGCGAGAACAGCCCGAACGCGCAGATCGCCGCGACCGCGGCGCCGGCCGAGCCGAGCACCAGCGAGAAAACCACCAGGGTGAGCGCGCACAGCGGTCCGGCCGCCGCGATCACCCGTTTGCGGCCGATCCGGTCGACCAGCAGCACGGCCAGCGCGACCCCGACGATGCCCAGCGCGTTCATCAGCGTGGTGGACGCGAACGCGGCGATCTGGCCGAATCCCTGTGCCCGCAGGATCGAGGGCATCCAGCTGAGCGCGGCGTAGTAGACGAGCATGACCGTGACGAACAGCGCCCACGCGACACCGGTGATCCGCGGATTGAACGCCCAGACGCGACGGAACTGGTCGACTGCGGCGAAAAGCCCTCCGCCACGGGTGTCCTCGGCCACCGCAGGCGGGATCCGGTACGGCTCCGCCGGTGCGCCGGTACGGGCGACGAGGTCGTCGATGACCAACCGCGCTTCGGCTTCCCTTCCCTTGCGCACCAGATACAGCGGCGACTCCGGAATGCCGCGGCGGGCCCAGAACAGCAGCAGTGCCGGCAGGATCATCAGCACCAGCATCCAGCGCCAGTTCCCGGAAACCGGAACGAGCAGCGTTGCCGACACCCCGGCCAGCGTCGTGCCGACCGGCCACCATCCGTCCATTGCGGACAGCACCCGGCCACGCTGCCGTCGCGGGGAGAACTCGCTGACGATGGCGTAGTCGACCGGAATGCAGCCACCGAGCCCGACCCCGGCCAGGAATCGCAGCAGCAGGAACACCTCGATGTTCGGCGACAACGCCGCGAAGACCGAGAAGAACGCGAAAAGCAGCAACGTGACGGTGAAGGCACGCTTGCGGCCGATCCGGTCGGCGACCGTCCCCCAGATGACCGCCCCCACGGCCATGCCGATCAGGTTGGCGGTGGCGACGAACCCCCGTTGGGTGGCGGACAGGCCGAAGTCCGTCCCCACGAGCGGGGTGAGGAACCCGTTCAGCGCCACGTCCCAGGCGTCGAAGAGGTAGCCGAGCCCGCCGATCAGGAAGATCTTGCCCTGCACTCTCCAGCGCCAGGGCAGATCCTGGACGACCTGGTCTCCGGTACGCATAGCTTGCTCCTTAGCGAAGTCCTGCGTGTGCCGTTATCGAGCGAACTGGTAGTGGATCGATTCGCGGTCGGGGTCGTGCAGTGCGGTGCCGTTCCACAGCCATTCGTACGACACATCGGACTCGCCGTCGAAACGGCGCAGCTTCTCGTCGCGCTCGCGCTGGGCCGGACCGTCCGGCAGGTGGTAGAAGCTCATGTTCTGCAGGGAGGCATCCTGCACCATCCCGGCGTGTTTGGCCCGGCGGTGCACGTACCGCACGAGCGCCCCGTCGATGCCCGTCCTGGTGACCTGCCCCAGTTCCTCGGCGAGGACCGCGGCGTCCTCCATCGCCTGCGACGCGCCCTGCGCCTGGTAGGGAAGCATGGCGTGGCAGGCGTCCCCGAGCAGGGCGACGCGACCGTCCACCCAGACCGGGTCGCGGTGCCGGCGGTACATCGCCCAGACCGAGACGTCTTCCTTGGCCTTGGCCAGCATCGTGGGCACCCGGTCGTCCCATTCGGCGAACTCGCCGGCCAGCTGGTCCGCGGTCGCCGGACCGCTCCACTCCCGTTCGACGGTCTCCGTGCACGGCACGATCGCGACCACGTTGAGGTACTCGCCGCCGCGGATCAGGTAGTGCACCAGGTGTTTGCCGGGGCCGTACCAGATCGTGGAGTGGTAACGGTCGAGCAGAAACCGGGTGGCCGGGTCCGAGGCGATGAGGTCGCCGGGGATGAGCGCGCGGTAGGCCATCTCGCCGGAGAAGGCCAGCGTGTCGGCGAAACCGGCGAGTTCGCGCACCGCCGAACGGATCCCGTCCGCGCCGATCACGAGGTCCCCTTCGAAACGGCGGCCGTCCTGTGTGCTGACCGCGGGCCGTTCGGGATTCGAGCGGTCCAGGCCGGTCACCTTGGCGTCGGTGGCCACCTGCACGACCGGTCCGGCACCCGCCGGATCGAGGCAGGCCCGCAGCAGTACCGCGTGCAGGTCCGCGCGGTGGTAATGCCAGTAGGGCGCACCGTATTCCTCGATGACCCGCTGTCCCAGCGGCAGCTGCGCGATGATGCTGCCGTCCGCCCAGCGGCGCCGGACCTGGTCCTGCGGCTCGCACCGGATCTTCTCCAGCTCGCCGCGCAGACCGAGGCCGATCAGGATCCGGCTGGCGTTCGGCGCGGTCTGGATGCCGGCCCCGATCTCGCCGAGCTGGGGAGCCGCCTCCACGACGGTGGCCCGCAATCCGCGCTGCCGCACGGACAACGCCGCGCAGAGCCCACCCAACCCGCCTCCGGCGATCACCACTTCGAACGACTGACTCGCCGCCACGCTGACCTCCTGCCGTCTTCGCCTCCGACCGTCACCCGGACCGGTTAATCCGAACACGTATTATCCGAACACGCAATACTCGGCCGGGAAATTAACTGCGGGTAGCGTGCAGTTAACAGCGGCCACGGCGCGCGTCACCCGGCATCGGGCCCGGAGCCCGGTGGAACCCCGTTCCCGCGGCGGGTCGCGGCCGGATAGCGCGCAAATCTCGCAACACTCAACCCACCGAACGGCACGCAAACCTCGCGGCGCTCAGCCGACCGAACGGAGCTCAAACCTCGCAACACTCAACCGACCGAACGGCACGCAAACCTCGCAACACTCAACCGACCGAACGGCACGCAAACCTCGCGGCGCTCGGCCGGCCGGACGGTGCTCAGATTTCGCGGCGTTCGGCGACGGCTTCCCATGCCGCGCCCAGTTCGTTGAGCAGCTCGGCGAGCCCCTCGCGCCGCTCCGGCGGGCAGTCCGCGAGCAGTACCCGATCCAGTTTCCTGGTCCGCCGGGTCACCTCGCGGAAGGCGACAACGCCTTCTTCGGTCAGGGTCAGCACTTTCGCGCGGGCGTCGTGCGGCGCCGGGCCACGGGCGATCAGCCCCCGCTTCTCGAGCCGGCGGCAGACATCCGCCATGGTCGAGGTGTCCAGCGCGACCGCATGGGCCAGCGCGGTCTGGTCGTACCCCGGATACGCGCGGACCGCCGACAGCACCGCGAACTGCGGACCGGTGAGCACCGAATCGACGTGCCGGTTCCAGGCGGCCAGATAGGCCTGGTACAGCCGACGGGCCCCGTACCCGGGAGCCGCGGAAAGATCCGCGGGCGCGACCACGCCGTCCCTGCGCCCGGCCCGCGGGCCGCTCTTCGATGAACCACCCACTGCAGCCGACATCCCTTGACCTTGTGCTCCGTGCCCTCGCCCCGCCCAGCGGTCCGCTCCGCGGAACCGGCTGGTCACCCGAGCTTATAATACGTGCCCGGACCAACTGCGATGTGGGCGAATCCCCGGCGGGCCTTGATGGTGACGACCTGCCGACCTACCGGTTCAGGACAACGGCGGCCTGCGCTCGGTCCAGCGGTACTCCTGTTCGAGCATGCCGGCCACCTGCAGCAGCCGATCTTCCCGCCACGGCGCGGCCACGATCTGCGCGCCGACGGGCAGTCCGGTTTCGGCGTCGTGGTGAACCGGGACGGAGATCGCCGGCTGGCCGGTCACGTTGAACAGCGAGGTGAAGACCGCCATCGGAAAGCTGCTGACCACCGCGGCACGCGGGTTCTCGTCCGCGCCGGCCCGCCAGGCCCCGATGAACGGCGGCAGGCAGGCCATCGTGGGGGTCACGAGCAGATCGAAGTCCTCGGCGAAAGCTTCGACGATGCGGCGCGACAACTGCTGGGCCTTGCGCACGCTCTCGGCGTACGCCCACGAGTCGACCGCTTTCGCCGCTGCGCGCTGCACCCGGTTGTGCGGTTCGATGCGGTCCGGGTCGGCCAGCGGGATCCCGGCACCGCCGACCGCCCAGATCTTCATGAACGTCGACACGAGCTCGCCGGACGAGGGCAGCGGAAGGACCCGATCGACGACGTGGTGACCGGCCGATTCCAGCGTACGGAGTACCGCGTCGACCGCTGTCGTGCACGCCGGGTGCACGCTGATGCCGTCGATCGGCGGTTCGGTGAGCACCCCGATCCGCAGCCCTGCCGGAGGTTCCCCGGACAGCGCGGAAGTGAGCGACGAAGCGGGCTCCGGCGGCGACCACCACGCACCCGGGTCGTGCCGCGCGAGGACGTCCAGCGCGGCCGCCGTGTCCGCGACCGAGCGGGTGAGCACCCCGTGCGTGCCGAACCCCTCGACCTCGACGACCCCGTTGGTCACCAGGCCACGGGTGGGTTTCAGCCCGACCAGACCGGTGCAGGACGCCGGGACGCGGATCGACCCGCCGCCGTCGGCGGCGTGCGCGAGGGGCGCCATCCCACCGGCGACCGCGATCGCCGCGCCGCTCGACGATCCGCCGGGAGTGCGGTCCGGGTCCCACGGGTTGCGGGAAATGCCGAGTGCTTCGTTCTCGGTGAAGGACACCGCGCCGAACTCCGAGGTGGTGGTCTTGCCCAGCAGCAGGAATCCCGCGTCCGCGAACCGCCGCACGACCGGGTCCGAGACCGTCTTCGGCGTGCGGTCGGCACCGGCCGAACCGTAGGTCGTCGGCCATCCCGCAACGTCGACGAGGTCCTTGACGGGCAAGGGAACCCCGTGGAACGGCGGCAGTTCGGCGGGCGAACCCGCGCGCACGAGGGCATCGGCGGCAGCCGCCGCGGCCTTGCGGACCTCGTCGTCGGCCCGGTGGCAGAACGCGGTGAACTGCGGGTCCCGGATCGCGATCCGGTCCAAATAGGACTCGGCGACCTCGACCGGGCTCACCTGCCCGCCGCGGATGGCCGCCGCGAGTTCGACGGCGGAGGTGAACGGATCGATCGGACCGGACATCACGGGTCCCCACTTTCGGCCGGGTGCTCGGAGCACAGCGTCGTCGCGGTCGGCATTGCGCGTCTTGGAGGAATGTCAGCCCGTACGATGGCGCCATGCGACCTGCCGAGTGGGCGCGCGACGGTGCGGCGGTGTGGGACATCGCGGTGCCGTCCCGGCCGAGCCGCCTGCCGGGCGTCAGCATGGCCGGATTCACCGGCCGCACCACCGATCTCATCGACCTCCGGGTGGTGCCGTACCCGGCGGTCACGCTGTTCCTCGACCTCCGCGAAGCGCTGCTCGTCGACGACACCGGTGGGGCGCGGCGGCTCGGCAGTACCGTCGCGGGCCTGGCACCGGGCGCAGTTCGCGGCAGCGGGCAGGACATCGAATGCCTGCAGATCCGATTGTCCCCCGCGGTCGCGCACGCGGTACTGGACGCCACTGCGGAACTGAGCGGGACGGTCGTCTCGCTCGCCGACCTCTGGCCGCACGAGGCGGAACTGTTCGCGGAACGCTTGCGCCACACCGATTCCTGGGCAGACCGGTTCGCGATCGCAGAGCGTGCTCTCGCGCAGCGGTACCAGACCGGCCGCGCGCCGGACCCGGAAGTCGCCTTCGCCTGGCGCCGGATGGTGGAAGGCAGGGGCGGCGTACGGGTCGACCGGCTGGCCGCCGAAACCGGGTGGAGCCGGCAACGCCTGTGGTCCCGGTTCCGCGCGCAGATCGGCCTCACCCCCAAACGGGCTGCCCGGCTGATCCGCTTCGACCATGCGGTGCACCGGCTCGCCGCTGGACACCAGGCCGCGGACGTGGCAGCGGAGAGCGGCTACGCCGACCAGTCCCACCTGCACCACGACGTCGCGGCCTTCACCGGCATGACGCCGACCGCAGTGGCCGCCGCCCCCTGGCTGGCGGTCGACGACGTGGCATGGCCGGTCGAACCGGCATCCCCGACCCAGCGGTGAACCAGCCCGGGGCCGACACGGCACGCCCGGTCGAACCGGCCGCTCCGGCCCGGTGGTGAACCCGGTCCGGTCGCTCGTCCCGGGTTGTTCGATGCAACCAATTGTGTTTTAGTTGCATCGGCGGCGCGACGAGGCGACGCCGGCCGAGAGGAATCCCATGCGCACACCGCCGCGGCACCGTTTGCTCGGCACCGCCTTGCACGCCGTCACCGGTCTCGTCGTCACCGCACTCGTCGTCACCGCACTCGTCGGCGGCGGTGGTGTCGCCGCTGCCGGCACCCCGGCCTATGCGCCGGTCGACCAGCCGGGACCGGCGTTGACGGTGCCCGCCGCAGACCTCGCGAAGAGCCTCGAGTGCACCGCGAACGTCCGCAACGCCACGCGCGAGCCGGTTCTGCTCACGCCGGCCACCACAGTGGACAGCGACCAGAACTTCGGCTTCAACTACGAGCCGCTGTTGCGCAAGCTCGGCATTCCGTACTGCACGTCGAACGCACCGGCCGACCGCGCCAACATGGGCGATATGCAGACCCGGGCCCAGTACGTCACCTACGGCATCCGGACGATGCACGAGCTCGCCGGTCGCCGGATCGCGGTCCTGGGCCACAGCCAGGGCGGGATGATCATGCGCTGGTCACTGCGGTTCTGGCCGGACACCAGGGATCTGGTCGACGACGTGATCGGCATGGCAGGCACCAACCACGGCTCGGCGATCGTGCCCGCGCTGTGCGTTCCGAACTGCGCAGCGGCACTGTGGCAGCAGCGCGCGAACTCGGAATTCGTGCAGGCACTCAATTCCGGGCAGGAAACCTTCCCCGGTATCAGTTACACCGAGATCTACTCCCGCACCGACGAGTTCGTGCAGCCCAACCTCGACGACCACGGCACCTCGTCACTGCACGGCGGTGGTGGTGCCGTCACCAACGTCGCGGTGCAGGACGTCTGCCCGCTCGACGTTTCCGAGCACCTGCTCATCGGCACCATGGACCCGGTGACGTCCGCGCTCGCGCTCGACGCGCTGGCGCACCCCGGCCCGGCAGATCCCTCCCGGATCGCCCGGTCCACCTGTGCACAGCTGCTGATGCCCGGCGTGGACCCGGTCCGCGGCCCGCTCACGTTCGCGACGTTGACCGCGCAGGTCGCCGCACAGCTGACCGTCGCGGCGCCACGCGTGGCGTCCGAACCGGCACTCGCCTGCTACGTCACCGCGAGCTGCGTGAAGTGACCCGGAAAGCACCTGCGGCCACCCAGGCTCGTGCCGACCGCGAGACCGCACTGCGGCTGGCGCACAAGACCTTCGTCGCACGGCAGCGGGTGGAGGTGAACGACCTCGCCACCGCATTGGGCGTCAACCGGGTGACTGTCTACCGATGGCTCGGCGACCGGGACGCCATCCTCGCCGAGGTGGTCTGGCGCCTCGGCGAGCGGACCATGCTCGACGCGTACGCCGCGGCCACCGGAGCGGGCGGCCCGCGCATCGCCGCCGCGATGTCGACGTTCGTCCGGCAAACCCTTGCCCACCAAGGCATGCGCCATTTCCTCAGCACCGAAACCGAGACTGCGCTGCGGGTCCTCACCCGCAGCGAGCAGACGTTCCAGCCCCGCCTGGTCGCACTGGTGGAAACCCTCCTGTCCCGCGAACACGACGCCGGCGCCCTGTCCACCGCCGACATCGACCTGCACGATCTGGCCTACCTGTGCGTCCGGGTAGGCGAATCGTTCGTCTACACCGACGCGATCACCGGAGAACCCCCGGACCCGGACCGCGCCGAACGAGCCCTGCACTACCTCTTGCGCTAACCGCCAGGACGTGGTGCCGGCGAGCGCGGGTCATCTGACCGTCAATCCGCCGTCGACCGGCAGCACCGTGCCGGTCACCCAGCCGGCGTCCTCCGAAGCGAGGTAAACGGCGGCTTCGGCCACGTCCTCGGGTGCACCGATCCGCTGTGCCGGATACGCGTCGTGAACGTAGCGCTCGTGCTCGGCGCGCTGTGCCGGGGTCATCTTCGCGAGGTACGCGCGTTCGAACGTCGGCGTACGGACCGAGCCGGGCGCGATGGCGTTCACCCGAACAGCCGGACCGAGTTCGCTGGCCAGTGCCTTGGTGAGCGACTCGAGCGCACCGCGGGTGGCCGAGTAGACCGAGGAGGGGCGCCCGGCGACCATCTTGCCCGCCCAGTAGCTGGAGATGTTGACGATCGCGCTCAGCCGCTCGTGCAGCAACTGGGTCAGCAGCACCGGTACGCGCAGGTTGAGGTGGACCATCGCGTCGAACTGGGATCTGGTGAGTTCGGGCAGCGGCGGCAGGTGCGCGAGGCCGGCGTTGTTCACGAGCACGTCGACGTCGAGCGATTCGACCGCGGCGACGAGTGCGTCCTCGTCGGCGAGGTCGACGGCGAGGGTGCGCGTGTGCGCCGAGGCCAGTGCGTCGAGCTTCCGCCGGTCACGGGCGAGGAGCACGAGGTTCGCCCCTTCCCGCGCGAACGCCCTCGCGATCGCGAGGCCGATTCCGTCGCTGCCGCCGGTGATCAACGCGGTCTTGCCGGTCAGCCGACCCATCGGGTCTCCCCGGCTGCGAGTGGACGGATGAGCACGCCGGTCCGGCGACGGCGTCCCGGCGGTTCTGGTCTTCCCATGCTCGCCAGGCTAGACGGAGAACACCTCTCCGTCTAGCCTGGCGAGCATGACCGGACTGCGGGCGGACGCCCGGCGAAGTGAAGCGGCACTGGTCGCGGCGGCGCGGAAGGCCGTCGCGGAGGTCGGGCTCGAGGTGTCGACCAACGAGATCGTCAAGCGTGCCGGTGTCGGACCGGGCACGTTCTACCGGCGCTTCCCGTCCCGGCAGGCACTGCTCGAGACGATCCTGCTGGAGGTCGTCGGCGAACTCGAGACCAAGGCGCAGGCCGCGCTCGAGGATCCCGATCCGGCTCGGGGTTTCGCCCGGCTGCTGCGGGCGTTCACGCTGTCCCAGGTGGAAAACCGGGGCCTGTCGGACGCATTGGCCGCGCACGGCGGAAGTCCCGAGGCCGACGCCAAGCGCGAACGCTTGCGCGATCTTCTCCGGCAAGCGACCGAACGGGCACAGCGGTCCGGCGCCGTGCGCCCGGATCTGTCCTGGGCCGACGTACCGTTCCTCGCCGCCGCGGCGGCAGGGATGCCGCTGAACTGCCTTGACCTCCAGGCCGGCTCCGGACAACGGGACCGGGTGCTCGCGGTCCTCCTCGCCGGGACCGCGAACTCCGGCCCGCACCTGCCCGGACAGCCCGCCACCTTCGCCGCGGCGGCGGAATCAACCACCGCGCCCCAGCGCACGTGAGACGACCATTTTAAGTCAGGTGATTGACTCATACGGCGGCTTCGGCCATGCTCGGAAGGGACCCCGCACCACCGAGGAGGAGCCCGCGATGACCCGGAGCGAGACCGAGCAGCTGCCGCGTTTCCCGTTCGAGGCGGACGCTGCACTGGCACCGCCCGCGGAGTGGGCCGAGTTCCGGGACCGCTGTCCGGTCGGCCGGGTACGGCTGGCCAGCGGGGACGAGGCTGCGCTGATCACCCGCTACCAGGACGTCCGGAGCGTGTTGTCCGATCCGCGGTTCACCCGCCCGACGCCTGCCGACGACGCGGCCCGCGTCGCGGACACCGAAAGCGGCGGCGTGTTCAACAGCGAGATGGCCGAGGTCCTCCCCCAGCACGGCCCGGCGCATCTGCACTGGCGCCGGACGATCGGCAAATGGTTCACCGCCAAGCGGATGAACGCGCTGCGCCCGGGGATCGCCGCGATGGCCGGGCAGCTCGTGGACGAGATGGTCGCCGGCGGCGCGCCTGGCGACCTCAAGGCCGGGCTCGCCTTTCCGCTGCCGGTCTGGGTGATCTGCGACATGCTCGGCGTCCCGGACACCGATCGGGACCGGTTCGCGGTCTGGTCCGACGTCATGCTCAGCATGACCCGTTACACTCAGGCCGAATTCGACGACGCGCAGGCGGAGTTCGGCCGGTACCTGCGCGGGCACCTCGCGGCCAAGCGCGCGGAACCGGGCGAGGATCTGCTCAGCGCGCTCATCGCGGAGACCGGCCCGGACGGCGAACCGTGGTCGGATGCGATGCTCAGCGCCACCGGTATCGGGCTGTTGATCGCCGGGCACGAGACCACCGCCAACATGATCGCGAAGATGGTCGCGATGCTGCTCGCCGACCGGAGCCGGTGGGAGCAACTGCTCGCGGACCCGGCGCTGGTGCGCACCGCGGTGGAGGAAGCACTCCGGCTCGACGCCAACGCGGGCGTCGGGATGCAGCGCTACCTCACCGAGGATTACGAGGTCGAGGGCACGGTGCTGCCGAGCGGCACCACCGCGATGTGCAGCATGGCCGCGGCCAACCGGGACGAACGCGCCTTCACCGACCCCGCCGAGATGGACCTGCGCCGCAGCCCGAACCCGCATCTGGCGTTCGGCGCAGGCGCGCACGCCTGTCTCGGCCAGCCGCTGGCCCGCACCGAACTGCAGGTCACACTCGAGGTCCTGCTGCGCAAGCTGCCGACGCTGACGCTCGCCGTTCCCGAGTCCGGACTGCGCCGGATCGAAGGGCTCGCGGTCGGCGGCCTGCAGGAGCTGCCCGTGCGGTGGTGAAGACCGGACACAGTGCCCAACCGAGAGGGAAACGAGGGACATGCAGGTCTCAGTCGACGAAGACAAGTGTTGTGGCGCAGGTACTTGTGTCCTGCTCCTGCCGGAGGTCTTCGATCAGCGGGAGGACGACGGCATCGTGGTCCTGCTCGAACAGCGGCCGGATGCCCGGCAGCACACACTCGTGCGCGAGGCCGCCAGCGTCTGCCCCGCGGGAGCGATCACGGTGCACGAGGACGCCTGAGCGCACCCGCCGGTCCGTCCGGCCGGTCCACTGTGGACCCGTGGACCGGCCGGACGGTCACGCTTGCACGGTGATGTCGCGCCAGCTTCCGGTGCCCGTCTGGTCGCGGACGCCGACGGCGCCGTGGGTGAACGTGCAGCCGTCGTCGGTGTAGTCGAGCGTGGTGGGTGTGCCGGAACCGTCCTTGGTTCCGGTGATGGTGAAGGTGCAGCCCTGCGCCTGGACCGACAGGTGGTACCAGGTGCCCGCGGCGAGTCCGTCCGGGATCGGTACCGACGCCAACGGCGTCCAAGCACCGTCCTGGCGGCCCAGGAACAGCGACGTCTCCGAGACGCCGACGTAGTAGCCGTTCACCGCGTCGGCGCCGACACCGGGGTTGCTCGCGCGGACCACGAACCCGGCTTCGGGTCCGTTGTCGAGCCGGACATCGCCGGCGAGGGTGTAGTCGCCCCAAGCGGTCGAGCCGGCGAGTGACTTGTTCCCGCCGTCGCCGCCGCAGGTCTCCGACAGCACACCGTCCGAAGTGGACCAGCAGCCGCCGTAGTCGATCCAGCCGGAACGGCCACGGTCGAAGGCGCTCGTGTACGGAAGCGTCCCGGCCTGGCCCACCGCGGTGCCCTCCATGCACCCGCTATCCCCGACCGCGGTCGGCGTGGTGTAGCGCACGCTGGTGCCGTCCTCGCTCAGCAGGAGGTCCGGGCTGTAGCTGGTACTGCAGTTGGCCGCCGAACTCTCCAGCGGCTGGAACGGTGCGGGCAGCCACGACCACGGGCCCTGGGCACCATCGGTGCTCACGAAGATCGCCTGCCGGTCCTCGGGGGTGAAGCCGTCGCCGTCGAGCAACCGGGTCCGCATGCCGGTGAGCAGCAGCCGTCCGCCGTCGGCCGGGCTCCAGACCAGGTAGGGGCTGCTGCCGAGGTAACGGCCGTCGGTGCTGACCGCCTTGGTGCCCAGGTCCTCCGGCCCGCCGCCCCACGTCGTACCGCCGTCGGTGGAGGTCTTGAGGTGTGCCTCGCAATTGCGCCCGTCGCCGCAGATCTCGTACGCCATCGCGATCGTGCCGTCGGGCAGCTGGGCCAGCGTCGGCATACCGGGCCGGTCGGTGTCGGTGGTGCTCTGCACGTCGATCACCCGGCCGGGTTCGAAGTTCGTCGACCCGTCGGGATTGGCGCTCCAGCTCACGCCGCCGTCGTCGGACACGATGTGCGCGAGAACCTGGGCGTGCTCGGGTTCGGTGCGCTCGTCGGAGAAGTACATCGCCAGCCGGCCGGCGCCGTCGACGATCACGAACGGCTCCCACACCCCGGAGCCGCCGTGCGGTGCGCCCCCGCCGCCACCGCCGGTCTGGATGATGGACTGGAACTGCCAGCTGGCGCCGTGGTCGGTGCTGCGCCACGACACGAAGTCGGTGCGTTCACCGCTGCTCGGTGCGACGTTCCCGAACAGCAGCAGGGTGCCGGCCGGGAACTCGCCGAGCTGGGTGGGCAGCTCGAACAGGAACGGTTGCCACAGCTGGTCGGAAGGGTGGCCGGGGCCGGTCAGCGGATCGCCGAGGGTGGCCTTCGTCGTCCAGTTCGCACCGTCGTCTCCTGACTCCCGGAGCACGAAATCGGCCGGCGTGCCGTCGGAGCGGGCGTGTTCGAAGCTGCCCAGCAGTGTGCCGTTGAGGGATCCGCTGTGCTGCAACCGGATGACCCGCGCATACGCGAGCCGCTCGGTATCCGAGTCGCGGGTGTACATGCTGGCACCGAGATCATTCGCCGACGCGATCGGCGGGGCCAGCGACCCGAACAGCAAGGCGGCGAACAGAATCAGCAATACTCGTGGTGTGCCCGGCCTTCGCATCCGTTTCCCTTTCGCGGGTATCACACGCGACGCGACTCGTGGAACTATCCGAGTTTGTCGTCGGGTGCGTCGAGCCCCAGCAGTTCCCCGGCCACCGAACGGGCCGGACGCATCGTGATCTCCCTCAGCACCGCCGGATCGGCCTTCGGCTCGCGCGCGGCGGTGAGCAGCCCGTTGGTCTCCTGCCCGGTGTCGGTCAGCTGCGTGTAGCAGAACCCGGCGACCGCGGCGCAGTCGAGCAGCGCGGTGGTGAGGTCGCGGTAGCGCTCGACCAGCTCGGCTGCCGAGCGGGCAGTGCTGTAGCCGTACCAGAGTTCGGCCTCGGGCGCGTAGCTCACCCCGCCGTACTCGCTGAGCATGATCGGCTGCCCCGCACGGGGTTCCCCGCCGACGTGGATGCGACGGCCACCCGGCCGGACCGTGCGCAGCACGTCCTCGATCGCCGCCGGGTCCGCGTAACGCTGCCGGAGCACCTCGCCGGCAGGTGCGTAGTCGTGCACCGTCCAGATGTCACTGCCGACGTGTTCCCAGCCGTCGTTGGAGATCACCGGACGGCTGGGGTCGAGCGCGCGGGTGAGCCGGTAGAGCGCGGCTGCGTAGTGCTGCTGGTCCTCGCGAGTGGCCACTTCGGACACTCCCCAGCTCTCGTTGAGCGGAACCCAGGTGACGATCGAGGGATGGCCGGCGTCGCGTTCGAGTGCTTCGGTCCACTCCCGGGTGAAGCGGTCGATCGCGGTGGGCGAGAAGGCGAAGCTGCTCGGCATCTCACCCCACACCGCGAGCCCGAGCCGGTCGCACCAGTACAGGAAACGGGGGTCCTCGACCTTCTGGTGGATCCGCACCCCGTTGAAGCCGAGCGATATGATCAGCTCGACCTCCTTGCGCAGTGCCTCGCCGTCCGGTGCGGCCAGATGGGTCTCCGGCCAGAAACCCTGCTCCAGCACCATCCGCAGGAAGTACGGACGCCCGTTGAGCAGGAAATGCCCGTCGCCGGTACCGACCTCGCGGAATCCGAAGTAGCTGCGTACGCGGTCGATTTCCGCGCCCTCGCCCAGCAACGTGATCTCGGCGTCGATCAACGCGGGGTGTTCCGGGCTCCACAGCAACCGCCCGGCACGCCGGCTGTCGCGGGCGGCGGGAATGGCGATCCGCTCGGTGAGCTCACCACCTTCGGGCAACCGGAACGTACTGTCGGCCAACGTCTCCTCGCCGAGACGGAGCACGACGCGGACGGCAAGGGTGTCGTCCCGCTTCGCCCGCGCGCGCAGCCGGAGCGCGACACTGCCGCCGGTCACGTCGGGGGTCCAGCGGAGGGATTCGACGTGCCGGGCCGGCACGGTCTCCAGCCACACCGGCTGCCAGATCCCGCTGGTGCGGTGGTACCAGATGTCCGACGGCGCTTCGTCGGAATGCTGCTTGCCCCGCGGCTGCGCCGGATCGCGCGGCTCGTCCTCGGCACGCACGACCACGACCTGGTCCTCGCCGACCGCGCGCAGTGCGGGCGTGATGTCGGCGTGGAAGCCCACGTGCCCACCCTCGTGGGTGACCACGACCTGGTCGTTGACCCACACCGTGGCCCGGTAGTCGACCGCGCCGAAGTGCAGCAGCACCCGTTCCCCCGGTTCGGCCGCGATCCGGAATTCCTTGCGGTACCACAGGATCGGGTGTTCGCCGCGATCGCCGATGCCGCTCGCGGACGACTCCGGCGGATAGGGCACCGTGATGGTCCGGCCGAACGCGGCCGGCTGCCGCCACCAGTGCCCGTCCCTGCCCTCGTCGGCATCGTCGTAGCCGAACCCCCACTGTCCGCACAGGTCGGTCCAGTGCTCGCGGACGAGCTGCGGACGGGGGTGCACCGGATCGGTCACAGGGTTCCTTCCGTCTCCGTGGCGGGTGCGGAGCTCTCCCGCACCACGAGTTCGTAGCCGACCTCGGTGCGCACGGGTTTGCGCTGCGAGCCGGCGGATTCGATGCGATCGGCCAGCAGCGCCACCGCCTGCCGGGCGATCTCCGGTTTGTCCGGCGAGACCGAGGTCAGCGACGGGACACCGTACCGGCCCTCCTCGGTGTCGTCGAAGCCGACGACCGCGACGTCCTGGGGCACCCGGACGCCGGCTTCGTGAGCCGCCCGCAACGCACCGAGGGCGAGCATGTCGCTGAAGCAGAAGACGGCGTCCGGCGGTTCGGGCAGCGCCAGCAGCCGCCGCATCGCCGCGGCGCCCTCCGGCGGGGAGAAATGCGTGGCCGGGGCCACCAGCTCGGCCAGTTCGGGCGCACCGGCCGTGTGCACCGCCTCTCGGTAGCCGCACAGCCGCAGATGCGCGGTCGCCGAGGAGGGCCCGCTCTGCGCACCGATCGCCGCGATCCGCTTGCGGCCGGTCGCCAGCAGGTGGGCGGTGGCGTCGCGGGCCGCGGCGACGTTGTCGATCAGTACGTGGTCGAAAGTGTGCGCGTAGTCCCGTTCCCCCAGCAGGACCACCGGGACCCGGCCGGGTTTGCCGGACAGATCCGACTGGCTCAGCGCGAGCGGGCTGAGGATCACGCCGTCGATCAGGGTGGACCCCAGGCCACGGGCCATCGCCAGCTCGGCGCTGCGCTCCGCGTCGGTGACCTCGATCAGCACGGTCATCGCGTGCCGCCGCGCCTGTGCGATGACCGCGGTCGCCAGTTCGGCGAAGTAGCGGGCGGCCAGGTCCGGCACGGCGAGTGCGATCACGCCGGTGCGGCCGGAACGCAGCTGCCGCGCGGAAAGGTTCGGACGGTAGCCGAGGTCGTCGATCACGCCCTGCACGCGCAGCCGGGTTTCGGGCGCCACCCGGTCGAAGTCGTTGACCACATTGGACACGGTCTTGATCGAGACCCCGGCCGCAGCGGCGACATCCTGCAGCGTGACTCGTCCACCCACGGATCGCAGATTACAACGTTGTACACGCAGATCGCAATCCGAATACCGAGAGACAGCCAAATCTCTGGACACCCGTTGACTATCTCCCCCGATCCGATTACAAGGTTGTAATCGGTGGCGGCCCCGTCACCGCCGGCACCGGTTGGAGGCAGCACCCATGCCCGCAGGCAGCGACGACGCCGCGGACGGCCCGGCCACCGGCACCCCGATGCGCCGGGTGGTCATCGCCAGCTTCCTCGGCGCGACGTTCGAGTGGTTCGACTTCGGCCTCTACGGGACCTCGGCCGCGATCGTGTTCAACAAGGAATTCTTCCCGACGATGACCCCGCTGGTCGGGACGCTGCTGGCGTTCGCGACCGCGGCCGTGGGCTATCTCGCCCGCCCGATCGGCGGGCTCGTCTTCGGGCACTTCGGCGATCGGCTCGGCCGCAAGTCGATGCTCACCACCACAATGCTGATCATGGGCGTGTCGACCGTGCTCATCGGGGCACTCCCGACCTACCACGCGATCGGGGTGACGGCCACGATCCTGCTCGTCGCACTGCGCGTGCTGCAGGGCATCGGGCTCGGCGGCGAGTACGCCGGCGCAGCGCTGAACACGCTGGAGTCCGCGCCGCAGGCCAGGCGCGGGTTCTTCGGCAGCCTGCCGCAGGTGGGCAATCCGGCCGGCGGGCTGCTGGCGACGTTGCTGGTCGCCGCGTGCGCCACACTGCCGGAGGATCAGTACCTCGGATGGGGCTGGCGGGTGCCGTTCCTGCTCAGCTCGATCCTGCTCGTGCTCGGCCTGTACTTCCGGCTGCGGCTGAGTGAGCCGAAGGAGTTCGCCGAGGTCCGGCGCGCCGGGAAGCAGGCGAAGGTCCCGGTCGTCGAACTGCTGCGCACCTGCCCGCGCAACTTCTTCCTCGCGCTCGGCTCACGGACGGTGGATGCGGTGGCGGGCAACGTGTTCGGCGGGCTGGCAATCGCGTACGGGGTCACCGTGATCGGCGTCGACCGCGACGTGGTGCTGTTCGCCAGCGCCGCGGCGGCCGCGGTGGAGATCGCCTATGTGCCGTTCATCGGACGGCTCGCGAACCGCGTGAGCCGCAAGCGGATCTACCTCATCGGGGTCGCGCTGATCGCCGCGATGTCCTACCCGTTCTTCGTGGGCATCGGCACCGGCAACGCCGTGGTGATCTGCGTGGTCATGATCGCCGGCCTGTCGCTGGCCAGCGGGACCGAGTTCGCGGTGCAGAGCACATTGCTGGCCGAGGTGTTCCCGGTGCACCTGCGCTACACCGCGATCTCGCTGGTGTACCAGCTGACCGCGACCGTCGGTGGACTGAGCAACCTGGCCGCGGTGTCCATCCTGATCGGCATGGACGGCAGCCCGTGGCTCGTCGCCGGACTGCTCGTCGCAGTTGCCGCGCTCGGCTTCTGGTGCACGGCGAAACTGCGGCCCGCCACCGCACCGGCGCTCCGGCCGCACACCGGCGACGAACTCCCGGCCACGACCCGCTGACCCCAGAACCCGGAGCACGCGAATGACCGCCCGGAACATCGTCGTCGTCCTCAGCGATCAGCAGCGCGCCGATCTGTGCGCACGCGAGGGTTTCCCGCTCGACACCACACCGAACACCGACCGGCTGGCGCGTGAGGGCGTGTGGTTCAACCGCGCGTACACCACGTCTCCGCTGTGCTGCCCCGCGCGCACCAGTCTGCTGACCGGCCGGTACCCCGGTGCGCACGGCGTACGGGAAAACCCGGCCATGAGCCTGGCGCGGTTCGAACAGGATCTGCCCGGCCTGCTGCGCTCGGCCGGTTACGCGACCGCGCTCGTCGGGAAGAACCACAGCTACCTGACCGAGCGCGACCTCGACCACTACGAGCCGTACCTGCACGGCGGCGCACTCGGGCCGGTGCGCGAGGACGAGGCCCGGTTCGACCGGTGGCTGACCGAACTGCGTCACCGCACGCACCCCGAACCCACGCCGTTCCCGGTGGAACTGCAGTGTCCACATCGGATCGTCACGTCGGCGCAGCGGTGGGTGGAGACCGTCGGCGACCAGCCGTTCTTCCTGTTGCTCTCCTTCCCCGAGCCGCACAACCCGTACCAGGTGCCCGAGCCGTACTTCTCGCTGTTCCCACCGGAATCCCTGCCCCCGGTTGCCACCGGCCCGGAAGACACGGCCGGGCGCTGCTTTCCGTGGCAGTACCTGCGCCGGCTGGAGGAGGCCGCCGATCCCGAGCTGGCACAGTCGATTCCGCGCGCCCGCGCCAACTACCTCGGCATGCTGCGGCTGATCGACGACCAGATCCAGCGCTTCACCACGTTCCTGCACGAGCGCGGTCTGCTCGCGGACACCGTGCTGGTGACGACCGCCGACCACGGTGATTTCGTCGGCGAATACGGGTTGCTGCGCAAGGGACCGGAGGTTCCCGAGGTGCTCTGCCGGATCCCGCTGACGGTCCGCGGCCCCGGCGTCGTGGCACGCCCTGATCCCAGCTCCGCGCACGTGTCACTGGCCGATCTCCTGCCGACGCTCGCCGAGGCCGCCGGGCTGCCGGTGCCACCGGGCGTGCAGGGCCGCAGCTTCTGGCCGCTGCTGACCGGCGACCGCCCGGAACCGGGCGAATTCACCAGTGCCTACGTGGAACAGGGCATCGGCGGTCGCACCTACACCGCCGCCGACGTGCCCGACCCGATGCCCGGCCTCGGCGGACCGCAGGACTTGTTCGACTTCGACGAACTGAACGCTGTCACCCAGGGCGGCCACCGCCGGATGGTCCGCCGCGGCGACTGGAAACTGGTGCTCGACGAGGCCGGCACGGGCCAGCTGTACCACCTCGCCGAGGATCCGTTCGAGACGGTGAATCTCTGGTCCGGCCCGGAGCACGCGTCCACTCGCGACGGACTGCTGGTGGAGCTGCTCCGGTGGATGCTGCACGCGCAGGACCCGTTGCCACTGCCCGACCACGGATACCCGCGGAAGCTGCCCGGCTGACGGCGGCGGTCAGGCCGAAACGAGGTGCTCGACGAACCATTCGCGCGCCGCGACGATCGTCTCGTCCTTGAAATCGGTGTAGACCGAATAGTGGTGCCCGTCGACCACCAGCAGTTTTTTCGGTCCGGGGATCGTGTCGAACGCGGGTTTGGCCAGGGCCGGCGGGCAGTACGCGTCGGCTTCGGCGACCACGAGGAACACCGGGGTCGGGCTGATCAGCGGAAGCAGCGGCCGGATGTCGTCGGCAAGCGAGGGCGCGAACGAGGCGACCGTGACATGCGGCGTCCAATTCCGTTTCTCGGCCTCGCCGAAGCCGGCCCAGTAAGCGTCGTACTCGTACTCCGGGCCGATCGGGAAGTCGACGTACTCCGGCTCGGCACCGAGCGCCCGGTTGCGCAGGTCGTCGGCGAGAATCCGGTCGGCCTCGTCGCGGGAGGTCGTGCCGAGCATCATCGGGATCGCCTCGGGCACGCTGCCGATCGGGGGCACCTGGGCGTAGATGCACCGGATCCGGTGGTCGAGCGCGCCGGCCGCGAGCACGTTGCGGCCGCCGAGGCTGGTGCCCCACAAGCCGATCCGTTCGGAGTCGATCTCCGGCAGCGTGGTCGCGAAGGTGACCGCGTTGCGCCAGTCGTCGATCTGGCCGGGGTGGTCGACTTCCTCCCGGGGCTGCCCGTCGCTGTCGCCGAAGTTGCGGTAGTCGAAGGCCAGTGCGGCGATTCCCGCCTCGGTGAGCGCCGCCGCGACCTCGGGAATGGTCCACTCCTTCAGTCCGCCGAGGCCGTGCGCCAGTATCACCAAGGGATGCGGCCCCTCGGTGGCGGGCGTGCGCAACCACCCGCGGAGGGTCACCGGACCGGAGCGGAATTCGACGTCACGCTCTTGTACGGCAGTACTGGTCATGGGGATGTCCTTTCGTCGAAAGTGAACGGTCAGTTGAGGACGAAGGTGCCGCCGGCGCTGACCGCGAGGTCCGGGCCGAACGCGGCCGCCGGGGTGTAGGCGCCGGGTTTCCCTTCGCCGCGGGCGAGCCGGAGCGCGACCTCGGTGATGACGGCGGCCGTGTAGTCCATTCCGTCGTCGGCGCGCAGCCAGCCCTCGCGCACGGTGCCGTCGGGCCAGGTGAGCACTGCGTGCCCCCAGGAATGCTGCCGGGGGCGGGGCGCCGCTTTCGTGGTGGCCTTGGCCATCTGGCGGACCGCGAGCCGGCGCAGCGGCGGAACGGACAGCAGGGTGGCAGCCAGCGGCAGGACCGCACGCACCAGCGTCCCGGTCGGTGCCAGCCCGGACGTGCCGCTGACCGACGGCGCCCCACTCGCCCGCTGGGCGGCCACCAGCTCGCCCATCGGGATGCCGCCGGACTTCGCCGTCTCGCCGTCCGGCAGGGTCAGCCTCTGCGGGTCGGCACCCAACCGGGTCTTCACCAGTTGACCGTTCTCGTAACGCAATCCGCCGTTCAGCAGCGTCCCGACCATCGCGGAGGCGAACGGGGCGCCGATCACCCCGGCCTCCATGGCGACCGAGGCGAGCGCGTCGACCCGTACCTGACGGGGTGCCGGACGGTCGGCACACAGTTTCGCAACCACCGATTCCGTGGCCAGCACCCCGAATCCGGCGCCGGTCACCAGGGTGCTGCCCGCCGCGGCGGCCTCCGGGTGCTTGTCGAGCAGCTGCGGCACAGCGGTCGCGTCGGAGGCCAGATCGGTGTAGTGCCCTCCGGGCATGACCGCGTCGGCGATCGCGGGCGCGGTCTCGATGTAGTTGCCGATGAGGTTGATCACCACCGACGGCTTCCGGCTGCGGATCGCGTCCGCGATCGATTCCCCGCCGTCGGCGACGACGACTCCGGTTTTCCCGCCGTACCCGGCCTGCAGGTCGACGAGACTTTCGCGACGGCGACCGACCAACACCGGATCGATGCCTTCGCCGGCCAGCCGCGTGACGACGGACCGGCCGATGCGGCCGGTGGCGCCAAGAACCCAGATCTCGCCGGACGGCGTGCCCTCGGTCATTCCGTGTCCTCTCATGATGTCTCACTGTGTCGTCATGAGCGTAGCACAAGTGACGACACAGTGAGACATCGCTGGTACCCTGATCGGGTGGCGAGATGGGATCCGGGAACCGAGCAGCGGCTGACCCGTGCCGCATTGGACCTCTTCGGCGCGCACGGCTACGACGACGTCACCATCACGCAGATCGCCGAACGAGCGGGCATCACCCGCCGCTCCTACTTCCGGTACTTCCCGGACAAGCGGGAGGTGCTGTTCCCGCGGTCCGAACAGCTGCCGCCGGCGATGGCCGACATGGTGCTGGCCGTCGACGAGCACGCCGATCCACTGACCGCCGCCCTGCACGGGGTCACCGAGGTCGGCACCCTCCTGGTGGCACAGGCCGAGCGGGCAGCCGAGCGGCGTGCGGTGATTTCGGCCAGCGCGGAACTCCGCGAGCGCGACCGTACGAAGGGCGCCGCCGTCGCCGCCGCGATCGAGGACGCACTGCAACAGCGCGGCAGCCCACCGGACGAGGCGAAACTGGTCGCCCAGATCGCCGCAATCGTGTTCGAGAACGCCTTCGAACGCTGGGTGGACGCGGCCGGACAGACCGGCTTCGCCGCGTGCGTGCAGTCGGTCGCCGCGACGATCCGCACGGTGGTGACCCGCGCACCGGACGATGCCACCGGCTGAGCCTGCCCCGGTGGTGACGGGCCGGTCAACGCGTTCCCGGCCCGATCCGGCGCATCGTCAGGTTCGTCCGCCGGTACCCGCTCGCCGAACCGGCCTGCCGGACCAGCCCTTGCCCGGTCAGGGCATCGGCGCCGAGGCGTAGAACGGTTTGCAGACGTCGCCGTCGCGGTCGTCGGCGATTTCGAGCAGTGTGCTGCCGTCGGCGGGAGTGACGAGGGTGGAACTGTAGTTCGCGCACGGTTCGTTCTGCGGATCCGGCACCGACACCGGCGCCGGTGCGGCACGCCACGGCCCGGCGGCTCCGTTGTCGCTGATCAGCACGGTGTTGCCGCTGCCGGGAACGAGGTCGCCGTTCGCGTTCCGCAGTTGCTGGCCGACCACGGCGAGCCGGGTCGCGCCGGAGCCGTTGTCGATCCGGTTCACCGTCGGGGCGTGCGTGAAGTAGTCGCCGGATTCGGCGGCAAGGCGCGGTCCGACGTCGTTGGGCGGGCCCCAGTCGGCGCCGTCGGCGGAGGTGCGGGAGTACGTCGCGCAGTCGTAGTTGTCCCCGCTGCCGCAGATCTCGTAGACGAGGATGTAGGTCCCGTCACCGAGCCTGCGCACGGTCGGCATGCCCGGACGCAACCCGGCGTCGTCCGGCGCGACCGTCGGGTACGGCTCGGTCCAGGTGACCCCGTCGGTCGAGAACGACTCGCGCAGTTGCTGGCTGTGCGCCGGATCCGTCTCGTCGGCGTAGTGGCAGGTGAGCCTGCCCCCGGCGTCCACGGACAGCTCCGGCTCCCAGATTCCCCGGTCGTTCTCCGCCTGCCTGCACACCGACAGCGGCTGCCAGCTGGTGCCCTGGTCCCGGCTCTGCCAGATGGGCACCGACATCCGCCGATCCGCCGCGTCCTGCCCGATCGAAGCCGCCCACAGCAGGGTGCCCTCGGGCAGGTCCCCGACCTGGCTCGGCAGCTCGAACAGGGTGGTGCAGCAGAGCCCGTCCTTGGCTCCCGGGTCACGGACGGCACCGACCTCGGTGAAGGTCGCCCCGTTGTCGGTGCTGCGGTAGATCACTCCCTTGCCGCCGTCCGCGTCGAAGTCGACGACGCTCGCGACCAGTGTTCCGTTGGCATCACCGGAATGGTCCAGCCGCACCAGCCGCGGGTAGAGACCGGTGCCGTCGCGCAGCGGTGCGCGGTCGGCAGGCCGGGCACCGCTGCCGGCCGGTTCGGCACCTGCCGGCGGCGCGGCACACACCAGCGCGACCAGCAGGAGAATGGCGGTACCCCAACGAGCGGCGACGGAAGCGGCAGACATCTCGGGTCCTTTGCCGTAACCGGATCTGAATGGTCCGGACCACTTTGATCATGATCGCGGACACCCACCGGAACAACCCGCCTTCCGGCCTACCCGATGCGACCGATCGGCGGATCAAGGACACTTCGAGACGAACCGGGACGGCTGCGCGCCGGGCCGTCTGCTGCCCGCCACCCGGCGGGCACGCACCTGCCGTGCCCCGCCGGAGCGGCCGGCCGATCAGCCGAAGATCGCGGCCCGGCCCGGTTCGGAGTCGAACATCGCACCGCTGTCGTGGCCGACGCCTGCGACGATCGTCTGCTCGTGCGGGGCCGAGGGATAGGCCTTCTGCATCGCGGAGAAGTAGTTCTTCCCGCGCTCCAGCCGGTTGTGGCCCTGTGCCTCGGCTTCGCAGGACTGGTCGATGCCGTGGTCCTGGTGCACGTCGTCGCCACCGAGGAGGTAGGTCACCTTCCGGCCGGTGTACTGTCCGGCCAGCTTGCCTTCGGGGTATCCGGCCAGATACGGGTTCAGGTGCTCGAGCCCGTACTTGTAGTCGTCGAAGCCGGGGCACGAGTCGGGCAGGCCGTCGGGCACCGGGCGGTCGGCCGTGAAGTACAGGTACGACGACGGGTTGGCCGGGACGAAGTGGAAGGACAGCCCGGTCAGATCCGCCGGGGCCTTGCCGCCTGCCGCGTACCGCTGCACGAACTGGCCGCCCGCGGAGTGTCCGGCCAGGGTGACCTTGGTCAGCTTCGGGAACGCCTTCTTGTCCGCCAGCTTCGCGAGCACTTCGTCGATCACGGTGAACGAGCTGATCTCCGGCGAGGACACCGAGTTGCCGCCGTCCTTCCACGAGGTCTCGTCGCCGTTGGTCCAGCTCACCTCGCCGTCGCCGGGATCGTCGTCCGAGGTCTGGAAGTGCGGGGTGACGATCTCGGTGCGGTCCCCTGCACCGGCGTCCTGCGCTGCCTGCACCATGCGCTCGAAGTACCCGTCGGCGTTGCGGCCGGTGCCGTGGATCACCACGACGGCCTCGGTGACCGTGCTCGCGCCGGACAGCGGATAGCTGGCGAGGTAAGGCATCTTGGCCCCCTCGGCGAGATCGAGCGTGTGCGCGCAGCTCTCGCCGGAGGTGCACGGCCCGGCCGCGGCCGCGGCCGGCATCGCGGTGCCCAGCGCCAGCGCGCCGACCGCCGCCGCCACAGCCGAACGTCGGATCATGAAACGCCCCTTCCCATCCTGACCGGCCACTGCGGTCCGGCCGATCGGCACGCTAACCGGGAAGATCGGGACCGGTCCCCGTACGGCCGGTACCCAGGCCGGGTGGGAACCGGCGCAGGAGCCGAGTCTCAGGGCGTGTAGAACGGGTGCGTCACCGTGTCCCGGTCGGCGACGAGATCCGCGATTTCGGCGTGTCCTCGCACCGCTTCCCGCACGCCCTTGCGCATCGCCTCCCTGGCGGCTTCCCGCACCGCGTTCCCGGAATCGGCCTCGGGGTTGAGCCAGACCGCGGCGAACACGAGCGTTTCCTGATCGCCGGCGAGCACCCCGTCGGCCACCGAATCGAGCACGCCCTGTGCGATACCGACCTGGCAGGCACCGGAGACCAGGTTCGCGTGCTGCTCGGTGGGCGATGCGGTCTTGGTCAGCATGATCGTCGGCGGGTACACCGTGCGGTACGAGGGCTGGTCCTCGCCGACGCACACCAGGATCGGGGTGAATCCCGCGCTGGGAGCGGCGAACGCACCGGTCATCGCCGCGGCCGTGGCGGATCCACGCTCGGCGAGAACGACGTTGAGGTGCACGCCGTCCGGGTTGGTGCCACCCCATGCCTGGGCGCTGCGGCCGTCGAGTGCGGTCATGTCGCGAGTCCTTTCCGTGGTCCGCCGGAGACCGGCAGCGCGCCGCGGGTCTCCGGCGCAAGTACGAGTGAGCTGACGCCGCCGATCAGGCAGACCCGGCCATCGGCGCCATGGCGGGCAGCGGGGCGGGAGGTCGTGGTCATGCGGTTGTCCCCCGTTTCACCGGCCCAGGGCGAAGTAGCCGGTCTCGAGGTATTCCCCGATCCCGCTCCGCCCGCCTTCCCTGCCCAGCCCGGAAGCCTTGACCCCGCCGAACGGCGCGGCCGGCTCCGACACGATCCCGCGGTTGATCCCGACCATGCCCGTCTCGCAGGCCTCCGCGACTCGCACCGCGCGCGAGACGTCGCGGGTGCAGACGAACGCGACGAGGCCGTACCGGGTCGCATTGGCCAGTTCGAGTGCCTCGGCCTCGGTGTCGAAGACCGTGATCGGGGCGACCGGCCCGAAGATCTCCTCCTGCAGGACGCGCTGTCCCGCGCCCACCCCGGTCAGCACGGTCGGCTCGAAGAAGTACCCGGGCCCGGCCACCGGTCCGCCGCCGGTGACCGCCTCGGCACCGCCGGCGACCGCATCCCGCACCAGCTCGTGCACCTTGTCCCGCTGCCGGGCATCGATCAGCGGCCCGACCGTCGAGGACGGATCGAAACCGTTGCCGGGCACCAGTTCCCGCACCCGCTGGGTGAACCGCTCGGTGAATTCCCGGGCAATCGAACGGTGCACGAGGAACCGGTTGGCGGCCACGCAGGACTCGCCGCCGTTGCGGAACTTGGCCAGCATCGCGGCGTCCAGCGCGGTGTCGAGGTCGGCGTCGTCGAACACCAGGAACGGCGCGTTGCCGCCCAGTTCCATGGACGTGCGCTGGACGTGCTGCGCCGACTGGCGGATGAGCGCGGAGCCGACCGCGGTGGAGCCGGTGAAGGAGACCTTGCGCAGCCGGTCGTCGGCCATCAGTGCAGCGGACAGCTCGGGGGCGCGGGTCGTGGTGAGCAGGTTGACCGCGCCTGCGGGCAGGCCGAGCCCGGCGAGCACCTCGGTGAGCAGCACCGCGGTGAGCGGGGTCTGCTCGGCAGGCTTGAGCAGCGTGGGGCAGCCCGCAGCCAGCGCCGCACCCAGCTTGCGGGTGAGCATCGCCAGCGGGAAGTTCCACGGCGTGATCAGCAGCGCCGGGCCGACCGGCCGGTGCGTGGTGAGGATGCGCGAGCCTCCGTCCGGCGACACCACGAAGTCACCGTGCAGCTGCGTGGCCTGCTCGGCGAACCAGCGGAGGAACTCGGCCCCGTAGGCGAGTTCGCCCCGCGACTGCGCGAGCGGTTTGCCCGTCTCCCTGGTGATCGTTTCGGCGAACTCCTCGGTCCGCGCCACCACCGCGTCGAACGCGGCCAGCAACCAGCCGGATCTCGTGCGCGGACTGCTCGCGGCGAGCTCGGCCTGTGCTGCGTGCGCCGCGTCGAGTGCCGCGAGCGCGTGCTCCGGCGTCGCGTCGGCGGCTTCCGCGATCGGCTCTCCGGTGGCCGGATCCTCGACCGGGAAGGTCGCCGGGGTATCGAGCCACCTGCCGCCGACGTACAGCCGGCTGTTCTTCGCTGGCATCTGTTTCGCTTTCGTTTGGGGCCAAGGGGATCAGCGGTGCCGGGCCAGTTCCCCCGCGGCCCAGCGGACCTCGGCGGCCAGTATTTCCGCACGGCCGGGGGGCACCGAGTTCGTCGGCACGCAAGCGGTCACCGCGGCGACTGCCCGTCCGTCGCCGTCCAGCACCGGAGCCGAGAAGCAGGACAGATCCGCAGTCATCTCCTCGACCTCGGTGGCGTACCCCCGTTCGGCCACCAGCGCGAGTTCGCCGCGGAACACCGCTTCGTCGTGGATCGTCGCCTCGGTGAGCTGGGGCAATCCGGTGCCGAGCACCGGCCGCAGGTCCGTCTCATCGCGGAAGGCGAGGATCGCCTTGCCGCTGGCGGAGGCGTGGGCAGGCAGCTGCCTGCCGATCCGGGTCTGCAACCGCACCGGTTTCGTGGTGTCGACGTGCGCGACGAAGGTGACCTGCGCACCGGAAAGCACTGCCAGCTGGACGGTTTCGTCCTGCCGGTCCCGGATCTGCCCGGCACACGTGTAGAACATGCCGAGCAATCCGGTCAGCTCCCCGCCGGGCTCGGCATAGGCGGCCATCCTCGGGCCGACGACGAACCGGCCGTCCCCGGTTTTCCGGGTGACGCCCAGCTCGCCCATCGTGGCCAGCAGCCGGTGCACCGAGCTCTTCGGCAGGCCGATCGCCACCGCGATCTCGCTCAGCCGCAGTCCCCGCTGCCGTTCGGCGAGCACGTCGAGCACCGCGAACGCCTGCGCGACCGCGGGACTGCGCTTCCCCGTCTCCACGGGTGCCCCGGCCGCTTGCGGTGTCACCGACCGGCCAGTTCCTCGTCGACGATCACCACTCCGCGCCGGTTGGACCCGCCGGTCAGATCGGCGAACGCGGTGTTGATCTCCTCGAACCGGTAGGTCTTCGAGATCAGCTTGTCGATGGGCAGCTTGCCGGTGTGGAACAGGTTCAGCAGCTTCGGGATGTCCTGGGTCGGACGGCTCGATCCGTAAAGGCTGCCGGTCAGGTACTTCTCCTCGCGCACGAACCGAGCGGCGGGGACGCTCGCGTACGCAGTGGCCGCCGGAACCCCGACGCACACCACCGTGCCGCCCGGGGCGGTCGCGTCGAAAGCCTGCTCCAGCAAGCCTTCCTTGCCGACCGCGTCGATGGTGACGTCGGCGCCCTGCCCGCCGGTGAGCGCACGCACCTCGGCAACCACGTTGTCCTCCGGCGTCAGCACGCGGGTGGCGCCGAAGATCGTCGCGCCGTCACGCTTGTCCGGATGCGGCTCCACCACGACGATGTGATCCGCACCGGACAGCCGCGCGGCCATGATCGCACTGAGCCCCACCCCACCCGCGCCGTAGACCAGCACCGCGTCGCCGGGTGCCACGCGGGCGCGGTTCACCACGGCGCCGTATCCGGTGAGCACACCGCAGCCGGCGAGCGCGGCGACAGTCAGCGGCACCGATTCCGGGATCTTGATCGCACTCGCGGCGGGCACCACCGTGTGTTCGGCGAAGGTGGACAGGAACGAGTAGTGGTACACATCCCGGTCGCCGTCGTGCAGCCGGACAGTGCCGTCGAGCAGCGTGCCCGCCAGCAGTGCGGGGGCGCTGGCGGAGCACAGGACCGGACGGCCCGCCTGGCAGTAGCGGCACCGGCCGCAACTGGGCAGCCACGACAACGCGACGTGGTCGCCGACGCCCACGTGCGGCACGCCGGCACCGACCGCGGTGACCACGCCGGCGCCCTCGTGCCCGAGCACGGTCGGCGTCGGCGAGGGGATCCGCCCGCTGATCGTGTGCGCATCGCTGGCACACACCCCGGTCGCGGCGATCTTCACCGACACCTCGCCGGCACCGGGCTCGTCGAGGGTCAGCGTGCGGAACGTGAGCGGGGAGGCGGTTTCCTCGAGAACGGCGGCGAGAGTTTCCATTCGAGCAACTCCTCGGTGGGTATTTCAGATGGGCCACCCGAACGGCATTTGTTCCACCGGTGGAACGCGTTCCCTTTGGGCCGGCGTCGAGTATGCGGACGGCTTCCGAGGAGTGTCAATAGATCGGCCGGAGCACTTTCCGGCGGCACCGGCGCGCACGGTGCGGCCGCCGCTCGCGGCCTCCGGACGGCCGCGGACCGTCGGCCGCACCCTCGCCAAGATCCGATGACAACCAGGTAAACCTGCTGGAGGACGGGCCTTGACACCCGCTCGCACGCGTGGTTACGCTGCAGTAGAGCACAACTGAATACAACGTTACTAGAGACGCAGAGAACAGTAACCCCATTCGGCCGACGGGGAAACTGTTCTCTTTTTTTGTGTCCGGATCCCCGATTCCGGACCGCACAGTGAGGTGGTCGAGGTGCGCGGTACCCGACGGCGGCTGAGTTATCTGCTGCTGTGCATTTCCGGTGGCGTCGTTTTTCAGGTCGCCTATATCCGGTTCGTATTCCTGGAACCGACTTATCACGCGCTCGGGCTGACCGCACAGGAATACGGCGACATCATGTCGGTGTTCGGCGCAGTGGCCGCGGTGATGTATTTCGTCGGCGGCTGGTTCGCCGACCGGTTCTCCCCGCGCACGCTCGTCGTGTCCGGGCTGCTGATCACCGGGATCGCCGACCTGTCGCTCACCGTCGCACCCGGCTACGGCACGGTGCTGGCCGCGCACATCGCGATGGCCTTCGCCGGGATGGCGCTCTACTGGCCGGCCCTGGTGAAGGCGATCGGCTCGTTCGGCGGCGCCGAGCGACAGGGCAGGCTGTTCGGATTCCTGGAAGCGATCCGCGGCCTCGCTTCCACGCTGATCAGCGGCCTCGGCGCACTGCTCATCGGCAGCCTGCTCGCTCCGGCCACCGGCGTGCGCATGCTCATCGCGCTCTACGGCGGGATGTCGCTGGTGACCGCCGTCGCGCTCTGGTACACGCTGCGCGGCCAGGCGGACCGCCCGCCCGGTGGCGAACGATCCGCGCTGTCCCTGCGCCAGCTGGCCGCCGCCGCACGGAACCGCTACACCTGGCTGCTCGGCGGATCGATCATGCTGATGTACTGCTTCTACACCACGCTCGGCTACTTCTCCCCGTTGCTGCAGCACAATTTCGGGCTCACCGCCGGGCTGATCGGGGTGCTCGGCGTGGTGCGCAGCTACGTCTTCCAGTTCGTCGCCGGCCCGCTCGGCGGATTCGGGGTGGACAAGCTGACCCATTCGACCCCGCGGTTCCTGCGGCTGGCCTTCGCCGGCGCGACGGTGTGCGTGGCGGTGCTGGTGTTCCTGCCGGGCACCCCCGCGCTGTCGTGGGCGGCGCTGACGTTGATGTTCGTGTTGTCCCTCATGGTCTTCGCCAGCCGCGGGGTGTACTGGGCGAGCATCACCGAGGCGCGGATCCCGGCCGAACAGCGCGGTGGCGTGATCGGACTGGCCTCGGGCCTCGCCTACCTGCCGGACGCCTTCCTGCCGGGCCTCGTCGCATGGTGGATCGGCGACCCGGCCACCGGCACCGCCGCACACGGCGGCTACGGCACGCTGTTCGGCTTCCTCACCGTGGCCGGTGTGCTCGGCCTCGTCCTGACCACCGTGACCCTGCGGGTGCAGCGGCGGGAACCGGCCGGGCAGCCGCAACCGCGCGCCACCGCACTGACCTGAACCCCTGCATCGGCCGGAAAGGCACTTCCGTTGGAAATCCAGGACTTCTCCCTCGAGCTGTTCTCCCTGCGCGGCCGCAACGCGATCGTCACCGGCGGGAACACCGGCCTCGGCCGCGCGTTCACCGTGGCGCTGGCCAAAGCCGGGGCGAACGTGTTCGCACCCACCGTGGTGGACGACGGCGGCGAGACCCGGCAGCTGGTCGAACAGGCGGGTGCCCGCCTGGAGACGCTGAAGACCGACCTGACCGAGCCCGATGCGCCCGCACGGGTCGTGGAGTCCTGTGTGGACCGGCTCGGTTCGGTGGACGTACTGGTCAACTCCGCGGGCATCTCGAAACTCGCGCCGGTGGCCGAGTTCGGCCGCGAGCAGTGGGACCCGATGCTCGCGCTCAACCTCACCGCACCGTTCGAGCTGGGCCGGCTGGCCGGACAGCGGATGGTGGCACAGGGGCACGGCAAGATCGTCAACATCGCGTCGCTGTTCTCCTTCCTCGGCGGACAGGGCTCCCCCGCCTATGCCGCGACCAAGCACGGCATCGTCGGCTTCACCCGGGCCTACGCCGACGAACTCGGTGCGCACAACGTGCAGTGCAACGCGATCGCGCCCGGCTACTTCGCCACCCCGATCACCGCGCAGACCCGCGCGGACCCGGTCACCAACCAACGCGTCCTCGACCACATCCCGGCAGGCCGCTGGGGTGAGCTCGGCGATCTGATGGGCGCGGTGGTCTTCCTGGCGAGCCGGGCGTCGGACTACGTGAACGGGCACGTGCTCACCGTCGACGGCGGCTACCTCACCCGATGAACCGAAAACCGAACGGAGCAAAGGAAACCATGGACACGACCGGCATCCTCGACCGGCTGCGCGAGATCGCAGGCAGCGACCGCGTCGACACCGACGAGCAGCTGCTGCGCGAGGCGAGCGTCGACCGGTTCAAGAAGTACACCGCCGTGCACGGCATCTACGACGGGCCGTTCCCGATCGCCATCGTGCGGGCAGGCAGTACCGAACAGGTCGCCGCAGTGCTGGCGTTCGCGAACGAGCACGGCGTAAACATCGTCCCGCGCACCGGGCGCACCGGCACCGAGGGCGGGCTGGAGACCAGCTTCGAGCGCACCGTGGTGCTCGACGGGTCCGAAATGGACGAGATCGTGCACGTCGATCCGGTCGACCTGCTGGTCACCGCGCAGTGCGGCGTGCCGTTGCAGGTGCTGGAGGACCGCGTGCGCGAACTCGGCCTCACCACCGGGCACTCCCCGCAGTCCAAACCGCTGGCGCAGCTGGGCGGGCTGGTCGCGACCCGTTCGATCGGCCAGTTCTCCACGCTCTACGGCGGGATCGAAGACCTGGTGGTCGGGCTGGAGGCGGTGTTCCCGGACGGCACCGTGAGCCGGATCAAGAACGTGCCACGCCGCGCCGCGGGCCCGGACATCCGCCACGTGGTGATCGGCAACGAGGGCGCACTGTGCTTCGTCACCGAGGTCACCGTCAAACTGTTCAAGTACCGGCCGGAGAACCACCGTTTCCACGGCTACCTGCTCGACGACGTCCGTACCGGGATCGAGATCCTGCGCGAGGTCATCACCGAGGGCTACCACCCGTCGGTCGCGCGGGTCTACTCCGAACAGGACGCTGCCCAGCACTTCGCGCACTTCGCCGGTGGGAAGTGCGTCGCGGTGTTCCTGTCCGAGGGGCCCGCGCCGCTCGCCGAGGCGACCGGCACCGCGATCGAGGCCATCGTCGGCAGGTACCACCACGAACGGGTGGACCCGCAGCTGATCCGGGACTGGTTCGACAACCTCAACTGGGGCCCGGACAAGATCCGCGCCGAACAGCAGAGCATGCTCGCCGAGCAACGGCTGGGCTACACCACCGAGGTGTCCGCGAACTGGTCGGTGATCGGCGACATCTACGATGCGGTGCTCTCCCGGATCACCAAGGAGTATCCGCACTTCGCGGACCTCACCCTGCTGGGCGGGCACTCCTCGCACAGCTACCAGAACGGGACGAACATGTACTTCGTCTACGACTACCGGATCGACTGCGAGCCACGGGAGGAGATCACGAAGTACCACATCCCGCTCAACGCGATCATCGTGGAGGAAACGCTGGCCCGCGGCGGTTCCATGGTGCACCACCACGGTATCGGCAAGTACCGCGCGCGGTGGACCGAACAGGAGCACGGCACCGCCTACCCGATCCTGCGCAGGCTCAAGGACGCCTACGACCCGAACGGCATCATGAACCCCGGCACGATCTTCCCGGCGGGGGAACGCTGATGGCCCGGTACCTGCTCGGCATCGACAACGGTTCGCAGAGCACCAAGGTGACCGTGTTCGACGAACACGGTGTCCCGCATGCGAAGGCCCGCGTTCCGTTGCGTCCCAACGACACCCCGCAGCCCGGCGTGGTCGAGCACCCGGACGACGACCTGTGGGATTCGATCGGCGCGGCCACCCGTGCGGCACTGGAGTCCTTCGACGGCAGCCCGGCGGACATCGCCGGCGTCGGGCTGTGCACGATCCGGTTCTGCCGCGCGATGCTGCGTGCCGACGGCACCCTCGCCCAGCCGGTGCTGAGCTGGATGGACGAACGGGTGTCCCGGCCCTACGAACCGGTGAATCCCGACGTGCGCTACGTGAGCGCGTCGTCCGGCTACATCACCGCGCGGATGACCGGGCAGTTCCGCGACACCGCGGCGAACTACCAGGGCGTGTGGCCGATCGACACCGACACCTGGGCGTGGGTGGACGAGCCGGACATCCCGCGCGACATGCTGTTCGAGCTGGTGTCCCCCGGCGAGCTGCTCGGCACGGTAACTGCGGAGGCGGCCGCGCACACCGGGCTGCCGGCGGGCGTGCCGGTGTTCGCCACCGCCAACGACAAGGCGGTGGAGGCACTCGGCAGCGGGCTCGGTGACGAACGCACCCTGCTGCTGTCGCTCGGCACCTACATCGCCGGTATGACCACCGGCGCGCGAAATGTCCACGACGCCAAGGCGTTCTGGTCGAACTTCGCCTGCAGGCCGCACGAGTACCTGTACGAGAGCCACGGCATCCGGCGTGGCATGTGGACGGTCAGCTGGCTGCGCGACCTGCTCGGCGACGAGGACCGGCTCAACGCGGGTGCGGCCACCGTGGCCCCGGGTTCGGACGGGCTGATCGCGGTACTCGACTGGCTGGCCCCGGTCGAGGCGCCGCAGCGCCGGGGCGCGTTCCTCGGCTTCGACGGCAGGCAGGGCCGGTTCCACCTGTACCGCGCGGTACTCGAAGCGATCGCGCTCACCTTGTGCGGCAACGGAAACGCGATGGCCGCGGAGCTGGGCACGGAATTCGACCGGGTGCTGGTGTCCGGCGGCGGGGCCGGTTCGGAGGTGATGATGCAGATCGTCGCGGATGCGTTCGACCGGCCTGCCCTGCGCGCACCGGGCGGCGCCGAGCTCGGCTCGGCGATCTGCGCGGCGGTGGGCCTCGGCTGGTACGGCGGGTTCGACGAGGCGGTGGCGGAAATGGTCCGGCCGGGCACGGAATTCGTGCCGGACCGGACGAGGCACGAGCAGTACCAGCGGCTGCAGCAGGTGCACCGGCAGATACGCGACTACACCGATCCGCTGTTCAGCTGGCTGGCCGAGGTGCAGCGGTGAGCTACATCGCCCAGACGTCCACATTGGACGTCGCAATCGCGGTGGCGCCCGCGCCGAGCGCGGCCAGCACGTCGTCCTTGTCGCACACCAGTCCGCCGGCGATGATCGGCACGTCGGTGTCGGCCTTGAGCCAGGTGAGCACGCGGGGAACGCAGCCGGGCAGGATCTCGACGTAGTCGGGCCGGGAGATCGCCAGCTGCCTGCCGAGGTTGTGGTAGGAGATCGAGTCGACCAGGAAGAACCGGTGCACGGCGAGCAGGCCACGCGCCTTGGCCGCCTTCACGATGGCGGCCTTGCTGCTGAGCACCCCGTCGGCCTTCGTCTGCTGCGCCACGAAGTCCACCGCGATGTCCCGGCTCACCAGCCCCTCCACCAGATCCACGTTCACCAGCACGGTCTTTCCCGCGGCGTGCAGCCGCTCGACCAGACCCGGCAGGGTGAGGATCGACCCGAAGAGCAGGAAGACCACCGGCGGTTCCGCCGCCACGACGGCACGCAGCCCCGCCTCGTCCTTGACGCTCGCGACGACCGGGTGATCCGGCAGGAGTTCAGCCACGATTCCACTATGACACAGCGGAACGAGCGGTCACCGCGGCGCGCGAGCCGGACCGCGGTGACCGGGCCGGCCGGACCGGTCAGACCTGGCGGGCGGTGGCCATCGCCCGCTCGGTCTCCCAGAACGCGCGCATCGAGATGATCAGCCCGGCATCGTCCACCCGGTAGACGAACACCCCGTCGGTGTCCACCCGGTAGCCGCCGGGCAGGAACGTGGTGATGGTGCCCACGTTGGCCACCTCGGCGCCCGCCGCGAACGAATCCCGGATCACGAACTCGAAGCGTTCCACGTTCGCGATCGTCAGCTCCCAGAACGCGGCGATGCCCTCGTGGCCGTGGTGCCCCCTGCCCTGTTCGTCGAACATGGACGGACCCACCGGGTCCTCCACCACCGCCTCCGGGGCGAACAGCGTGAGCCAGCCGTTCTTGTCCCCGGCCGCGACCGCGGTCATCGATGCGTACGCGGCCGCGCGCGCGGGCGGCTGCTCCGCTTCGGTGTCCCAGCTGACTTCGACTCCCACGTCACTCCCCCATCTTCGCGATGACCTCGTCGCCGAACTTGCGGATCGCGTCGACCTTCGGGCCCAGTTCGGCGTCGAACCCGATACCCTCGAACACCCACGGCATGGTGATCGCGTCGGTCACCCCGGCCTCGGCCTGCTCGCGGAACCCGTCGAGGCCGAACCGGTCGACACAGACCGCCTGGAACTCGAACGGATCGTCGGCGCGGCCGCGTTCGGCGAGCAGCACCTTGAGCTTGCCGATGGTGTCCCGCAGCTGGTCGAGCGTCATCATCGCGGACGACCACCCGTCGGCCACCCGTGCCGCGCGACGGAGCGCGACGTCGGTGTGCCCGCCGATGTAGAACGGCACCCGCTTCGGCGGCGTCGGGCTCATGCGCAGCTTGTCGAAGTCGAAGAACTCGCCGTGGAACTCGACCATCCCGCCGTCGAGGATCAGCCGCAGCACCTCGATCGCCTCGTCGAAACGCTTGCCGCGGCGCGCGTACGGCGCGCCGCACCATTCGAACTCCTCGGGCGACCAGCCGATGCCGAGGCCGAGGCCGAACCGGCCGCCGGTGAGCACAGCCACCGAGTTGACCTGCCGGGCGAGCAGCACCGGATTGCGGGAGCCGAGTTTGAGCACCGAGGTGTAGAACTCGATCCGCTCGGTGCGCGCACCCATCGAAGCGGTCGCCACGAGCGGGTCCACCCACGGCGTTTCCTCGTCCCAGAACCGGCTGCCGTCCGGCGTGTACGGGTAGTCCGCGGACACCTTCTCGGAGTAGAACAGCGAATCCGGCAGCACGATCGAGGAGAATCCGGCCTCCTCCGCGGCGCGGGCGAGCTCGCCCAGCTGATCGAGGGGGTTCAGCGCGATCGAGAGGGAGAACTTCATGCCGCGGACTATAACGTGTTCTACTTTACTCGGCCACCGGCAGGCCGGGGGTGCTTTCGGCCGGGTCGCGGGAACTTCCCGCATGCTGTCCCCGTTGTCCGGTTCAAGAGGCGGCCTCGCGGCCGCCGCAGCAGCGGAAGACACGGAGTGACCCATGGGCACCGCGATCCTGTTGATCGTGCTGGTCGTCGTCATCGTCGGGGGTGGGCTGTACTACACCCGTACGCAGGCCGCCGCCCGGCAGCGGCAGCTGGAGGACGCCAAGGCCGACGCGCGGCGGCTCGTCGAACGGCTCGGCGGCCAGGTGCTCAACATCACCGGCGCGGACACCGCCTCCCAGCAGGCGATGGCGGACGCGAGTGAGCGCTACAACGCGGCCGGTTCGCAGCTCGAACAGGCGAAGACCGTGGAGCAGGCCAAGCTGGTCAAGGAGACCGCGGTCGAGGGTCTCTACTACGTGCGTGCCGCCCGCACCGCGATGGGCATGGATCCCGGTCCGGCCCTGCCGGACGAGGCCGAGCGCGAACGCGCGGGCAAGGTGACCGAACACCGCTCGGTGGACGTGGAAGGCCAGCACTACGAGGCTTCGCCCGAGCCCGGCCAGGGCACGCCGTACTACTACCCCGGCGGCCGCGTCGCGGGCCGTCCGGTACCGCAGGGCTGGTACAGCGAACCGTGGTGGAAGCCCGCACTGGTGGCCGGCGCGTGGGGGCTCGGCTCGATGTTCCTGTTCAGCGCGATGTTCTCCGGGATGGGCGGCATCGCCAGCGCCTCGGCCTGGGAATCGGGCTACGACGCAGGCCAGCAGGACGCCCTGGACTCCGGCGACAGCGGCTTCGACGGCGACGGCGGCGATGGCGGCGGCTTCGACGGCGGCGGCTTCGACGGCGGCGGCTTCGACGGCGGCGGCTTCGACGGGGGCGGCTTCGACGGCGGGGGTTTCGACGGGGGCGGCTTCGACGGCGGAGACTTCGGCGGCGGCTTCGACTTCTGACCTCCCACCGAACTATCGGCAACCCCACGATCCGCAGAGGCACACCCCAGCGCGGCTCAGCAGCCCCCGAGCCGCACCGCCGCGCTCAAGCACCGCCCCACCCGACCGCTGCCACGCCAGTCCGTTGCCCCGCCAGCCCGGCTCCGCGTCAACCTGCCCGCCGCACCAGCCCGGCTCCGCGTCAACCTGCCCGCCGCACCAGCCCGGCTCCGCGCCAACCCCCTGCCGCACCAGCCCGGCCCCGCGCCAACTTCCGCGTTGACCCGCTGCCGCGCCAGTCCGGTCCGACACCGTCTCGGTCCCCCGCACCGCCAACCCAGGACGGCGCCAGTCCAACACCGCTCGATCCGTTGTGCCCCAAACCGACATGGCTGCCGGCCCCCGGAGTGGCCGTGGGGAGCCGGATCGGTCAGTGGCGGGCGGGCCGGGGGCTCACGCCGGCTGGCAGGTGGGGCACCAGTAGAGGTTCCGCCCCGCCAGGGTCTGGTGTGCGACCGGGGTTCCGCACACCAGGCAGGGCATTCCGGCGCGGCGGTACACGTACACCTCACCGCCGTGCCGGTCCTCGCGCGGGGCCCGGCCCATCGCGGCCGGGAGGTGTTCCGGCGCGACCGTGTCGATGCGGCCGACGCGGACCCCGGCGCGCATGAGCGTCACGAGGTCCGTCCAGATCTCGTCCCACTGCCCGCGGTCCAGGGCACGGCCGGGCAGCAGCGGGGTCACCCCGTGCCGGAACAGCACCTCGGCGCGGTAGACGTTCCCGACCCCGGCCAGCACCGCCTGGTCCATCAGCAACGCGGCCACCGACGTGCGGGACCGGGAGATCCGCTCCCACGCCCGGTCCGGTTTCGCGCCGCGGCGCAGGGGATCCGGGCCGAGCCGCGCCTTGATCGCGTCGACCTGGGCCGCGTCCAGCAGTTCACAACGGTTCGGGCCGCGCAGATCGGTCCAGTGCGTCCGGCCGGTCAGCCGCATCCGCACCTGGCCGACCGGATCGGTCTCGGGCAACGGTGATTCGCCGAACGTGCCGTACAAGCCGAGGTGCACGTGCACTGTCCCCAGTGGACCGTAGTGGTGGAACAGGTGCTTCCCGTACGCCTCCGCGGAGGTGAACAGCTGCCCGTCGAGTTTCGCCGCTTCCCTGGCGAACCGGCCCTGCGGGCTGCTGAGGGTGACCGGCGCGCCGGCGTAACGGCGCTGGTGCAGGCGGGCCAGCCGGTGCAGCGTGTGCCCTTCCGGCATCAGTCCTCCGGCAGTGGCGGCGGGGTGCCGGTGCGCTCGTAGTCCAGCAGCTGCCGGACCCGCCGGGCGTGCCGCTCGTCCGGGGACGGCGGGGTGGCCAGGAATGCCTCGACGATCTCGGTCGCCTGCTCCTCGGTGTGCATCCGCGCGCCGACCCCGAGCAGCTGGGCGTGGTTGTGCTCACGGCACAGCTGTGCGGTCTGGACGCTCCAGCCGAGGCCGGCCCGTGCACCGGGCACCTTGTTGGCGGCGATCTGCTCACCGTTGCCGGATCCGCCGACCACGATCCCGAGGCTGCCCTCGTCGGCGACCACGCGGCGAGCGGTCTCCACGCAGAACGCCGGGTAGTCGTCGGCCGCGTCGTAGACGTGCGGACCGACGTCGACGATCTCGTGCCCCTGCCCGCCGAGGTGGCGGACGAGGTGGTTCTTCAGCTCGAAACCGGCATGATCGGATCCCAAGTAGACACGCACAGCGCGAAGTCTGCCACCCTGCCCCGCACGCAGCATGCTCCGGGGTGGGCACCCCACCGGATCGCAGCCTGGAGGCGGGATGAGCTGGACCGAGGTGGCCGAGGGCGTCCACGCACGCCGGCACGAAGAGCTGGATCTGACCACCGGACTGGTGCTCGGCGCCGAACGGTGCCTGGTGGTCGACACCAGGGGCGACGTCGACCAGGGCACGGAATGGGCCGCCGCGGTAAGGGAACTGACCGATCTGCCGTGGACAGTCGTCTACACGCACGCGCATTTCGACCACGCCTTCGGCAGCACGCCGTTCCTGCCGTGCGACGTGTGGGCGCACCCGGGCTGCCTGACCGAGCTGGTCGAGCACGGCGACGCGGAGAAACGGAAATGGGCCGCCCGTTACCGCGAACAGGGCAGGCCGGACATCGCCGGCGCCCTCGACCGCACCGCCGTCGTGCCCCCGGACCGGCTGGTGCCCGAGCACGTCGAACTCGACCTCGGCGGCCGGACCGCGGTACTGCGGCACCCCGGCCGCGGCCACACCGGTCACGATCTGCTGGTGCACGTTCCGGACGCCGGTGTGGTCTTCGCGGGCGATCTGGTCGAGCACGGGCCGCACGGGTTCACCGAGGGCTCGTTCGGCCCGGACACCCACCTCGCGCACTGGCCGGCCGCACTGGACGCGCTGCTCAGCCTGGCACCGCAGGTGGTCGTACCGGGGCACGGCGAACCGGTGGACGCGGCGTTCGTACGCCGGCACCGGGACGGCCTGCGCACGCTCGCCGGTCTCAAAGCCGCCGGCGCGACGCCGGCCGGGGCGGTCTCGCCCTACCCGGCCGACGTCACGCGCGCCGCGCTGGAGACCCCGTGAGAGGTCAGTCGAAGTTCAGCTCACCGGTGCGGGTGCGCTTGAGCTCGAAGAAGTCCGGGTAGCTCGCCAACGCGACAGCTCCGTCGAAGATCTTCAGCGCGTCCTCGCCCCGCGGGATCGAGCTGAGCACCGGGCCGAAGAAGGCCACGCCGTTCACGTGGATGGTGGGCGTGCCGACGTCCATGCCGACCGGGTCCATGCCCTCGTGGTGGCTCTTGCGCAGGGCCTCGTCGTAGTCCGTGGAATCCCCGGCGGCGAGCAGCTCCGGTGCGCCGACGGCGTCCAGCGCCTCCTTGAGCACCGCGACCCGGTCCTTGTTGCCCTGGTTGTGGTAGCGCGTGCCGAACTCGGTGTAGTAGGCGCGCACCGTCTCCTGGTCCTTGTGCTGGGCGAGCGCGGTCGCGACCCGGACCGGCGGCCAGCCTTCGTTCAGCAGCGCCTTGTAGTTCTCCGGCAGCTCGTCGCGGTTTTCGTTGAGCACGGACAGGCTCATCACTTTGAAGGTGAGGTCCAGCTCGCGGTGTTTTTCGACCTCGAGGATCCAGCGCGAGGTGATCCACGCGAACGGGCAGATCGGATCGAAGTAGAAGTCCACCTTCGTGGGCTGGGCAGCGGCAGTCATCTCTGAAGTAGCTCCTCGACGAGGTTCACCACCGGCGAAGGTGCCGGACGGCGGGGCCGTCCCCCGCACTGCGGGCCAACGCACGGGACCGGTCTGGTTGTTCCCTTCTCGCCCGCGCGGGCGCGCGCATGATTGGATGCTCGGCAGTGTGCAAACCGTAACCGGACTCGAAGACCAGAGGTGCCCGTGCCCGCCCCCAACCTGACTCGTGACGAAGCCAAGCAGCGCTCCGGCCTGCTGGAAGTCGCGTCCTACGACATCGAGCTGGACCTGACCGACGGCCGCGGCGGCCCCGGGGAGAAGACGTTCCTCTCCACCACCACCGTGCGGTTCTCGGCCGCCCGGCCCGGTGCGTCGTCGTGGATCGACCTCGTCGCCGAGGGTGTTCGCTCCGCCGTGCTCAACGGCACCGAGCTCGACGTGCACGGCTACGCCGAGGACAAGGGCGTTGTCCTGCCGGAGCTGGCCGCGGAGAACGAGCTCGTGATCACCGCGGACTGCCGCTACATGAACACCGGCGAGGGCCTGCACCGGTTCGTCGACCCGGTGGACGAAGGCGTCTACCTGTACACGCAGTTCGAGACAGCCGACGCCAAGCGCATGTTCGCCTGCTTCGACCAGCCGGACCTCAAGTCGGTGTACCGGATCACCGTGCACACGCCGCGCGGCTGGAAGGTCGTGTCGAACGCGCTCGCCGAATCGGCCGAGGACACCGCCGAGGGCGGCCGCCGCATCCGGTTCGCCGAATCCGAGCGGATCTCCACCTACCTGGTGGCGCTCATCGCGGGCCCGTACGCCGAATGGCGCGACGAATTCCGCGACGGGCACAAGACGATCCCGCTGGGCCTCTACTGCCGCGCGTCGCTGGCCGAGTACCTGGACACCGACCGGCTGTTCACCGAGACCAAGCAGGGTTTCGCCTTCTACCACGAGAAGTTCGGCATCCCGTACCCGTTCTCCAAGTACGACCAGCTGTTCGTGCCGGAGTTCAACGCGGGTGCGATGGAGAACGCCGGCGCGGTCACCTTCCTCGAGGACTACGTGTTCCGCAGCCGGGTCACCCGCTACGCCTACGAGCGGCGCGCCGAAACGCTGCTGCACGAGATGGCGCACATGTGGTTCGGCGACCTGGTCACCATGCGCTGGTGGGACGACCTGTGGCTGAACGAGTCGTTCGCGACCTTCGCGAGCGTGTTCTCCCAGGCCGAGGCCACCGAGTACCGCAACGCCTGGACCAGCTTCGCGAACATCGAGAAGTCCTGGGCCTACCGCCAGGACCAGCTGCCCTCCACGCACCCGATCGCGGCCGACATCGTCGACCTGCACGCGGTCGAGGTGAACTTCGACGGCATCACCTACGCCAAGGGCGCCAGCGTGCTCAAGCAGCTGGTGTCCTACGTCGGCATCGAGCACTTCCTCGACGGGCTGAAGGTGTACTTCGGCAAGCACGCGTGGGGCAACGCCACCCTGGCCGACCTGCTGGCCGCGCTCGAGGAGGCCTCCGGACGCGACCTGTCGTGGTGGAGCGCGCAGTGGCTGGAGACCACCGGGCTGAACTCGCTGAGCCCGCGCTACGAGATCGGCGCGGACGGCACGTTCTCCTCGTTCGCCGTGGTGCAGTCCGGCGCCGAACCGGGTGCCGGGGAGCTGCGCACGCACCGGGTCGCGGTCGGCGTGTACGACGAGGACGGCGACGGCCGGATCGTGCGGGTCCGCCGCGCCGAACTGGACGTGGACGGCGAACGCACCGAGGTGCCGGAGCTGGTCGGCCTGCCCGCGGGCAAGCTCGTGCTGGTCAACGACGACGATCTGACCTACTGCAAGATGCGGCTGGACCCGGCGTCGCTGACCACGCTGATCGACCGGATCGCGGACATCACCGAACCGCTGCCGCGCACGCTGTGCTGGTCGGCCGCGTGGGAGATGACCCGCGAGGCGGAGCTGAAGGCACGCGACTTCGTGACGCTGGTGGCCCGCGGCATCCACGCGGAGAGCCAGGTCGGCGTGGTGCAGCGGCTGCTGCTGCAGGCGCAGACCGCGCTCAACTCCTACGCCGAGCAACAGTGGGCGGCCGAACAGGGCTGGCCCGCGTTGTCCGGACGGCTGCTGGAACTGGCCCGCGCCGCCGAGGCCGGATCGGACCACCAGCTGGCGTTCGTGAACTCACTCGCCGGCGGCGTGCTCGACGACGAGGCGCTCACCGCCGTAGCGGGCTGGCTGGACGGTTCGGCGCCGCTGCCCGGCCTGACCGTGGACACCGACCTGCGCTGGCGGCTGTTGCAGGCGCTCGTCGCGCACGGCAAGGCGAGCGCCGCGGAGATCGACGCCGAGCTGGCCAAGGACGACACGGCGGCAGGTCGCCGGCACGCCGAACGGTGCCGTGCGCTCCAGCCGACCGCGGAAGCCAAAGCGGAAACGTGGCGGCGGGCGATCTACGACGACGAGATCCCCAACGCGGTCAGTGACGCGCTCATCTCCGGGTTCTCCCACCCGGGGCAGAAGCACCTGCTGGGTGGCTACGTCTCACGCTACTTCGAGGTGATCGACGAGGTGTGGGCGCGCCGCTCCAGCGAGCGCGCGCAGCCGACCGCGATCGGGCTGTACCCGTCGTGGGCGATCGAACCCGACGCGGTGACCGCCTCCGACGCCTGGCTCGAGGGTGAGCACCCGGCCGCGCTGCGCCGGCTCGTGTCCGAGGGCCGCGCCGGCATCGTGCGCGCCCTCGCCGCGCGGGACTTCGACAGCCAGGGCTGAGGACAGCGACGAAAAGGGCCGCCACAGTTGCCTGTGGCGGCCCTTTTCGTCGCTGGTGTCGGCACCGGCCTTCTTCGTGCCCGGTGGTCAGGCCTTCGGGGCGGGCCCCGCCTGGTCGCTGAGCATGCGCAGGGCGTTGACGAGACCGCCCACCAGATCGCCCTCCTTGAAGGAGGCAACCATGCTCGCCACCGCGAGCTTCGCGCCGCGGTCCGGAAGCCGGAGGTACGCACGCTGCCCGGTGACGATCTCGATCGCGCGCTGCTCCGGGGACACCGCGATCAGCACCGCGTCGCGCGGGTCCGCTGTGGACGCATGCAGCCGCTCCGCCTCGGCGCGGGTGTCCTCGCCGAGGTCGCCGAGGTAGACGCTGAATGCCAGGTCGCATTCGCGGGTCGCGAAGGTGAGCGCCTCGTCGAGCCGCGCGAGCTGCTGGACGGTGAACGGGCTGGTCGGCGTCTCCGGCTCGTACATCTTCGCGGCCGACCGGCGGCCGCTGTTCGTGATCACCTCGCCGAACGGGAGATCCTGCTCCGCCACCTCGACCGTGCTGCCCGGGTGCGTCAGCTCACCACTTGCCACGAGCGCCTCCCGCTGCCGTTGCGGCACCCTCGGGCGCCGCACTCTCCACGCCGGCCCGGTGACCGGCGCCGACGCCGTCCGGATTTCCGGTCCACCACATCGCGGGGTACTCCCACGGCTGGCCTGGTCGGTACCGCGACGTCCCCGAGGACTTCTTCCGCAAGGTGGCCGCGCCGACCACCAGGTAGATGGCCAGGGGGATGACCGCGTAGACCAGGATCGTCTCGACAACGTTCACGCCGGTGAGCGTATCGGATGCCGGTTCAGGGCACCGCACGGCGCCACTACCGCTCGCCTACCGCTCGCCGTGGGAGAACGGCCGTCCGCCGCTTGGCTCGCTCCCGCTCGCACGTTGGGGCGAAGCGGCGCACGCCGAATGATGGCAACTCACCGTACAGGCGGCCGTACCAGTGGATACCGGGTTGTCGGGGGCTTAGAATCCTCGTAGCTTTTTCACCTGTACGGGCCTTGCGCCCCACTCTCCAGCCCCAGCAGGTCACGCACCGGTCCCAGGAGGCCCGTCATGGACAGCTCCCAGCCCCCCGCTCAGGCGATCACCGAGACCATTTCGTCACCCAGCGGGATCGAATTCGTCCCCGGAACGCGTGTGACGTCCGGCACGAGGGTTACCCGGGGCACCCGGGTCACCCGCGCGACGCGGGTGACGATGGGTACCAGGGTCACCCGGGGTACACGGGCCACCATGGACACTCAGACCGCCCGCGGCACGCGGGTCACGATGGGCACGCGGGTCACCCGAGGCACGATGGGCACCCGAGGCACTCGCGTCACCATGGGCACCCGAGTTACCCGAGGCACCCGCGTCACCATGGGCACCCGAGTCACCCGAGGCACCCGCGTCACCATGGGCACCCGAGTCACCCGAGGCACCCGCGTCACCATGGGCACCCGAGTCACCCGAGGCACCCGCGTCACCATGGGCACCCGAGTCACCCGAGGCACCCGCGTCAC
>NZ_BAAAZN010000025.1:9808-39987 GCF_039536925.1 Amycolatopsis ultiminotia | reverse complement strand
ACCATGGGCACCCGGGTCACCAGCCAGGCCGACTACAGCCTCGCCGCCTGATCTTCGTCCTCGCGGGCATCTCGCGGGGAGTCGCCCCCGGCAGCCGTTGGGCAGCCGGGGCGCAGGTGCGTCCGGGGTGGGGCCGTCCGGGAGCGGGCCTGCCCCGGGGGTACGAGACGTCGGGGCGGGTGTGCGCTGCGGAGATTTTCAGGCGGCCGAGCCCAGGTACGGCTGCCACAGCGGGTCGGCTTCCTTGGAGTGCGCCAGCAGCCGCCAGTGCGGGCCGTGCGGGGCGCGCGGTACCACGCGCAGCCGCCAGCCGATCTCCGACAGCAGGCGGTCGGCCTTGCGGTGGTTGCACTTGGCGCAGCAGGCCACGCAGTTCGTCCAGCTGTGCGGGCCGCCGCGGCTGCGAGGTACGACGTGGTCGATCGTCTCCGCCCGGCCGCCGCAGTAGGCGCAGCGATACCGGTCGCGGTGCATCAGCCCGGCGCGGGTCAGCGGCACCTTCGCTCGGTAGGGCACCCGCACGTACGTGCTGAGCCGGATCACCGACGGGACGGGCAGGGACACCTTCGCGGCGTGCAGTTCCACCCCCGCCGGGTCGCCGTGCACCACTTCGGCCTTACCGCACATGACGAGCACCACCGCGCGCCGCATCGGCACCGCGGTCAGCGGCTCGAACGTCGCGTTGAGCAGCAGCACTCGACGGCGGCCCCATGCCGGAGCCGCCGGATCCCGGGACCTACGCTGTCCGGGCGGACGGATGACTCCCCCTGGCCGGATCCCCGGCCCGGACGGGGTGGGTCCGCCGGATGCGGAACCTCCCGCACGGGCACGCAGGACCGCCTCCGGCGGCTCGTCGGCCATGGCTTGGCCGCTGCCGCCGAGGGGGACGGGTTGTCGGTCTGGCACTCGACCACCTCCACCGGTGCAGGCATAGTCGACCACACATCAGGCCCCCGGCGCACGTGTGTTCCGTGACGTGTCACGTATCCGCGACCCACCGGCCATCCGGAGGCCGCCCCGGCGAAGCCGGTGAACCCCGTGCAGAAAGGACTGCCACAGCTCGTGAACCCCGTGCTCAGCGCCCCACCCTCGTGCATCTCCGACGCGAGCACCTGGTGCTCGCAGGTCTACGCGGTCACGCACAACGAGTGGCTCGCCGGCTCGGCGGGCTGGCTCGTGACGAAGCCGCTGCGGATCATCCTGATCCTGCTCATCGCGTTCGTCGTGCGTTATCTCACACGGCGGCTCATCGACCGGGTCACCACGCTGCCGCGGTCCGACGGCAAGCTGCCCGCGCTGCTGCGGCCGCTGCGCGAGCGCGCGTCCGACGTGCTCGGCCCGATGGTGGTGGAACGCCGCAGGCAGCGCGCCAAGACGATCGGCTCGGTGCTCAAGTCGATGGCCACGTTCCTCATCTACGGCCTGGCGTTCATCCTCGTGCTGGGCGAACTGGGCATCAACCTGGCGCCGATCATCGCCTCCGCGGGCATCGTCGGCGTCGCGCTCGGTTTCGGCGCGCAGAACCTGGTGCGGGACTTCCTCTCCGGGATGTTCATGATGATCGAGGACCAATACGGCGTCGGCGACGTCGTGGACGTCGGCGAGGCCACCGGCACCGTCGAGGCGGTGGGCCTGCGCATCACCACGCTGCGCGACATGCAGGGCACCGTCTGGTACGTCCGCAACGGCGAGGTGCTGCGCGTCGGGAACTCCAGCCAGGGCTTCGCGGTCGCGGTGGTCGACGTGCCGCTCAGCTACTCCGCCGACGTGGACCGCGCGACGAGCGTGCTCGGCGAAGCCGCCACTGCCGCGGTGGCGCGTGACGCGCTCGCACCGCACGTGCTGGAACCGCCGGACATGCTCGGCGTGGAAAAGGTCACCCCGGAGGGCATCCAGCTGCGGCTCACCGTGAAGGTGCGGCCGGGCAAGCAGTGGGCGGTGCAGCGTGCACTGCGTGGCCAGCTGCTCGGCGCACTGGAAGAGGCGGGCTTCGAACCTCCACTCGGCCGGTTCCTGTCCTCCCCGGCGGCCGACAAGTGACCGGCGGGCAAGGCAAGATGGAGGAGTGTCGACTGTGAGTGGCCAGGAACCGGCGAACCTGTACGAGGCCGTGGGCGGAGAGCCGACCTTCCGGCGGATCGTCGCGCGGTTCTACCAGGAGGTCGCGCGGGACGAGATCCTGCGCCCGCTGTACCCGGAAGAGGATCTCGGCCCCGCGGAGGAGCGGTTCCGGCTGTTCCTCATGCAGTACTGGGGTGGCCCGCACACCTACTCCGACCGGCGGGGCCACCCCCGGCTGCGGATGCGGCACGCGCCGTTCAAGATCGGCCCGATCGAACGCGACGCGTGGTTGCGCGCGATCCGGGTGGCCGTCGACGAGGAGAACCTGCCCGAGCCCTACCGCGAGCAGCTGTGGGCCTACCTCGAGATGGCCGCGCACAGCATGATGAACAGCTTCGTCTGATGCCCCGCCCGGCCGGGCGGTCCGCGCCGCCGTGGTGGTCCGATGCCGTCTTCTACCAGGTCTACGTGCGTTCGTTCGCCGATTCGGACGCGGACGGCGTCGGCGATCTCGAGGGCATCCACAGCAAGCTCGGCTACCTGGAGCTGCTGGGCGTGGACGCACTGTGGCTCACGCCCTTCTACCGGTCCCCGATGGCCGACCACGGCTACGACGTCGCGGACCCACGCGACGTGGACCCGATGTTCGGCACGCTGGGCGACTTCGACGTGCTGCTCACCGAGGCGCATCGGCGTGGCATCCGGGTCACCGTGGACGTGGTGCCGAACCACACCAGCAACCAGCATGCGTGGTTCAAATCGGCGATGGCCGCCACACCGGGCAGCCCGGAGCGGGAACGCTACGTCTTCCGCGACGGCCGCGGCCCGGACGGCGGCGAACCGCCCAACAACTGGGTCAGCGTGTTCGGCGGCCCGGCCTGGACGCGGGTGCCGGACGGGCAGTGGTACCTGCACCTGTTCGCCCCGCAGCAGCCGGATCTGAACTGGGCCGACGCCGAGGTCCGCTACGACCTGGAGCGCACCCTGCGGTTCTGGCTCGACCGCGGGGTCGACGGGTTCCGGATCGACGTCGCACACGGTATGGCCAAACCGGCCGGACTGCCGGACATGGACCCGGACGCGGCCGGAGCCGGCGGCGAACGCGGTGATCCGCGGTTCGACGACGACGGCGTGCACGAGGTGCACCAGATGATCCGGAAGGTGCTCGACGAGTACCCGGACACCATGGCGGTCGGCGAGATCTGGGTGTCCGACGAGGAACGGCTCGCCCGCTACCTGCGCCAGGACGAGCTGCACCTGGCGTTCAACTTCCGCCTGGTGCTGACCCATTTCGACGCGGACGCCATGCGCACCGCGATCGAGAGCTCGCTGGCCGTGCCGCGGGCGGCCGGCGCGCCCGCCACCTGGACGTTGTCCAACCACGACGTCTGGCGCACGGTCAGCCGTTACGGCGGCGGTGCGGCCGGACTGCGCAAGGCGCGGGCGATGGCACTGGTGGAGCTCGCGCTGCCGGGCGCGGTGTACCTGTACAACGGCGAAGAACTGGGCCTGCCGAATGCGGATCTGCCGGTGGCAGCGCTCACCGATCCGCGGGCACGCAGGCAGGGCCCGGAGTACAGCCGCGACGGCGAGCGCGTACCGCTGCCGTGGGAAGGTGCCTTGCCACCCTTCGGCTTTTCCCGCAACCCACGCACCTGGCTGCCGATTCCGGCGGATTGGGCCGAGCTGACCGTGGAACGGCAGCTCGAAGACCCGGGGTCCACGCTGTCGCTGTACCGGCACGCGGTGGAGCTACGCCGGAACCATCCGGCGTTCCGGGCAGGCGACGACCTCGAGTGGTACGGCGCACCGGCAGGCTGTTTCGCGTTCCGGCGTGGCCGCAACGGCCTGATCTGCGCGCTCAACACCTCGGCGAGCTCCATCGCGCTGCCGCCGGGCGAGCTGCTGCTCAGCAGCAGCCCCCTGGCCGACGGGAGGCTCCCGCCGGATTCGGCGGCCTGGCTGGCCTGACCCGCGCCGTCACCCGCGGACGGGCGCCTCCAGGCCGAGCATGGCGAGCAGGCCGCGCAGATCGTCCGCGTCACGGGCGCGTCCCGCGACCGTGCGGACGGCCTGGTCCTGCTGGACGCGCAGACCGGCCTCGGCGGTGACCCTGGCGCGAGCGAACTCACTGGTTTCGGTGGACAGCGGGCGACGTTCCGAGCGCATGCTGCTCCTCGTCGAGGTCGAAGGTGACCACGGCCGGCCTTGCCCCCGGGTATCGGTATCGGGCCAAGCCGAAGACGACGCCGGCGGTGCCGGCGCACGGGAGAACTCTCGACCGGAGTGACGCTACACCCAGGACCAGGCCGGTCGGCGGTACGGTCGGCGCATGCCCGAAGAAGCAGGCGGCCCGGCACTCGGACCGACGCTCGACGAATGGCTCAAGGCACGCGAGGAAACCCGCGCGCACCTCGGTACCCGCCCGGCGGCGGCCAGCCAGGAGTGGGCGCAGCGGCTGGCCGATCTGCTGGCCACCGAAACTTCCTGGCAGGCCCAGTACACCGAGTTGATCGGACGCGACATCCCGCCACGCCGGTTCCCCACCTCCAACCGCTGACGCGCACACCGTCCACAGCGGACAGAGCAGGGTGGTCCGGCCTGGTGCGATCGGTCCCGGCGTGCTTTACTGAGGTCGGTCATGTTTTGTGTTCGTGCGGTGGGTACATCCCGCAGCCACGCTCGCAAGATGTAGCGGGCGTAGTGGTTCTCCCTCAGCGGAAGATCAAACCGTCGGTTCCCGACCCGGATGCCGAGGTGGCATCTCGTTTTCTGCTCGATGGAGAGATCGTTTTATGACGCAAGGCACCGTGAAGTGGTTCAACGCCGAAAAGGGCTTCGGGTTCATCAGCCCGGACGACGGCGGAGCCGACGTGTTCGTGCACTACTCGGAAATCCAGGGTAACGGCTTCCGCAGCCTGGAAGAGAACGCGCGCGTCGAGTTCGAGGTGGGCCAGGGCCAGAAGGGCCCGCAGGCTACCGGCGTCTCGATTCTCTGACGCCACAACGACTTTCCGAAGGGCCGGCTCATCGAGCCGGCCCTTTGCCGTGTCCGGGGAACCTGCGCCGCCCGCCGTTCGTTGACCGGGCAGGCCACGGCAGGCGGTTCCCCAGCGCCTGCCATCCGCACGGCGTTCGCAGATGGCGGCTTCACCGCCCGGCGCGCCGGCGTTCCGGCCTCGGCCCCGCACAGTGCGGCGGCCGTCCCGGCTCGACAGGAGCGTTTCAGTATCGAAACCCCCAGCACCACCCTGCCCCCGTCCGATCCCGCACCGTCCGAACGTGCACTGTCCGAACCCGCCCCGTCCGATCCGGCCCCGCGCGAACGTCCCGCAGCCGAGCCGATGCTCGCCGGGCGCAAGAACGGCACCGAGTCCTTCCTGGTGAAGCTCTTCGCCGTGGTCCCGCTGCTCGCGGTGGCCGCCGCGGTGCCGCTGGCCTGGGGTTGGGGGCTGAGCTGGCTCGACATCGGCCTCGCCGTCGGCTTCTACTACCTGACCGGGCTCGGCATCACCATCGGCTTCCACCGGTACTTCACGCACGGCGCCTTCCGCGCCCGTCGCGGGCTGCGGATCGCACTCGCGGTCGCCGGGAGCATGGCCATGCAGGGCCCGGTGATCGCCTGGGTCGCCGACCACCGTCGCCACCACGCCTACGCGGACCGCGACGGCGACCCGCACTCCCCGTGGCGCTTCGGCACCTCCGCCACCGCGCTGGCCAAGGGCTTCTGGCACGCGCACATGGGCTGGCTGTTCGACCGGGACAAGACCAACCCCCGCCGGTTCGCCCCCGACCTGCAGGGTGACCCGGACATCCGGCGGGTGGACCTGCTGTTCCCGGTGCTCACCGTCGCCACCCTGCTGCTGCCCGCACTGCTCGGCGGGCTGATCACGATGAGCTGGTGGGGTGCGCTCACCGCGTTCTTCTGGGCCGGTCTGGTGCGGGTCGCCGCACTGCACCACGTGACCTGGTCGGTCAACTCGCTGTGCCATCTGATCGGCGACCGGCCGTACGAGGCACGCGATCGCTCGGCCAACTTCTGGCCGCTGGCGATCCTGTCCTTCGGCGAATCGTGGCACAACTCCCACCACGCGGACCCGACCGGCGCGCGGCACGGGGTCGGCCGCGGGCAGCTCGACACCTCCGCGCGGCTGATCTGGCTGTTCGAGAAGCTGAACTGGGTCTCCCAGGTCCGGTGGCCCCGCCCGGAACGGCTGGCGCGCAAGCTCAAGACCGCCTGACGCAGGCCTCCAGCCGCTCTCGCAATTCGCTGTGGTCCCGCACGGCCTGCACGGGGATCGCCGGGCGCACGTCGTCCGGCGCCCCCAGTGTCTCGGTCACGAACCGCCGCACCCGGTCCGGCACCGGCGTCAGGTCGCCGCCGAGGCGGGCCACCACCAGCGGGGACTCGGCAGGCGCCGTTTCGACCGACAGCGTCCAGCCCTGCCGGGCACTCCACAACAGCATCAGATCCCGTCCGGGAAACCGCGGCGAACGGCCGTTGAGCGCGACATATGCGGTGACGGTGTCCGCGACCTCGCACGAGGTGCACGCCACCGATACCCCCACGGAGGCGGCGACCTCGTGCACGTACGCCACGAGCGCACGCCGCAGCGACTGCGGATCGTCGACGCTGGGCAAGGCCATCGGACGGTCGGGACCGGACAGGAGCATGGTTCTCCTCTTCCCGTGCCCGCGTCCGCCGGGCGGGGCGGGCCCGGGTCACGGGCCACCACCCGCACCACGCAACGGAAACCGGCGGGCACGATGATCGGGGTACGCCGAATCAGATATCCAGCTGAGACACCCGGTATCGACACTACCCGCCGAGGCAAGGGGCGAGCGGGCTCAGCCACGGGCGACCACGGTATGGACAAGCTCCGTGTGCACAGGGTCCGGGCGCACAAGCTCTGCGTGGACGGGCTCCGTACGCACAGGGAAGGTCGGCCCGTTCACCGCCGCGGTCAGCCCTGCTGACCGCCGCCCGGGTCCCCGCCGCCGTTCGCGGCGTCGGCCACCGACATGGCAATCCACGCGGCGAAAAGCCCTGCCTGCACGTACGGCGCGGCCTCCCCCACCGCACGCACCGCGGCCCGAGCCCGGCCGGGCTCGCGCTCCGGTCGTTCCGGTTGCGGGGCGTCCGCCGGACGGTCGGTGCGCCACGGCGTCTCCTCGGCCCGGACCTGGGCGAGGAAATCCGCGGTGGGATCACCCTCGGGATCGCTCATGCCCTCACCATGACACCGCGCGCGATCGCCCGCCACCACTGGCAAGGAAACCGAAAGGACTTCTAGAACAGCAGGGGCAGCAGCGCGTGCCGCCGCTTGAGCACCGCGCCGTAGCGCGCGTCGAGCCGCAACCAGGAGTCGGTGGCGGTCACCCGCACCACGTCGCCGTCGATCGACGAGTCGAACAACCCCATCCCGGACAACGCGAACAGGCAGCGCATCTGCACCTTGACCTCGAGGTCGGCGCCGGTCACGGTGAGCACCGCCTGGTCCATCAGCGACGACGGCGGCGTGCCGTGCGGGCCCGCGTTGTCCCGGGCGAGCGTGACCCCGCGGTCGGCCAGGTCCGACACGATCCCCACCGGCAGCTCGTCCACCAGCTGCCACCGCCCGGCCACCGGAAGCTCGCCGTGCCACAGCAGATCGCGGGCGGGCCCCGGATCCATCACCTCGCCGCCGGCGACGGTGAGCGCGGCCAGCAGCTCGCTGCCGGACACCGTGACGTCGGCGGGCGTGACGGTCCCCGCCACCGCGCGGGTGGCAAGGACCTCGAACGGCGTGGCCGTCCACGCCTCCACGATCTCTTCGCCCGGCCGGCTGCCGCTGCGCCGGCGCAGCCGCACCGCGGTGCTCCCGTCCAGGCGCACCGCGCGGGCCACGAACGCGCCCAGCGTTTCCCGGTCCGCCGCGTCCGGGATCCGCAGTTCAGGCATCGGCGAACACCCGCTTGAGGAATTCGCTCTCCGCCTCGGTGAGCCGCCGGGGACGCAGTTCGACGGTGTCATACGGCGCGAGCACCGTTTCCGCGGTCACCGCGACCGGATCGGTCTCGTCCGGGCCGGTGTGCACCCGGTAGCCGAGCGTCACGGTCGCCGCCTTCAGCTCGGTGAGCGTGATCTCCACCCGCACCGAGGCATCCGGGGTGACCACGATCGGCGTCCGGTAGTGCACCGCGAGCTTCACCACCACGACGCCCTTCGGCAGTTCGGTGAGGCCCTCCTTCACCGCTTCGCCGAACAGCACCGGGATTCGCGCCTCTTCGAGCAGCGTGACCAGATTGGCGTGGTTGACGTGCCCGTACACGTCCATGTCCGACCACCGCGGACGGACGTGATTGACATAGGTCACCGCACAGTGCTCCGGATCTGACGCGCGGCCACGGACAGCGTGGCGAGGTCGAGCCGCCCGGAGCGGGTGATCTCGTCCAGCGCCACGCGCGCCCGCGAAAGCCGCGAAGCGTTGGCTTTCTCCCACTGCGCGATCTGCTCGTCGACGGACCGGTCCTGATCGCTCTGCCGCAACGCGTCGAGCGTGATCGCCCGCAAAGAACCGTACACGTCGTCCCGCAGCGCCAGCCGCGCGAGGGCGTGCCAGCGGTTGCCCCGCTCCAGCGTGCTGATCTCGGTGAGCATCTTGTCGACGTCGAGGTGGTCCGAGAGCGCGAAGTACAGCTCGGCGGTGTCCGCCGGGGTGTGCGTCGCGTCGAGACCGACCTGCTGCTCGGCCAGCTCCGCCACCTCGACCACGTCGAGCAGGCCGTAGCTGTGCAGCAGCAGCGCCACCCGGCGGGCCAGGTCCGCGGGCACGCCGTCCTCGACGTAGGCCGCCGCGTCCTGCTCCACCGACTCCAGTTCGCGTCCGCGCAGCAGATCACCCAGCTTCGGGACGAGTTCGCCGAGGAACGCCCCGAACCGGCTGATCTCCGCCAGCGGCGCGAGCGGCTGCGGGCGGTTGGTCAGGAACCAGCGTGCGGCCCGGTCCAGCAACCGCCGCGTCTCCAGCACCATCCGGTCCGCGACCGCGGTCGGCACCACGTTGTCCAGCGCGTCGATCTCCGCCCACAGCTTCGGCAGGTCGTAGACGTGCGTGACCACGGCGTAGGCGCGCATCGCGTCGGTGGCGGTCGCGTTCATCTCCTCCATCAGCCGGAAGACGAACGAGATGCCGCCACCGTCGATCAGCTCGTTGGTCACCAGCGTGGTGATGATCTGGCGGCGCAGCGGGTGCTGGGCGATCGCGTCGGCGAACCGTTCCCGCAGCGGCTCCGGGAAGTACTCCGGCAGCCGCCGGGCGAACACCTCGGAATCGGGCAGGTCCGAGCCGAGCAGCTCGTCCTTGAGGTCGAGCTTCACGTGCGCGAGCAGCGTCGCCAGCTCCGGCGAGGTGAGCCCCTCGCCCGCCTTCTCCAGCGCGCGGAACTGCGTGTTGCCCGGCAGTGCCTCGAGCTTGCGGTCGAACGCGCCCTTGGCCACCAGCGCGGCGACCTGCCGCGCGTGCACCGACACCATCGGCTGCGCGTGCGCCCGGCTCACCCCGAGCACTGCGTTCTGCCGGTAGTTGTCCGCCAGCACGAGTGCGCCGACCTCGTCGGTCATCTCCCCGAGCAGCTCGTTGCGCCGGGTGTGCTCGAGAGCGCCGCCTGCCACCAGGTGGTCCAGCAGGATCTTGATGTTCACCTCGTGGTCGGAGCAGTCCACCCCGGCGGAGTTGTCCAGCGCGTCGGTGTTGATCTTGCCGCCCGCCCTGGCGAACTCGATCCGGCCGAGCTGGGTGAGTCCGAGGTTGCCGCCCTCGCCGACCACCTTGACCCGCAGCTGGTTGCCGTTCACCCGGATCGCGTCGTTGGCCTTGTCGCCGGCGTCCGCGCTGGTCTCCGCCTCGGCCTTGACGTAGGTGCCGATGCCGCCGTTCCACAGCAGTTCGACCGGCGCCAGCAGGATCGCCTGGATCAGGTCCATCGGCGCGAGCTGGGTGACGCTCTCGTCGAGCCCGAGTGCCCGGCGCACCGGCGCCGAGACCGGGATGGTCTTCGCCGAGCGCGGGTAGATCCCGCCACCAGCGCTGATCAGCGAACGGTCGTAGTCGTCCCAGGACGAGCGAGGCAGGTCGAACAGCCTGCGCCGCTCGGCGAACGAGGCCGCCGCGTCCGGTTCCGGGTCGAGGAACACGTGCATGTGGTTGAACGCGGCGACCAGCCGGATGTGCTCGGACAGCAGCATCCCGTTGCCGAAGACGTCGCCCATCATGTCGCCGATGCCGACCACGGTGAAGTCCTCGGTCTGGGTGTCCTTGCCCAGCTCGCGGAAGTGCCGCCGCACGCTCTCCCATGCGCCCTTCGCGGTGATGCCCATGGCCTTGTGGTCGTAGCCGACCGAACCGCCGGAGGCGAACGCGTCGCCGAGCCAGAAGCCGTACTGCGCGGAGACCTCGTTGGCGATGTCGGAGAACTTCGCGGTGCCCTTGTCCGCGGCGACCACGAGATAGCTGTCGTCGGCGTCGTGCCGCACCACGTCCGGCGCCGGCACCGTGCGGCCCTCGACCCGGTTGTCGGTGAGGTCCAGCAGACCGGAGATGAACATGCGGTAGCACGCGATGCCCTCGGCGAGCTGCGCTTCGCGGTCGAGCCCGGTGTCGCCGGTCGGCGCCGGCGGCCGCTTCACCACGAAGCCGCCCTTCGCGCCCACCGGCACGATCACCGCGTTCTTCACCGCCTGCGCCTTGACCAGGCCGAGGATCTCGGTGCGGAAGTCCTCCCGCCGGTCCGACCAGCGCAACCCGCCGCGGGCCACCTCGCCGAAGCGCAGGTGCACCCCCTCGACCCGGGGCGAATACACGAAGATCTCGAACTTCGGGCGCGGTTCGGGCAGGTCCGGCACGCCGCTCGGATCGAGTTTGAAGGCCAGGAACGGGCGCCGGTGGCCGTCGGTGTCGCGCACGTGGTAGTTGGTCCGCAGGGTCGCGTTGACGACCGCCATCAGCCTGCGCAGGATCCGGTCCTCGTCGAGGCTGGTGACCTCGTCGATCATCGCCGTGATCTCCGCGACCAGCGTCTCCTGCCTGCTTTCACGGTCCACATCGGACAGTTGCGGATCGCAGCGGATCTCGACCAACCGCAGCAGCTTCGTCGCCACCTGGGTGTGCTTGACCACGGTGTTCTCGATGTAGGACTGGGAAAACGGACTGCGGGCCTGCTGCAGGTAGCGCGAGTAGGCGCGCAGCACGGCCGCCTGCCGCCAGGTCAGCCCGGCGCGCAGCACGAGCGCGTTGAACCCGTCCACCTCCGCGTCGCCGCGCCAGGAGGCGTGGAAGGCCTCCTGGAACCGTTCGCGCAGCTCGTCCGCTGCCGCGGCGTCGCCGTTTTCCAGCCACTTCGGATCGATGCGCAGGCCGAAGTCGTAGATCCAGCTGGCGCCGCCGTCCTCGCGGAACAGCTCGTACGGCCGCTCGTCGACCACCTCGACGCCCATGGCCTGCAACACCGGCAACACCTTGGACAGCGTCACGCCCTCGCCGCGCAGGTACAGCTTGAACCGCCGCTCCCCCGGTCCGGCGGTGGCGGGCAGGTAGAAGGACTGCGCGAGATCGCCCTCGTCCACCAGCGTGTCCAGCCGGCGGAGGTCGGCCAGCGCCTCGTCCGCGGTGAAGTCCTCCTTGTAGGCCTCCGGGAACACCGCGCCGAACCGCTGACCCTGGTCGGCCGCGGACTCCTCGCCGACCACACCGAACGGGCCGCCGTCGCCGGCCCGCTCACGGCGTTCGGCGAGGATCGTTTCCACCAGCCGGTCGTCCCAGCTGCGCACGACCGTGTTCAGCCGCTCCTGGATGCGCAGGGTGTCCGGTTCGACCCGGCTCGCCGGATCGGTGTGCACCATGAAGTGCACCTGCGCGAGCAGGGTTTCGCCGACCCGCGCGCTGTACTCCAGCTGCGTGCCCTCCAGTGCCTCCAGCAGCACCTCCTGCATCGCGAGCCGCGAACGCGTGGTGTAGCGGTCGCGGGGCAGGTAGACCAGGCACGAGTAGAACCGGCCGTACGGGTCGCGGCGCAGGAACAACCGCAGCCTGCGCCGGTCCGACAGCGTGATCGCGCCGGTCGTGGTGGCGTAGAGGGAATCCGAGTCGGCGGAGAACAGGTCGGCCCGCGGCCAGTTCTGCAGCACTTCCAGCATCCGCTGGCCGGAGAAGGACTCCATCGGGAAGCCGGCGCGGTGGATCACCTCGCGCACGCGCTTGCACACCACCGGGATGTCGAGCACGTTCTCGTGCAGCGCGGTGGTGGTGAACATACCGAGGAACCGGTGCTCACCGGTGACCCTGCCCTCGTCGTCGAAGGTCTTCACGCCGACGTAGTACGGGTACACCGGGCGGTGCACGGTCGAGGGCGCGCCGGCCTGGGTGAGCACCAGCAGGGTCGGCGCGAGCGCGTTGGCCGCGCTGTCCGGTCCCGCGGTGAGGCTGCGGGCGGCAAGGCTGTCCTGGCGCAGCACGCCGAGCCCGGACGCGAGCACCGCACGCAACGCCGGCTCGTCGCTGTCCGGGTGCGGATTCTCGACCAGTTCGTAACGGCGGTAGCCGAGGAAGGTGAAGTGCCCGTCGGCGAGCCAGCGCAGCAACCGGGCGCCTTCGCGGATTTCGCTTTCGGGCAGCTTCGGCGGACTCTGCTCGAGCTCCTCGGCGAGCGAGCACGCCGTCTGCGCCATCTTGTCCGCGTCCTCGACCACCTCACGCACGTCGCCGAGCACGGACGTCAGCCGGTTGTCCAGCTCGCGGGCCCGGTTCGGATCGGTGACCAGGTCGATCTCGAGGTACATCCACGATTCCGCGGTCGAGCCCGCGGGCGGATCGGCCGGATCGGCGTCCGCGTGCAGGCCTTCCAGCTCACCGGTGAGCCCCCGGCTCACCACGACGATCGGGTGCACGATGCGGTGCACCTGCACGCCGTCGCGGGCGAACTCCGCGGTGACGCTGTCCACCAGGTAGGGCATGTCGTCGGTGACGACCTGGACCACGGTCGCCTCGCGGGTCCAGCCGTCCTCGGCCGTGGTCGGGTTGAGCAGCCGCACCGCGGGCCTGCCCGGTATCCGCTGCTTCGCCAGCTGCAGGTGCGAGCGCACCGCGCCGACCAGCGCGACCGGATCGTCGCCGACGATCTCGTCGGCGGGGATGTGCCGGTAGTACAGCCGGATCAGGTCGCCGATCTCCGGTGCCCGAGCCGCCGACGCGGCGATCAGCTCGTCCCGGATCTGCTCCGGGCTGGCTGTGCGGCGGGCGGCGCCGGCGGGCGCAGCGACATCGGTTCCGGACAGGGACGTAGCTCCCGACGAGCTCATTGAGCAACTCTCCAGTGTGCGAGATCGAGACGCGTCCGGCACCACAACGTGGCGGACACCATCACCCTAATCCGCCCGGCCCCGGCTAGTGCGCCGTGGGGAAAGACTTAAGGTTCCCGCGATTGCCTTGCCCGGCAGGGGTTGTCTGCGGGATCGGTTCAGTTACCGGCGGGTCGGTAACGGCCGCCCATCCGGAAACCCCCGGCCCGCCGTCCGCCCGCCCCATCGGCACCCCGCGAAGCCGCCTCGGGATCGGTTCAGACCACCAGGTCCGAACGGCCTCCCGCTACTCCCTCCGCGGCGAGGACCCCCACCCCGGCCGACCGATCGTCGGCACCGGTGGACAGCGGCCCGGCAACGCCCGCCGGAATCGGCAGCACGGCACCGCCGAGGCCCGGACGACGTTGGATATCGGGCGCGCCACGGTGCCCGCCGCGCGGCACCAGGCATCCGCAGCTGAACTCGGTAGCGCCGGAGGAACTGCGTAGCGCCTCGGATCACTTGCCGACCCCGACCGCCGTGCTGGCCGGGATCAGTTGTGTGACGGCCGATTGTGCAGCCCACTGCGCGGCGGGGACCGGCGCGTCGGTTCTCGCTGTGGTGCCGGGATCTTCGTGGTGACCCGGTCGATCGCGCGGTGCCGGGCCACCGCGGCAGCACGACGTCCGGGGAGCCGCAAGACCCGGGAGCGGCGCTGTCAGTCGGTCGTGCGGTGACGGTCTGCGGTGGCGTGTCCGTTGACCGGGCGCTGGGGTTGCTCGTCCTCTGGTCCCAGTCGTTTCACCAGTGCGGCCGCGCTGGCCGTGCCTGCCTGGTGTTCGGCGAGCGCTCGGGCCAGCAGTTCCGCCAGTCCGGCGTCCGCCGCCGGTTCGTCTTCCGCGATGGCTCGCGCATAGCTCTCCGGGAACGGCTGCGCGGACGGGGTCCACTCGTCGACGTCCGCCAGCGGATCGAGCGCCGGGGGCATGCGCAGCCGTGGCAGCCACTGTTCGGCCGCCGGCTCCTCCGACGGTGGCTCGGGTGCCGGCTGCGCGGCGGGCGCCGGCCCGGACGGGTCCTCGGCCGGCACCGAGACGGTCTGTGCTTGCGCGCCGGATTCCGCCGGCTCAGCGAAATCCGGGGCGCTCCGCCCTGACTCGTCCGCGCGGCGGCGGCCGCCCCCGCCGTCGCTCGCGGAGATCCCCAGCCGGTCCAGCACCGACTTCGCGGCAACCGAACCATGCTCGGCGTCGTGCCGCGTCGTACGGCTGCGGGCGTCCCGGCGCGCCTGCTCCTCGCGTGCCCATTCGGCGCTCTCCCACAACGGCGCAGCCGGCTCGTCCGCGGGCGCCGGGGCGAGCGGGAGCTCGGGCAGGATGTCCGACAAATCCGGCATCCGCAACGAAAACCGCGGCGACTCCTCTGCCACCGCAGGCGAAGCGGGCTTCTCCGCACCTTCCCGCACCGCGGGCCGGCCGGCGACCTCCTGCGAGAGCGGCTCGCCCGAGCCGGACCGGTCGGCGGCTTCCCGTGACACGGGCTTCTCCGCCTCTTCGTGCAACGCGTTCCACCGAGCCACTGCACGCGGTGCGGGTCGCTCGGACGCCGTCGGCGGTTCGGCGACCACACGCGGGGCAGCCTCGGCAGGCAAAACCGGCCGCTCGGCCCTTTCCCGTGCGGCAGACCGCTGTGTCACCTCACGCGAGGCAGGCCGCTCAACCACCGCCCGCGAAGCGGGCTTCTCGACCGCTTCGCGTCCCTCGGATGTCGCATGCTGCGTCGACGGTTCCTTCGGCGCCCTCCGGTCCGCTTCCCGATGCGCGGCAGTCCCCGAGGGCTCGCGCGCAGCCGGAACCTCGGCCCGGCGCCCTGACGGTGCCCGCCGTGTCCCCGGCTCCGCGCTCTCCCTGGCCTCCGCCGAACGCCGGGGCGTTTCCGCTGCGGCGTCCCGGCTGAACGGCCGCACCCATCCGGGCAACGCAGCCGGTTTCGCAGCGGCGGGCGCACGCTGTGGCTGGGCTTCCGGCTCCGCGGGCACGGCAGGCAGGACCGTCGTCTGCTCGATCTCCGCCTCCGCCGCAGGCTGTCCGAACGACCACGACGGAGTCTCCTCGGCCGGCGGCTGCTCGTCACGGATCGCAGGCAGCACCGACGTGACCTCCGCGTCGACGCGCGGTTCGACGGCCATCGGCACCGCGCGCCCGTCCCGCGGCGCGGAGGCGGCGAGCACCTCGTCGAGGTCGAACGACGCCAGCTCGCTCGCGCCGAACTCACCGGCAAGCAGACCGCAGGCCTGCCGCCGCGCCCTGGCGTGCCCGTGCTCCGCCGCGCGTGAACGGTGCAGGCAGGCAATGGCTTCCTCGGCACTGCCGAACCGTTCCTCGATCTGCGACAGCTCCAGCCACAGCCGCGCGGTGACGGCGGGCAGGCCATGCCGGTCGGTGGCCGCGATCGCCTCCCCCACCAGCTCCGCGGCCGCCTCACCGGCACCTGCGGGCAGGTGCACCCTCGTCGCCACGGCCAGCCGGAGCCAGGCCGCCGGTGCGACCCCGGCCGCCCGGATCGGCACGCGCAGCATCGGTTCGGCGAAGTCGTAGGCCATTTCGGCATCACCGCGGTCGAGCAGGGTGCTCACCAGCTGCAGCACGAGCCGGATCCGCACGAGCCCGCCGTCGTCGCCCGGCCGGTCCAGCTTCTCCAGGAAGCCGAGGCCGGTACGGGCGGCGTCGGCGGCCGCGGTGAGGTCGCCGTGCCGTCGCCGGTGCGCGGCGGTTCCGTTGCGCAGCAACGCACGCGTGAGCAGCCGGGTGTCCGCATCCAGCGCGTCGTCGGCCACCAGCAGCTTGTCCGCCTCCACCAGTACCCGGTCCAGTTCCGGTTTGCGGCCGAACGGGGCGAGGCAGCCCACGAGGTGGCACAGTGCCTCGGCCCGCACCGCAGACGGCACGTCCTCGGACAGCGCCGGACGCAGGGCGGCCAGCCCCATCAGCGGCACACCCAGGCTGCGGGCGCACACCGCCAGGTCGATCCGCAGCCGCGCCGCGGTGCTCGCGTATCCGGCGTGCTCGGCCGCGCGCAGCGCCGCGACCGCCCTGCCGACGGTCCCGCTGCGGTCGCCGACGCGCACGCGGGCGGACACCACGAGGGCTTCCGCCCTGATCCAGTGCCCGTCCGCGCCTGCCGCCTCGGCGAGCGCGGCGGCTCGCTCGCCGAGCACCAGTGCGAGCTCGGGCGCACGCAAGTGCATCGCCTCCGCCCGCCCGATCAGCCGCCCGAGGTCGGCGAGGGTCCCGCCACCGGCAACGGCGGGCCGCCCGTCCGCGATCGCGGACGGGCCGGGCCGGTTGTGCCTGCTGGTCTCCACTCTCCGACCCCTGCCCTCGATCAGTCGCGGGTCAGCTTGCGATGGGTGACCCGGTGCGGGCGCGCAGCATCCGCGCCGAGCCGCTCGACCTTGTTCTTCTCGTAGCCCTCGAAGTTGCCCTCGAACCAGAACCACTTCGACGGGTCCTCGTCGGTGCCCTCCCACGCCAGGATGTGCGTGGCCACCCGGTCGAGGAACCACCGGTCGTGGGAGATCACCACGGCGCAGCCGGGGAACTGCTCGAGCGCGTTCTCCAGCGAGCCGAGGGTTTCCACGTCCAGGTCGTTCGTCGGCTCGTCCAGCAGGATCAGGTTGCCGCCCTGCTTGAGCGTGAGCGCGAGATTGAGCCGGTTGCGCTCGCCGCCGGAGAGCACCCCGGCAGGCTTCTGCTGGTCCGGCCCCTTGAAGCCGAACGCGCTGACGTAGGCGCGCGAGGGCATTTCGGTCTGCCCGACGTGGATGTAGTCGAGCTTGTCCGACACGACCTCCCACACCGTCTTGTCCGGATCGATCCCGCCCCGGTTCTGGTCCACATAGGACAGTTTGACCGTTTCGCCGACCTTGACCCTGCCCGCGTCCGGCTCCTCGAGCCCGACGATGGTCTTGAACAGCGTGGTCTTGCCGACGCCGTTCGGGCCGATCACGCCGACGATGCCGTTGCGCGGCAGGTCGAACGACAGCCCGTCGATGAGCACCCGGTCGTCGAAGCCCTTGCGCAGCTTCTCCACCTCGACCACGACGTTGCCCAGCCGCGGGCCCGGCGGGATCTGGATCTCCTCGAAGTCGAGCTTGCGGTGCTTGTCCGCCTCGGCGGCCATCTCCTCGTAGCGGTCGAGCCGCGAACGGGACTTGGTCTGGCGGGCCTTCGCGTTGGAGCGCACCCAGTCCAGTTCGGTCTTGAGCCGCCTGGCCAGTTTCGCGTCCTTCTTGCCCTGGACCTCGAGGCGTTCGCGCTTCTTCTCCAGGTAGGTGGAGTAGTTGCCCTCGTAGCCGACGACGCGGCCGCGGTCGAGCTCCATGATCCACTGCGCGACGTTGTCCAGGAAGTACCGGTCGTGGGTGACGGCGAGCACGGCGCCGGCGTAGCGGGCGAGGAACTGTTCCAGCCACAGCACGCTCTCCGCGTCCAGGTGGTTGGTGGGCTCGTCGAGCAGCAGCAGGTCGGGCGCGGACAGCAGGAGCTTGCACAACGCGACGCGGCGCCGTTCACCACCGGACAGGTGGGTCACCGGCTCGTCCGGCGGCGGGCAGCGCAGCGCGTCCATCGCCTGTTCGACGGTGGAGTCGAGTTCCCATGCGTCGGAGTGGTCGAGGTCCTCCTGGAGCCCGCCCATCTCCTCCATCAGCTCGTCGCTGTAGTCGGTCGCCATCTGCTCGGCGATCTCGTTGTAGCGGTCGAGCTTCTTCTTGATGTCGCCGAGGCCCTCCTCGACGTTCTGGCGCACGGTCTTGTCCTCGTCCAGCTCCGGCTCCTGCATCAGGATGCCGACGGTCGCGCCCGGTTGAAGGAACGCCTCACCGTTGCTGGCCTGCTCGATCCCCGCCATGATCTTCAGCACGGTGGACTTACCGGCGCCGTTCGGGCCCACCACGCCGATCTTGGCGCCGGGGTAGAACGCGGTGCTGACGTCGTCGAGGATGACCTTGTCCCCGACGGTCTTGCGCACCTTCTTCATGGTGTAGATGAACTCGGCCATGTCAGCGATCGTAGAGTGGGTCCTCCGGCGCCCTGACGGCGGTCACCACCGGCCTACCGAGGGTCACCCCCGGATCACGCGGACGACATCACTTTCCCGCATTTCATTCGACCCGTTTGCCCTGCGCGAGGTCCTTCAGCATCGCGTTGTACGCGGTCAGTTCCTCGTCGCCGGTGTGCTCCTCGCGCCGGTCGCGCCGTTTGGCCTCGCGCTCGTCCGCACGCGCCCACTGCACGAGCAGCGCGATCAGCACGAGCAGCACCGGCACCTCGCCGGACGCCCAGGCGATGCCGCCACCGAGCCGCTGATCGGTGAGCAGATCACCGACCCACGGCAACCGCAGCGAGGTGTAGAACTCGCGCCCGATCACGGTCTGCATGTTCATCAGGATCACGCCGAAGAACGCGTGGAACGGCATGGCGCCGAACATCATGCCGAGCCTGCCGATCGAGGGCAGCCGCCGCGGTGCCGGATCGACGCCGATCACCGGCCAGTAGAAGACGTAGCCGACGAGCAGGAAGTGCGCGTTCATCGCCAGATGCGCCCAGTGGTAGTTCAGCGCGGCGTCGAACAGCCCGGAGAAGTACAGCGCGTAGAACGACCCGACGAACAGCAGCAGCGCGACGATCGGATTGGTCAGGAACCGCGACAGCGGTGAATGCACCGCGGCGAGCAGCCATTCGCGCGGCCCCGGCGGCGCGTCGCGACCGGACGTCGGCAGCGCGCGCAGCGCGAGCGTGACCGGCCCGCCGAGCACCAGCAGCACCGGCGCCACCATCGACAGGAGCATGTGGTTGCCCATGTGCACGCTGAACATCGCGGGTGCGTACCGGCCGATGCCCGACGACGTGGCGAGCAGGATCACCAGGCAGCCGCCGAGCCACGCGACGATCCGGCCGGCCGGCCAGTGGACGCCGCGCTTGCGCAGCCTGCGCACCCCGGCCAGGTAGACCGCGGCGAGTGCGATCGCGAGGGTGCCGTAGACCAGGTCGAACCGCCAGTCGGTGAGCAGCCGCCAGAACGTGGGCGGCCCGTCGAGGTCGTAGCCGATGAGCAGTTCGGTGGTGGCGGGCTGGGTGACCGCGTCCGCGGGCGGCGAAGTGCGGGCGAGCCCGGACGCGATACCGATCGTGACGAACATGATCAGCACCTCGACCGCGGCCAGCCGCAGCAGCTGGCCGCCGCCCTTGCCGTCGACGAGGTTCGCCACGCCGCGCTGCCGTTGCTGGTGGCCGAAGACGCCGAGCAGCAGCAGCGCCACCACCTTGGCGACCACGAGCAGGCCGTAATCGGTGGTGAACAGGTCACCGAGGGTGATCCGGACCAGCGCGTTGACCACGCCGGAAATCGCCATCACGATCCAGCACACCAGTGCGAGCCGGGAGAATCGCCGGGCGGCGAGCGAGAGGTGCTTGCCGCGCCGCCAGCCGAGCGCCAGCAGGGCCAGCAGCCCGCCGACCCACAGCGCGGCCGCGACGAGGTGGAACAGCAGGCTGTTGGTGGCCATGTCGTGCGAACCGCCGCTCGCCGAGTGACCGGTGACCGCCACCGGCACGAGACCGGCGACGGAGACGAAGAACAGCACCGCCGTCCAGCCCCAGCTGAGCACGAGGCGGCAGCCGAGCGCGAGCAGGATCGCGATCAGTGCCGTCCACAGCCACGCCTTCGGCTGTTCGATCGCGTCGACGAGATCCAGCAGTGTCTGCAGGGAAAGGACTTCCCCGAAGGGCTTTCCCGCGCTGTCGGCCGCGGTGAACGCCACCGACAGCACCGAAGCGGCAAACCAGGCCCAGGCGGCGATCCCGGCTGCCCGCACCGCGGCGTAGCCCTCGGGCGCGAGCGTGCCGGATTGCTGTGGTGGAACGAGGAACGCGGCCAGCAGCAGTGAGCCGACGCACACGACCGACGCCGCTTCGGCGAGCACGCGGACGACTGTGACGCCGTAGCGCGTGACCAGGCCCGGATCGGGCAGCCCTGCGATCACGTAGCCGGCGCCACCGGTGAGCGCGACGAGCCCGACCGCGACCACCGCGGCGAGCACGACCCCGACCGAGAGCAACGGCAGCACGCTGGTCCGGCGGCGCGCAGTCGCTTCCGGTTTCGACACAGGTTCCGAGGTCACCTGTCGAGACTAGGACGGACTCACATCCCACGGTACGGGGGTGGGCCGCTAGCCGACCGGCGTGTGATCGCGTCGTGCCGCGCGCGCCGCACCGAGCGCGGCGGGCACAATCAACGCGGCAATCAGGCCGACTATGAGGAACGACACGGACAACGAGGTCGCCTGCGCTATCCCGCCGATCAGCGGCGGCCCGGCAAGGAATCCGGCGTACGCGATCGTCGAGACGAAGGCCAGCTCTCGTTCACCGCCACCGCCGTCGGCGCGTTTCCCGGCGTTTCCCGCCAAACTGAGCGCCAACGGGAACGCTGCGGCGAGCCCGGCTCCAGCGAGCGCGAAGCCGGCGTACGCGAAGCCCTCCGGCGCCAGCGCCGCGACGACCAAGCCAAGCGCGGCGATCCCGGCGCCGCAGGCGAGCGAACGCGTGGCGCCGAACCGTTCCTGAATCCACGCACCTGTCGTCCGCGCAAGCGCCATCGCCAGTGCGAAGCCCGAATAGGCGAGCGCTGCGGGTCCTTCGCCGACGCCGTGCACCGTGACCATCAGCAACGCGGACCAGTCCGAGCTAGCGCCTTCGGCAATCGCCGAACAGAGCGCGACCGACGCCAGCAACCACAGCACAGGCCGTCTGATCGGTGCGCGCGCGGGTGTCTGTTTCCTGGCTTCGTGCGCCGGGCGTCCGCCAGGGACCGCGCGCAGTACGGCAATCAGCACCACCAGCGTCACGGCAGCCGCGACGCTCAGGTGCCTCGCCGGCGACCAGTCCTGCCCAGCTGCCAGCCCGGCGAGCAACGAGCCGGCAAGCGCACCGAAGCTGAACCCCGCGTGCAACGTCGGCATCACGGCTCGGCCCATGCGCCGTTCGACGAGTACACCGGCCACGTTCATCGCCACGTCCAACGCACCGACGCTCGCACCGAGCACGAACAACGCCCCAGCGAGCAGCGGAACCGACGGTGCGAACCCGACGAGCGCGAGCGCGACCGCTGCCACGGCTGTGCTTCCGGCAACCGCCGCGCGTGCCCCGAACCGTTCAGTGAGGCGGCCGGCGAGCGGGGCACCGCACAGCATCCCGACACTCGCACCGAGCAAAGCGAGCCCGAAGATGCCCGGCGGTGCGGCTACCTGCGCGGCGATTGCGGGCGTACGGGGCGCCCAAGAACCGAGCGCTGCCCCGTTGAGTGCGAAGACCGTGAAGACCGCTGTCCGATCGCGCACCGCATCGTTCCCTCCGCTCGCTGCCTCAGGATGGCTTAAGCGCTTCAGGAAATCCAGGCCGCGCTATGCTCCGCCGATGAGCAGTACCCGGCGGCGCCGCCCGACGCTGGATCACGTCGCGGAGGCGGTCGGGGTTTCGCGCGCCACAGTTTCCAACGCGTACAACCGCCCGGACCAGCTGTCGGCGAAGCTGCGGGAGCAGATCCTGCGCATGGCGGGGGAACTCGGCTACCCCGGCCCGAACCCGACCGCGCGCAGCCTCGCCACCAGCCGTACCGGCGCTATTGCGTTCCTGCTGGACCAGTCCCTGTCCGCGGCCTTCTCCGACCCGGCACTGTCGATCACGCTGGACGCGCTGGCGAAGACCGTCGACCCCACCGGCAACGCCCTGCTGCTGCTCCCCGGCCGCGAAACACAGGACGGCCCGCCGGCAGAACGCGTACTGGCCGCACAAGCGGACATCGCGGTCGCGTACTCACTGGCCGACGGAACGGCCGCACTGGACGCTGTGCACGCCCGCGGACTCCCCCTGGTGGTCATCGACCAACCCCCGCTACCGGCAACCGCCCGCGTGGGCTGCGACGACCGCGGAGGCGCCGAACAGGCCGCCCGCCACCTCCTGGAACTGGGCCACCGCCGGTTCGGAATCCTCTCCGCCCCACGACTGTCGAGCACCCTGCCCCCCTCCGCCGAGCCGGCCATCCCGACCGCAACCCGCGCCCCCGGCAGCGACCTCGCACCCACCGCCCAGCCGCCGACCGCACCTCGCGAGTCCGGGGCTGGGGCCGGGGCCGGGGCCGGGGCTGGGGCTGGGGCTGGGGCCACCGTGGATCCGGCCATCACGCCCGCAACCCACAAGTTCAGCACCGGGCACACCACCAGCCCCGGGCCGACGCCTGCCGACCCCCGCACCGGCCTTGCAACCACCACCGAGCCGCCGACCGGCAGCCGCGAGCCCAGCACCGCCCCCGCAACCACCACCGAGCCAAACCTCTCGACAGCAACCCGCGATCCCGGCAGCAGCCTCACACCCACCACTGCGCCGCCGACCGCGCCCCGCGAGTCCGGGACCGGGACCGCCATCGATCCGGCCATCACGCCCGCAACCCGCAAGTCCGGCACCGGGCACACCGCCCCCAGCCCGAACGAGACCGCTCCAACCCCACCCCCCGCTGACCGAACCCCCGTCACCGACACTCCAGCCTCCGGCGACGACGCAACCCCGACCTCACCGGACCCCATCACGCCGTCCACCGAGCGTGGCACTCCTTCACCAACCTCACCGCCGCCTTCCACAACCACCTCCTCCGGCTCCCCTCCGTCTCCCGACGCCAGCACCGCTCACAGCGCTACGTCGTCTTCCGCCCCCTCCGACGCCACTCCCGTCGGCGCCCCTTCTCCCGGCGCCACGACCGCCGTTCCGCAAGCCACACCGTCTTCCTCCCCCGACGCCCCTCCATCCCACGCCGCGCCACCTCGTTCCGCGCTCGAATCCGCACGGGCCAGCGCTTTCCGCGGCACCCGCGAGCGCCTGGCCGGCTACCTCGAGACCCTCGCGTCCGCCGGCGTCACCGACATCACCGTGTCCGAGGCGCCCTGGCTCTCCGCGTCGACGGCGCGCGCCAGCGCGACCGAGCTGCTCACTGCCCCGTCCCGGCCGACCGCACTGCTGTGCATGTCGGACCAGCTGGCCTTCGCCGCCATCGCCGCCGCCCGGCAGTTGGGCCTGCGAGTTCCGCAGGACGTGTCGATCGTCGGCTTCGACGACACCCCGCAGGCATCCTGGTCCGAGCCGCCGCTCACCACTGTCCGCCAGGATCTGGCAGGCAAGGGCCGCACCGCGGGCGACCTCGTCCTGCGGCTCCTCGACGGCGAATCCGCACCCCCGCCGATCGAACTCCCGGTGTCGCTCGTCATCCGGGAAAGCACCACCGCGATTTAGCAAGACCGTTCACCGATCTGTGGAAAACTCGTCCCATTCGGGCTGCGCGCAACTACTTATCCACAGAAGCAGGAATCCCTGCAGACAAACTCCCTCCCGCCCGCCATGGTGGAAACCACACCGAATTCCACGGCGGTCGCCCCGACCGCCCGCAGAGGGGAAGTTTCCGCAATGTCCCGACACCCGCGTCCGTCCCTGTCCGTGTTCACCGGCCACCCGGGCCGGTCCGCGCGGCTACCGCGCCGCACGCTGCGGGCCCGTCTGCCGCAGGTCATCCTGCTGGCCATGGCAGGCTTTCTCACGAGCGCAGGCGTCGCACAGGCCACGCCGCAACTCCCGCCCGGCGCTGCCGAAGCCACCGCGACTCCACCCGCTCCCCCGGCACCGGCGTGCGCGGCAGGCGAATTCTGCCTGTGGGGAGATGAAAACTATTCCGGCACCGCCCAGATCTACGACCTGCGCACCGCCAACCCCGGCGAGTGCATTCCGCTGCCGGAAGGTTTCGGAGCCCATTCGTTCGGCAACCGGCTGACCCGGGACGTCACGATCTATCAAGGCGCGGACTGTTCGACCGAAGGTGACTTCACCACCTATCCGGGTGACGGCACTTACGTTCCGCAATCCCCTTTCGTGGTCCGCGCCATCCAGATCTGGGAATGACCCCGGACCGGGACCACCGAACCGGCTAGCTCCAGGCCGAGTCGACTCGCGGCCGTTCGCCGGTCCCGGGGGCCGCAGCCCCGAGCGGCCCCAGCCCGTGGGCGCGCTTCCCGCACCTGCCGCGCCCACGGGCACCCAACACCTCGCCTCCCGGACCCGGCCCCCGACCCAGGCCCGGGAGGCGAGGCCCCTCCTCCCACCAAGCGCCACCGCCATCAGCACCCACCACGAACCACCTGCCGCCACTTCCCCCGCGCCCACCTCCCCTCACCACTCCGACCCCGCGCCCACGCTCCCCTCACCACGCCCAGTCCATGCCCACACCCACGCTCCCTCACCACGCCCAGTCCATGCCACCCACACCCACCAGCGTCCTGCCCACTCTCGCGTCCCTGCAGCACCAGGCGCTCCCCGCCCAACCAGCCGTTACCGCATCGCCCCACGACCATCCGACCTCTTGCACCGCCACGCCTTCGTCCGGCCAACCAGTCCCGCACCGCGTCCGACCAGCCATCACCGCCCCACCGTCCTGCCGCTACATCGCCACACCATCGACCCACCATTCCCGCAGCACGCCCAACCAACCGTCACCGCACCGCCACGTCACCGTCCAGCCCCTACACCGCCGACCTTCGTCCCACCAGCCGCACCCGCATCGCGTCCCACCAACCACTCCCGCACCGCCGCACCACCGTCCCTCCAACCACTCCCACACCGCGCCCCACCAACCACTCCCACATCGCCGCACCACCATCCCTCAACCACCCCCACACCACGTCCCATCAACCGTCACTCCCGCCCGGCTGGCCGCTACGCCGCCAGCCTTGGTCCGACCGGCCTCCTGCGCTGCCGAGCCCATCGCCCAGCCGTCCTTGCACCCACCGTCCAACCAGCTGTCCCACTCCGCCCCGTCCAACCAACCCGTCGCCGGCACCACCGCACCGTTCGCCACCCAACCGGCTGTCATCGCGCCACTGGCCTCATCACCCAAACCGCTGCCATCCACCCCAGCCCGGCGCCACCAAGCCCCTCGCCGCGTGACCGCTTCCCCACACTGCGGACCTCTCATCACCCAACTCCGCCGTCGACCCGGCCCGCACACCGCGCCCCCCGCCCAACCTTCGTCGTCCCCACACCACCAGGCCACCACCCCCGCGGCCATGCCTCACGACCCGCGCGCCCAGCACGCTCAGCCCTACCGCCGCCGCCACGACAGCCGCGACCACCTCAGCCCGACAAGGACCAGCCACTACTGACGACGCCCGCACACCCCAGCCGCACGGATTCTCCGCTGCCCATGACCAATCGGCAGCCGACGATCGCCCGAAGGTTCACCGGCCCACGGACCCAAACCCGCGACGTTGCGATTCACAGCCTCCGGCTCCAACCGGCTGTCTCGAAGCGTCACCCCTGGCGACTCACCGGCCGACTGCATACCGCTCCGACACGCCAGCGACCCGCATACCCCCGGACGCTGCGACTGCGATTGCCTTCGTCCGAGACTTCGCCCGCCAACACCCATCCCAGCCGCAACCGGAGACTGCTCGACCCATCTCCCCAGAGATCCCCGTGAAAACCACCCGTCAAGAACGACCGTCGGCCAACCACCCGAAGCGTCCGTTCCACTTCTCCGCTTCACCGCGCCCACAAACACCCGTCCCGGTCACCCCACCTCGCCCCCGAAGCATCCGAACCCACTGCATGCCGCTCACTCAACCGACCTACCCACAACAAGCCACGCACAGGACCCACCCACGACATCCGGTCCGCGACACCTCGCAACAACACCCGACCCGACAACACCGCAGTCCACCGCCATTCACCGCCCGCGGATACTCCCGGTCCGACCACCCGCCACGCAGCACCGGACGCCATCGCCCGGCGGCCCCGTCCGCCAACGCGCCGAACGCCCGAGCCCCGGGCAGCCAAGCCTGCCGACCGCTCACCACGACACCCGCCGTCCCAGCCTCGGGACACCCATTCGCCAGGAGGCACCCTGTGCAACCGACCCACCACACACCGCACGACATCGCGCATCGCCCGTGGGCCATCCCGGCGCACCCGCACCGGGGCCGTTCCGCGGCGTGCGGGCACAACACGCGCAATCGCCCTGCGCATACGGCAAATCCGGAGGGCCAAACCTGAAACGATCCGACGGTGTCAAACGATCGAGAGAATGGTGGTGGCTAAGCTGCAACTGCTGGCAAGCAGCAACCGTCGCCAGCCCGAGCCCTCGTAGCTCAGCCGGATAGAGCAAGAGCCTTCTAATCTCTAGGTCGCAGGTTCGAGTCCTGCCGGGGGCACAACGGGCCTGGTCGAAGCGCGTTTCGGCCAGGCCCCGCGGCGGCCACACCACCCCGTCCGCCGCCAGGACGAACAAACCGGGGCACCGCCGAGCGCAGCGTGATCACCAGCGGAAACGCCGAGAAGCACGGCAACCGCACCCGAACGGCTGCTACTCCTCCGCGATCCGGCTCGCCACCCCGCGCGCAGCACGCTTGCGGCCACAGTGGACATCGCCCGGCAAGGCCGGTCGCCGGACCTGCATGCGGCCGAACGGCTCAACGCGACCGGACCGATCTCCACTTGAGACACACCCGTTACCTCGCGTCCCGGAAAACCCCCGCCACCACCGCATTCTCCTCGGAACACTCAAAGGAATCCGCGTGAACCACCCCAATCCACTGCCCGGTCGCCGAGCCCGGAACCGTGCCGCGCGGGCGGTGTTCGACGAAGCCCGGCGGGCCGGCCTCGTCCGGCGCCATCTCCTCAAGCTGCAGCACTTTGCCGCCCATCCACCCGCCATCGCGCACCACGCGTCGCCATCACCGCAGGCAACACAACAACAGCCGGGAAGGTTCGTCACTGCCGGAGAACCGGCCCGCGAGGCAGAAGACCTCGCGCCCCACACGACAGAGGACAGCGCGGCCGATGACCACGCGCCGCGCAGGACCGACCTCCCCGAGTCACGGAGGGCCGAGAGCCAAGGGACGCCGGAGACAGTAGGCACCGCCTCACGCCGGACAGCGAGCGGCAAGACCTACCGGGCCCCGACCGGTGTACGGCGGAGGACAGGAGCCCACCGCATGCCCGAGCAGCTTCCCCTGGACTTTTCTCACCCGAACGAGTTAGCCGCAGGATCACCCCGCCACCAGCAGGATCGGGCGGCGTGAGATGCCCGGCGCTCCCGACCTCCACAGACGATTCCGTTGGCACGCGCCAATCTCACGGCGGGCGCCGCACCGGGTGCCGACCCGGGAGCACCCGGCCGGCCACGATCACGCCACGCCGGGTGCTGCGGCAGCAGTCTGCCGCAGCACCCGGCCGTGGACGTCAGGCCTTCGGTTCGAGCAGGAACACCGGGATCAGCCGGTCGGTCTTCGTCTGATATTCGGCGTACGGCGGGAATGCCGCGACGGAACGCTCCCACCATTCCGCACGCTCGTCACCCTCGATCTCGCGGGCCACGTAGAGCTTGGTGACCGTCCCGTCCTGCAGGGGGAACTCCGGGTTGGCCTTGATGTTGTAATACCAGACCGGATGCGTCGGGGCACCTCCCTTGGAAGCGACCACGGCGTACCGGCCCTCGTGCTCCACCCGCATCACCGGCGTGTAACGGAGCTTGCCGGATTTCGCGCCCTTCAAGGTCAGCAGCACGACGGGCACGCCCTGCACCTCGACACCATCGGTTGTGCCGGTCTCGAGGATCTTCTTCGTCTGGTCCTGTACCCAGCCAGTCGGGCTGAGTTCCACATCGTTATCGGTCACGCCACGACGAACGCTCAGCCCACGGTGACTATTCCGCCGGTTCGGATGATCTTCGTCTCCTCAGCCCCGGCGCCGGCGACACCCTGCCAAGCACCCTGGGACGGGTCGGCGCACCACCACAACAGTCCTCAACGGACACTAGGCCGAGTCCGGCTTCACGCTTTCCGGCCGGGCACCGGAAAAGCCGTCGAGCCGGAATTGTCTCCATTACTCGAAACCGCCACACCAAGCGCCCGCGGCGCTGTCGAAGCCAATAATGCCACACTTGCCCGATTTCGTGACCCTTTCCGATTCCGGAAAAAAGCAATCCGTAATCACGACGAAGCGGCGCAGGTGCCGAAATTCCCTTCGCCGATCCGAGGCGCAGCGGCAATTGCCGTTCGAGGGATCGGCTGCCAGCCGCTGCTCGTCGCAGTGCAGGCCCGGACAGTCGGCGACTCGGCCGCCCGCCGACGGGTGGCCGAGTCGCCGCCAGGCTGTTCAGCGCAGCCTTCCCGGGACGACCCGGCCAACCTCGTCCCTCGGACCAGAAGCACCAATTCGTCCACAATAGACAGATCATCGACCGCCGTCGGCATGCAACTGCGGCTCCTCGGTCAGTTGATCATCCTGGCCGGTAGGATCTGCCGCCGAGGAGGTGCGATGACCGACGATCTGTGGTTGCGGCGTTACCACCCGGTGGACGACGCCGCGGTCCGCCTGGTCTGCCTGCCGCACGCGGGCGGCTCGGCATCCTTCTTCCACCCGCTGGCGAAGGCAGTCGCGCCGGCGGCCGACGTCGTCGCCGTGCAGTACCCCGGGCGGCAGGACCGGCTGGCCGAGCAGCCGCTGAACTCGGTGGAGGAGATCGCCGACGGCGTCACGCAGGCGTTGCTGCCGTGGCTCGATCTCCCCGTCGTGCTCTTCGGGCACAGCATGGGCGCGACGATCGCGTACGAGGTGGCGCTGCGTCTCGAGGCCCGCGGGACCCGGCCGCGCGCGGTGCTCGTGTCCGGCCGGCGGGCACCGTCCCGCCACGTCGAGAAAACCGTGCACCTGCGCGACGACGACGGATTGCTCGCCGAGCTCGAAAGGCTGGACGGCACCGATGTGCGGGTACTGCAGAACTCCGAAATGCGCGACCTGATCCTGCCCGCCCTGCGTGCCGACTACACCGCCGTCGAGACCTACCGCGAGGACGGCAGCGGCCCGCTCACCGCGCCCATCCACGCGCACACCGGCACCGAAGACCCCGACGCCCCGGTGCACGACGTGCAGGCCTGGGCCGCGCACACCACCGGCGAGTTCACCCTGGACACCTATCCGGGCGGGCACTTCTACCTCACCGACCAGATCGCCGAACTGGCTGCCGCGGTGCGCCGTCAGATCGCCGCCCGCCGGTAGTACCGCCGTGACCAGCCCTTTCGGCACTGTATGCAACGGGGAGACCGATCATGCCGCACTTCGCGCTCCTGGTCTACGAGCGTGCCCCGGGTGGCTTCGCGGACCTGCCTGCGGACGTACTGGCCGCCCACGGCCAGGTCGAAGCCCGGATCACCGCCTCCGGCGGGGCCCTAGTGGCGGGCTACGCGACCCGCTCGGACCAGGACACCTACACACTCCGTGACCGATCGGTGGCCCAGGGCCCGTTCGCGCCGGCCGACGCATCGCTGGCCGGACTCCTGGTCGTGGACGCCAGGGACCTCGAGCACGCAGTGCACATCGCCGACTACATCCCCACCCTCGACGGCGGGGTGGAAGTGCGCCCCCTCCTCGGCTGAGACCGGGCCGGAGCATCCGGAGCATTCAGCCCTGGCCGGACACCTTCGCCGCACACGACCGGAGGTGCTCGCGTTCCGGGAGGCTGCTCGCCCGCTCCACCGCGCGACCCGAGGTACTCACATCCCGCGAGGCTGCTCGCCCGCTCCACCGCGCGACCCGAGGTACTCACATCCCGCGAGATTGCTCGCCCGCTCCCCGCGCGACCCGAGGTACTCACATCCCGCGAGATTGCTCGCCCGCTCCCCGCGCGACCCGAGGTACTCACATCCCGCGAG
>NZ_BAAAZN010000025.1:0-9710 GCF_039536925.1 Amycolatopsis ultiminotia | reverse complement strand
CCGCGCGACCCGAGGTACTCACATCCCGCGAGATTGCTCGCCCGCTCCCCGCGCGACCCGAGGTACTCACATCCCGCGAGATTGCTCGCCCGCTCCCCGCGCGACCCGAGGTACTCACATCCCGCGAGATTGCTCGCCCGCTCCACCGCGCGACCCGAGGTACTCACATCCCGCGAGGCTGCTCGCCCGCTCCCCCGCGCGACCCGAGGTACTCACATCCCGCGAGGCTGCTCGCCCGCTCCACCGCGCGACCCGAGGTACTCACATCCCGCGAGGCTGCTCGCCCGCTCCCCCGCGCGACCCGAGGTACTCACATCCCGCGAGGCTGCTCGCCCGCTCCACCGCGCGACCCGAGGTACTCACATCCCGCGAGGCTGCTCGCCCGCTCCACCGCGCGACCCGAGGTACTCACATCCCGCGAGGCTGCTCGCCCGCTCCACCGCGCGCAGGTAAGGCTCGTGCGCGCATGCCGGATCGGTGGCGAGCTCGAGCAGGTGCGCGGGTATCGCGTCCAGCCGGTGCCTCTGGCTGAGCAGCGGGTCACCATCGAGGGTCGCGAATAGCGCCAGCCCTCCTGCGGGCCCTGGACCATGGCGACAGCGATCGCCCCGTGGTCACTGGACCCGGTGAGAGGTGTTCCAGCAGGTCCTACAGCTCGAGGATCTGCGTCCAGTCGGTGGTGTCGGTGCTGAGTGCCTGGTCGTGCGGCGCGGCGACGGCTGCCTGCCCTGGTACGGGCCCGCCGGGCGCCGTTCCGGCGGGCCCGGTTCACCGGCTCCACCCCTCCACGATGTGCGGCACCGTCCACTTGCGACGATCTTGTTCGGCGAGCGGCACCAACTGCCCGCCGCGGCGGGCGGCAGCCTGAAGGCCAGCAGCACGCTCCGCGTACAGGAGGCCGGTCACCTCGCCGTCGCCCGGCAGGGGCGCGTGCACGTCACGGGGCAGCCGGACCTCCTCCTCGGACGGCTCCACCCGGTGCAGCTGATCACCGGACGAAGCCACGTACCCCTCGTTGAAGATCAGGTAGAGCACCTGCAGCACCACTCGCAGCCGGGCCGGCCGGTCTTCCGCCGACGGTGGTGCGAAGGCCGCACCCGCGGCGGCGATGCTCTCCTTCGCGCGGGTGATCCGTCGCGTCATGGTCGCTTCCGGCACGAGGAACGCGATCTCCCCGGTCGTCAGCCCGCCGACCGCGCGTAACGTGAGCGCGACCTGTGAGATCGGGGTGGCGGCAGGGCCAGCGTGTCGTCCTGCTCCGGCGAGCGGCCGGAGCAGCTCCCCGACGTCCATCAGCCGAGTTCGGTCCCGGAGTCCGCGTCGGCGAAGAACACGACCGGCCGGACCTCGACGCCGAGGCCCTCGATCGCGGCGTCCGGGATCATCGCGGCGACCTCCAGCGTCCGGTTCTCGCATTCGACGAAGTGGCGGCCGAACTCCTTCGGCTCGACGAACGGCACGCCGTCGCGCACGCGCGCGACCGCGCTGTCGCCGGGCCCGCCCAGCGCCTGTGTGCTGATCATGTCGCCGGAGGCGCGGATCTTGGCGATGAAGTCCGCATGTCCGGTCATCACCGACTGCCGGGGCTCTTCGGTCAACCCTTCCCGCACTTGCGGGCTCACGGTCGTCGTCGGCAGGAATTTCACGCCGCACTCCCCATCCGGGTGAGCCGGCGACCGATCACCGTCACTCGAAGCGGGACGCGTCCCCGGCACCTTGCCGCACCACCTCGGCCTCGCCGGAGGAGAAGTCGATCACCGTGGTCGGCTCCACACCGCAGTCCCCCGAGTCGAGTACCGCGTCGACGACGTGGTCGAGTTCCTCTTTGATCTCCCAGCCCTGCGTCAGCGGCTCGTCGAAGCCGGGCAGCAACAGCGTGCTCGAGAGAATCGGCTCGCCCAGCTCGCTGAGCAGCGCCTGGGTGACCACGTGCTCGGGGATCCGCGCGCCGACCGTCTTCTTCTTGGCGTGCAGCAGCCGGCGCGGCACCTCCTTGGTGGCCGGGAGGATGAACGTGTACGGGCCGGGCGTACTGGCCTTGATCGCGCGGAACACCGTGTTGTCGATGTGCACGAACTGGCCGAGTTGCGCGAAATCCTGGCAGACGAGCGTGAAGTGGTGCCGGTGGTCCAGCTTGCGGATGCTGCGGATGCGCTCCATCCCGCGCTGGTTGCCCAGCCGGCAGCCGAGCGCGAAACACGAGTCCGTGGGGTAGGCGATCAGCCCGTCCTCGCGCAGCAGGTCCACGACCTGACCGAGAGCGCGGCGCTGCGGGTTCTGCGGGTGCACGTCGAAATACCGGGCCATGCGCCGAGCTTAGGCGTGTTCACCCACCCGGGCGCGCGGACGTGCCGGGCACCGGGCACAGTGACCGCCGAGGAGGTCATCCCGTGCACGCATTGTGGTCCACCGGCGAGCAGTGGTCACTGCTGCTTCCGGTCGTGCTCGCGCTGGTGCTGAGTACCGTGATCGGCCTTGAGCGCGAGGCAGGCAACAAACAGGCAGGGCTGCGCACGCACACGTTGGTCGGCGTCGGCTCAGCGGTGTTCATGCTCGTGTCGAAGTACGGGTTCGCGGATCTGCTCGGCCTCGACCACGTCGCGCTCGATCCGTCGCGGATCGCCGCGCAGATCGTGTCCGGTATCGGGTTCGTCGGCGGCGGCCTGATCTTCGTGCGCCGCGACGCGGTGCGCGGACTCACCACCGCCGCGACGGTGTGGCTCGCCGCGGCAGTCGGTGTCGCGTGCGGTGCCGGGCTGCCGGTGCTCGCCGCCGCGACCACGGCCGGGCTCGTCGTGATTACCCGTGGATTCCCGCCGCTTTCCCGCTTCGTGGCACGCCATCAACGGCAGCCGCCGATCCTGCGGCTCAGTTACGCCGACGGCCACGGGGTTCTGCGTGCCGTGCTGACCACGTGCACCGACCGCGGGTGGGCGGTGCACCGGGTCGCGGTCGATCGCGAGACGGTTTCCGAAGAGGGGCAACGAATCGCGGTCGTGACGCTGCGCCTGCAGGGCCGTGGAAATCTCGCCGATCTCACCGCGGAGCTGGCGGAACTGCCCGGCGTGCGCAGCACCGCGACCGGCCCGGAGGATCCGGTCGAAGATTGATCGGCCCCCGTTCCCCCTTACCGGCCGAACTTCGGGCACACTGGAGGCAGGCGAAATTCCCCGGAGCGGCAAGAAAAACGAGCGCCCGAGGAGAAACCATCCAAATGGGAGGTGAGCGCATGGCCCCCGGCGGTGGCGAGGACCCGATGCCCGCACGACCGGCTTTCGATCCGGCGTGGCGCGGCTACCACCGTGGCCAGGTCGAGGAATTCGTGGCCTGGGTCGAGGCGGAGTTCCGGCGGCTGGCGGCCGAGCGCGACGCTGCCGCGCGCCAGGCGGCCGTGCTGGCGGAGCACAACACCGCGCTGCGCGCCACGGTCGACCGGATCAGCCGCACCCCCATCGAAGCGGACGCGCTGCAGGAACGTTCGCGCCGGATGATCGAGCTGACCCGCGAAGAGGCCACGGAGATCACCGCACGGGCGGAGGCGACCGCCGGGCAGATCGTCGCCGACGCGAAGGCGGAGGCCGTGCGGCTCACCAAAAAGGAACGCGCGCTGGCCGAGGCCATCGAACGGGATCGCGAGCAGCAGCGGCAGCAGCACGAGGAGCTGCTGCACCGTGCGGCCGAGGAGCGCGCCGCCGCCGACGAAGCCGCGGCGAAAGAGCGGCACCGGCTGGCAGAACACGTCACCCGCACGCTCGCCGAGCGCCGCACGGATGTGCTCCGCGAGATAGCCGAACGCACTGCCGCCGCACGGGCGGAGGCCGACGGCGTCGTCACCCAGGCCACCGAGCACGCCGGCCGGGTCGTCGCGGACGCCGAGCGCCGCGTGGCCGAGCTGACTGCCCTGCGGCAGCGATTGACGGCCGCATTGCGCGGCACCCGCGAACTCCTGGCCACCGCGAACACCGCATTGGACGACGAGGGAACCCCGGTCCCGAGCCAGCGCCGCACGTCGGCACTCAGCGAGGCAGCCTCCCCCGGCTGATCCCCGCGACGGATACACCGGGAGGGTATGCTGGACGTCGAGCGACAGGCCGACGAAGGGGACACAGCACCATGACCGGTTACGGCAGTGAACGGGAGGCCTACCTCAAACGCCTCCGCCGGATCGAGGGTCAGGTCCGCGGTCTGCAGCGCATGGTCGAACAGGACAAGTACTGCATCGACATCCTGACCCAGGTTTCCGCGGCGACGAAGGCTCTGCAGTCGTTCTCGCTCGAGCTGCTCGACGAGCACCTGGCCACCTGCGTCGTCCAGGCCGCGGCCACCGGCGGCGAGGAGGCGGAGCTGAAGGTCCGGGAAGCCTCCGACGCGATCGCCCGCCTGGTCCGTTCCTGACCGCATCGGCCGTGGCGACCGATCTCGGCCCCGCTGGTGTCCCGGCAGCGGTCGGGGTGTCCGCAAAGCCAGCCGAGCACCGTGGCCATGCCTTGACTCGGAGTGTGGTCTGTCGAATCGGGTGGCGCGGAGCTGCTTGAGGCGGCTGGCGCAGCGTTCGGCGAGGGTGCGGAGCTGGTAGGCAGCGCGGTCGAAAGCTGGTGCCGGCCGTGGCGCAGCCGGCCGATCCGGTGGTCACGGTGTTCGGGAACAGTCGCCGGGTCAGCCAACAGCCTCGACCGGTCGGCGGCCCTCGACTCCCGCTATGGCCTGGTGAACAGGGTGCCATCGGCGACCGACAGCGGCCGTCCGTGACGGTCGCAGGCTAGGCGCAGCTTGCGGGACCGGCCGATGGCCTGATGCCTCGCGATGATCCCGCTGCGCGAGCGGCGCCGGAACCGATTGCCGACCGTCCCCTTGGCCCGATACGGCAGCTCCCGCCACCGACGTCCCCGGCCAAGGACACCCAGGGCGTGTCTGGCGAGAGCTGCAGCGTGTGGCTGGGGATGCTGCCGGTGCGCGCTGGTGGTCCCGCCCCTGACGCGGCACCTGCGGATCCACCCGTCCCGGGCGCCGTCTGGGCGCGCGCTCGGACCGGGTGGCCAACCCCTTGGACGATCCGTGGACATCTGCGCAGTGATCCCGCAACGTCGTCGAGCGACGACCCACCTGCCCGCACACCGGCGCGGCCTCGCCACCCGATCGTGCCCTAGTGAGCTGCGCGGAAGCGGCGCAGGCGGAGGCTGTTCGAGACGACGAAAACGGACGAGAAGGCCATCGCCGCGCCCGCGATCATCGGGTTGAGCAGGCCGAAAGCGGCGAGCGGCAAGGCCGCCACGTTGTACGCGAACGCCCAGAACAGGTTGCCCCTGATGGTGCCCAAGGTGCGGCGGGCCAGCCGGATCGCGTCGACCGCCGCGCGCAGGTCGCCGCGCACCAGGGTCAGGTCGCCGGCCTGGATGGCGGCGTCGGTGCCGGTGCCCATGGCCAGGCCCAGGTCGGCCTGGGCCAGCGCCGCGGCGTCGTTCACGCCGTCGCCCACCATCGCGACCACCCGGCCCTCACCCTGCAGGCGTTTCACCGCGGCAACCTTGTCCTCCGGCAGCACCTCGGCGACGACCTCGGTGATCCCGGCGGCCTCGGCTACCACTTCCGCCGCACCGGCGTTGTCGCCGGTCAGCAGGACGGGACGCAGACCGAGGGCGCGAAGCTCCGCCACCGCCTGCGCCGAGGTGGGCTTGATCGTGTCCGACACCACCAGCACGCCCCGCGCGGCACCGTCCCAAGCGACGAAGACGGCGGTGGCTCCCTGTTTTTCAGCGTTCACCTTGGCGAGCGTGAGCCGGTCGTCGACGGCGACGCTCCGGTCCGCCAGGAACGCGGCGCGACCGGCCAGTACGACGGTCCCGTTCACGACACCGGAAACGCCGAGTCCCGCCGTGTTCCGAAACTCCGTGACGACCGGCAGCTCCCCCGCTCGTTCGCGTGCGCCGTCTGCGACAGCCTTCGCGATCGGGTGCTCCGACGAGTGTTCGACCGCTCCCGCGTAGCGGAGCACCTCGTCCTCGGTGGTCCCCTTCGCGACGTGCACCTCGGCCAGGCTCATCCGCCCGGTCGTGACGGTCCCGGTCTTGTCCAGCACGATCGTGTCGACCCGCCGGGTGGATTCGAGCACCTCCGGTCCCTTGATCAGGATCCCGAGCTGGGCACCGCGCCCGGTGCCGACCAGCAGCGCGGTCGGGGTCGCGAGCCCGAGCGCGCACGGGCAGGCGATGATCAGCACCGCAACCGCCGCGGTGAACGCCTCGGCCACGTCGCCACCGCTCGCGCGCCAGGCGGCCAGTGTGCCCAGCGCCAGCACCAGCACGATCGGCACGAACACCGCGGACACCCGGTCGGCCAGCCGCTGGACGGCGGCCTTGCCGTTCTGCGCTTCCTCCACGAGCCGGGCCATCTGCGCAAGCCGGGTGTCGCCGCCGACCCGGGTTGCACGCACCAGGATCCGCCCGCCGACGTTCACCGTTGCACCGGTCACGCCCTCACCCACCGCGACTTCGACCGGTACGGATTCGCCGGTGATCATGCTGACGTCGACCGCGGAACCACCCTCGGTGACCACGCCGTCGGTGGCGATCTTCTCCCCTGGCCGCACCGCGAACACGTCGCCGACTCGCAGGTCGTCCACCGGCACCCGCCGCTCACGGCCATCGCGCAGCACCGCAACGTCCTTCGCACCGAGCTCCAGCAACGCGCGAAGGGCCGCACCGGAGCGACGCTTGGCCCGCGCCTCGAAATAGCGGCCGGCCAGGATGAACGTGGTGACGCCGGAAGCGACCTCGAGGTAGATGTTGCCGGTACCGCCTCCCGGGGACACGGTGAGTTCGAAGCCGTGACGCAGCCCCGGCATCCCGGCCATACCGAAGAACAGGGAGTACACGGACCAGAGCGTGGCCGCGAGAACGCCCAGCGAAATCAGGGTGTCCATGGTCGCGGCGCCGTGCCGGAGATTCGTCCAGGCCGCCCGGTGGAACGGCCAGGCACCCCAGACCACCACGGGCGCGGCGAGCGTGAGAGACAGCCACTGCCAGTTGTCGAACTGCGCGGCGGGGACCATCGCGAGAACGATCACCGGCACGGTCAGGACGGCGGAGTAAACGAGGCGCTCCCGCAACGTCCGCGTCTCGTCGTCGGTCCGCTCGGGCTGGTCGGCCTGTTGCGGCTCCGGTGCCTTCGCGGTGTAACCGGTGGCCTCGACGACGCCCACCAGGTCGTCGACTGAAACGGCGGCGGGGTATTCGACGTGCGCCTTCTCCGTGGCGTAGTTGACGCTCGCCGCGACGCCTTCGACCTTGTTGAGCTTGCGCTCGACGCGGGCGGCGCACGAAGCACACGTCATCCCGCCGATGACGAGTTCGACCGTTCGGGAACTGTCGTGTGCTGTCGTGCTCATGCCTGCGCCCTACGCCGCGAGCCGGTAACCGGCCTCGACGACCGCGGCCTCGACTACGTCGTGCGACAGCGGCTGCTCGCTGGTCACTTTCACCGCGCCGGAGTCCAGATCCACCTCGACCGAGCGTACCCCGGTCAGCTCGCCGACCTCCTCCTTCACCGCCCCGACGCAGTGTGCGCAGGTCATCCCCTCGACGGTGTAGGTGGCTTCAGTCATCGCGGTTCTCCTTCGCAGGCATCGTCGTCCGATGTCACCTTTATACCCATCGGGGGTAGGGGTGTGCCATCCGGCCCGGCGGTGAGCCCGGTTACCCCGGCGGGCAGACTGCGGCCATGCGGAAGATCTACGCGATCGGGATCGGTGCGGGCGATCCCGAGCACCTGACCGTCCAGGCGGTCGACCGGCTCAACCGGGTCGACGTGTTCTTCGTCCTCGACAAAGGGACCGCGAAGGCCGATCTGGTGCGGCTGCGGCAGGAGATCCTGGAACGCTTCGTGACCCGGTCGGGGTATCGCGTGGTGACCGCGCAGGATCCGGAGCGCGATCGGACACCACCGGATTACCGTGCCGCGGTCGCGGACTGGCATCAGCTCCGCACGGATGTCTACGAACGGTTGATCCGCGACGAGCTGCGCGACGGTGAGACCGGCGCCTTCCTGGTGTGGGGCGACCCGTCGCTGTACGACAGCACGATCGCCCTCGTCGAAGCGGTGCTGGCGAGGGGGACGGTGGCGTTCGACTACGAGGTGGTGCCGGGAGTGAGCAGCGTCGCCGCACTCGTCGCGCGCCACCGTACGACGATGAACCAGATCGGGCGGGCAGTGCAGTTCACGACCGGCCGCCGCCTGTCCCAAGGCTGGCCCGCCGACGCCGACGACGTCTGCGTACTGCTCGACGCACACACGACGTTCGACCGGTTCACCGACCAGGGCCTGTGGATCTTCTGGGGCGCGTATGTCGGAACACCAGCAGAGATCCTGCTGTCCGGACCGCTGGACGGGAGCTTGGCCGAACAGATCCGCGAGACCCGCGCGGAGGCCCGGAAGCGGCACGGCTGGATCATGGACACCTACCTCCTGCGACGACCACAGGAGGAGTGAGCGAACACCGCAGCGAACGGTCGAGAGCGAGCGACCGGGCGCGTGCGGCAGTGACGGGCTGTGCTGCTTGGGGCTGTCGGATGCAGGTGGCGTCAACCGGACCTGTGGCGGGTCGTGCCGCGCGATTGTGGGCACGGCGCCGGGCGGAGCCTAGATCGAGACAAGCCCGCCGGCCGGGTGAGGATGGCGAGCCCGCAGGAGGCCAGGTGTCCGAGTTCGGTCGACGGGACTCAGCGGATGAGGGGTCCGGACGGTCGGCTCGCCGCGACCAGGACTCCCGCGGCAGCCGGTCCGACGCGCCCCGGGGAGACCGGCGCGGCGCGAAGCAGGACCGAGGCGGTCGTTGGGTCGGGTGTGGGATACGGGGCCTGGTTATGGTTCGGGTGGCCTGGTTCGTGGCTCGATTGCCGGGGTGATGTGGCTCGCGAACCTTGCCGTCGAGCGAGTGTGGTTCGTGAACCTAGCTGTCGGGTGGGGTGTGGTTCGAGGTGTGGTGGTGGCAGTGGATGCGGGGCCGGGCGGTTGGTGGTGTCGATCGGGCCGGGGTGCCGGGTGGGTGGTGCCTGGATCGGTGTTGGCTGCTGGCGGGGGCTGGGATGGTGAGCATCCGGTCGTTGGGTCGGGTGTGGGATTCTTGTACGCGAAGCGTGCACGGGCCCGCTCGATGGGGCCCGGGGTCTGATCGCGGCGCTGCTGTGGGGCGGGGGTCTGGCCTCACACGTCCCCTGTTGTGGGGTGGGGTGTGGGAGGCAGAAACTCGTTCGATGGCGGTCCGGGCCGGGCGGGGTCCCGGGCCGGGGGTTGGGTTGGTGTTGGCGGCCGGCGGGGGCTGGGATGGCGTCCCCCGATTGTCGGGTGGGATGCAGAACCCGCTTGCTGGCGGTCCGTGCCGGTCCCGTGCCGGGCCGGGGGTGCGGGTGTTGCTGCGGGGTCGGGGGATGGTGCTGCAGGATGGCGGCATCCCGACAGTAATGCCCGGGTCACCGGCAACATCATCCCGCTGTGGGGGGTTGCGCTACACACCGCTCCCGGCCCGCCTGTGGGCGGGGGCATTGCACGATCGCCTGTCGTGGTGGGTCACCACCGGGGGGTGGGGATAGAAGAAAGTGGTGGTGTGGGTTGGGGTCTGGGAGAACCGTGCTCGGGTTCTCGACCGGGGCCCCGCCCCACACCACCACTACCTTTTTTGGGTTGAGTTCGGCGGTGTCCTACTCTCCCACAACCCT